>NZ_JBDWAS010000050.1:0-9906 GCF_039978735.1 Maricaulis sp.
CAGCCTGTGCTGCCGGGCCTTCTCTTTGAATTCCGGTAAATAGTTTGAGGGTATTCATTTATTATTAGCCGCTTAAGTTGCGGAAACGGAACATAATTCTGCGTGGTGGCGTTCCACATGCCAGCATGTTGGGGGCTGAACGATCATGGACTATTTCGACGTCAACAATTTCATGCCCCACGGCATGTGTTACCTGTGGCGGCCGGAACTTGTGGGCATGCATGTGATCGCCGACCTGGCGATCGCCCTGGCCTACTTCTCCATTCCGATCGTCATCGTGCTGTTCCTGCGGCGGCTGAACCGGCCCATCCCCTTCCGCTGGGCCTTCGTGATGTTCGGGATCTTCATCCTGTTCTGCGGCATCAACCACCTCATGAACATCGTCGTGCTGTGGCATCCGCTCTACTATATCGAAGGCGTGCTGAAACTGCTCACAGCGGCGGCCTCGGTCGCCACGGCGGTCTTGATGCTGCCCCTGCTGCCGGTCCTGCTCGACCGGTTTACCAACATGGCAGCGGAGGACGATACGGAAAGCGCATGAATCTGACCCGGCCCGATATCGCCAGGAGTACAGAATCCAAAGGGGCGCGCTATGAAACGCTCAGCGGCCTGCTGGAAGCCTATCGCACGCCGGTTGCCATCATCCTGTTCGGGGTCATCGTCTCCCTCGCGCTCTTCTTTGCCACCCTTCTCGGGCATAGCCGGGCCAAGGAACGCGAATTCCGCAATCACGCGGCCGCGCGCATTGCGGAAATCCAGACAGGCTTCACCGCGATCGAGGCGGAGCTGACCGAGCTCGCCAATGCGGTCGATGCCGGGCTGCCACCGCAAACCGTGATCGGGATATTCGGCGTCGCCAACGGCGAAGTGGCAACGCCGCCCGTGCGCGATCTCGGACTGGTTTCCGAAGACGCCGCACTGCATGCCATCGGCGCCGATACGGCGCGCCAGGTCCGGCGCGCCGTCGCCTATATGCTCGAACGCGGGCCTGCACCCCAGAGCACCATCCTCCTGCCCCTGCCCGCTGCCGCGCCCGGCGAGGTGCCTTTCGTGCTCATCGCCCCGCTTTCGTCCGGTCCTTACACCTACGCCTATGTCACCTCGGATTTCGACGCCCTGGTGCAACCCACCGAATTGCGGTCCGACCCGGCCTGGGTGATTTCCAGTCTTCATGACGGCAGTCCGCAATTCGCCCTCGCCCGCAATACCGATCTGCGGGCGCAGACCACACCGGCCATGATGGGAGTGACCTCCGTGCTCGACACGGCGCCCTATGCCCTGCACTGGTCGGGCGAGGCGCCATTTGACGTGGTCGATATCGTCATCGTGCCGCGGCGCAGCTACCTCCTGCAATTCGGCCCCCTGCCCTGGCTGGTGCTGGCCTTCTGCCTGTTCGCAACGGCGGCGATCGGTGCACTGGCGCTCAAGGATGCGCGGCGCACCGCCGAGATCCGCCGGCAGGTCGATCTGAAAACCGCCGAACTGCGCCGCAGCCAGGCCGTCATCGAAGCCAAGAACGAGGAGCTGGCGCGCTTCGCCGCCCATGCCTCGCACGACCTGCAGGCGCCCCTGCGCGCGATGAAGGGCATGTCCTCCCTGCTGGTTGAACGCCAGATCGACCTGGACGATCGCAGCCAGCAGATGCTGAAGCGGATCAATCGCGGTGCCGACCGGGCCCAGCGCCTGGTGCAGGACCTGTTGTCCTACACCAAGGCCGACATGGCGCAGGTCAATGCCGAGCCGATCCCGCCGGAAGCCCTGCGCAGCGAAATCGACGAATTGCTCGCCGCCACGGTCGAGGAGTGCGGCGGCCAGCTGCGCTGGCAGGTCGATGCGCCGGTCGAGGCCGACCGCTTCCTGCTGACACGGGCGCTGCAGAACCTTGTCTCCAATGCCATCAAGTATCGCGCCGACCGGCCGCTGCGGATCGATGTGTCGACACGCACGGACGCAGACGGTTCGACGATCTGCGTGTCGGACAATGGCATGGGGATCGAGCCGAAATACTTCGAGCGTATTTTCCGTGTCTTCGAACGCCTGCACGGCGCCGACGAAATCGAGGGTTCCGGGATCGGCCTGGCCCTGTGCAAACGCGTCGCCGACCTGCATGGCGGGCGGATCTGGGTGGAATCGGAACCCGGCGTGGGCAGCCATTTCTTCCTGCACATTCCCAGCGCCCAGGCGCCGCGCGCCGCCATCTCCAACGACCGCTGAACCGGCCGGCAGGCGGCATGTGCAGCCACGCCGCTGACGCAGGGGCGTGCCAGCTGGTATAGAGCGGGCGAAACCCGGATACCGGAACACCATGCCCCGCTACCTGATCGCTGCGCTCTACAAATTTGTCCCGCTGGACGCCGGCCCTGCCCTGCAGGCCCGCCTGAAATCGCTGTGCGCCGAAAACGATGTCACCGGCACGTTGCTGCTGGCGCGCGAAGGCATCAATGGCACGATTGCCGGGCCGGAAGCCGGTTTGCGCACCGTGCTGGACGGGCTGCGCGCGCTTCCCGGCTGCGCCGGTCTCGAACACAAGGAAAGCTGGGCCGACGAACAGCCCTTCCTGCGTCTCAAGGTGCGCCTGAAGCGCGAGATCGTCACCATGGGCGTGCCGGACATCGACCCGGTTGACGGCGTGGGCACCTATGTCGAGCCGGAAGACTGGAACGACCTCATCCGCGCGCCCGATGTCGTCACCATCGACACCCGCAATGACTATGAAGTGCGGATCGGCCAGTTCGACGGTGCCGTAAACCCGCACACCGCCAGCTTCCGCGACTTTCCCGACTGGTTCCGCCAGTTCCGGGCCGAACGCCCCAATACCCGTATCGCCATGTATTGCACGGGCGGCATCCGCTGCGAGAAGGCGACGGCTTTCGTGAAGGCGCAGGGCATTGACGAGGTCTTCCACCTCAAGGGCGGCATTCTGAAATATCTCGAAACCGTCGATCCCGCCGACAGCCTGTGGCAGGGCGAGTGTTTCGTCTTCGACCGTCGCATCGCGGTCGGTCACGGTCTCGCACAGGGCACGCACGATACCTGCCATGGCTGCCGCGAACCGCTCGCGCCCGAGGACCTGAAATCGCCGCTCTATGTCGATGGCGTCAGCTGTCCGCACTGTCATGACGCACGGTCGCAGGAGCAGCAGGCCCGCTATGCCGAGCGCCACCGCCAGGAGCAGATCGCCGAAACCCGTGGCGAGCGCCATGTCGGGCGCCGTACGGACGCGGAATGAGCGCTGGCGCACCCATCCTCTACTCCTTCCGCCGCTGCCCCTATGCGATGCGGGCGCGGCTGGCCCTGCACGCAGCCGGGATCTCTGTCGAGCATCGCGAAGTCCTGCTGCGCGACAAGCCGCAGGCCATGCTGGACGCCTCGCCGAAAGGCACCGTGCCGGTGCTCGTCCTGCCGGACGGGCGCGTGCTGGAGGAAAGCCTCGACGTGGCACACTGGGCGCTGGCGCAGAATGATCCGGAAGACTGGCTCGCCCCCGGCGAGGCGATGGCGCCGCTGATCGCGCGCTGCGATGGCGACTTCAAACACCATCTCGACCGCTACAAATACGCCACCCGCCACGACACCGACCCCGCCGAGCATTTCGAGGCCGCCAGCGCCTTTCTGGCAGAGCTGGATGCGCGGCTGTCAGACGGCGTCCAGCTGTTCGGTGCCCGCATGTCGCTGGCCGATGCCGCGATTTTCCCCTTCGTGCGCCAGTTCGCCCATACCGACCGCGAGGCCTTTGACGGGCTGGGTCTGTCCGGCGTGTCGCGCTGGCTGGACGATCACCTCGCCTCGCCGCGTTTTGCCGCCGTGATGGTCAAGCATCCGCTCTGGTCGCCGGACGATCCGACGGGCTGACCGGAAAAACCGAATTGCGGATTCCGCGCAACACACATCCTTAAAACGGGTTTTGGGGGTAGCGAATCGCTGTCATCGAACCGAAATATTCTGTATCGGTCCTGACGGATTGTGCAGGCGCAGCATTCTGCGCCCCTCCACCCCCCAGCCGCACGCCATGGCGACTGAAAAATCCCCGGAAGCCCGCGCTTCCGGGGATTTTTTTATGATCGCAAGGTGGCGTATCCTTAACCAACGCACGCGAGGGTTCCGGAACCTGTACCGCGCCTGGTGCGGGCGTTTTCATCGTCCTTTCCCGGGAGACATCCTTGCGCAAAACACTTCTCGCGGCCGGTTTCGGCCTGGCAATCCTCCCCTCCGCCCAGGCCCAGCACTGGACCTATGAAGGTCATGAAGGCCCCGATCACTGGGGCGAGCTGTCCGAAAGCTGGGGCGCCTGTGCCGCCGGCCAGCAGCAATCGCCGATCGATCTGGGCACGGCCAGCGGGCTGAGCCTGCAATCCATGGCGATCGACTGGCCGGAAACCATTCCGGGCACGGTGATCGACAATGGCCACACCATCCAGGTGAATGTCGAACCGGGCGCCAGCCTGACGATTGCCGGTCACGAATACGCCCTCGTCCAGTTCCACTTCCACGCCGCCAGCGAACACACGATCAATGGCCGCCATGCGCCGATGGAAGTCCATTTCGTCCATGCCGACAGTGCGGGCGGTCTCGCCGTGATCGGTGTGATGATCGAGGCCGGCGCGCCGCTGGCGAGCCTCGGCTCGGTCTGGGCGGTCAATCCGCAGCCGGGCGGGTCGGGCGGTGTCGCTGCCTCGATCCATCTGGGCGAATTCCTGCCCGCCGACCGCAGCGCCTGGCGCTATGCCGGCTCGCTGACCACCCCGCCCTGCAGCGAGGTCGTCACCTGGACGGTCTTCCGCCACGCCGTTACCGCGAGCGCTGCCCAGATTGCCTGGTTCGAGGACCGGCACCCGCACTCCTACCGTCCCGCCCTGCCGCTCAACCGCCGTCACGTCCTCCAGATCGGCGGTTGAAGCCCCAATTTACGTCACATTCAATTCCTCATGACGAGAACACCGTTTTACGCTCGTGAGGAGGAACCTCTATAAACCAAGCCTATTTTGGTGAAGAGCATGAGGCGGCAATGAAAATTGAGGAACGGGTAACTGCAGCGCTACACGTCGCGATTGCCGGTGATTTTTTTGTTGCATTGGACTTGATATGTCCAGCGATAGAAGCCAGTGCAAGAAAGGACCTTGGGAAAAACTCCATAACAAGAAATGAATACAAGGATTTTTTGAGAAAATATAACACCATAATTGAAGCCTTTTCCGGCCCCGGAATAAATTTAGATGAAACAAGATTCCCAGATATTTCAATTAAAACTGACAATGGAAAAACGATTGAGAGACCTGATTTTTCCGACTTAATATACCATGCGTTCAGATGCGCGCTCGCCCACGGACATGAAATTTCAGACGAGTTTGTGCTAACCGAAGAAGAAGACGAGGACAAGTCTCATTGGCTTATTGGACTTCAAAATGGGCACATCCATATGCCGAGAAGGGTAGTTTGGGCACTCATTGCGGTAGTTGTATTTTGTAGAGCAAATCAAGACATCACGACCGAATCAAACCTGTGGCTCACATGGACCAGAAATTCGATGGGACGGAACGAGCCCTATCGTTTTGATATCGACATATTCTGGGGAGCTGAGGAGACTGTGAGAAGGTTCCTCGAAAGGCAGAACCTCTCAAGGGTGGCACTAAATTTCTAGAAAAAGCCCCGGACCTTGGTCCGGGGCTTTTCTCCTTTCAGAAGCAGACGCCGCCTATTCCCAGAAATAGGGCTGGCGCTGATGATCGCCCGTGACCAGCTCGTTCATCGTCTCTGCCTCGTAGAGACGGCCATTGAGCATCACGTATTCGATCTCGTCGGTATTGCCGATATCCTCCAGCGGGTTTGCCCGCAGGAAGACGAGGTCGGCCAGCTTGCCTTCCTCGATCGTGCCGAGATCATTGTCGAAGCCGAGATGGCGGGCCGGCATCACCGTCGCCGTCATCAGCGCCTCCAGCGGGGTGAAGCCGCCGCGCACGAAGGACCACATCTCCCAGTGAGCCGCCAGGCCTTCCTGCTGGCCATGGGCGCCGATCGACACATCGACGCCGCGCTCGAACAGCATGTGGGCCGTGCGGGCATTGTCGTCATCGACGAAATCCTCTTCCGGCGCCGTCGTGCGGCGCACCGAGGAGGCCTGCAGCTGACGCGGCGGCGCATGCCGCGACAGGATCGGGTGCTCCCAGACATTCATCGCCTGGCGCCAGTAGGGATCGCCGGCCAGACCGCCATAGGTCACCGTCAGCGTCGGCGTGTAGGCGACCTCGGTCTGGGAATACATCTGCAGCACGTCTTCATAGATCATCGAGAGCGGCAGATTGTGTTCGATCGAGGTATTGCCGTCCGCCACCATGGCCATGTCCATGTGGTAGTTGGAGCCGCCCTCGGCGACCACTTCCAGGCCCGCCTCTATCGAGGCGGCCACAACCTGCTGGCGCTGGTCGCGCCGCGGCTGGTTGTAGTTCTTGATCGAGTGGGCGCCCTGGGATGCCAGGCGGAAGACGTGCTCGCGCGCATCCTCGATCGAGTTGATCTCCGCATAGACCGACGGCGCGCGGGCCCCGTAGACGATCTCGCCGGTGGAATAGATGCGCGGGGCGAGATAGGTGCCGGCGCGCTGGTATTCCGAGGCGGTGAAGATATGGCTCGCCCGGCTGGACGGGTCGTGGATCGTGGTCACGCCCAGCGCCAGGTGCGCAATGGCCGACCAGTTCTGCTCCGGCACGAGATCGCCCGTGCCCTGCGGCCCGTGCGCGTGGGCGTCGATGAAGCCCGGCGTCACGGTCATGCCATTGGCATTCACCACGCGGGCCCCTTCCGGCACCTCGACATTGGAACCGACAGCGACGATCCGGTTGCCCTCGATGATGATAGTGCCCGCGTCAATGACGCCGCCATCCTCACCGGCCATGGTGATGATGCGGGCGCCGACGATCGCCGTCACACCCGACGGCCGGTCGGCCGTGGCCGTCATGGCCAGGCTGATACCGCTTTCCGGCGGTGTGTATTCGGTCTCGCGTGCCGGATCCGGACGGAAATCCGCCAGCGGCACGGAGAAGAATTCCGGCCCCATCGACCAGTTGAGATGCGTGCCGCCCTCGCTCCAGTGGAAATAGGTCGCGCCATTGCCCGACACTTCCACCGTCGGCAGGGCCGAACCGTTCGATCCGCCCGACACCGATTGCGGTCCCGGCGGCAGCGGCATCACGAACACGTCGTAATTCTGGCGGAAGGCGACATGGGCGCCATCGGGGGCGACCTGGTATTCGGTGATCATCTCGCCGGTGATGTGGGTGCGTTCCTCATGACCGTTGAGATCGACCGAGACGAGGCTGGCACCATCGCCGCCGCGGGTGAAATAGATGCGCTCGTTCGAGGCACCGAAATGCGGCAGCGAACCGCCATCGGTCACTTCCGTCATCGCGCCGCCGCCGGCCGGCACGCGGTAGATGCCCGTCGTTTCCGACCATTCCGGCGCCGTCAGATAACCGCCGCTGTCCTTTTCGAACACCAGGGTCGAACCGTCCGGCGAGAAGCGCGGATTGGCGTAATGCCCCGGTTCCGGCGTCACCGTGCGCTCGCGGCCGCCGCGTGCGGACACGGTGCGGATCGAACCCAGCGCCTGATCGTCCCAGGCGACGAAGGCAATGGTGCGCCCGTTCGGCGACCAGGTCGGCGTGATCTCGCGCCGCTCGCCCGGCGCAGCGCGGGTCAGGCGGCGCGGTTCGCCACCGGCCGCATCGCGCACCCACAAGACACCCAGGCTCTCGAACACGATCTGGCTGCCATCCGGCGAGGCGGTGGCAAAGCGCGGCATGCGCGTGGTGAACGTGTCGGGCGCCACCTCGACCTGCGAGCGCGGCGGGTCGATCACGTCGCGCGTATCGGACACCTGGAACGGGATATCCGTCACCGCGCCGGAGGCCACATTCACCGAGTGGAAGGTGCCGTCGGCCCAGTACACGATGGCGCTGCTGTCCGGCATCCAGTCCATGTTCGGATACATGCCGGTCACGCCCCAGGTTTCCTGCATGTCCTGGTCGACGGTCTCGACCAGGCGGCGTTCCTCGCCCGAGCGCAGATCCTTGATATAGAGGCCGGACTGGATGCGGTCGCGGCGGATGAAGGCCATGTAGCGGCCATCCGGCGACGGTGCCGGACGCACGGCACCGCCGGCGCCCTCGACAATCGTGTCGATCTCGCCGGTCTCCAGATCGTAGCGGCGGATATTGAACAGTTCCGTGTTGGAATCCTGGGCGTAGATGAAGGTGTTACCCGAGGTCACATTCTGCGTGTAGTAAACGTAGCGGCCGTCCGGCGAGAAGATCGGTTCGCCCAGCTCCTTCTGGAAATTCTCGTTGGGACGCTCGACCAACTGCACGCCGTTTCCGCCCAGCACGTGGTACATCCAGATCTCGCCCGTGCCGGCCGAACGCTGGGTGGTGAAGTGCTTGCGCGCCGCGATATAGCGGCCCGACGGGTGCCAGGTCGGATTGTTCAGGAGGCGGAAGCTCTCATCCGTCAGCTGGCGGGCATCGGACCCGTCCGCATTCATGATCCAGATATTGTCGCCACCGCCACGGTCCGAGGTGAAGGCGATGCGGCTGCCATCCGGCGAAAAGCGCGGCTGGTACTCCCAGGGCAGGCCGGACGAGATATTCGTCGCGACACCGCCGGTGACCGGCATGGTGTAGATATCGCCCAGCATGTCGAAGGCGATGGTCTGCCCGTCCGGGCTGACATCCAGCGACATCCAGCTGCCTTCGCTCACCTCGATGGGAATCGAGCGTGTCGGCAGCGGCGGATTGGCAACATCCCATTCCGCGTCGTCATTATCCTGGAAAGCCAGGCCCGGCGCGCTTGCCAGGATGGTCGATGCCGCCAGTGTTGCAACAAAGCGGGCTGCGATAAATCGGGTCATATACCCCTCCCCAATATGTGTCTCCGCGGCGGAGCATAGGTCGCGGCCAAGGTGGCGACAAACTTACCGTTCTGTGAGGTTGGGGATTGGACCGGACTTCCCGCTGTTCTTGTTTTCCCCGGCCTTGTGCCGGGGCCTGGCGTGCGATGGGTGATTTGCACGGTGAAAAGCCCCATCACGAAGCCAAACCGCCGGCGTTGCAGGGATCACCTTCACCAGACCCCGGAATTCGCTTCGCTCCTCCGGGGAAACTGGAGTGTGGGGCAAAACCATCCGTCACTTTCCCCGGCCTTGTGCCGGGGCCCGGCATTTCAGCGCGGGGAAAACGGGATGCCATCATCCTCGATGAGCTCGAACCAGAGGTCCTTCCAGCCCGGATTGCCGGCTTCGATCAGGTTGAATTTCCACTCGCGCCGGTAGCGTTTGAGTTGCCGCTCGCGCGCCCATGCCGCCTGCCAGCCTTCATGCCATTCGTAGTAAACCAGATTGCGGATCTTGTACTTGCTCGTATGACCCGCCATGGCCCCTGTACGATGCTGCTCGACGCGTCCCACCAGGCATGTGGTGCGGCCGACATACAGTGCACCGCGCGGCCGGCTGGCCATGATGTAGATTGCTTCGGGGTGGTTGAAGGCCATGGGTAACCGGTTTTCAAAACACCACCTTAGATAGCATCTCTTCTTACTGCATGCCAGACCCCGGCACAGGGCCGGGGAAAGTGAGAGATGGTTTTCACTCAAACTCACCTCCCCGCTTCCCCCGGAGGAGCGGAGCGAATTCCGGGGCCCGGTTGAGTTTCCGGGTCTGGCTCAGAAAGCGCGAAGCTGGGAGCCAGGCACGCCTCTTTGTGCCGGGCCCCGGCACAAGTGTTCAGCCCGGGGACATCATTAACGGGTGTTCGGAGACATGGTTGACACCTTGTGGCTTGGATTTCGTCTCTTGGACAGGAGGCGGCGATGGTCTGGCGCGAGGTTTGTGCGATGGATGAGCGGCGGGAGTTTGTGCGT
>NZ_JBDWAS010000051.1:0-54560 GCF_039978735.1 Maricaulis sp.
CGCCCTCATCACCCGCCTCGCCATGAGCCTCCTGCAGCGCATCGACGACCCCAAAACATCCATACGAAGACGCATGAAACGTTGCGCCTGGGAAAACGACTACCTCCTCAACGCCATCGCCCATATGCGATAGCCCTGCCCCCACCGGGGAGAGGGCAGGGTGAGGGGCGGCCGCGGAGCGGCCATTTGAAGACTCTTTGCGGCGCTGGCGCGCGCCCCTCATCCGCCGCTTCGCGGCACCTTCTCCCCGGTGGGGGAGAAGGGGTGATCTTGTGCGTTTCTCCGACCCGCTCCATTTCCCCGGCACGCTCCGTTTCCGCCAACCCGCTCCATTTCCCCAACCCACGCCGTTTCCCCCGGCCTTGTGCCGGGGTCCGGCTGAGGTGAGAGCGGGGCACAGGGCGGCGTCCGGCAGGCCCCGGAACAAGTCCGGGGAAAGCAGAGCTCTCTGTCTTCGCCGTACGCACCTCCCCACAGGTGGGGAGGAAAGTGCTGTCTTCCATACCGCCCCCTCGACACGGGGCCCGCACCCGGCTAACCCTTCCTGCAACACAATAATCCAACGCGGGAGGTCCCCATGCTCGATACTCTGTTTTCCCTTGAAGGGCGCACGGCGCTGATTACCGGCGGGTCGCGCGGGATCGGGGAGATGATTGCCGAGGGCTATGTGCGGGCCGGGGCGAAAGTCTATATCTCCTCGCGCAAGGCGCCGGACTGCCTGGCGACGGCGGAGCGGCTGTCGGAACTGGGCACGTGTATCGCCCTGCCGGCCGATGTGTCGGGCGCCGATGGCGCGCAGGCGCTGGCCAAACAGTATCTCGAGCATGAGGACGCGCTGGACATCCTGGTCAATAATGCCGGTGCCGCCTGGGGTGCGCCTTTCGAGGAGTTTCCCGAGAGCGGCTGGGACAAGGTGATGGATCTCAACGTGAAATCCCCCTTCTTCCTGACCCAGGCCCTGTTCGGCGCGCTGAAGGCCAACGCCTCGCCGGAACGCCCCTCCAAGGTGATCAATATCGCCTCGATCGACGGGCTGTCGGTCAACATGATGGAGACCTATTCCTACGCCGCCTCCAAGTCCGGCCTGATCCATCTGACCAAGCGCATGGCGCTGGAACTGGTGAAGTCGAACGTCGTGGTGACGGCGATCGCGCCGGGCGCCTTTGCCTCCTCGATGAACAAGGCGGCGCGCGATCATGCCGATCTCGTCTCCAACTATGTGCCGTCCGGCCGGATCGGTACGCCGGAGGACATGGCGGGCGCGGCGATCTTCCTGGCTTCGCGGGCAGGCGATTATGTCGTCGGCTCGACCCTGATCGTCGATGGCGGCGTCGCCCATACCCGCGGCGGCTCGTAGGGGCCTAACTCAGCTCAGAGCCAGGCAAACGCCCGGCGGATGAGGCCGGCGGCGTCTTCGGTGACGGGGGCGCCGTGGGCCATCACCAGCCGCTCGGCGGGCCAGGCCAGAAGGCGGTCGCGCGCGGCGCGGGCCGCCTTGCGGTTTGTGAAGGCGAGGCGGAATTTGCGCGGCATGGCGGGCTCTGGCCCGGTCATCCGGTCCCATTTCGCGATCAGCTTGCGCCAGCCGGAAAACCAGTCATCGGGCAGGTGCTGGATCAGATCCGTCACGATCACCGTGCCGCTGGGCCGGTGGAAGAACACCGTCTCCGTGGTGATCGCATTGCCGCGCATGACCACCTGGTCGAGCGTGCCGGCCCAGGCCGGGTCGGGCGCGTCGCCGAGTATCGCATCGAAGCGGATATCGGGCCGGGCGGTGTCGAGACCGGGGGCGGCGTGCAGCTGCGCCTGCGGCCAGGCGGCGGCCCAGTCCGGAATGAAGAGATGATGCAGCGAATTGGGGCCGACGATGTGTTCCACCGGGCCGAGCGCATCCACCGCGTCACGCAAATCCTCAGTCAGTGCGACGGGTGACCAGACGAACAGGCCGCCGGCTTCCAGGCGGATGATCGCCATGCGCGTGGGAAAGTGAAAGCCGCCCGCACCCGTCACCGTCGGGCCGCTGGCAATCCAGATATCGTCCGCAAAACTCTCGATCACGACGCGCCACTCCGCACCGCTTCTCAGACAGGAAGCATCGTGCCGGAGCCTAGGCGTGTGTCCCGGTGCGGGCAACGGCGCCGGGCCGGTTGGGGCGCAAAAAGAATGGGCGCAAAAAGAAACGGGCGCCGGAGAGGTCTCCGGCGCCCGGTCCTGTTTCGCCTGCGGCCTTGCGGCCGGCGGGCCGGGCCTTACTGGCCCAGCTGGCGGATCTCGATTTCACCCATGTCGAGGGCGCGGATGCTTTCCTCGATCTGGGCGGCATCGCCCACGATCAGCCAGACCAGCTGTTCGGGGTGAACCACTTCCTGAGCGGCGGCCCGGACCTCTTCGAGGTCGAGCGAGCGGTAGCGCTCGGTCAGGCCGGCCGGATAATCCCAGTCGCGGCCGTAATTCTGGCTCGAGACGAGGCTGCCGCGGACGGCGGCGGCGGTCTCGAACTGACCGGGCAGGGAGCGGGTGGAGTTGTTGATCGAGCGCTCCAGCTCCTCGGCCGTGGCCGGGTTGGTGGAGGTGAACTCGTTGAACTCCCGCAGCAGTTCGGCAAGGCTGTCCGCAGTGCGGTCGGTCTGGACCGGCGCATAGACGATCCACGGACGTTGTCCGCGGGCGCCCCAGAGCAGGGTCTGGGCACCGTAGGACCAGCCCTTGTCTTCGCGCAGGTTCATGTTGACGCGCGCCGAGAAGGAGCCGCCGATGGCGTCATTCATCGCGGAATAGACTTCCGGATTCTCCACCGTGCCTTCCGGACCGATCAGACCGGCCAGGATGAGCGATTGCGGCGAGTTCGGACGGTCCACGATGATCACGCGGGCACTGTCCGCATTCTCCGCGCGGGCCATGTTCTTCTGCGGCAGCGGGGTGCTCGGCGCATCCCAGCGGCGGAAGGCACGCTCCAGCATCGGCGTGATCTCGTCCAGCGTCGTGTCGCCGACGATGAACAGCGTGGCATTGTCCGGACGCATCCAGGTGCTGTGGTGCGCGACGAGATCGTCACGGGTGAAGCCCGTCACATTCTCCATCGTGCCCGAACCCGTGAACGGCACCGAATAGGCATGGCCTTCGCCATACATTTCCGGCGGCAGCATGCGCAGGGCGATGGCGATCGGATTGGCCATTTCCTGGCGGATGCCGTTCAGCGTCTGCTCGCGGATCCGCTCGATATCGTCATCGGCGAAGGTCGGATCGGTGATCACGGTCGCCATCAGATCGAGCGAGTCACGCAGGTTGGAGCGCAGGGCCGAAAGCGTCACCGTGGACTGGTCGAGACCGGCACCGGTGGACAGGTTGGCACCCAGGCGTTCGGCCTCGGCGGCAATCTCCAGCGCGTCCATGCGGCCGGCACCTTCGTCCAGCATGTTCATGGTGAAGCTGGCCAGACCCGTCTGGCCGCCTTCGACACTGTCGGCGGCATAGCCGGCGTCGAACACCATCTGCATTTCCACGACCGGAACGGCGTCGCGGCGCACGAAGACGATATCCATGCCGTTGGACAGTTCCGCCGTCTCGACAGCGGGCCAGACCAGTTCCGGCGTTTCCGTGACCGACGGCAGGGCCGAACGGTCGGCGTCGGTGGCGACGCTCTGGAATTCGCCGAAGGGCAGGACGGTGATCTCGTGATAGCCGGTGGACAGCCACTCGTTTGCCGTGGCGGTGATGGCATCGGCGCTGGCCGTGTTCAGACGGTCCAGCAGGGTGCGCCAGAACGCCGGATCGCCGGCATAGAGCTGGCCTTCGGCAAGCGTGACGGCCTTGCCGCCGAACCCGCCGATCTGTTCCAGACCGCGAATGGTGGAGGCGTTGATGCGCGTGCGCGCAGCGGCCAGCTCGTCATCGGTCGGGCCTTCGGCCAGAAGTTCGGCGACGATCTCGTCGATACGGGCCGAAGCCGCTTCGGGGTCCTCGCCCGGGTTGAGGGTCACCTCGATGTGGAACTGGCTGGCGAGCTGGTGTTCCTCGACATAGGCCACGGCGCGGGTTGCGACCTGGCGGTCGAAGACGAAGTCGCGATAGAGGCGCGAGGTGCGGCCGCCGCCCAGGACGGTGGCGAACAGTTCCAGCTGGGCGCGTTCCTCGGTGATGCGGCCCGGCACGACCCAGGTGCGGTAGATGCGCGCCTGCGGCACGTCATCATACATCGTCTCGGTCGTGTCGCGCTCGCGCTCCGGGATCCACTGGTCCATGCGGGTGACCGGCGGGCCGACCGGCGCGTCGCCGAAATAGCGCTGCACCAGCGGGCGGGCCTCTTCGGCGTCAATGTCGCCGGCGAGCACCAGAACCGCGTTGGAGGCGCCGTAATACTGGCGGAACCAGTCCTGCACATCTTCCAGCGAGGCGGCATCGAGGTCTTCCATCGAGCCGATCGTGGAGTGGGCGTACGGGTGGCCTTCCGGGAAGAGGGCGCGCAGCTGGGAGTATTCCACCATGCCGTAAGGCTGGTTGTCGCCCTGGCGCTTCTCGTTCTGCACAACGCCGCGCTGCTCGTCGAGGCGTTCCTGGTCGATGGCGCCCAGGAGGTGGGTCATCCGGTCGGATTCCATCCACAGCGCCATTTCCAGGGCCGGCGTCGGCACGGTCTGGAAATAGTTGGTGCGGTCGAACCAGGTCGTGCCGTTCATGCCGGTCGCGCCGACCTGTTCGAACGGACCGAAATAATCGTCATTGTAATTTTCCGACCCGTTGAACATCAGGTGTTCGAACAGGTGGGCGAAGCCCGTGCGGCCGGCCGGTTCGTCGGCCGAGCCGACGCCATACCAGATGGAGACGGCAACGATCGGCGCCTTGCGGTCCTCGTGGACAACGACCGTCAGGCCGTTCTCCAGTTCGAAGCTTTCGTAAGGAATGTCGATCTCGGGCGTCTGGGCATTCGCCAGACCGCCAAGCGAGACGGCCGCAGCGAGCGCAGCCGTGAGTAGTCGTTTCATGGTGTACCCCTAACCTGTGATGCAGGATTTATGGTCGCAAAGTGCAACGCCGGACACCACCCGGTTAAGTAAAATTCCCGTAATGTTGGGGTGAGGGCGCCATCGGAGGCCGCCTGGCGCTAGCTCGAAGGCTGTTTCCGGGCCGCATGGCGGCGGGCTTTCGAGACATTGCCGCAGGTCGCCATGTCGCACCAGCGGCGGCGCCCGGCCTTGGAGGTGTCGAGGAAGAGCCAGCCGCAGCGCTCGCCATCGCACTGCTTCAGCCGCGCCGCATTGTCCTCGCCCAGCAGCGCCACCGCATCCATCACGATGGGCGCAAGAAAACGGGTCGCCGCATCCGCGCCGGACCAGTCCGGCTGCGTCTGGCCGCCGGCGCCTGTGGTGAGGACGGCCTGCCCGGCCATCGCGCGATAGTGCGTGGCGAGGCGGTCGAGCGCCTGCGGGGCAGGCTGTCCGTCGTGCATGCGGGTGGTCAGGGCGGCATAGATCGCTTCGCGCAGATCATGGGCGGTTGCGTGGAAGCGCTCCCAGGCGCCGGTATCGGCCAGAGACGCGTCCAGGGCTGCGGCATCGCCCTCGTGCCATGCGCCCGATGCCGTCATCCAGCGCACGGCGTCCGCCGGTTCGGCCAGCGCGTCGACAAAGCGTGTCTCGCGGCCGTCCGCCGTGTTGCAGAAGTCGATGCACAGGCGCCCGCCGATGAAGTGGTCCGGCCCGAAATCCGTCACGGCAGGACCCGGCTAACCGGTAAAATGCATTTTACAAGTTGACTCATCGATAACCTCCAAACTAGTTTTTACCAGTTAGCCGCTTTCGCCGCCAGACCGGAGACAGCGCGACCGGTGAAGGGAGACGGGATCGGATGATGAAACTCTATGCACGCGCAGGCTGGGGATCGGTGATCGCCGAGGCGCAGCTGGCCTGGTACGGGCTGGCGCACACGCTCGAGCCGGTCGGCGACCTGTTTGCCGATGACAGCGCGCGCGACGCGCTGGAAGGCATCAACCCGCTGGCCCAGATCCCGATCCTGGTGCTCGATGATGGCACGGTGATGACCGAGAGCGCGGCGATCACGCTGCACCTGGCAGACCTGGCCGCCGACACCTCGCTCGTGCCCGGCCCGGACGCACACGAACGGGCGGACTTTCTCAATGCGCTCGTCTTCCTGGTCGCCAATGTCTACCCGACCTACACCTATGGCGATGTGCCGGCGCGTTTCGTGCCGGCGCCGGAGGGCCAGGCCGGCTTCCGCGAGACGGTCGATGCCTATGGCAAGCGGCTCTACCGCATTCTCGAACAGCAGGCCTCCAGCAGCCGCGCGGCCGGACCCTGGTTCCTGGGCGGGCGGCTGACCGCGGTCGATATCTATCTCGGCGCGATGACGTTCTGGCGTCCCGGTCGCGACTGGTTCAACGCCGAAACCCCGCGCCTCGCCGCGATCGGCCGGGCGGTGCGGGCCCATGACCGCTTCGGTGATGTCTGGACCCGCAATTTCCCGGACGAGATGGCCGGCTGATTATCCCGCCGGGGTCAGGTCGAACGTGCCGTTTGTCTCGCCATTGATCGTTACCGAGCATTCCTCGGGGGCGATGCCCGGCTCGAACGGGCAGGCGAACTGTCCTGCTTCCATGATGCGGATGTGCAGGTCGCGGTTCTCCGGAACGCTGTAGGTGCACTGGCCCGACAGCGCGTCGCTCGCGCGGACAGTCTCGAAACTGCCGGACCGGCGCGCCCGTTCCTGCCGGCTGATCTCACCATCCGCGGTCTGGAACGTGCAGTCCAGCGTGCCGGAACCGATGATGCGGATGCTGACATCCGACGGTTCGATACCTGTCTGGACCGCGGCGGCGAGCGTTGCCGCCAGAATGCCGTTCAGTGTTGCAATGCCCATGATGACCTCCCGGTTGTGTGTCCGAGGAGTATGGTCCTGTCAGTCGAATGATTCAATAGTTCATGTACTATTGAATCAACAGGCGCGCTCCATCCCGGGCGACAGGGCTTCGCACACTTCGGGATGGCCCTGGCAGCAGTCGGAAACCAGATAGCCGATCGTGGCGGCGATCGTGTCGAGGTCGACGGCATAGATGCGGGACCGGCCTGACGGTCGCATGACGATCAGCCCGCCCTGCCGCAGCACGTTGAGATGCGAGGACAGATTGTTTTTCGCCACCCCGACGCGCGCAGCCAGTTCGCCGGCCGGCATGCCGTCGGGGCCTGCTGCGATCAGCGTGCGGAAGACGCGCAGCCGGGTCGGATGGCCGAGTGCGGAGAGGCGGGCGGCGGCTTCGTCATCGGCCGGGTTGTCATTCATTTCAATAGTCATTGAACAATTGAACCGTATCGTATAGGCGGGGCGGGCATCGTTTCGGAGACCTATCATGCATGCGCCGCGCTGCCATGGCCAATCGCGCCTTCTGCGTTCTGCCTCTTTCGCTGCCGCCCTTGTGTCGGCCACGATCGTCGGCGCCGGCGCACCGGCCCAGGACGCGCCGCCGTCGCGCCTGTCGGTATCGGGGGAAACGCGCCTGCGCTACGAAACGCTGGACGGCCAGTTCCGCGCCGGCGGTTCCGGCGGCGACCAGGCGCTGTTCATGCGCAATCTTCTGCTCGCCGAATACGAGATGCAGCCTGTCACTTTCGGTCTGGAACTGCAGGACAGCCGCGCCTGGCTGGATGACAGCGGCACGCCGCTGAGCACGAGCTACGTCAACCCGGGGGACGTGCTGCAGCTCTACGCCCGCGCCGATCTGCCCTCGCTTCTCGGCGCGGACGGATCGGCAACACTGACGGTGGGCCGCCAGACGGTGAGCGTCGGCTCGAAACGGCAGATCGAGCGCATCAGCTATGCCAATGTGATCAAGAGCTATACCGGTTTTCACTACCGTGCGGACAATGCTCGCGGCGACGAACTGCACCTGGTTGCGGTGGTCCCGGTCTCCCGCCGGCCCGGTAACCGGGCCGAGATCGCGGACAACCGCATGTCCGGCGATGAGGAGGAATGGAACCGGCGCATCTGGGCCGTCCACTACCGGCGCAAGGATGTGGCGCCGGCACTCGCCGACGGTCTGACCGGCGAGGTCTTCGTCTACGGGCTGACGGAGCGCGATACTGCCGGTACGCCCACGCCGAACCGGCAGTATGTGACCTCCGGCGTGCGGGCCTATCGTGCGCCCCAGGCCGGCCGCTGGGATGCCGATGTGGAAGGCGCCTGGCGTCTGGGCCGCCGCCGCGCCAGCCGGGCGGCCACCGACACGGAAAACCTGGATGTCAGCGCCACCATGCTGTTTGTCGCCGTCGGATACACATTCGACCTGCCCTGGCAGCCCCGGCTGGCGGCGGAATACTACTGGGCAAGCGGCGACGAGAATCCCGAAGACGGGCGGTTCGACCAGTATGAGCGGCTGTTCGGTTCGCGGCGCACGGATCTGAACAATACCAGCCTGCACGGACCGCTGACCCCGGCCAATCTCAGCGCGCCGGGCCTGCGTCTGGAAGTCGTGCCCGGGCCGCGCTGGGATGCGCGTATCGCCTGGTCGGCGGCAGCGCTGGCCAGTGCGACCGACAGCTGGGTCATTGCCGGACTGCGCGACCCGTCCGGCCAGTCCGGCCGCTTTCTCGGACACGCGATCGACGGGCGCGCCCGCTACCGGCCCGGCCCTGAAGGCCTGGAGTTCGAGATCGGCGCGTCGGCTTTCCTGGCCGGGGAGTTTCCCGACAATGTCCCCGGCGGGCCGGGCACGGACACCACGCTGCTCGGCTATGGGCAGGTGACGCTGAGCTTCTAGACCTTCTTCACGAACTCGCTTTTCAGGCCCATCTGGCCGACGCCGTCGATGCGGCAGTCGATATCGTGATCGCCTTCGACGAGGCGGATATTCTTCACCTTGGTGCCGACCTTCACGACCTGGGATGTGCCCTTGATCTTGAGGTCCTTGATCACGGTGACCGTGTCGCCGTCGGCCAGCTCGGTGCCGTTGGCATCGCGCCAGACCGGGCCGCTTGATGCTGCCGTACCGGCCGTCCATTCATGGGCGCATTCGGGGCAGACGAGCAGCGCGCCGTCCTCATAGGTGTAGGCCGAGCCGCATTCGGGACAGGGCGGGAGCTCGCTCATGACAGGTTTCCTTCAGGCCGGGCGGTTGAACCGCAGATACGCCCGCCGGCGCAGCTTGTCGATCTGTCAGGTGCTTTGACTGTCCGGCAGCGCCGCCGGGTCCGGTTGCGCCAGGCAGATCCGGCGCAGAAGAAGGCCGGCCGCAAGGGCGACACCGGCAATGGCGGCGAGCAGCCAGAGCACGGCTTCCGGCGGCAGGCGGGTGATCGCGAAGGCGCCGGCAACCGGCGAGACCGCCTGGACCAGCATGATCGGCCGCGCGATCTGGCCGGTTACGACAGGTTGGCGCACAGGGCCGAACAGGACGAGCGGCAGCGTGCCGCGGGCGATGGAGAGCACGCCGATCCCCGCGCCATAGACGATCACGGCCAGCATCCGGACAGCGGGCGCGTCGATCGTGAGCAGGCCCAGCCCGGTGATGATCGCGCCGATCGCCAGGATCACCGTCATGGCCGGGTGCAGCCGCTGGCCCAGCGTCATTTCGACCGCGCGGCCGGCGACCTGGGCCGGGCCGATAAAGGCACCGAGCGCCACTGCGGCGGTCAGTCCGACATCCATGCGCGCCAGCAGGTTGACGAGATGGACGGCGATGATCGACGCCACCAGGACTTCCGCGATGAAGAGGATCGCCGACAGGGTGCGGGCCGGTTCCAGCGTGTGCACGGTGCGGGCAACGGGATGGGGACGCGCCTTGCGGTCCGGGTCTGCCGGTGCGGCCTCGGCCAGGCCTGCGGGTGCTGCGAAAAAGAACAGCGGCAGGCAGATCGCGATCTGGGCTGCTGCATAGACCAGGCAGGTGACGCGCCAGCCCGCCGCCTCCACCAGCACGCCGCTGAGCGTCCAGAACACGGTGCCGGCAAACCCGCCCCACAGGGCGACGGTCGAGATCAGGTGCCGGGCCTTGTGGCCATGCGCACGGCCCAGCGTGCTGAAGACCGCGTCATAGAGGCTGCACGCCATGCCCAGGCCGACGAGGCTCCAGCCGATCAGATAGATGGCGTAGTGCCAGGCCAGTCCGATGGTTGCCAGACCGGCGGCCAGCAGCAGCGATCCCGTCATCAGCACCCGGCGGCCGCCCTCGCGGGCGATCAGGCGTCCGACATGCGGTGCGACCAGGGCGGAGGTGACAATCCCGGCCGACATGCCGCCGGATACCCAGGCCAGCGGCCAGCCCATCGCATTGCCGATCGGCGCCGCCAGCACTGTCAGCAGGTAGAGGGTCGAGCCGAAGCCGACGATCTGGGTCACGCCCAGCAGGCAGGCCTGAAGCAGCGGGGAAGCGGCGATCCGGGGCATGGCGTCTCCTTGGCGTCACGGCGCCGGAGCATCGCCACCCGGGCGGTGGAAACAAGCGATACTATTTCCTTTTGATGTGAGTTTAGATCACATATTGATCCTGTGAGCAGAGGCAGGGCGCCGTTTGTCCGATCCTGACTCACATAGCTGACAGTCTGGAAGCCAATGAACAAACGCCGGGAATTACCGCCATTCAGTGCGCTGCGCGCCTTCGAGGCCTTTGCCCGGCACGGCCGCATGTTGCGCGCTGCCGAGGAATTGTGTGTCACCCATGGCGCGGTGAGCCGGCAGGTCCGCGCGCTGCAGGACTGGCTCGGAACATCGCTGGTCGAGGGACCAAGGACAGATCTCCGCCTGACCCCGGCCGGCCGCCAGCTCGCTGACGTGCTGGACCGGGCGTTCGACGATATCCAGGCCGGCTTGCCGCGCCCTCCGCGAGCGGCCCAGTCGGTCCTGCGTGTCTCCTGTCTGGGCACTTTCGCCATGCGCTGGCTGATCCCGCGCCTGCCGCGCTTTTATCGCGATCACCCGCAGATCGCGGTGGAAGTCAGCGAGTCCTATGCGCCGGTGGACTTCCGCACCGGCAGCTATGACGCGGCGATCCGCATGCAGACCGCGGCCCGTGTTGCCGGACCGGAGGTCACCGCTTTCCTGCCGGACTATCAGGGCCCGGTCGTCGCACCGTCCGTGTGGGCAGAGCACGCGGAAGGCGCGGGGCTGGACGGGCTGACCCGTCTTCACACGCGCACCTATCCGGACGGCTGGGCGGAGTGGGAGGCACGCACCGGCAGGCCGCCATCGGACGGCAAAGCCGGGACCGTCTTCGACCACACCTTCTACATGCTTGCGGCGGCCTCGGCCGGGCTGGGCGTCGCGATCGGCGGCTGGAGCCTGGTGCAGGACGATCTGGCCGACGGCCAGCTGGTCGCGCCGCTGGGGCTGGTCGATACCGGGCTGGCCTATGTCTATGTTCGGCCTCCGGGGCAGCCAAACACTGCCGCGCAGGCCTTCGCAGACTGGCTGGTCGGGGAAGGGCGCCGGTGCGCCGGGCCTCCGCCCGCGCTTAGAGCCCCCGCACGGCCTGGATGATGTTGAGGATCACGGCAGCGTTGAACAGCAGGCCCAGCACGGTCATCACGGCGGCAAAGGCTGCGACGCCGGCCAGCATGAGCGCGCGCAGCGGGATCATCATCACGGCACGGGCGCGCTCCGGACCGGCATAGCGCGGCCGGCTGAGGCGTTCGGTGAGGTCGGTGAAACCGCCGCGCCAGAGATTGACGGTGATGAAAATCCACACCACGACAGCAACCAGCGGCGCGAGGCGCAAGGCCAGCGGCATGCCCGGGACGGACAGCAGGAACTCGATTTCCTCCACGCGCGGCGCCTTCCGCTGAACTCGATACCTCCCGTCATAGCCTTTCCCCCGGCCGTGAGCTACATGCGATGACCTGCATCTGCCGCGACGGATTATCCGTCGTGCTGCGTTGCACCGTCCGCAGGGGTGGCGGGGCCGCAAGGGCCGGATCTTGAAGGGGATACGGAATGCTCGACAACAGGCGTTGGATTGCCGGGGCGATTGCACTTGTCGTCATCGCCGGCGGCGGCTGGTGGATGTTCGGCCGCGGCGAAGGCGGCAGCGGTGAGGTGACCATCGAGACCGAGGCTGCGGCCCCGGCCGATGTGCGCCGTATCGTGGCGGCGTCCGGAGCGGTCAGCGCGCTGGTGACGGTCGAGGTCGGCTCGCAATTGTCCGGCCAGATCGCCGAACTGCATGTCGATTTCAACGATGAGGTCGAGGAAGGCCAGGTCATCGCCCGGCTCGATCCGCAGACCTATGAGACCCGTGTTACCGAAGCCGAGGCCGCGCGTGCGACAGCGGCGGCGAGCCTGCAATTGCAGCGCGCCTCGCTGGCCCGCGCCCAGGCGACGCTGCGCGAGGCCCAGCTGGAATTCGACCGCATGGCAACGCTGCGCGAGCGCGGCACGGTGGCCCAGACCTCGCTCGACACCGCCCAGACCGCGCTCGACGCGGCCCAGGCCGATGTCGAGGTGGCGCGCGCCCAGATCGCCAATGCCCAGGCCGTGCTGGCCCAGCGCGATGCCTCGCTGGCCAGTGCCCGGATCGATCTCGAGCGCACGACGATCCGTGCGCCGATCAACGGCATCGTCGTCGACCGTGCCGTCGATGTCGGCCAGACCGTCGCGGCAAGCATGACGGCGCCCGTGCTGTTCACCATCGCCCAGGATCTGGGCCAGGTGCAGATCGACGCCCAGATCGACGAGGCCGATATCGGCCAGATCCGCGCCGGCCAGCCGGTGCGCTTCACGGTGGATGCGCACCCGGACACCGAGATGGAGGGCGTGGTCGACCAGATCCGCCTGGCACCGGAAACCCTGAACAATGTCGTCACCTACACGGTGGTCGTGCTGGCCGCGAACCCGGACGAGCTGCTGCTGCCGGGCATGACGGCAAACATGGATATCATCACGGGCGAGCGGACTGGTGTGCTCACCGTGTCCAATGCCGCCCTGCGCTTCCGGCCCTCACCGGCGCTGGAAGGACGGACCCAACCGCTGGCCGAGGGCGGCGGTGGCCCGCAAGGCGGCGGCCGGGGCGGCCCCGGCGGGCCGGGCGGCGGCAATGATCCCATGGCGCGGCTCAGCGAGGCGGTCGGTCTCGATGCCGCCCAGCAGGACCAGATCCGCGGTATTTTCCGCGCCGCCATGGGACGGGCGATGAGCCAGGCCCAGGCCGGCGGCGAGTTCGATCGCGAAGCCCTGCAGGCCGAGATCGATCGCGAGATCCGCCCGCTGCTCAACGAAGACCAGCTGGAACGCTACCGCGCCTTCCAGCGCCAGATGCGCGAGACCCGCTCGGCAACGGTCTGGGTCGAGGAGGCGGACGGCACGCTGGTCGAGCGGCCGATCCGTGTCGGCATTTCCGACAGCCAGAAAAGCGAAGTGGTCGGCGGCCGCCTGGAAGCCGGCGAGGCCGTCGTGACCCGCGCCCGCGAGGTGCGCGAATGAGCGCACTGATCGCCTGCCGCGACCTTGTCCGCGTCTACACGATGGGTGACCAGACCGTGCGGGCGCTGGACGGGGTCAGTGTCGATATCGAGGCCGGCGAATATGTTGCGGTCACCGGGGCTTCGGGGTCCGGCAAGTCGACCTTCATGAACATGCTGGGCGCGCTGGACCGGCCGGACTCCGGCTCGCTGCACATTGCGGGCGAGGATCTTCTCGCGCTGGACGCCGACCGGCTCGCGGCCTTCCGCAACCGCACGATCGGCTTTGTTTTCCAGCAGTTCAATCTGCTCTCGCGTACCTCGGCGCTGGAAAATGCCGCCCTGCCGCTGGTCTATGCCGGCGTGCCGGCCCCGGAACGGCGCAAGCGGGCGATGGCGCGGCTGGAACAGGTGGGGCTGGGCGATCGCTCGGACCACCAGCCCAACCAGCTGTCCGGCGGCCAGCAGCAGCGCGTGGCGATTGCGCGCGGTCTCGTCAACGACCCGAAAATCCTGCTGGCCGACGAGCCCACGGGCGCCCTCGACTCGCGGACCTCGGACGACATCATGGCGATCTTCGACCAGCTCAATCGCGAGGGGATCACCATTATTGTTGTGACCCACGAACAGGAAGTCGCCGATCATGCGCGGCGCCAGATCGTGTTCCGGGACGGCCGGATCGTGGAGGACCGTCAATGAACCTCGCTGCCTCCCTGCGCATCGCCCTGATCGCGCTCCGCGTGAACGCCCTGCGCAGTGCGCTCGCCATGCTGGGCGTCGTGATCGGCGTCGCCTCGGTCATCGTGCTGGTCTCGATCAGCGAAGGCACCAAACAGGCCGTCGAGGAGCAGATCGCCAGTTTTGGCGCCAACCTGCTGATCATCCGCCCCGGCTCCAGCATGTTCGGCGGCCGGCGCGGCGGGGCCGGTACGGCCGATCCGCTGACCGATGGCGATGTGGAAGCCCTGCGCACCCAGATTGCCGGTGTCGCGGGCGCCTCCGGCGAAGTGACGACCTCGTCGGCTGTGGTGTTCGGCGGCGCCAACTGGACGACCCGCATTGTCGGCATCAATCCCGACTACCTTTCGGCCCGCGGCTGGGAGATCGATCAGGGCCGCAGCTTCTCGGCCGCCGAGGAAGCGGCCGGCCGGCGCTATGCCATTGTCGGCCAGACCATCATTTCCGAACTGTTCGACGGGGCCAGTCCGATCGGCCAGTCGCTGCGCATCGGCGGCCAGCCTTTCGAGGTGATCGGCACCGTGATGGAACGCGGGGACAATAATTGGGGCCAGGACCAGGATGATGTGATCTTCGCGCCGCTCAACACGATCCGCCAGCGCTTCGGCGCGGGTGTGCGTGTCACCCAGCGCGACGGCGTGCAGACGGTGTTCGTCGATATCGCTCCGGGCGAGAACAATGCGCGCGTCATCGAGGATATCCAGGATCTGCTGCGGATCCGGCGGGATATCCAGCCCGGTGCGGAAGACAATTTCTTCGTCGGCAATCTGGCCGAGTTCATCCGCGCCCAGAACGAGACCGAGAGCCAGCTGGGCCTGCTGCTCGCCGTGGGGGCGGGGATCGTGCTGCTGGTCGGCGGTATCGGCATCATGAACATCATGCTGGTCTCGGTGACCGAACGCACGCGCGAGATCGGCCTGCGCCTGGCGGTCGGAGCGCGACGGCGCGATGTGCGCAACCAGTTCCTGATCGAGAGCATCGTTCTGTGCCTGATCGGCGGCCTGGCCGGACTCGTGGTCGGTGTCGGCGGCACACTCGTCTATGCCGAGGTCGGCGAGCTGGAGATTGCCATCAACCCGCTGATCGTTGCGATTGCCATCGGTGCCTCGGCGCTGGTCGGGGTTTTCTTCGGCTTCTATCCGGCACACCGGGCCTCACGGCTCGATCCGATCGAGGCGCTGCGGTTCGAGTAGCGCGCGCTATTTGGCGGCGTTATCGAGACTGGCTGTTTCCTGCTCCGGTGCCGGCACGGACCGGTCGGCGGGCAGGGTAAAATAGAAGGTCGCGCCGCTGCCCGGTGCGCTCTTCACCCAGATCTCGCCGCCATGACGTTCCACGGCCTGGCGCACCATGGCCAGCCCGATCCCGGTGCCCGGATAGGCTTCGTGCGAGTGCAGGCGCTGGAAGGGTGCGAAGATCTTTTCGGCAAACTTGATGTCGAGACCGATGCCGTTATCGCTGACGGCGACGATCCAGCGATCACCGTCCCGGCGCGCGCTGATATCGACTTCCGGCGTGGCAAAGCTGCGGTATTTCAGGGCGTTGCCGATCAGGTTCTGGAATATCTGCGTCAGGATCGCGGGATCCGCGCGCACGGTCGGCATGTCGCCGACCTCGATACGGGCCTGGTTCTCCGACACCGAGGCGTCGAGATTTTCCAGGGCCTGCGCCACGGGGCCGGCCAGGTCGACGGGCTGGTATTCGAACGGCTGGCTGGCGAGGCGGGAATAGGTCAGAAGGTCGTCGATCAGGCGCTGCATCCGGTGCGCGGCATCGACCAGGAATTCCAGATTGCGGCGCCCGTCCTCGTCGAGGCGCTCGCCATAGCGGCGGCGGACCAGGCTGGAAAAGGCGGCGATCTTGCGCAGCGGTTCCTGCAGGTCGTGCGAGGCGACCGTGGCAAACTGGTCGAGCTCGCGGTTGGAGCGTTCCAGAAGCAGATTGGCCTCGCGCAGCGCCGTCACATCGGTCAGCGTGGCATAGCTGCGCAGCGGCTGGCCCTCGCCGCCGCGTTCCAGGAAGGACGAGAGCAGCACGTCGATCGCGCTGCCGTCGGACCGCAGGAAGCGGTAGGGAATGTTGGTGTTGGACCCTGTGCGGAAAAGGTCGGGCAGGTTGGTCTCCACGGCCCGTTTGCGCGACTCGGCATCCAGGAAGTCGATCGACTTGCGGCCGATCACGTCTTCCCGGCGATAGCCCAGATGGGCGAGCCAGTAATCGCTGACCTCGACGATATAGCCGTTGCCGTCGATCGTGTGCATCATCGCCGGCGTGGCGCGGAAGATGCGTTCGAACCGCGTCTGGCGTTCTGCGAGTTCCGCCTCGGCCCGGTGCGCCGCATCGATATTCCAGATCACGCCGCTGATAGCGCGCGGTATGCCGTCCGCATCGCGTTCGACGACACTGCCGGTCGAGCGGTACCAGATCCAGTCGCCATTGCGGTCGCGCACGCGGTGCTCGGCATCGACCGGACCGTGCTTCGGATCCCGGAAGGCCTGGCGCGCCATGTCGACCGCCGGAAGATCGTCCGGGTGCAGCCGGGAGAACCAGTCCTCCAGAGCGATCGTGGTTTCGGTTTCATCGGCGATGAGCTCGGCGACGACAGTGCCCTGCAGCGTGACGGTCTGGCTCTCCGACTCGATACGCCATAGCCCCACCGATGCCGCATCCACCGCTTCGGCGAGTTGCTGTTCGCGCTGGCTGAGCCGGCGCTCGGTGCGCACGCGTTCGGAAATGTCGGTGATGAAACCGTCGGCGACGCGCGGTGCGCCGCTTTCGTCATGCCGGGAGACGCGACCGCGGATGTGGATGTGGATCCAGCCGTCCGCCTCGGACCGGTAGCGCACGACCGTGTCGATGGAGGTGGTTTTGCCGCCCGCCATCGCGTCGACGAAATGCCGGGCATCGTCCACATCATCGGGGTGAATCCGGGCGGCCCAGTCGTCATAGCTGATGCGGGCGTCGCGCGGGGGCAGGCCCATCATTTCGGAGATGATCCCGGTGACCTCGCCGACCCGTGTCTGGAGGTCGAAATGCCAGGCGCCTTCGCGCGCACCGGCGAGCGCCTCGCGCAGGCGTGCCTCGCTCTGGTCGAGCTCGTCGCGCAGGCGTCGCTCCTCGGTGATGTTGATCGCTGTGCCGGCGATGCGGGCCGGACTGCCCTCGGCCGTCCAGTCGACGATCTGTCCGCCAGCCCGCAGCCAGAGCAGCTCGCCGTCGTGGCCGCGCATCCGGAATTCCCAGGTCCTTGAGCCCGGCGGTCCGGACGGTGACTGCCGGCGAACCTGCAACAGGCGGTGGTAGCGTTTGCGGCCGTCCTCCAGATCGTCTTCCGCAATGGCGTCGGCCCAGCGCCGCGCCGGCACCGCCTCGTCGCTGCCGCTCAGGCCCAGAAGACTCGCCAGCAGGCCGGAGGCTCTCAGCGTTCCGGCCTCGATATCCAGGCTCCAGGCCCCCTCGTTTGCCGAATCGACCGCTTCGCGCAGCATGCGTTCATTGTCGGCGAGCCGGGATTGCAGGGCCTTGCGTTCATTGATGTCGGTCAGAATGCCGGCTGCAAGGCGCCCGCCGGCCTCCTCGCTGAGGCGCCGGCCGCGCGAGCGCAGCCAGGTCCAGCTGTCGGTGCGGGCATCGCGCAGCTGGTATTCTACATCCATCCGGTCGGATTCGCCGGCCGCCAGCGCATCGATCTGGGCGGTTACACTGTCGCGCTGATCGGTATGGATCCGGTCGAGCCAGTCGGCGGTATCGATCTGCGTCCGGCCGGGCTCGAGGCCGAGCATGTCGCGAATGGGGCCGATCAGCGTGACGTGCCGCGTCTCGGTATCCAGCTCCCAGACTCCGCAGGAGCCGGCATCGATGGCGTTTGCCAGCTGGCGCTCGCGCACGGCCAGCTGTTCCTCCAGCGACTGGCGTTCGGTGACGTCGGCGATCACGCCGGACAGCCGCAACGGGGATCCGTCGCGCGCAAACTCGGATACCCGGCCGCGCATTTCCAGCCAGCGGGTCTCGCCATCCGCCCGTTCGGCGCGGAAGGCGACATGCAGGGCCTCGCCCGGTGCGCGGGACAGCCGGCCGATCGCGCCGGCGACCGTGTCGCGCATGTCGGCGGCGATCACATCCAGCAGGCGCTCCAGCCGGATCGTGGCATCGGAGGTCTGGATGCCGAGAAATTCATTGATGAAGCCGCGCGACGAGCCGAGACCGGTCGCAAGATTGAGGGAGAAGGCGCCCTCATTGGCCGAGGCCAGGGCGGCGCGAAGCTGGATGTCGCTGGCCTCCAGCCGCGCCTGGAGCGAACGTTCCGCGGAGATGTCGCGGATGATCAGCAACGTGCCCAGTGCCGGACCGTCTTCGGGGCCGGTGACAAGGCTGGCAACGGTCTCGCCGTCCAGGACGCGGCCGCCGCGGGCACGGTAGCGTGCGGTGAATTCCCGTGTCTTGCGTTCTGCGCCCAGTCCGAAGCCGGTTTCCGCCAGCGTATCGAAATCACGGGGTGAGGCGAACAGAACGTCGCCGCGCTGGCCGGTCAGGCTGGCTTCGGTCTGTCCGAAAAGACGCGTGGCGGCGGGGTTGGCGCTGTCGACCCGGCCCCTTGCGTCGAGCATGATGACGGCGACTGGCGCAGCGCTGTAGAGCGCGCGCAGCATTTCCGCAGCGTTCGCAGTCATCCTGTCATCCGGTCAGATCTTCGTCCCAAATGCCCGATCGTGCCATGCATCGGTCTCAGTTTGCATCAATCGCGTGTATCATGGGAAGGGTTTCCGTTGCGGGCGCCGGAAAGCAGCAATTCCGCCGCAGGATCGCTGCGTTCGACAATGATGCGGGTACTGGTCAAGGCGATTTCCGTCGATATGCTCCCCCGTTTCGAGCGTGTGTTTGAGGAGTTGTGCTTTGTCCGACACAGGAGGCATCCGCAAGGATACTGCGCCCATACTGCAGGTTTCCGACCTGACGGTGGCCTTCGATACGCCGGATGGTACTGTGAATGCGGTCAAGGGCGTGTCGCTGAAGATCGATCCCGGCGAGTGCCTGGCGGTGGTCGGCGAGTCGGGGTCGGGCAAGAGCCAGACCTTCCTCGCCGCGATGGGATTGCTGGCCTCGAATGGCCAGGCCGCGGGCTCGATCAAGTATCGCGACAAGGAAATCCTCGGCCTGCGGCCGCACCAGCTCAACAGTGTGCGCGGCCGTCACATGACGATGATCTTCCAGGATCCGCTGACCTCGCTCACGCCGCACATGCGCATCGGCGCCCAGATGCAGGAAGTGCTGGGCATTCACATGAAGATGAATGGCGCCGACGCCGAAAGGCGCGCGCTGGAATGGCTCGACCGGGTGCGCATCCCTGAGGCCGCGCGCCGCCTGAAACAATATCCGCACGAACTCTCGGGCGGCATGCGCCAGCGCGTCATGATCGCGATGTCGATGCTGTGCGAGCCGGACCTGCTGATCTGCGACGAACCGACCACGGCGCTCGATGTGACGGTCCAGGCCGAAGTTCTGGACATCATGGACGAGCTGAAGCGCGATACCGGTGCGGCGCTGGCCCTGATCACCCACGATATGGGTGTGGTGGCGCGCATGGCCGACCGCGTCCAGGTGATGAAGGACGGCGTCTATGTCGAGGAAGGCACGGCGGAAGAGATTTTCGACGCGCCGCAGAATGCCTATACGCGCATGCTGCTCGATGCGATGCCGCGCCTCGACCAGCCGGACCGGCCCGGTCACACACCGTTGGCGCCGGTCGCCGCCGGGGCCGATGCGGAACCGCTGCTGTCGGTCGCCGACGTCAAGGTACAGTTCCCGATCCGCGTCTCCGGCGGGCTGCAGCCGCAATACAAGACGCTGCGTGCCGTCGACGGTATCAGCTTCGATCTGAAACCCGGCGAGACGCTGGGTGTGGTGGGCGAATCCGGTTGCGGCAAGTCCACCCTCGCGCGCGCTGTCCTGCGCCTCGTCCCGTCGGCGGACGGTACGGTGTCCTGGATCGGCCGCGACCTGCTCGGCCTCAAGAAGAACGATATGCGCAAGGCGCGCGAAGACCTGCAGATCGTCTTCCAGGACCCGCTCGCCTCGCTCGATCCGCGCATGACCATCGGTGCCTCGATCGAGGAACCCATGCTCATCTTCCGCAAGTCGATGAAGAAGAAGGCCCGGACCGAAGCCGTGCGCGAGATGATGAAGCGCGTCGGGCTCGATCCGAACATGATCAACCGCTATCCGCACGAATTGTCCGGCGGCCAGAACCAGCGCGTCGGTATCGCGCGGGCGATGATCCTGAAGCCCAAACTGGTGATCTGCGACGAGGCGGTGTCCGCGCTCGACGTGTCGATCCAGGCCCAGATCGTCGAACTGCTGATCAAGCTGCAGCAGGAAATGGACCTGTCGATGATCTTCATCTCGCACGACCTGTCCGTCGTCCGCGAGATCTCGCACCGCGTGATGGTGCTGTATCTGGGCCGCGTGGTGGAAATGGCCGATCGCGACCAGATCTACGAGGATGCGCGCCACCCCTATACCCAGGCGCTGATTTCCGCCGTGCCGGTGCCCGATCCGAAGGTCGAGAAGAACAAGGTCCGCATCAAGCTGGATGGCGAACTGCCTTCGCCGATGGATACCCGGGCCCAGTTGCGCTTCATGAAGTCGAAGCTGGTCGACGATCCGGATGCGGAGCAATATCGCCCCGAGCTGGTCGAAGTCGTGCCGGGCCACTGGGTTGCCGAACACGATCCCGTCGAGGCGTGATCTGCATCACGCGACTGCACTCTGACAGGGCTTTCACTCGACTTGCGGCTGCAGATCGCTAGGCTCGGCCCCCTGCAAACAGGGGGAGCCTCATGTCGGAAGGTCCAGTGTCCGGAGTATTCAAGCGCGTATCGCTGATCGCGATGGCCGCATTTCTTGTGGCCTGCCAGCCGTCTGCCGAGACGCCGCAGGAACAGGACTATACCTGGGTCCACGAGGTCTCCGACCTGCCGGCCGATCCGGATGTACGCTACGGCCAGCTCGACAACGGGCTGCGCTATGCCATCCGCCAGAACGACACGCCGCCGAATGTTGCTTCCGTCCGTCTGGTCTTCAATGTCGGCTCGCTCGCGGAAGCGGAGGACCAGCGCGGTCTGGCCCACTTCATCGAGCACATGGCCTTCAACGGCTCCACCGAAGTGCCCGAGGGCGAGATGGTGCCGCTGCTCGAGCGACACGGCCTGCAATTCGGTCCCGATACCAATGCCTTCACCGGCTATGAGACGGTCGGCTATCAGCTCGACATTCCCGAGGTGGACGAGGAAACGGTGGATACGGCGCTCTTCCTGATGCGCCAGACCGCGAGTGAACTCCTGATGGACAGTGAGGCGATCGATCGCGAGCGCGGCGTCATCCTGTCCGAGGAGCGTTTCCGCAACACGCCGATCCGCCGCTGGAACACGGCGCTGTGGCGCTTCCGCCTGCCCGATTCGCTGGTGCCCGACCGCGATGCCATCGGCACGGTCGATGTGATCGAGACTGCTCAGCGCGAGCGCTTTGTTGATTATTACGAGAATTACTACGTGCCGCAGCGCGGCATGCTGGTCGTTGTCGGCGATGTCGATCCGGACACGATCGAGGCCAAGATCCGCGATGAGTTCGCCGACTGGCAGTCCATCGAGGACCCGCGCGGCGATCCGGATGTCGGATCCGTCACCGAGGAGCGCCCGTTGTCGGTGGGCTATTTCCACGATCCGGAAATCTACACCATCTTCACGGTCGATGCCGTACGCCCTCATGAGGACGAGCTGGACACCACCCAGGCCCGTTTCGAGAACAATCTGGCCAATCTGGGCGATGCCATCCTGTCGCGCCGCTTTGCGACGCTGACCAGTTCCGGTACCTCGCCGCTGATCCAGGCCTCGGCCAATCACGGTTCCGATTTCGAGATTGCCGACCGGGCCACGGTGCTGGCCATCATGCGTCCGGACCAGTGGCAGGACGGTATTGCGGTGGTCGAGCAGGAGCTGCGGCGTGCCGTCGAGCATGGTTTCACCGAGGCCGAGCTCGCCGAGCAGATCGCCAATATGAGCACCGCCCTGCGCGATGCGGCTGACCAGGCCGGCACGCGCACCAGCGCCAATCTCGCCGACCAGACCTGGTCGATGTGGCGCCAGGACCAGGTGCTCACCACGCCGGCCTCCATGCTGGAGCGGTTCGAGGCGTCGCTGGACGATGTCACCGTCGAGGCTGTCAATGCGGCCTTCCGCGAGCAGTGGGAGGGTGTGGAGCCGCTCCTCTATCTGGCTTCGCCGATGGAGCTGGAAAATCCGGAAGATGAAATCCGGCAGGTCTGGACGGAAAGCCGCGAGCAGCCCGTCGAGGCTCCCGAAGACAGCGGCGCAACCGAGTTTGCCTATGGCGATTTCGGTCCGGCCGGCGAGGTGGTCTCGCGCGAGGAGATCGAGGATCTCGGCCTGGTGCGCTTCCGGTTCGAGAATGGCGTCGCCGTGACCTTCAAGCAGACCGATTTCGAGGACGGCTCGATCCGGGTGCGTCTGGACTTCGGCCGCGGCGAGCTTGAGCCGCGGGCGCTGGACGGTGTCGACATCATTTCCGGTTCGGTCTTCACCTCGGCCGGTCTGGGCGAGCACAGTGAGGACGAGCTTGGCCGTGTCCTGGCCGGCCGCAATATCGGCTACGGCTTCGGCGTGGGCGATGACAGCTTCTCCTTCCAGGCCACGACGACGCCGTCGGACCTGCGGGTGCAGTTCGATCTTCTCACCGCCTTCCTGACAGATCCGGGCTGGCGCCAGGAAGGTCTGGACCAGTTCCGCGCCGTCATCCCGGAAATCCGCCGTAATCTCTATTCCTCGCCGTCCGGCGTGCTGCAGGCGGATGTCACGCGGATGATCCGGGGCGGCGATCCGCGCTATGGCCTGCCCGACCCCGAGCAGGTTGCTGCCATCGACATGGCCGCCGTCCAGGCCTTCCTGGAGCCGGCCCTGGACGAGGCGCCGATCGAGGTGACCGTGGTCGGCGATGTGTCCGAGGCGGATCTCGTCGCGGCGCTGGCCCCGACGCTCGGTGCGCTGCCGCAACGGGCGGCGAGCTGGCCGGACTATGACGAGGCCCGCACCATCCGCTTCCCGGACCCGGTAGAAGAGCCTGTCGTGCTGTATCACAACGGTCCGGACTACCAGGCGATGGCGAATGTCTACTGGCCGACCTTCGACGACAGCGATCCGCGCCGCACGCGGGCCCTGTCGCTGCTGCGGGCCGTGTTCGATCTCAAGCTGACCGAGCGTCTGCGCGAGCAGGAGGGCTTCACCTATTCGGCCTTCAACAACACCAACACGTCCGACGTCTATCCCGATTACGGCTATCTCTATGTCGGTGCCGATGTCCGCGTCGAGAATGTCGATGCGACCTATGCCGCGATCGAGGAGCTGGCGGCCGATCTTGCCGCGGGCGAGATCACCGAGGACGAAGTGTTGCGGGCCCGCCGGCCGCTGCTTGAGCAGATCGAGAATGCGTTCGAGAACAATGGCGCCTGGATGAGCTGGCTGGCACAGTCTTGGTCGCATCCCGACCGGCTGGAGCGGATCCGTGCCCTGACCGCCGACTATGAGAGCATCACGCGTGAGGATCTCGTGGCGCTCGCCGAGACCTATCTGCAACCGCAGGACAGCTGGCGCGTTACTATCCTGCCGCGTGACGGCGAGTGAGTGCTCGGAGGGTTTGAGAGATGAAAAAATTCAGCTGGTTGACGAGTGTCTGTGTTCTGGGACTGGTCGCTGCCTGTTCGACGCCGCCGCCGGCGACGGACGAGGAAGCCATCGCCCGGGCCCGCAGCTGCAACACGCCGGACGATACCGCCATCCTGACGATAGACGCGCCGGAAAGCCGTCCGAGCGCACAGGAGAATATCGACGCAGCGACGGCCTATCTCGACAGTGTCCGCGAGGAACGCTGCGTGTTCGAGCTCGACAATGGCCTTGTCTTCCGCATCCGTCAGTCGGCCGGTGAGGATGCCCTCTCGCCCGAACGCGGCGATCTGGTGACGGTCCATTATCGCGGCCTGTTCCCGCATGGCGAGGAGTTCGACTCCTCCTATTCGCGTGGCCAGCCGGCGACCTTCCCGTCCGACCGCCTGATCCGCGGCTGGGTCGAGGCGCTGCCGCTGATGCGGGTCGGCGAGACCTGGGAACTCTATATCCCGCCGGATCTGGGCTATGGCGTGCGCGGTACGCCGGGCGGCCCGATCGGCCCCAACCAGGCGCTGGTCTTCCAGCTCGAGCTGGTGGGTCTACCTGAAGCGGAAAACAGCGAGGCCGGTCCCGCCGACGACGCCGGCTAGACCGACTGGAGCAGGATCGTTTCCTGTGGAACCGGTTCTGCTCCTGACCCCCCGTGCGATCGCGTGGTCGAACCGGTGAACCGGTTCCCACGTCACCTGATCGCGCTTTAGCGCGACAGGCGCAGATTCGTCAGGTCGCCGGCGATCATCTCGAACGTGTCACGCAGGGCCTGGTTCGACGGCGAGTCGAAATACAGGCTGGGATGCGAGGCGCAGTCGCGCATCATGTTGCGGGTCGAGCTTGAATTGACCTGGAAGGTGATCGTGTAGACGCGGATGCCCTGGGCCTTGGCATAATCGCAGGCGGCTTCGGTTCGCTCGTCGAGCTCGTTCGACAGCACGCCGCCGCTGGATGTGCGGATGCCCAGACGGCCGTCGCGGGCATAGCCATACGCCTCGTAGTCCGACATCAGATTTGTGTTGCGGCCCGACATGACATTGTCGCCATCGGTCAGGATCACCATGGCCTTGATGACCTCGTCATTGTCGTAGCCCGTGCCCTCGGTGAAGGGTTCGCCCGGCGAGATGACGCGGATGCCCCAGCCGATACCGTTGGGAATATTGGTGTTGCCGCTGGCTTCCATGTCGCCGATGGCGTTCTCGACCGTGCGCTGGTTCGAGGTCAGCGGCGTGATCGGCGTCGTCGTGCAGGACCGGTTGGGATAGCTCGACCAGACCGACGCGTTGTCATACTTGTCGATATTCGTCATCCGGTCTTCGGCACTGCCGCCGACGCCATCATTCAGATAGCTGTTCGAATACCAGCCACTGTCCGGCTCGTCCGGTGCGAAATAGGGGACGAAAAGTGTAGCCGGATTGCCATTGCTCGGCGCTGTGTCGTCGATGTCGTACGGCAGCGCCCGCGCCTCGACACATCCGGCCCAGTCGGCATTGCGCAGCTCGTCGAAGAGGTCCCAGTGATTGACCTCGATCGTCTCGGTCTCGCAGCGCCGCCGCCAACCCCAGCCCGAACAGGTCTCGGTCTCGATCTCGCCATTGGGGCCGGCCCATTCGGCGTGCTGCGGGGACAGGGCGTCCGGATCGAGCCACCAGGCGCGCTCATACTGGGTGCCGACATTCACCGTCGCCGCGAAGGGCACGAGGCCGATCTTCACGTCGGAGGGTTCGTCGGCGGCCTCGAACAGGATTTCGGTAAGCAGCTCGGCACTGTCGCGCAGCGAGCGGATCTTCGAGCCGCCCATCGAGCCGGTATTGTCGAGCACCATGACCAGTTCCAGCCGCTGACGGGCCCGCTGGACCTCGCTCTCCCAGCCGACCGTGAGATGGTCGATCCCGGCCAGGCCGAGCATGATCGTGTTCACCGTGGCCTCGCCGGTCACGGTCACCGTGTCTGTGTCGTCGTCGATCACCACCGTGACGCTGGTCACCGTGCCGACGCGATTGTTGGGATAGTTGGCGGCGATGAAATCGTTCGCGATGCGCAGGGCATCGGCGTTGGACAGGCTGGTATTCACGCCCACGGCGAGCGCGGCGGCGTCGAGCGCCTGCGACAGGCGGGTCCGAGCAGTCATGGCCTGGTTCAGGTCGACGGCACCGCCCGCCAGCAGCGTGATCGGCATCAGCGACAGCGCGAAGATCATGGCCACATTGCCGCGCCGGTCGGCGAGGAATGCGCCCAGATTTTTCAACAGCCTGGCAAGCAGCATGACGGAATCCCGTTCGAACTCGCTAAAATGCTAGCGGTTCTGAATTAAGGGCACGTTATCCCGCAGGGTTTCCGGAGGGTTAAGCGCCTACCGGGAGAGGCGCAGATTGGTCAGGTCGCCGGCAATCATCTCGAAGGCGCTGCGCAAGGCCGCTTCCGAGGGCGAGTCAAAGTAGAGATAGGGGGTGCTGGCACAGTCGCGCATCATGTTCCGGGTCGAGGTCGAGTTGACCTGGAAGGTGATCGTGTAGACCCGGATGCCCAGCGACTTGGCGTATTCGCAGGCGGCCAGCGTGCGCGCGTCGAGCGCGTTGGACAGCGTGCCCGAGCTCGACGACACGACCCCGACCCGGCCGTCGCGCGCATAGCCATAGCCGGAATAGTCGGAATAATTCTGGTTGTACCGGCCATTGATGACGTTCTCGCCATCGGTCAGCACGACCATGGCCTTGATCGTGTCCTCTTCGTCGAAGGCCGAGCCACCGGTGAAGGGCTCGCCGGGCGAGAGCACGCGCACACCCCAGCCGATCCCGTTGGGGATGTTGGTCGTACCATTGGCGATCATGTCGCCGATCGCATCGTCGATCGTGCCGCGATGGCTCGTGAGCGGCGTGATCGGGCGGGCAGTGCAGCCCCAGCCCGGACCGGCGCCGGAGATCCAGGCATTGGTGTATTTCGACGTGTTGCGCATGCGCGCCCGCTCGTCATACCCGCCCATATCGTCGTCGAGATAATCGTTGGAATAGGAGCCGCGGTCGGATTCATCCGGTGCGAAATAGGGCACGAACAGGGTTTCCGGATCGCCGGCCGAGGGCGGGGTGTCCTCGATATCGTGCGGGATCGGCCGCGCTTCCACACAGCCCGTCCAGTCGCGATTGCGGATCGTGTCATAGATGTCCCAGCGATTGGCGGCCGGGCTGAAATTCTCCGAATGCACCGGCGACAGCCCGTCCGGATCCATCCACCAGGCGCGCTCGAACCGGGTGCCGACATTCACCGTCGAGGAGAAGGGCACCAGGCCGATCCGCAGCATGCCGGCATCGGCGCCGTCGAACAGGATATCGGTCAGCAGCAGGCCGGCCGAGCGCAGGCTGGAAATCTTCGAGCCGCCCATGGAGCCGGTATTGTCGAGCACCATGACCAGTTCCAGCTCGCTGCGCGCCCGCTGGACCTCGGTCTCCCAGCCGACCGTGAGATAGGGGATGCCGATCAGGCCGAGTACGATGGTCTCGACCTTCGACTCCGCGCTGACCCGCACCCGGTCATTCACCGTGTCCAGCGTCACCACGAGGTTCTGCACGCTGCCGATCTCGCGGTTTTGATAGTTCGCCTGCAGGAAGTCGTGGGCGAGCGCGGCGGCGTCGGTCTCGCTGATCGAGGTCTGCACGCCGACGGCCAGCGCGGCCGCATCCAGCGCCTGGGACAGGCGGGTGCGTGCATTGAGCGCCTGGTTGAGATCGACGGCACCGCCCGACAGCACGGTCAGGGGCGTCAGCACCAGCGCGAAGATCATCGCGACATTGCCGCGCGTTGCCCGCGCGAACATCATCATCCGGTTTGCCAGCTTCGCGATCATCGCCCACATGTCCCAGTCGAACCGGGCGACTGTGCCCAAGATCGCGTCCGGGGCGGACTCGCATTTGTCTTTGCCGTAAAAACCCGGCTAACACGTTGGCGACAATATAAATCGGATTGCTCTCATGGCCGCTGCCTCCTCCCGTCTCGACACTGCCATCGCCGAATTGCGCGATCTGGTCGCCTTCGACACCACTTCGCGCAATTCCAACCTGCCGCTGATCGACCATGTCGAGGCCAAGCTGGCCGCGCTGGGGGCGGTGTGCGAGCGCATTCCCAATGCCGACGGCACGAAGGCCAATCTGCATGCGCGCTTCGGTCCGGCGGTGGATGGCGGCGTGATCCTGTCCGGCCATACCGATGTCGTGCCGGTGGACGGCCAGCCCTGGTCGACCGATCCCTGGTCGCTGACCGAGAAGGACGGGCTGCTCTATGGCCGCGGCACCTGCGACATGAAGGGGTTCTCGGCCTGCATCCTCGCCCTGGCCCCGGCCTTTGCCGCGGCGGAGCTGAAAAAGCCGGTGCATATCGCGCTCTCCTATGACGAGGAGGTGGGCTGTCTGGGTGCGCCGGCCCTGATCGACCGGATCATGGAGGGCCCGGTAAAACCCGCCATCGTGGTGGTCGGCGAGCCGACCGACATGAAGGTCGTCACGGCGCACAAGGGCCTGTTCTCGCTGACCGTGAAACTGCGCGGCCGCGAAGCGCATTCCTCGCTGGTCAAGGATGGCGCCTGCGCTGTCACCCACGCCGTGCCGTTGATGCAGTATCTGGTCGACGCGGCTGAGAAGATGGAGGCTGCGGCGCCGGCCGATAGCCCGTTCAACCCGCCCTATGGCACGCTGACCATCGGCCAGATGCAGGGCGGGACCGCGCTGAACATCCTGGCGCTGGAAGCCGAATTCGCCTCGCTGATGCGCCCGGCGCCCTGGGATGATGTGAAGGCCATCGAGAAAGGCCTGCGCGAGCGCGCCGCCGCGATCGAGGCGAAGATGCGCGAGGGCGCGCCGGAGGCGAGGATCGAGATCAAGGTGCGCTCGGACGTGCCGGCCTTCGCCCCGGAAGTCGACGGCGCCGCGGAACGCCTGGCCCGCCAGCTCACCGGCGACAATTCCACCCGCGTCGTCTCCTACGGCACCGAGGCCGGCCAGTTCCAGGCCGCGGGCCTCTCCGTCGTCGTCTGCGGCCCCGGCTCGATCTCCCAGGCCCACCAGCCGGATGAGTTTGTGGCGATTGACCAGCTCGATCAGTGCTGCGTGTTCATGGAGAAGCTGGTGCGGGTGCTGGAGGGGTAAGGGGCTGGTTGATTTCTGGCCTCAAACGGCTTCAAACTCACAGACCGTCATCCTGACGAAAGTCAGGACCCAGACCTTCCGACCGACTGGGTTCCGGCTTTCGCCGGAATGACGGTGAAGTTCGGTTTGACAAGTGAGCGATCACTTGTCTCAAACGGTTTCATACCTCCCGACACCGTCATCCTGACGAAAGTCAGGACCTAGACCGGCTGCTCGACTGGGTTCCGGCTTTCGCCGGAATGACGCTCAAATTTGGTCTGTCCAACTTCTGGTCAAGGCCTGCTTTCAAGCAGTTTCCCACTCGCATACCGTCATCCTGACACCCGCTTTCGCGGGCGCGGGCTTCAGTCAGGACCCAGAACGACCGTTCGACTGGGTTCCGGCGTTCGCCGGAATGACGATAGAGGACGGGGGGAGTTAAGAGTGTGACGACCGACACGACAAAAAAGGTCGACTGGGTTCCGGCTTTCGCCGGAATGACGTTAGGGGATGGGGAGGGTTGAGAGTGTGATGGCCGGCACACGAAAAAAGGGCGCCGCATCGGGCGCCCTTTTGCATTCCGGTAAGCGGAAGCGCTACTCCGCCGCCGTCTCCGCGGCCGTCTTGACGCTTTCGGCGGCTTCCTCGCGGCCCTTGCCCCAGTAGGAGATGCAGGGGATTTTCGTCTTGTCGCAGCGCTCGGCATATTTGCGGGCGATGTCGGTGACTTCTTCCATCAGGCCGTCGGCCAGCGTGGTGGGCTTCAGGCCCATCTGCAGGAAGGTGTCGTTCTCGACGTGCAGCTCGTTCTCGTCGGCCTCATTGCGCGGGTTCGGCACCAGCTGCATCTCGGCGCCGGCGAGATCGGCGATCATCTTCGCCAGATCGCGCACGCGGTGCGTCTCGGTCATCTGGTTCATGATGCGCACTTTTTCGCCGTGCTGCGGCGGGTTTTCGACCGCCAGCTGCACACAGCGCACCGTGTCCTGGATGTGGATGAAGGCGCGGGTCTGGCCGCCCGTGCCGTGCACGGTCATCGGATAGCCCACGGCGGCCTGCATCAGGAAGCGGTTCAGCACGGTGCCGTAATCGCCGTCATAATCGAACCGGTTGATCAGGCGTTCGTCGCGCTTGGTCTCTTCGGTCTGGGTGCCCCAGACGATGCCCTGGTGAAGATCGGTGATCTTCACCTTGTCGTTCTTGTTGTAGAAATGGAAGAAGAGCTGATCCTGGGTCTTCGTCATGTGATAGATCGAACCCGGATTGGCCGGATACAGGATTTCCTGGTCCTGCAGGCCGTGCTCCGTTTCCACCTTCACCTTGAGATAGCCTTCGGGGATCTTCATCCCGGCCGTGCCATAGCCATAGACGCCCATCGTGCCGAGGTGGACGAGGTGGATGTCGCGGCCGCTATCGACGATCGCAGCCAGCACGTCATTGGTGGCGTTGAGATTATTGTCGACGGTGTAGCGCTTGTGGCGCGCCGACTTCATGGAATACGGCGCGGCGCGCTGTTCGGCGAAATGGATGATCGTATCCGGCGCTTCCGCCTCGATCAGGTCCACCAGCTCCTGGTAGTCCTTGCCGACATTCATGTTCACGAACTTGATGTCGCGGCCGGAGACTTCCTTCCAGGCCGCCAGACGTTCCGACATCGGACGGATCGGCGTCAGGCTGTCGACCTCCAGCTCGACGTCGATCATGCGCCGGGACAGATTGTCGACGATGACGACATCGTGACCGAGATTGGAGAGGTGAAGCGCCGTCGGCCATCCGCAGAAGCCGTCTCCGCCCAGAACGATTACTTTCATGTGTTGCGCGCCTGCCCTTGACGTGTTGATCAACTGTTGAAAAGGGTTCTCGCAGGGGGGCGGCAGCATTTCAAGTCCTCGCCTGCGGGAGCTGCTGCGCACCGCGGACCGGCGATGCGAGCGCCCGGCCGGGACCCAACCCTGCAAACGGTAACGTTACCACGAAAAATTATTCCGGCTTTCCGGGGGTTTGCCGAAGGGGCTTTTGTTGCTCACGCTGCATCCGGCAATTGTGATTGCTCCGCGGGCGGAATGAAAAATATCCCTTCCGGACCCATTTGCCGCACCGCATCGGTGGACGCAGGACCGAAAGGCCGCTAAATCCGCGCCAAAATCTGGCCGGGAATCTCCCTTCCGGCGTGCTGCATGGAGAATTGTGAGCATGGCTCTTCGCGTTGCGATTACCGGCTTTGGCCGTATCGGCCGCCTGGCACTGCGTGCCGTCCTGGAAGAGAAGCGCTGGGGCGAGATCGAGGTTGTGGCGATCAATGACAGCTCGACGCCGGAAACCAATGCGCACCTCCTGAAGTATGACAGCGTGCATGGCCGCTATCCCGGCGAGATCAAGGTCGGCGACGACTGGATCGATGCCGGTTTCGGCAAGATCCAGAAAGTCTCGAACCGCGATCCGGGGCAACTGCCCTGGAAGGATCTGGGCATCGATATCGTCCTGGAATGCACCGGCAAGTTCAATTCCAAGGAAGCCTCGATGGCGCACATCGAGAGCTCCGGCGCCAAGAAAGTGCTGTGCTCGGCGCCGGCCAAGAATGCCGACAAGACGATCGTCTACGGCGTGAACCACGACCAGCTGTCGGCCGACGATCTCGTCGTCTCCAACGCGTCCTGCACCACGAACGGTCTCGCACCGGTCGCCAAGGTGCTCAACGATGCCGTCGGCATCGAGCGCGGCCACATGACGACGATCCACGCCTATACCGGCGACCAGCCGACGCTGGACCGCAATCACAAGGACCTGCACCGCGCCCGTGCGGCGGCCATGTCGATGATCCCGACCACGACCGGTGCCGCCAAGGCCGTCGGTCTGGTGCTGCCGGAACTCGCCGGCAAGCTCGACGGCGCCTCGGTCCGCGTGCCGACCCCGAATGTGTCGCTGATCGACCTGGTCTTCACGCCGGGCCGCGCCACGACCGCGGAAGAGCTGGCCGAGGCCGTCAAGGCCGCAGCCGATGGCCCGATGAAGGGCGTGCTGGGCTATGACAGCATCCCGCTCGTCTCCATCGACTATAATCACGACAGCCGCTCCTCCATCGTCGCGATCGACAAGATCAATGTGGTCGACGAACGCCTCGCGCGCGTCATGACCTGGTACGACAATGAGTGGGGTTTCGCCTGCCGCATGATCGACACTGCTGTCGCCATGGGCAAATACCTCTAGATCGCGCTCGGGGCCTTTGATCATGACGCAGATCCGCCGGATCCAGGACGCGGAGGTCGCCGGCAAGCGCGTCCTCGTGCGTGTCGACTTCAACGTGCCGATGAAGGACGGGCAGGTGACCGACGCCACGCGTCTGGTCTCGGCCATCCCGACCATCGAGCATCTCACCGGTGCCGGCGCGAAAGTGATCCTGCTGGCGCATTTCGGCCGTCCCAAGGGGCAGCGCGTGGCCGAGATGTCGCTGGAGCCGGTGGCCCAGCCGCTGGCCGATCTTCTGGGCGTGGCGGTGGATTTCTGCACCGAGACCACCGGCGACGAGGCCCTGTCGGCCGTGGCCGACATGCAGCCGGGCGATGTCCTCCTCTTGGAGAACACGCGCTTCCATGCCGGCGAGGAAGCCAATGATCCGGCGTTTGCCAAGGATCTCGCCGATCTCGGCGACATCTATGTCAACGACGCCTTTTCCGCCGCCCACCGTGCGCACGCCTCGACCGAAGGTGTCGCGCGCCTGCTGCCGGCCTATGCGGGTCTCGCCATGCAGCGCGAGATCGACCATCTGGTCGCCGCGCTGGAAGCGCCGGAACGCCCGGTCATCGCCCTGGTGGGCGGGGCCAAGGTCTCGACCAAGCTGGATCTCCTGAAGAACCTGGTGAAGAAGGTCGACATCCTGTTTGTCGGCGGCGGCATGGCCAACACGCTGCTGCACGCCCAGGGTATCCGTGTCGGCGCCAGCCTGTGCGAGAAGGATCTGGTCGATACGGCCCGCGCCATTCTCGCAACGGCGGAGGAATCCGGCTGCCGCATCATGCTGCCCTCCGACGTGGTGGTGGCGAAGGAATTCAAGCCGAACCCGGAAACCCGTCTGGCCGCGGTCAATGATGTCGCCGATGACGAGATGATCCTCGATTGCGGTCCGGCCACTGTCGTGGCGCTCGCCATGGCGATGGAAGAGGCAAAGACGCTGATCTGGAACGGTCCGCTGGGCGCGTTCGAGACGCCGCCCTTCGAGACCGCGACCGTGGCGGCTGCGCAGCAGGCAGCAACGGCCGTCAAGGAACGCGGCCTCGTGGCGGTTGCCGGTGGCGGGGACACGGTGGCGGCGCTGAACCAGGCCGGTGTGTCGAATGATTTCTCCTTCATCTCCACGGCAGGCGGCGCCTTCCTGGAGTGGATGGAAGGCAAGGCCCTGCCGGGCGTGGGTGTCCTCAAGGATGAGACTGGCGTCGCGGCCTGAGCCGGTCGATGGTGGGCAAGCCGGGCCCGGCGTACTAAAAGGGCCCGAGGGTAAACGGGCGGACCGCGGCGGTCCGCCAATCGGTATTTGAAGCTGGGGTAGACGCGATGGATCTCGATCAACTCAACGAAACAGCCTGTGCCATGGTGGCGCCGGGCAAGGGCATTCTCGCGGCGGACGAGTCGACGGGCACGATCGGCAAGCGCTTTGTCTCGATCGGCCTGGACAACACGCCTGACAATCGCCGCGACTGGCGCGAAATGCTGTTCCGCACCGAAATGGCGATGAAGGAGCATGTCTCCGGCGTCATCCTGTACGACGAGACCATCCGTCAGAGCGCCAAGGACGGCACCACGCTGGTCCAGCTGATCCGCAATGCCGGCGCGATCCCGGGCATCAAGGTCGATACCGGCGCCAAGGCGCTGGCCGGCGCCGAGGGCGAAACCGTGACCGAGGGCCTGGACGGCCTGCGCGACCGCCTGGCCGACTATTACGAGCTCGGCGCCCGCTTCGCGAAATGGCGCGCCGTGATCAATATCGGCCAGAACGGCGATGACAGCGTGCCCAGCCAGTACTGCATCAATGTGAACATGCACGCCCTGGCCCGTTATGCGGCGCTGTGCCAGGAAGCCAATATCGTTCCGATCGTCGAGCCGGAAGTCATCATGGATGGCAACCACTCGATCGAGCGCTGCTATGAAGTCACCGAATTCGCGCTGAAAACCCTCTATCGCGAACTGTTCGACCAGGGCGTCGTGCTGGAAGGCACGATCCTGAAGCCGAACATGGTGATCTCCGGCACCACTGCCGACGACCGTGCGGGCATCGAGGAAGTCGCCGACATGACCGTCCAGTGCCTGGCCAATTGCGTGCCGGCCGCCGTGCCGGGCATTGCTTTCCTCTCGGGCGGGCAAAGCGACGAGGAGGCTACGGCCCATCTCAACGCCATGAATGCCAGCTATGACCTGCCCTGGCCGCTCACCTTCTCCTATGGCCGCGCCCTGCAGGCCGCACCGCTGAAGGCCTGGGCCGGCAAGGCCGAGAATGTCGCTGCAGGCCAGGCCGCCTTCAACCACCGCGCCCGCATGAACGGCCTCGCCTCGCTCGGCGAATGGGACGCGGCGATGGAGAAGGAAACGGCGTAAGCTCGAGGGACATGTACCTGCGGTACGTGCCCCGCAAGGACCTGGCTGGCGGCGTGCATTGAGGGTCACGGCGGGTCTATGTTCTTGGCAAGCCGTTCGCCGGCGGCACCCGCCCGCTCTTGCCCGAAACAGGGCCTGCCGAGGCGGAAGAAAGAGGTTCTTCCAGGGACGCGTACCTGAGGTACACGTCCCTCTTCAGACAAAAAAACGGGGCCCCGCGGGGCCCCGTTCTCGTTTCGGATATCGCCGGTGGACTAGTTGCCCAGCTCGGAGATGGTCAGCGTGGCCGAGGCCATGCCGCTGCCGGAACCATAGGTGCCGATCCAGATGTCGTACTGGCCGGACGGCGGGTTCGACCAGGACACCATCGGGTTCAGGCCGTTGCTGTCGTCATTGCAGTACCAGGAGCCGTCCGGCGCGTTGACGACGATGGTCGTGTCGGCGTTCGAACGGGCACCGATATACAGCGGCAGGCTGCCGGCATTGTAGTGCAGGCGGTAGTCCGGTGCGTTGGCGATCATGCCGCGGCAAGAGCCGCCGAGCGAGGAGCTGGCGTCGATATTGCCGCCCGCGGTGATGGAGACCGTGTACGGGTCCGGCGCGAAGCCGGCCGTCAGCGTGGTCTGGCCGAAAGTCGGGCTTTGCGACCAGTCCTGGGCGGCGGCAACGCCGGCGACCGCGGCAGCGGCAATCGTGGCAGCGAAAATGGTTTTGATGGACATGAAATCCCCCTGCGAGAAAACAATCGGGCGGTCCACGACCATCCCGTACGCGTGCTTCTCACATAATGCAGATGAAGGGAAGCTGAACGTAGGCGCGGCGACGATTTGGCCCGCGCGCAATGGCGGGCGCTGAAAACGGTTGTCGGCTGCAGGGCGAGCTGCCAGAAGAGCCGGCATGACGACCGCGCTCTACCTGATCACCCCGTCCCGTATCGACGAGACATTCGCTGCCCGCCTGGCCGAAGCGCTGGATGGCGGCGAGGTGGCGGCACTGCAGATCCGCCTGAAGGATCATTCCCGCGACGAGGTCCGCGCCCTGGCGCCGGCCCTGATCGAGGCCGCCCATGCCCGCGACGTTGCCGTAATCCTCAATGACGATCCGGAACTGGCCGCCGAACTGGGCTGCGACGGTGTCCATATCGGCCAGCAGGACGGGACCGTGAAGGCTGCCCGCGCGATCATGGGCAAGGACCGCACGGTCGGCGTGACCTGTCATGACAGCCGGCATCTGGCGATGGTCGCCGGCGAGGCGGGGGCGGACTATGTCGCCTTCGGCGCCTTCTACCCGACCTCGACCAAGGATGCCCCGACGCAGGCCGAGCCGGGCCTCCTGACCTGGTGGACCGAATTGTTCGAACTGCCATGTGTCGCGATCGGCGGGATCACAGTCGGCAATGCCGCGCCGCTGGTCGAGGCGGGGGCCGACTTCCTCGCCGTTTCCGGCGGTGTCTGGAACCATCCCGACGGACCCGCCGCTGCAGTGCAGGCGTTCAACGAAGTGTGCCGCTGAGCGGGCACCTGTGAGTGCGCCATGTGACCGCTATGTCACTTGACCGGCACCCCTGCGTCGCGCTGAAAGAGACGCCATGATCCGATCCGTCCTGACCGCCGCCTGCCTTGCCGTCCTCTCCGCCGCTCACGCGCAGGAGGACCCGGCTGCGGCATTTCCCGACGAGCTGATCCTGCTGCCCGAAGACGTGCAGCGCGAAGCGCAGGCCGGCGATTTCGATGCCGAGACCGCCGAGGTCCCCACCGGCATGACCCCCGCCCAGGAAGCCTGGTATCGCGCCCAGATGGCCTTTGTCGGCGAGGACTGGTACCTCGCCCGCCGCTATGCCGAGACGGCCGCCGTTTTCGGTATTACCGACGCTGCAGCGCTGGCAGGCCTGATGGCCCGCGACGGACGCGGCGGTGAGGCCGACATCACAGCGGCCGTGGGCTGGTTCCGCCGGGCGGCCGAGCAGGATCACCCCGTTGCGCTCTACCAGCTCGGCCTGCTGGCCCGGCTGGGCGATGACAGTCTCGACCTGGGCGAACCGCGCCGCTGGTTCGAGCGTGCTGCCCGGGCCGGTCATATCGACGCCATGGTTGCCTATGCGCTGGCGCTGAAAGCCTCGTCGGTCCCGCAGGACGGCCAGTCGGCCCGGCGCTGGGCGGAACGGGCGGCGCAGCAGGGATCGGCCGAGGGCATGTACCAGCTCGCCCAGATGCTCGATGCCGGCGAGGGCGGCGAGCGTGACGCCGAAGGCGCGCGTATCTGGTACGAGCGGGCAGCCGACGCCAATCTCGCCGAAGGCGCTTTCCAGGCCGGCATGATGTGGGCCGATGGCGAGGGCGGCGAGCAGGACGATGCCGAAGCCAGGCGCTGGTTGCGCATTGCCGCGGAAAGCAATTATCCGCCGGCCCAGGGCCAGTACGGCCTCATGCTCTATCAGGGCCGCGGCGGCGAGGCCGATGCCGAGCTCGCGGCGCACTGGTTCGGCCAGGGCGCGCGCGGCGGCGATGCGGAAAGCCAGTTCCTCTACGCCTTCGTGCTGGCCCAGGGCGATGGTGTCGAGCAGGATCTCGAGGCGGCCTATCGCTGGGTCGTCGCGGCCGGCGCCGATGCGCTGGGCGCACCGGTCCACAATCGCGACCGTGACCGTTTGCAGGCTGCACTCGAACGTGCGCTGCCGCTGGAAGTCCAGGCGCGTGTCCGCGAGGCTGGCGCGGGCGACTGAGCCGATTGCGGCACCGCGCTTGCCGTTCCCTGTCCTCGCTGATAGGAGAGCGCCACCTCGCGGCCATCCGGCCGCTGTTCCGCTTATTGCCCCAAGGTGACGGCATGAAGATCAACGGCAATGAAATCCGGCCCGGCAACGTCCTGATGCACCAGGACACGCTGTGGGTTGCGGTGAAGACCGACCACGTGAAACCGGGCAAGGGCGGCGCTTTCGCCCAGGTCGAGCTGAAGAACCTGCTCGATGGCCGCAAGCTGAACGAACGCTTCCGCGCCGCCGACAAGGTCGAGCGCGTGCGTCTGGAGCAGAAGGATCACACCTTCCTGTTCGATACCGGCGACATGCTGACCTTCATGGACTCCGAGAGCTATGAGCAGATCGAGCTGCAGAAGGATTTCGTCGGCGAGGACCGCGCGGCCTACCTGCAGGAAGGCATGACCGTCGTTGTGGAATTCCACGAAGATCGTCCGATCGGCATTTCCCTGCCCCAGCACGTGACGCTGGAAGTGGCCGAAACCGAGCCGGTCGTGAAGGGCCAGACGGCCGCCAACTCCTACAAGCCCGCCATCCTGTCCAACGGTGTGCGGTCTTCCGTGCCGCCCTTCGTCGGTATCGGCGAGAAGATCATCGTGGCCACCGAGGACGGTTCCTACGTCCGCCGCGCGGACTGATCCGGCATGGGTGCCCTCTCTCCTCTCCTGACCGTGATGACCGAAGTTGCCGCCCGCGCCGGGCGTTCGCTGAATCGCGATTTCCGTGATGTCGAGCACCTGCAGGTGTCCCGCAAGGGTCCGGCCGACTTCGTCTCGATCGCGGACAAGAAGGCCGAGGACATCATCTATGACCGCCTGACCCAGGCCCGCCCGGGTTACGGCTTCCTGATGGAAGAGCGCGGCGTGGTCGAGGGCACCGACCGCTCCCACCGCTGGATCGTCGATCCGCTGGACGGGACGCTGAACTTCCTGCACGGCATGCCGCACTTTGCCGTCTCCATCGCGCTGGAGCGCGAGGGCGAGCTGGTCGCCGGCGTGATCTACAATCCGGCCACGGACGAGATGTTCCACGCCGAGAAGGGCCGCGGCGCCTGGCTGTCGGACCGCCGTCTGCGCGTGGCCAGTCGCAAGCATTTCGACGAGGCCGTGATCGCCACCGGCATGCCCTTCATGGGCAAGACCGGCCATGCCCGCTTCCTCAAGGAACTGCACCAGATCATGCCCCACACGGCGGGTATCCGCCGCATGGGATCTGCGGCTCTCGACCTCGCCTGGGTCGCGGCCGGCCGCTATGACGGTTTCTGGGAGCGCAATCTGAAATCCTGGGATATCGCGGCCGGTATCGTACTGGTGAAAGAGGCCGGCGGCTTCGTGGCCGAAGCCGATGGCGGCGAGGACATCCTGCGCACCGGCAATATCGCGGCCGGAAACGAGGACATGCTCGCCGAACTCACCGCACGCCTGAAGAAAGCGTCGGTCTAGGGCAGGATCGCTTCCTGCGGAACCGGTTCTGCTCCTTCACCTGATCACGCTTCAGGCCGCCAGCGTCTCGATCCGGGCGTGCGCGGCTTCGAGCTTTTCGGCTTCCGCAAACATCAGCTGTCCGGCATCGATGATCTCGACATCGGTGATGCCGATGAAATTCAGCACATGCTTCATGTAGTCCGTGGCGAAGTCGGTCTCGCTGCCGGCTGCAACGCCGCCGGAGACATAGACCAGGATGGCGCGCTTGCCGGTCAGCAAGCCTTCCGGGCCGGCTTCGGTATAGCGGAAGGTTTCCCGGGCCCGGGCGACCAGATCGATCCAGGCCTTCAGTGAGGCCGGAATGGTGAAATTATAGATCGGCACCGTGATCACGATCGTGTCGGCGGCGCGCAATTCCGAGACCAGCCGGTCGGAGAAGGCCAGGGCGGCCTTCTGGTCGTCGCTGCGCTGGGCGGGATCGGTGAAGTTCGCGCCGATCCAGGCCTCATCGACGAGGCGCATCGACCCGTCTGCAAGATCGCGCACCGTGACACGGGTGTCCGGGCGCCGTGTGGTGAGGCGATCGATCACACGATCGGCGAGGACGCGGCTGTGCGAGCCCTCCCGGCGCATGCTGGCATCGACGCGGAGGATGTGGCGGGGCGAGGTATCGGTCATCGGAAGACTCCATCGGCTTGTCAGGTCCGGCGGCGGGTCTGCCGCGCGATGGCAGACAGTTATGTTCTCTCCCTTGCGGATTTAATTCGCCTTTTGGAATTCCATTAATTCCGATCTGGAATAAGGTGCTGCAGGACGCCCGCGCACCCGGCGGCAGGCAGGCTTTGACCTCGCCTCCAAAATGTCCCAATCCGGGGTAAGGAAGGGCTGGAGCTGACACGAGGGGAAGGCATGCCTGTTCTCGACCGGAACGATCGCACGCATTCCGCACCGGCGGTGCGCTTTACCGGACCTTGGCGGTATATCGTCTGGATGGCGCTGTTCACGGCGGCGGTGGCGGCCATCGCGCTGTTCCTGATCGAGCCGCTGGGAGCGGCGTTCCGGGCCAATCCGGCGATCAATGGGCTGATCCTGGCCGTCCTCGTCATCGGCGTTCTCTACACCTATGCCCAGGCACTGGGGATCGGACCGGCGGCTCGCTGGCTCGTGCGTTTCCGCTCCTCGGAAGACCCGTCCAGCCTGCCGCGCCCGCCCGCACTCATCGCGCCGATGGCCTCGATGATCGGTCAGGCCGACGGCCGGGTCTCGCTGTCTGCCGGCTCGGTGCGGACCGTGCTCGACTCGGTCGGGGCCCGCATGTCGGAAGCCGGCGCCTTCACCCGCTATTTCGGCCGCCTGCTGATCTTTCTCGGCTTGTTGGGCACATTCTGGGGCCTGTTGCAGGTCGTTTCCGATGTCGGCGAGGCCGTGCGGGCGGTGACGGAAAGCGCGACAGGTGCGGAAGCCGACGTGCTGCGCCTGATGTCGGCCATCGAGGACCCGATCCAGGGCATGGGCACGGCGTTCGCCTCATCCCTGTTCGGCCTGGCCGGCTCGCTGGTCATCGGTTTTCTCGATCTTCAGGCCAGCCGCGCCCAGAACCGTTTCTACAACGAGATCGAGGAATGGCTGTCCTCGATCTCGCGCCTGGCGGCTGCCGGTCCGGCATCGGCGGGCGATGGCGAGGTTTCCTCGGCCTATGTTGGCGCCCTTCTGGAGCAGACGGCGGAAACCCTCGACCGGCTCGCGCACACGCTGGAGCGCCATACCCGCCAGCTCGACACCACGCTGCAGCGCTTTGCCGAAGACAGCCGGGCGTCGAACGAGGAGGGCGTGCGGGCCCTGCGCGACGAGCTGCGGGTGTTCATCCGTGCCCTGCAATCGCGGGAGCGGGGAGGGGAATAAGCCATGGCTTCGCCCCGGTTTGCGCGTTTCCAGGAAGCCGACAACGGCGACCACTGGCCCGGCTTCGTCGATGCGCTGGCGACATTGCTGCTGGTCATCGTCTTCCTGTTGTCGATCTTCGTCGCCGGCCAGTTCGCGCTGTCGCGCGCGCTGACCAGCCGTGACGACCAGCTGGCCGATCTCAATGCCCGCCTGTCCCAACTCGCCGACGAGCTCAATCTGGCCCGCGACGAGAATGCGGCGCTGGAAGTGCGCATCAGCGGGCTGCGCGAAGAGCGCGATGCGCTGGAAGACGCGCTGACCCTTGCGACGGGCCGGGTGGAAAGCCTGCAGTCCGATCTCGCGGCGGAAGAGGAAATGTCGGAGGAGAGCCGCCGTGCGCTCGCCTTGCTGAACCAGCAGATGCAGGTTCTGCGCGACCAGATCGCCTCGCTCAATGCTGCCCTGGAGGCCTCGGAACAACGTGCCGAGGAGGCCGAGGCCCAGGTGATCAATCTGGGTGAGCGTCTCAACGCCGCCCTTGCCGAACGCGCGGCCGAACTGGCGGTCTACCGCTCCGACTTCTTCGGCCGGCTGCGCGAGATTCTCGGCAACCGCACCGGCGTTCGCATCGTCGGCGACCGTTTCGTCTTCGAGACCGATGTCCTCTTCCCGTCCGGCTCGGCGGCGCTGTCGAGTGAGGGGCGCGAAAGCCTGCGGCCCATCGCCGATGCCATTATCCAGCTGACCGACGAGATCCCGGGCGATATCGACTGGGTGATCCGCATTGACGGGCATACCGATCCGGTGCCGATCCGCACGACTTATCCGTCGAACTGGCATCTCTCGGCCGCGCGTGCGATCTCGGTCGTACAATGGTTCGAGGATCTCGGCGTGCCGTCCGAGCGCCTGGTCGCCGCCGGCTTCGGCGAGAACCATCCGATCGCGGAAGGCCGGTCGGCCGAGGCCAATGCCCGCAACCGCCGCATCGAGCTGAAGCTGACCTCGCGTTAGGAGCAGATATGATCTCTGGGATGGTTTTGGCGCTGGCGTTCGGTCAACTCGTCGAACCGGCTGAACCTGCGGCGATCAGCGAGGAACGTGTTGAGGACGTTCGCGAGGCGTTTCGAGCACGTGCGCTGATAGCGGCGAATGAGAATCATACGGGTTCGATTGCTCATGGTGCCTTTGCGAACGACCCCCAACGTTGCATTGAGATCTTCTCGGAACGCTTCGAGCGAGTTTGGATAGAGAACTACGTTGTCGAAACCCGGTATTCTGGGGCGTCGGTTGCCTACATTTTCCACTCTGTGAGTCTGACCGACGAATTTTTCGATCAGGCTGAAAGAACGGCTCCGGCCTCCCAGCCCTTTCTGTGTCAGCGTATCGCTGAATGGGGCGACTTGCTTGCCGTCGAGCCGATGGAATGAACTCTCCGCTCAATAGCCCTGAAACAGGAAGTCCATCGCAGCGGTGATCGTGTCGCGGTGTTCGGTTTCGATATTCGTGATCGGGCGTCCCAGAAGACGGTTCGGCACCATGGCGATATCGGTCGTCACGAGCAGGTAGTCCTGACCTTCGATACCGAGCACGGGCATCAGCTTGTACACGGCTTCTCCCGTTGACGGGTCGAACGCGCGAAGCGGGATGACGACACGACTGTCGAGATCGCTCAGGACATCCGATTGCACATCCACGGCCAGCCGGGCCGGCAGACCGGTCGGGCGGTAGACATCGAAGCGCGCCACCTAGTCGTCCCTGGGCTCGGCCCACCATGGTGTGCCCAGCAAGGGGCCTTCCCGCTCGATACGGCGATTGTGCGCCTCGATCGCCTCGCGGTTTTCCTCGCGCCAGCGGCGGCCCTTCTCCTCGCGAACCGCCGCCTCGATGCCGGCCTCCGCCGCGCGAGAGGTGTTCAGACCCAGCGCGCGTGCTTCCGCCATGATGTCTTCGCGCACGGTCAGATTGACGCGTTTGCGGGGGGCAGGCTGCTCATACTTCATCGCGCATTGCTCTCGTTGATCCGAAGAACATACGCACGATGAATGTGTATATCAATGCGGATGCGGCCCGGTCGCTACTCGTTCCCGTCATCGGGCTGGCCGCCCTCGATCAGATACCAGGGCGTAGCGCCATAATCGTAGGGCGGGTAAGGATAGAGCCAGCGCAGGGCATCGAGCGCGGCGCCGTGATAGATGGTCGAGTGGGTCTCGGTTTCGCGGCGGTCGACATAGCGGTATTCCGGCGCGCCTTCGACAGCGTCGAGGGCCGCAAGCAGCGTATCGAGTCCGGCCTGCATCGTGCCGCCCTCATCGCCCATCGTCAGGTAGACGCGCGTATCCGAATGGTCGGCGGCGGCCAGACGTTCGGCGGCCCGTCCGGCGACGGCCTGATCGTCCCACCACAGGCTGGGAGAGACCGAGATATAGTCGTCGAACAGATCCGGCTGTTCGAGCAGGGTGTCGACGATGAACAGCCCTGCCAGGCTTTCCCCGATCACGGCCCGGCGCTCGCCGACGCGATAGGTCGCCTCGATGAAGGGGATGACGTCCTGCGCGATATAGGCCCGGAAGGCTTCGGCTCCGCCGGACGTGTCGAACTGGTCGCGGTAGCGCGCGTCCGCGGGCGCGGGTGTCAGCTCGTGGATGCGCTCGGTGGTCTCGATGCCGACCACGATCAGCGGCTCATACTGCCAGGAGATCACGCCGAGCTGGGCGAGGCCGGCGATATGGGGGAAGTCCTGCTCCACCCCGCCATCGATCAGATAGAGCACGGTGTAGGGCGTTTCCGCGGTGTCGTGCTGCGGCGGCAGCCAGACATTCACCGTCCGTGTCTCGCCGAGGACGGAAGAGCGTATCTCGTGGGATGTGCCGAAATGGATGGGCGTTGCGCTGTTGCTGTCGCTGCCGGCGGTGGTGTCCTGAGCCAGGCTGGGTGCCGTTGCGGCAACCAGCAGGGCGAGGCCGCAGATCAGATTTTTCAAGCTCTTCTCCCCTCTTGACGATGTGGCGGGAGGATCACGTCTATCGGCTGGTCAGGCAAGCCCGGAGACCTTGTCCCTGCAACACATGGCGGTGGTTGCTCTGGCGCTGGCCTTCCTGTATAGACCCGCGCTCCTGAGTTTATATGAGCTGCGTGCCCGGCAACGTAATCGGGTGGCGCGGCGGATCAAGAGAAAGCCGGACCGATGAAAAAGGATATCCATCCCGAGTACCACGTCATCACCGTGAAGATGACGGACGGTACCGAGTTCCAGACGAAGTCGACCTGGGGCAAGGAAGGCGACGTGCTCACCCTGGACATCGATCCGACGTCCCACCCGGCCTGGACCGGCGGCAATCAGCAGCTGATGGACCGTGGCGGCCGTGTTTCGCGCTTCAAGGACAAGTTCAAGGGCTTCGTGTAAGCCGTCCTTCCAAGACGCCAAGAGAAAAGGCGCGCTCCGCAAAGGAGCGCGCCTTTTTCTTTGCCTGATGGCGTGGGTGGACGGGCGTCAGCGCTCGCCGAAGGCCCCGCGCAGCATGGCGATCTGGTCGGCAACCGGATTGGTGTCCATTTCCAGCGGCCCGTCGACATAGAGATTGTCGTCGATGCGCTTGAGGCGGTCATAGAGCGAGCGCGAGCGGCGCACGAGATCCATCAGCACCGTCGGAGGCGTTTCGCCCTCCGGCCAGAGCCCGTCGGTCGGACGGTCGCGGGACAGGCGGTATTTGCCGTCCGTGGCGTCGTGGGCCGACATCTCGCCCTCGGACACGGCGCGCTGGGCCAGCAGCCAGGAGGCGGCCTGCATCAGGCGCGTGGTCAGCTTCATGCTCTCGGTGGCGTAGGACAGGGCGCCGGCGCGGTCGAGCGACTTGGAGTCGTCGCGCCCCGGCCCGTCCAGATAGGCTGCCGTCTCCTCGACCAGGTCCATGCCCTCCCGGAAGAGTTTCTGGAACATCTCCGAATTGGCGAAGTCCTGGGCCCGGGCTGCCGGCGCGCCGCCGGCGGGAAAGAGGTTCGGCGTATTGTCAGTCATCACGTGTCCAGTTTCGGTCCGCAAACATCTGGTCCGATTCGTAGCAAGGCTCGGGCCAATCTGCCCGAAACTCTTGATCAAAACTTAAACACGGCGTCCGCAGCGCTGCGACCGGCCTGTTTCTTGTCGGTCATGGTGTCGATGCGGCGCAATTCGGCCTCGAGCAGGTCGCGGCGCTCGGCAAGATCTTCCAGCGAGAGAGCGCTGAGATCCTCGCCGGGGATGATGGCATTCTTCGCCCGGGCGCTTGCAGGCATATCGTCATCGTGAAACATGGGGGCCTCCACACTGCGATGACACAACATAGCGCGAAGCCGGAAAAAGTCCCATGACCCAGCCCACGCCGTCCGCTGAAACCACCCGTATCGTGATCGCCCGCGAGCCCGGCGGGCCGGATGTGCTGGACGTGGTGACGCGCCCTGTGACGCCGCCAGGACCCGGTCAGGTGCTGATCCGGAATACCGCCTGTGGCGTCAACCGGCCGGACCAGATCGAGCGCCTCGGCTTCTATCCCGCACCGGCCGGCGCGCCTGAAGGGCTGGGCCTGGAAGTCTCCGGTCATGTCGCAGCGCTCGGTCCCGGCGTTGACGGGCTTGCCGTGGGCGATCCGGTCTGTGCGCTGGTCGCGGGGGGCGGCTATTCCGACTATGTCACCGCGCCGGCCGGCTCGGTCCTGCCGGCACCGGCGGGGATCGATCTCGCCGACGCTGCGGGACTGCCCGAGACCGTGCTGACCGTGTGGACGAATGTGTTCGAGATCGGGGCATTGTCGCCGGACGAGACACTGTTGGTTCATGGCGGGACGAGCGGGATCGGCACGACGGCCATCCAGATGGCCAAGGCCCATGGCGCGCGCGTGATCGCAACAGCCGGCACGGCAGAGAAGGTGGCGCTGTGTGAGCGCCTGGGCGCCGATACCGCGATCAACTATCGCGAGGCCGACTTCGAGACCGTTGTGAAGGATGCCGGCGGGGCCGACGTCATTCTCGACATGGTGGGCGGCGATTATGTCCAGAAGAACATCAATTGCGCCAATGCCGGTGCCCGCATTGTCTCGATCGCCTTCCTGAAAGGCAGCCGGGTCGAGGTCGATCTGATGCGGGTCATGCTGAAGCGGATCGTGCTGACGGGCTCGACCCTGCGGGCCCGGCCCGACGCCGAGAAGGCGCGGCTGGCGCGTGCGGTGCGCGAGACTGTGTGGCCGTGGATTGCGGCCGGCCGCCTGGCGCCGGTGATCGACAGCCGCTTCGCGCTGGACGATGTGCGGTCGGCCCATGCGCGTCTGGATGGCGGCGAACATTCGGGGAAGATCCTGCTGATCTGCTGATAAATGGCCGGGGCCACCGCTTTGCAGCGGCGTCCGATTGCGGTATAAATCCCCTAAATCGCTTCGTGTACGGGCTATCCTGAACCGGAGCGTCGGAGCCCAAGCCCGGCCGCCGTGTCGGGCTTTTTTTGTTTCTCCCAGGGAGATTGAATCCATGACCGAGATCCTGATGCCGAAAGCCACGGCGGTCTGGCTCGTCGACAATACCTCGCTCACCTTCGAGCAGATTGCCGGCTTCTGCGGCCTGCACCCGCTGGAAGTCAAAGGCATTGCCGATGGCGACGTGGCCGTGGGCGTGCGCGGCGCCGACCCGATCTCCAACGGGCAGCTGACCCGGGAAGAAATCGAGAAGGCCGAAAACAACAGCGATTACCGCATGACGGTGGTGAAGCCGAAATACGCCGACCTGCACACGCCGGCCAAGCGCCGCGGTCCGCGCTATACGCCGCTGTCGCGCCGCCAGAACCGTCCGGACGCGATCGCCTGGCTGGTACGCAACCACCCGGAACTGTCCGACGCCCAGATTTCCAAGCTGATCGGTACGACCAAGACGACGATCCAGGCGGTGCGCGAGCGCACGCACTGGAATTCGGCCAATATCAAGCCGACCGATCCGGTCTCGCTGGGCCTGTGCACCCAGATCGATCTCGACGATCAGGTGAAGAAGGCCTCGGCCCGCCGCCGCAAGCTGGAAGAAGAAAATCCGGAAATGCTCAGCGATACGCTCAAGGCTCAGGAAGAGCTGGAAAAGCCGAGCGACGAGTTCAATCCGGACGATGTCGATCTGGAAACCCTGTTCGGCGGTTCCAAGCAGGACTGATCATTATCGTCAGGACGACAGGAAAAAGGCCGGTCCCGTCGGGGCCGGCCTTGCTGTATCAGCTCACCGTGTAGTTCAGGGCCAGGCGGCCGCCATCGACATAGAGCGTGGTGCCGGTGACATAGCTGGCATCGCGCGAGGCCAGGAAGGACGCGACCGAGGCGACTTCGTCGGGATCGCCGATCCGCTGCAGCGGCGTGCGCGACATGATCTTCGCCATGGCTTCGGGATTGTCGTTCACGGATTTGAGCACATCGGTATTGATGCTGCCCGGGCCGATCGCGTTGACGCGGATACCGTGTTTCGCGAGCGCCAGCGCCATGGATTTGGTCAGCTGATCGATCGCGCCCTTGGTGACGCAATAGGCCAGCTGGTCGGGAATGGCCACGACGCCGTTGACCGATGACATGTTGATGATGGCATAGCGGCGGCGGGCATCCTCGACGCGTTCGCCGCCCTCCTCGATCTGGTCGACCATCTGGCGGGCCGCTTCGCGCGCGACCAGGAAGGCGCCTCTCAGGTTGACGCCCAGAACCCGGTCGAAATCGCCATCCGACAGGTCGAGAATATCACCCTTGGCGACGATGCCGGCATTGTTCACCAGCACGTCGAGCCGGTCGAAGGTCGCCCGCGTCTCGGACAGGAGATTGTTGACCGAGAGCCGGTCCGACACATCGCAGGAGACGAACAGGGCCTTGCCCTTCTCGGCACCCAGCTCGTCGGCCAGGGCTTCGCCGGCCTGCTGGTCGATGTCGGCGATGACGACCTGGCAGCCATCCTCGCTCAGCCGGCGCGCACAGGCCTTGCCGATGCCGTTGGCTCCACCGGTTACGATGGCGACGCGGTCACCCATGATGTGATCCTCTTGTTCCAAACGGGCGTGTTCTGCCCAGACGGGATCGCTGACCTTGCACGAGCGGCGGCGCGTTGCAATGGCGCCTGGCCGGATACCGGGGTGGCGGGACGGTCAGGGATTGTGCGTGCGCTGATAGTCCTGGGCGATTTCCGGATCGTCCGGCGCCAGCTGCCAGGCCCGGCGGTAGAGCGGCAGGGCCTCGTCCATCCGCCCGAGGGCCTCCAGCGCCGAGGCGTGGGAATGCACGATCGCGCCGGATTCGGGTTCCAGCGCCACGGCCTGTTCGCACAGCGGCAGCGCCGTGCGGGCGCGGCCGTCCTGGATCAGGGTCCAGCACAGCATGTTCAGCGTGGTGCCGCTGTCCGGCTCCAGCTCGACGGCCCGGCGCGCATCGTCGACGGCAGCGCCGGTCATGCCGGCATCCAGCAGGGCGCTCGACCGGTTGATCCATGCGCCGGTCCAGGAGGGTTCCAGCCGGACGACGTGGTCATAGGCGACCACGGCGTCTGCGGCGCGGTCCATGTCCTGATAGATGATGCCCAGCGTCAGCTGGGTCATCACATCGTTTGGCATCTCGGCGGCGGCACGCCGCAGATCGGACAGCGCTTCCTCGAGCTGGCCGAGTTCGGTCCGGGCGATGCCGCGATTGCGCCACAGCGTGGGTTCGATCACTTCGGCGCGCTGGGTTTCGGCAATCGCGAAGGCAAAATTATAGGCGTTCAGCGCGTCCTCGTAACGTTGCTCCGCAAGAAACGCGGCGCCCAGGCCGGCATAGACACTGACCTCGCGATCCGGATCCAGGTCCTCGCTGGACAGGCAGGCCTCCAGATCCTCGATCGCCTGCGCGCTTTCGCCGGCATCCAGCGCCAGCCGTCCGGCCTGGCAGGGCGAAACGTCCTTTTGTGCCAGTACGGGCGGGGCCGCAATCAGGGCGAGGGGCAGGATGGCTGCAAGGGCACGCATGATAGTCTCCGTTTCGGGACACGCAGTCTAACCTGCAAAAAGGGCGGCTCGAAAGCCGCCCCCTGCTTTACGTGTCAGTCGGGTTCGCATCAGTTCGTCCGGATCATCCGGCCAGAGACTGATGCGTGGTCGTTCGGAGGGACTGGATCTGCTCCTTGAGCAGAAGTTTCTCCTTCTTCAGCCGGGCGACTTCCAGCGAGTCCGCCGACGAATGCTTTTTCAATTCGTCGATTTGAGAATCCAGACGCGTGTGACGGGCGTCGAGCTCACGAATGCGGGCTTCGATGGGCATGGAGACGTCTCCTCTTTGTGAAGTGGAACACTCGATTGAAACACGTTCACGCATTATGTCTATTCACGAAACGTTTCGAGGTTAGGGGATGGTGAAGCCGGACCGGATGATCGTGGGCGTGTCGGGCGCGTCCGGAATTATCTATGGAATCAGGGCGTTGGATGCGCTCCGCACGCTGGGAATCGAGAGCCATCTGGTGGCCTCGAAGGCCGCCGAGATGACCCTCGGCTACGAGACGGATCTGTCGATCCGCGACTTCCGGGCCCGGGCGGACCATGTCTACAAGATGCCCGATGTCGGGGCGCCGATCGCGTCCGGCTCCTTCCACACGCGCGGCATGCTGATCGCGCCATGCTCGGTGCGCACCATGTCCGAGATTGCCACCGGTGTGACATCCAGCCTGCTCACACGGGCTGCCGATGTCGTTCTCAAAGAGCGGCGGCGGCTGGTGCTGATGGTGCGTGAGACGCCCTTCCACCTGGGCCATATCCGCACGATGGAGACCCTCACCGAGATGGGTGCGGTGATCTGTCCGCCGCTGCCGGCCTTCTATGCCAAGCCGGAAACCATAGACGACCTGGTCGACCAGTCGGTCGGCCGGGCCCTCGACCTGTTCGGGCTGGACTGGGACTCAACCCGCCGCTGGGGCGAGGATCTGGAGGGCGGGCGGCGCTGAGTGCGTCTTCGCGTCCGCAGCGCCCTTTGCGGATTTATCTGCCGGTCGAAAGCCGCTAGTATCCCCGCTTCGTCGCGTCACGCTGGCCCGACACCCGCAGGGTGGCGCCGGCAAGCCGACGGATCCTGTTCGACAACCGGAAAGAGACGGCTCAGGAATGGACGGAGATTCCCAGGAGCAACAGGCCCTTCTTGAGCAGCTCACCGCGCTGCGCGAGCAGCATGATGCGCTGAACAGGGAGGTCGACATGCTGTCCGACAATGGTGTCGTCGACCAGCTCAAGGTCGCCCGTCTGAAGAAGGAAAAACTCAGGCTGAAGGACGAGATCGCCCGGCTTGAGGATCAGATCACACCCGATATCATCGCCTGAGCCGGACCGGGCTGCTTGCGTCAGGCCTGACGGCGGTCCGCCTGGGACTTCTGAGCCTGCTTGCGCGCATACATGGCAGCGTCGGCCTGGGCCATCGCCTCTTCGGCCTTGTGACCGGCCTGCAGCGGATGGCAGCCCCAGGCGGCACCCACACTCAGCGCGTGGCCCTTGTGCACGAAGGGCGTCGTTTCGATGATGTCGACGAGTTCCTGGGCTTTCGCCTGGGCGCCTTCGTGACCGGTCAGGGTCAGCACGAGGCCGAATTCATCCCCACCCAGACGACCGACCGCATCGGTCTCGCGCACATGGGCGGCCAGCAGGCCCGCGACGTGATGCAGCGCGGCGTCGCCGGCAGCGTGGCCGTGTGTGTCGTTGATTTCCTTGAAGCCGTTCAGATCCATATAGACCAGCGAGGACGGCGCTTCGTGACGTTCGGCCAGGGCCAGGGCTTTCGAGACCTCGCGCAGGAAGGCGCGGCGGTTCAGCACCGGCAGCAGGACGTCGTGATCGGCCAGCGATTCCAGTTCGCGCACCCGGCCGCGAAGGCGCTCGGTTTCCTTGCGCAGCTGATCGACCTCGCCCATCAGCGACAGCAGGGCGCGCTGGACGTTCGGTGTCAGTTCGCTCTCGGGCACGCCCATGATAGAGGCGGAATCCCGCGGCGCCGCAGCAGAGCCTGCCGCGTCACTTTTCCGGGCCGGGTCCGTCCGCCCGCTGCGGGAGACATTGCCGGTCGTGTTCAAGGGGCCGATGCGCATGCGCCGATCCACTCCGATTCCAATCACCCCAAAACGTGAACAAGTGTGGTTAAGAAACCCTCAAGCGCCGAAAGAATTGCCCTGTACCGAAAGGCGCCTTGACCTTCCTCGCGCTGAGGTTAAGGTCCCGCGCTTCCTTTTCTTCGTTCAGGAAGCGTCATGAGCGATCTTTCGCCGTCCTCACCCGATATGGCTGCCACCGCCAGCCTTGCCGATGTTGCCATCGTCATGGGCTCGCGTTCCGACTGGCCGACCATGAAGAAGGCGGCCGGCCTTTTGCGCGATCTCGGCGTGAATTACGAGGCGCAGGTCGTCTCGGCGCACCGCACGCCGGAGCGGCTGGTCGAGTTCGCCAAGACTGCGCGCGATCGCGGTATCAAGGTGATCATCGCCGGTGCCGGCGGCGCGGCCCACCTGCCGGGCATGATTGCCTCGATGACAACCCTTCCGGTGCTGGGCGTTCCGGTGAAATCCAAGGCGCTGAACGGCCAGGACAGCCTCCTGTCCATCGTCCAGATGCCGGCCGGCGTGCCGGTGGGCACGCTGGCGATCGGCGAGGCCGGGGCCACTAATGCCGGACTTCTTGCCGCGTCCATTCTCTCCCTGTCGGATGACGGGGTCGCCGGCCGGCTGGCGCATTGGCGCCAGGCCCAGACCGACAGCGTCCCGGTGACGGTCGAGGACTGATCTTCCATGACGACAGCTCCGCTCTCGCCCGGCTCGGTGATCGGCATTCTTGGCGGCGGACAGCTCGGCCGCATGCTGGCCACGGCCGGCGCTGCGCTGGGTTTTGACGTCCATGTCTACGAGCCCGAGCCGGACTGCCCGGCCTCGCGGGTCGCCGCCCGGTCCTTCTGCGCACCCTGGGATGACGAGGGCGCCGTCCAGGCTTTTGCCGAACGCTGCGATGCGGTGACCTATGAATTCGAGAACGTGCCCGTCGCGACGGTCGAGATCGCCGCGCGCGTCTCGCATCTGCGCCCGGGTGCCCGTTCGCTGGAGCTGACGCAGGACCGGCTGGTCGAGAAAACCTTCATCAACGAGGCCGGCGTGGCCACCGTGCCCTTCGCCGCCGTTGACGATCTTGAGAGCCTCGAGGCGGCCATTGCGCAGATCGGCCTGCCGGCCGTTCTGAAGACCCGGCGTTTCGGTTATGACGGCAAAGGCCAGGCCTGGATCCGCGAGCCCGGCGATGCCGCAAAAGCCTGGCAGGCGATCGGCGAAAAGCCGGCCATCCTGGAAGGCGCCGCCGCCTTCACGCGCGAGCTGTCCGTTGTGGCCGCCCGCTCGGTCGACGGCACGGTGAAAGCCTGGCCGCTCGGCGAGAACATCCACGGCGACGGCATTCTCAAACAGACCCTGGCGCCCGCGACCGGCGTCGATGCCGCGACCCAGGCCCGCGCGCTGGAGATTGCCCGCGCCATCGGCGGCGGGCTGCAGCATGTCGGGGTCTTCGCGGTCGAGCTGTTCGACCTCGGCCCCGACGGGCTGGTGGTCAACGAGATTGCGCCGCGTGTCCACAATACCGGTCACTGGACGATGGATGCCTGCGGCTGCGGCCAGTTCGAACAGCATATGCGCGCCGTGGCCGGCTGGCCGCTAGGGGATCCGTCGCCGCACTCAGCCTGTGTGATGACGAATCTGATCGGCGAGGATGCCAATGACTGGGCGGCGCTGGCGGCCGATCCCCAGGCCCGCCTGCACCTTTACGGCAAGCGCGCCGTGCGCGCCGGCCGCAAGATGGGCCATGTGAACCGCCTCTCCCCGCTTTAGGGGTTCGCACACGGCTGTCCCGCGCCTCATATTGGGGGCATGGACATGATGACAAATCCCACCGCACCCGACCGCTTTATCGATGACGGCGGTCCGTTCGACCTGATCGGGGATGTGCATGGCTGCGCCGGCGAGCTGGAACGGCTGCTGCACCGTCTGGGCTATGAGGTGCGCTATGAGGGCGTGGCCGGCTCACGCGACTATCGCATCCGGCATCCCGAAGGCCGCAAGGCGGTCCTGCTGGGCGATCTGGTCGACCGCGGACCGCGCACGCCGGACGTGATGCGCCTGGCCATGCATCTGGTGGAGACCGGGGCGGGCTATTGCGTGGTCGGCAATCATGACGACAAGTTCCGCCGCTGGCTGGCCGGGCGCGATGTGAAGGTGAGCCACGGGCTCGACGCCACGATCGCCCAATTCCGCCGCGAGAGCGACGATTTCCGCCGTCAGGTCGCGGCCTTCATCGACAGCCTGCCGCACCACCTTCTGCTGGATGGCGGTGAGCTGGTGGTCGCCCATGCCGGCGTTCATGCCGACATGCATGGCGAGGACACGACCCGCGTGCGGGCCTTTGCCATGTTCGGCGAGGTGACGGGCGAGCGGGACCTGCACGGTCTGCCGATCCGCCGGAACTGGGCGCGCAAGTATTCCGGCACGGCGACTGTCGTGCACGGCCATGTCGCGGAGCCAGAGGTGCGCGAGCACAATAATGTCGTCTGTGTGGACACTGGCTGCGTCTTCGGCGGCCATCTCACCGCCCTGCGCTGGCCGGAACGCGACCTGGTCCAGGTGCCCGCCGAGCAGGCCTGGTACGCTTCTCCGCGGTGGGAGGGCTAGCCGGAGCATTTTCAGCAAAAGTGGGAACCGGTTTTGCGGTTCGAAAATGCGACCACCAAAGACCAGCGTTTTCAGCAAAAGTGGGAACCGGTTTTGCGGTTCGAAAATGCGACCACCAAAGACCAGCGTTTTCAGCAAAAGTGGGGACCGGTTTTGCGGTTCGAAAATGCGACCACTCAAGAAGTCACAGTATTCTCATTGACGGCAATCGCGATGAAGGTGCCCTACACCCGCGGTCCCGGGCCGTAGCGCAGCTTGCCGAGCAGGCCGGCGAGGTCGGGCAGGTCGGCGGTCATCTTGGTCAGCTGGGCCTTGGTCTTTTCGAAATCCATCACATTCTGGATGCGGCGGTCGAGAAAGGCGCGGGCCTCGGGCTTTGCGGCATCGCTCTCATTGAGCCAGGCGACCAGGGTCGTGCCGAACACGCCGGAGAGAATCGTCCGCTTGGAGTAGAAATTGACGTCGGTCGAGGTGTCGCCGATAGCGCGCCAGATCGTGTCTGCCGTCGCCCACAGCAATTGCGGGCCGTCTGCAGCGGCGTCCGGCAGCATCAGGCGGGCGCGGGCGCGGCGGGCGGCTTCCTCATGTCCCGAGAGCGCTTCCAGGCGCGCCGTGACGCCAAAGCGCACACGCTCGCGGATCTTCATTTCGGCCAGGTTTGCCGCCTTCACCGCGTCCAGCACGGCCTCGTCCAGGCGCCTTGACCAGTGCGCCAGCATGTCCAGCTCGCCGCGCGGGCAGGCCAGGCGGGCCTGGCCCTCATCGATCCCGGCATCGGCACAGGCGGCGCGGAAACTGTCAGCCGTCCAGCCGTCGAAGGCCGCATGCGCGAGCATGGGCTGCAGCAGGGCCTCGCGTGTGGTAGACTTGCGGAATCGGGTGTCAGAAGCGGCATCGGTCATGCGTCATTCCTAGACCAGACGCGCCTGCGCGTCACTACGCCCGTGTGCGCTGACACAGTGGACACGGCGTCGCAGCTCTGGTAGTAGCCCCGCCTCTGGCGAACTAGCGGCGTGAGGATGGTCCTTGCGTCCAGATAATGGAGAGAGAGCCATCGTACAGATCGTTGTGCGCGACAATAATGTGGAGCAAGCGCTCCGCGCGCTGAAAAAGAAGATGCAGCGGGAAGGTACTTTCCGCGAGATGAAGCGCCGCAATCATTATGAAAAGCCGTCGGAGAAGAAGGCTCGCCAAAAGGCTGAAGCCATTCGCCGTGCGCGCAAGCTGGCCCGCAAGCGGGCGCAGCGCGA
>NZ_JBDWAS010000052.1:0-179696 GCF_039978735.1 Maricaulis sp.
GGCGGGCAGAGCGATCTGCGCGCCGATGGCCGCTTCGGCGCCGGCGCAGTCTTCGCCAATGGCGCCATGCTCGGCCTGGAAGTCAGCCTCGCCGGCATCGGTGACGGAGACTTCGAGGCCAATTCGGCGCGGATCAATCTCAGACTCCCGCTGTCGCTGGGCCGCTAGCGGGGGCACACGGGCCGGGGTGTCGGGAAATCGGAACCATGCACACCTGCGCCATTGGCATGACACAGGGTGCACACAAGAGGGACATAGCGCCCCCCTTGTGACCCCGCTCGTGCTCAGCCGCCGTGTGTTTTGCGGCGGCGGCTGAAGACGATCATGCCGATGCCTCCCACCAGGACCAGGGCGATACCGGCCAGCCAGGGCCAGTAGAAGCTGAGCTGGCGGCGGATCGCGTTGCGGAAAATCTGCCGGTGCACGCTGTAGCCCTCTGGCATGGGCAGGACGCCGGCGGTCTCGGCCCAGTCATTATACGATGCGATCATGCGGGCGAGGATAAGAGGCTCGCTATCCCCCAGATCGACGGTCTCGCCGGGGTCGGCCTCGATATCGAACAATTGCCACGCACCACTGCCCCAGGGCGCCAGATTGCGCACGAGCTTCCAGCGCCCCTGCACGAAGGCGGCATTGCCGGAGACCTCGAACCCGATACTCCTTTCGGCGAAACCCGTGTCTGGCGCTCCGGCCAGCAGGCCGGCCAGCGAGCGTCCGGCAAAGCGGGCCGGGTCGGTGTCGAGCCCGGCAGCGTCGGCGAGGGTGGGGGCGATATCGGCGACACTGGTCGCGGCACCGACCCGCCCGCCCTGCGCAATGCCCGGTCCGGCTATCACCAGCGGCACGCGCAGCCCGCCTTCCGAGGCGTAGAATTTGAACAGGTTGAACGGCGATGCTGCGGCGAAGGCCCATTCCGGCCCGATGAAGGCGGTCGTGCCCGGCTCGCCCAGCGTCTCGACATCCCAGCTGATGCCGTTGCGGAACATCCAGAAGCGGAAGCCCGGCTCGCCGACCGGATGGCTGGGTTCGGGACCGTTGTCGGACGTGATGACGATCAGCGTATTGTCCAGCGCGCCGGTCGCGTCGAGATGATCGATCAGCCGGCCCAGATGCGCGTCCATCGCCTCCAGCATGCCGGCATTCACGGCCATGGAGCGGGTATAGAGGGTGCGTTGCTCGTCGGTGAGACTGTCCCAGGGGCGCAGCCTGCCGGGTGTTTCCGCCAGCACCGTGTCCGGCGCGACGAGGCCGAGATCGATGGCGCGTTGCAGCCGGTCTTCGCGCAGCGCATCCCAGCCGCCGGCATAGGTGTCGACATAGGCGTCGGTATAGGCCGGGTCGACCTGCAGCGGGATGTGGATCGCCTGGAAGGCGACATAGGCAAAGAAGGGCCGGCCGTCCCGCTCCGGCGTATCGAGATAGTCGATCATGCGGTCGACGATGAAGCGCGAGGAGTAGAAGTCCTCCGGCAGCGTTGCCGGTTGCCCGTCCTCGAACCAGGGCGCGCCGCGATAGTACGGCATGTAGGATTTCTGTTCCCAGTTATCGGCCCCGGAGGCGTCGAGTGCAAAGGAGCGCTCGAACCCCTGGGCGTCCGGCGTCTCGCCCGCGCCATGGCCCAGATGCCATTTGCCGGTCATCGCCGTGAAATAGCCGGCCTCCTGCAGGCTTTCCGCAATGGTGGCGACCGACGGGTCGAGCGACAGGCGATAGCCCGGCGCGCCGCGATGTTCCGGCGGGATCACTTCGGGAATGGTGCCGACGCCGGCCCGGTGTGCGTCCAGACCGGTCAGCAGCATGGCACGCGAGGGGGCGCAAAGCGGTGTCGAACGGTGGGCGGTGAACAGCATGCCGCGCCGGGCGAGGGCGTCGATGGCCGGAGTGCGGGCCTCCCCGCCATAGGCGCCGAAATCCATGAAGGCCGCATCGTCCACCACCACGACCAGTATGTTCGGCCGCGTGTCCGCTTCCTGGGCGGGGGCCGTGCCGGGGCTTGCGGCAAGAAGGCCCAGAACGGCCAGGACGGTGGTGAGGATGTGGCGGGTCATGATCAGTCGCTCTCCCAGACCTCGACATTGCCTTTCCGGGCAATGCGGCGGTCGATCTTCGCGTCGAACAGGGGTGTCAGCCCGGCGGCCTCGAACCAGCCGGCAGCGCGCTGGCGCGGCCCGTCATCGAGGGCGGCCAGCGCGTCCCGCAGTCTTTGCAGCAGGTAGACGCGGTAGGGCGAGACGCCGGAGGTGAAGTCGATACCGTAACAGCGTGCTGTCGTGGTGCCGACGGCCCGCTTGTGCGGCTTGTCGAGCAGGCGCGAACCGGCGCCGCCGGTCTGCTCGGATGCCCAGCGATTGAAGGCGTCGACCTGATCGGTGATCTCCGGCAGGAGCTCGCCGGCCAGAACCTGCCCGATCGCCAGCAGCGTGTCCGGCACCGCATCGTCCGGCAGGAAGCCGTGATGCGGATAGCTGGGATATTCCAGGATATCCAGATTGGGCGCACCAACGCGCTCGGTCCATCGGAACACGCGGGGTGCGCGCTGCTTCATCTCGAAGGCGGGCACCGGATCGCGTCCGAGATGGGCAAAGAGCGGACCGTAAAGCCCGTAATCGCCCAGGCTCGGCCAGGCGCCGAACAGGCAGGGATGGTGCGCCAGATGGGCCTGGAAGGCGTCGAGCAGCCGGTGATAACTGGCCTCGATGTGCTCAATGCTGTCGGGATTGACGCCGAGAATGCCGAGATAGCCCGACAGCTTGCCCATCATGGGGCGGGCGAGGGCGTCGGCCTCGTCGGCGGGGCTCTCCGGTGCGATGCCGTGAATGAAACCGGCGGCGATGAACGGGTCCTGCCGGTCCAGATAGCTCCAGCGGTAATGCATCGCCATGCGGATCAGGCCTTCGCTGCCCGCCAGGTTGAAAAAGTGCGACAGCACGCGCTGCACCGGTCCGGGTGGATGACAGCTCAGGCGCGGCGTCGCGTGGGTTTCCAGCCAGCCGATAATGTCGTCGGAATCCTGGACGATCGTGCCGTCAGGCGTTTCCAGTACCGGCAGGACGAAACGCCCGATCGCCGGGAAGATGCGCTCGCCATAGCCCGGATGCGCGCTGGAATACTCCTCGAAGGCAATGCCCTGCTTGCGCAGATATGCGCGGGCCTTGCCGGAAAAGTAGGAGGCCGGCACGCCGTAAAGTGTAAGGGGGGCGCTCATCGCACCCCGCCTTCATCCTCGACCGGTGGAATGCGGTCCAGCGTGTCGAGGATGGCGCAGGCCGACATCTCCATCACGCGGGCGGCCCCGGCCCGGGTGAGATCCAGATCGAAGCGAAGGCGGCGCCAATAGCCGAAGCCGGTGACGGAGGTGAGGGCATCGAAGAGCTCGGTCGACAGCGCGCCGTCCGGATTGATGGCGATCTCCAGGCGCTCGCGCTCCTTGGCGATCAGGAAGTGGTAGTCGTCCTCGAAGGTCTCGTAGCGGCCGCGATAATCCTCGGCGGCCAGGCGATAGGGCTCCATCTCGCCGAACATCGACACCCGGTTGGCCACGAGGCGTTTCAGGCGCTCCATCCGGTCGGCCGTGTTGAGATCCAGCACGGCGCGCGGCAGGAATTCGGCGCGCACGGCCGCGGAGAGTTCCTGATAGAGCGCTTCCATGTCCTCGAAACAGCGGAAGACGGTGCGCACGCTGACCCCGGCGCGTTCGGCGACGGACTGGGCGCCGGGTTCGTTCACCCCTTCACGGACGAATTCCAGGAAGGCGCGCGTGATCTTTTCGCGGCTGGCATTGCGCCGGGCATGACGTCCGTCGGTGGGAGCGGGACGGGTCATGCGGCCGCCCCGGCCGGGCGCAGCCACAGACGGGCGGGCATCATCAGGGCGAAGAGGAAGAGACCCGGCACGAGGGCGGAGGCGTGCGCCATGGCGCCGTCATCCAGCACCAGTCCGAGAAGGCGTCCCACGATCACGAGACCGGCCCAGGCGAGCGGAATGTCCAGACGCCGGCCATCGCCCGCCAGCGCGGCGCGCAGGGCAAGAAGCCCGATCAGTCCGAGCGAGGCGGCGACATCGCCGCGCATGAAGTTGAGGCCCAGCGCCTCGGGGCTTTCCAGCCCGACATGGGGCATCAGCCGCATCGGCACCAGCAGGGCCAGAAGGCCCAGAAAGACAAGACCGGCGCCGGCCAGGCCGGTCGTCGCACGAAGAATGGGTTGCAGCATGCCAGGCATCTCCCGCTCGAACGCAAACAATTGACACGCACAATGCCACAATCTAGCGTCACGTCAAATCGCCTGCTGGAGCAGGACGAAATTCCGGGGAGGACCGCGATGATCGATCTCTACACAGCGCCGACGCCGAACGGCTGGAAAGTGTCGGTCATGCTCGAGGAGACGGGGCTGCCCTATGAGGTGCACCCGGTCGATCTGATGAAGGGCCAGCAGAAGACCCCGGAATTCCTCGCCCTCAATCCGAACGGCCGCATCCCGGTCATCGTCGATCGCGAGGCCGATCTGACGATCTTCGAATCCGGCGCCATCCTGATCTATCTGGCCGAAAAATCCGGCCGCTTCATGCCGTCGGACACGAAACAGCGCATGGCCGTGCTGCAATGGCTGATGTTCCAGATGGGCGGGCTGGGCCCGATGATGGGCCAGGCGAATGTCTTCTACCGCTACATGCCGGAGAAGATCGAAGCGGCCATCCAGCGCTACCAGGCCGAGACGGCGCGCCTGTTCGGTGTGCTCGACGGCCAGCTGGCGCAGAACGAGTATCTGGCCGGGGATTACTCCATCGCCGATATCGCCAACTGGTGCTGGGCGCGCACGGCCTTCTGGTCAGGCGTCGACCGCGAGCCCTTCCCCCATCTCAATCGCTGGATCGCCCAGATCGAGGACCGGCCCGCCGCGCAGGCAGGGATCAAGGTGCCGGTCGATATCTCCGAACTGCTGGGCGGCAGCGAGGCGAAGAACAAGGCCGAGACCTTCGTGCGCGGTGCACGCACCATCGTGACAACGGGCAAGGACGACTGAGATGCGCTGGCTTTTGATCCTTGGCGGTATCGTCGTTCTTCTGGCTGGCGCGCTGGCGCTGGCCTGGCCTCACCGGATTGCGCTGCCGGGCATGCTCGACCGCTGGCGCGATCCGATCGGCGAGACGCAACAGGTCGTCTGGGACCAGGGGCCGCAGACGGCCGATACCGCCCCGGGCGAGCGGTCGCCGAATGTCATCGTCATCCTGGTCGACGATCTGGGCATCAATGACATCACCACATTCGGCGGCGGGCTGGCCGCCGGCGATGTGCCGACGCCGAATATCGACGCCATCGCCGCCAATGGTGCGGTCTTCGTCAACGGCTATGCCGGCAATGCCACCTGCGCCCCCTCGCGCGCGGCGATCATGACCGGCCGCTATGCCACGCGGTTCGGCTTCGAATTCACACCGGCGCCGGTTGCCTTCCACCGCCTGATCGGCTCGTTCGACTATGGCCCGCGCGAGGCGATCTTCCATGAGGACCGGGTTGCCGAAGCGATCCCGACCGACCAGCAGGGCCTGCCGCCGGAAGAGATCACCATGGCGGAAATCCTGCGCGACAGCGGCTACCGCACCCTGTTCATCGGCAAATGGCATCTGGGTGCCGCAGAACCCTTCCAGCCGCAAAACCAGGGCTTCGACGAATGGGTCGGCTTCTATCCCGGCGCCGCGCTCTTCCTGCCGCCGGACCATCCTGACGCGGTCAATCTGCGCCAGGATTTCGATCCGATCGATCCCTTCCTCTGGGCCAATCTGAATTACGCCGTGCGCTGGAACGGTTCGCAGCGCTTTGCGCCGGACGGCTACATGACCGACTATTTCGCCGATCAGACGGTCAATGCCATCCAGGCCAACCGCAACCGGCCCTTCTTTCTCTATCTTGCCCTCAACGCCCCGCACACGCCGCTGCAGGCGCTGCGTTCGGACGTCGAGGCGCTGGCGCATGTCGAGGATGAGCGGCTGCGCATCTATGCCGCCATGATCCGGGCGATCGACCGGGCCGTGGGCCGGGTGCGCGAGACCCTGGCGGAGGAGGGGCTGGCGGAGAATACGATCATCGTCTTCTCCTCCGATAATGGCGCACCGGGCTATATCGGCTTTCCCGATCTCAACGCGCCTTATCGTGGCTGGAAGGCGACCTTCTTCGAGGGTGGTATCCGTGTGCCCATGCTGGTGGAATGGCCGGCGCGGGTGACGCCGGGCACCGTCATCGAGGCGCCCGCCGCCCATGTCGATCTCTTCACCACGGCGGCGCGCGCCGCCGGGGCCGACCTGCCGGGCGACCGGACGATTGACGGTATCGACCTGATCGATGTCGCTACGGGCGGTCCGGCACCCGATCGCGCCCTGTTCTGGCGGTCCGGCCATTATCGCGTGCTCATGCACGAGGGCTGGAAGCTGCAGGTCTCCGAACATCCGCAACGCACCTGGCTGTTCAACCTGGCCGAGGACCCGACCGAGCAGACCGATCTGGCCGACGCCGAGCCGGCGCGCCTGGCTGCGATGATGGCCCGGCTGGAAGCACTCGACGCCGAACAGGCCGAACCGATCTGGCCCAGCCTCGTCGAGCCGCCCGTCTTCATCGACCGGCACCTGCTGGAGCCGCGCACGGCGGACGACGAATATGTCCACTGGCCCAATTGAGGACCGGCATGCGTAACTGGCTCAAACGTCTCGTCTATCGCCGGATCACCAGCCTGAAGCGGCGCGATGCGGCCCGCCTGTCGGCCCGGCGCCAACGGCAGGCCCGGGGCGCGCGCCGGCAATTCCTCTACTTCCACCGCTTCGGCGATCCGGCCAGCGTGCTGATGCCGGGCCTGGTGCGCGCGCTCGCCGAGCGCTTCGAGGCCGACATTGTCTGCCATCTCGTCGGCCTGCCCGAAGCCGCCGTGGCGCCGGAGCCGGACCAGCTCGACGCCTTCGCCCTCGCCGACAGCGTCCGGCTGGCGCAGCGTCTGGGCCTGGATGTGCCAAGCCTGGCAACTCCGCCAACGGCCGAGCGGATCGCGGCGGCCGAAGCGGCGGCGGCTGAAAGTCTGGGTGCTCCCGATGCGCTGGAGCGGATTGCTGCCATCGATACGGCCCTGTGGAGCGGCAGGGATCTGCCGCCGGGCGGGGGCCGGGCCGCGGCGGCCCGTCAGGCCGGCGAGGCGCTGCGCGACCGGCTTGGGCATTTCCAGTCGGCGACGCTGTGGTATGAGGGCGAATGGTACTGGGCGGCCGACCGGCTGCACCATCTCGAGGCGCGGCTGATCGGCGAGACAGGTGATGCGGGCCTCACCCCGCAAATCCCGGTACTGCATGAAAGTGGCCGCACGGGCGATTGCGGTGGTGCGCGGCTGACCTTCTTTCCCTCCCTGCGCAGCCCCTACACCTATCTTGCGGCCGAGCGCGTGTTCGCGCTGGCGCGGCGCTGGAATGTCGAGGTCGATATCCACTTCGTCCTGCCCATGGTGATGCGCAGCCTGCCGGTGCCGCGCCGCAAGGGCGTCTATTTCCTCAAGGATTGCGCCCGCGAGGCTCAGCGGCTCGGCCTGCCCTTCGGCGATATCTCCGATCCGCTGGGACGGCCGACCGAGCGCGGCCTGGCCGTGCTGCATCGCGCGATCGGGCAGGGCAAGGGCGAGGCCTTCCTGCTGAGCTTCCTGCGCGGGGCCTGGTCGGAAGGGCTCGATGGCGGCAGCGATCGCGGCCTGCGGATCATGGCCGAACGCGCGGGGCTGGACCGCACCGATGTCGATGCCGCCCTGGCGGACGAGAGCTGGCGGGCGGTCGCCGAGCGTCACCGTACCGAACTGGCCGGTCTCGGCCTGTGGGGCGTGCCCAGCTACCGGGTCGGCGATTGCGCCGTCTGGGGCCAGGACCGGCTCTGGGTGGTCGAGGACGCGCTTCAACACATGGCGGAGCACAGCACATGAAACGTCTGATCCTTGTCGCGGCGGTGGTTCTGGGTGTGCTGGCGCTGCTGGCCGTGTCGGCGAAGGCCTTTCTGCCCGGCCTGGGCGAGCGCGCCTTTGCCCGGCAGGTCTCCGAACGCGTGGGCCGCGACCGGCTGGGCGAATTGCCCGACGGGCTGCATGTGATGTTCTGCGGCACCGGCTCGCCGCTGCCCGATCCGACGCGGGCGCAGGCCTGTGTCGCGGTGATCGCGGGCGAGCGGGTCTTCGTGGTCGACAGCGGCTCGGGATCGGTGGCGAACCTGCTCCTGTCCGGCCTGCCGGCCGGCGCGATCGAGGCGGCCTTCCTCACCCATTTCCACTCCGACCATCTCAGCGATCTGGGCGATCTGGGCCTGCAGCGCTGGATCGGCCGCGCCGCCGAAGCGCCGCTGCCGGTGCACGGTCCGCCGGGAGTCGAGGCCGTGGTCGACGGGTTCAACGCCGCCTATGCGCTCGACAGCACCTATCGCACCGGCCATCACGGCGCCGCCATCGCCCCGCCTGCCGGACGCGGTCTGGTGGCCCGGGTTTTCGAACCCGGCGACGGCTCGGTACCCGTCACGGTTTATGAAGAGGCCGGTCTGGTCGTGCGCGCCGTGCGGGTCGATCATGCACCGGCCGATCCGGCCGTGGCCTACCGGTTCGATTATGCCGGCCGCTCGCTGGTGATCAGCGGCGATCTGCATGCCGGGCGCTCGCCGGGCTTTGCGGTCCTGGCCGAAGGCGCCGACGTGCTGATCGTCGAGGCGCTGGAGCCGCGCATGGTGGCACCGATCACCCGGGCCGCATCGGATCGCGGGCTGGATAATCTGGCGACGATCACGGTGGATATTCTCGATTATCACACCACGCCGGCCGGCGCCGCCGAGGCCGCGACTGCCAGCGGCACGCGCGCCCTCGTGCTGACCCATGTCGTGCCGCCGGTGCCGTCGCGGCTGATGGAGCCGGCCTTCCTGCGCGAGGCGCGGGCGCGGTTCGACGGGCCGGTGCGCCTGGCCCGCGATGGCGATGTGATCCAGCTGCCTGCCGGGTCGGATGCGGTGGAGTTTGCGCATTGGCTATGATCTCCCGCCTGCCGCCAGTCCTGGGCTTGGCTTGTGTGCTGGCCTTTGTGCTGGGGGGATGCGGCGGGGGTGGCGGCGCCTCCGCGCCCGCGCCGCACGCCGAGGCCTGCCGTCCGGTCACGCCGGGCGAACGCGTCGCCATTCCGGCCGGCGAGTATCTGATCGGCGGCCCGGTGCGCAATCCGGAAGAACGGCCCGAACGGACGGTCACCACGCCGGGCTTCGGTATCGATGCGCACGAGGTCACCAATGCCCAGTTCGCGGCCTTCGTGGAGGCGACGGGCTATATCACCGTCGCCGAGCGCCAGCCCGATCCGGCCGACTATCCCGATATCGATCCGGCCCTGCTGGAGCCGGGTTCGGCCGTGTTCGGCGTCGATGCCGGGACGGGATACTGGTGGCGCTTCGTGCCGGGTGCGAGCTGGCGTCATCCGGAGGGGCCCGGCAGCGATATCGAGGGCCGCGCGGGCTATCCGGTCGTCCATGTCGCCTTTGCCGACGCCCGTGCCTATGCCGACTGGGCCGGCGCCGATCTGCCGGACGAGGACGAATGGGAGATCGCGGCGCGCGGGGGCGGTCACGGCACCGATTATGCCTGGGGCGAGGAGTTCCGGCCGGGTGGGGACTGGCGGGCAAACACCTGGCAGGGCGTCTTCCCGGTCATCGATCGCGGCGATGACGGGTTTGCCGGACTGTCGCCGGTCGCCTGCTATGAGGCCAATCCGTTCGGCGCTTTCGACATGATCGGCAATGTCTGGGAGTGGACCGCCAGCCCGTTCGACGCGAGCGGCGCGGCGGGCACGATCCGCGGCGGTTCCTATCTGTGCGCCTCGGACTTCTGCGCCCGCTTCCGCCCGGCTGCCCGTCAGCCCCAGGAATGGGATTTTTCGGCCAGCCACATCGGATTCCGCACGGTCGTGCGGGAACTGGACGACTAGACCAGGTTCTTGAGTGGTCGCGTGATCGAACCGGTGAACCGGTTCCCGCCTCACCTGATCGCGCTCGAGGTCCTGGCGGCCGCGCACAAGCGCTCGATCCGCCCGGGGCCGAGGCGAATGCGGTAGATGCCCAGATGGCCGTCGAACACGGCGGGATCGGTGCTCGTCCGGTTCGAGGTGTAGTAAAGCCATTCCCGGTCCGCGGTGACGAAGGGGCTGCCATCCACCCCCTCGAAATTGAACGGCCGGTCCAGATTGACGGCGGCCGACCAGATCCCGTCATTGCGGCAGCTGATGTAGAGATCGGAACTGCCCAGACCGTCGGACCCATTCATCCGCACGAAGATCATGAAACTCTCGTCCGGCGCGATATAGGCATCAGATTCCAGCAGACCGGTATTGATCGTTCCGGGCAGGCGCTCGGCGTCCTGCCAGGCGCCGTCGATCCAGCGCGCGACGAAGATGTCATAGCCGGTACCGGGCAGGTTGCGGGAAAAATAGAGGTTTCCGCTGTCGGTCAGCACCGGATAGTATTCGTCATGGCTGGTATTGATCTGCGCCGGCAGGGCAAGAGGCGCACTCCAGCCATTCGCCTCGCGGTGTGCCATGAAGATGTCGCCATCAGGGGTCCGAACGCCGCCGGCCGGCAGGTCGCGACTATAGAAGACCAGCCGCTCGCCATCGGGTGCGATCTGCACATCGCCGCCCGGCACGGTCTTGCCGTCCAGGAGCAGCGGTGACGCGTTGACGATCTGCCCGGCCAGCATTTCGGCCCGATACAGATGGCGCTCCGTTCGCTCGGGGTTCGCATGGGTGTAGAAGGCCTGCCGTCCATCGGGCGACAGGCTGAACCCATAGTCGACCGATGCCGGGTCGGTGAGGACCGGCTCGGGACGGGGGCGGCCGCTCTGGACCGCCGCCGCCAGTATGATGGACCCGATCAGCACGCCGATCATGGCGAACTCGGGTCGCATCATTGCAGCTCCAGTGGCGCCATGTTTGCGTCGAAGGCCTGGCGCGAAACACTGCCGTCCTCGTTGCGTTCGAAGCGCAGGAGGGCCGCGCCGCCCATTGCGGCGTGTGCGACCAGCTCGCCCTCCGGCGTCAGCGACCGGATGGCGGTGACACGGGTGCCGTCCTCCGACCAGGTCCACTGGAGGCGGATGGTTTCGTTCCAGTCCGGGCCGTAATTCCATATCTCGGCGCGATTGCCGTGTTCGTCATAGCGCACGCGGTTGAGCACCGTGCCCCAGGAGAAGGTCTGGACATTGCCGTGCCGGTCAAAGCCGCGCATGCCGATCTTGTTGCCGTTTGCGTCGTAGAGATGCTCGCCCAGATGCACGCCGGGGGTGTTGCCCTCGACCGCATTGCCGGCATGATCATAGACCTGCCAGCGGATGAAATTACCGGCGAGGTCATAGGTGATGCGGTCGATACCGGCACCGGTGGGATTGTTGGTCGGCTCGCCATTGCGGCCATAATTGCGCATGAAGGCGAGACGCCCGTCGCGATCGTATTCCAGCTTGATCTCGTAGAATTCCAGCTCGGGCCGCATCGCCACCATCTCGCCGGCCAGATCGTAGCGGTTCTCGAAAATGTGCCCGTCATCGGACGGCCGCCAGCTATAGCGGTGAACGCCCCAGGCGTTCTGGGAGGGCGCGCCGCTTTCGTCGAAGAATTCCAGCGCGGTGCGGGCGCCGGTCTCGTCGAGCGTATAGACCGCCCGGTAGACATCGCCATGGGCCGAGATCTGCTCGCCGCTGCGGCCGTAATAGGTGTGGATCTCGCGGCCGTCCTCATAGGCAATCCGCACTTCCGGTGCGAACCAGATGAAGGTGTCGAAGACGCCGTTATCGCCGATCGGCGTGTCGCCGATCTGGTAGGCGATCCGCGTCACCCGTCCCTGAGCGTCGTAGGAGAAGTCGTAATGCGCGACGGCCTCGGCCTCTTCGGGCTCGATCGGATGGATGCCGCGATAGGGGGCGTAGGGCGACTCGCGGAACATCAGATGCCGGTAGTCGGCATTGTCCTGGGCGAGGGCGGGAGCCGAGGCGGAAAGCGCCAGAATTGCAGAGGCCAGCAGGCGGGTCTTGAACATGATGTGTCTCGTGGGGGTCAGGGAAGACGGAGACGACACCTTTGCCGTGTGGCCGGGGTGCCCGGATAAGCTGGATTGAATTTAACGACATGCGCGGCAACGGGCTGATAATCTCGGTGGGTGTTATCGGCTGCCGGCATGGCGCTCCTAGAGAGGGGCAGGCTGGCCGCCATCTTCAGCGCGCCTGTCCGGTGCTGCTGCCAACCGGGTGCCCATGTATCTGTCGACGCTCGATATCACCCAGCTGATCGCCGCCTATCATTGCGCGATCCTGGCCTGTCTTCTCCTCTCGCGGCCGCGCCTGCGCGGGCTGACCCTGTTGTGCGCCACCTTTTCCGTCCACATGGCCTTCAATCTGGGCGTCGGCCTGGGCGTGATCGGGCCGGCCTTCGACATCACCAGTGCGTTCGGTCTGGTCTACGGCCCGGCTTTCTACCTGTTCGTCCGGGGCGTGGCGGCAGAGGCTTTCCGCTGGCAACCGGTCACGGCCCTTCACGCGCTGCCCGCGCTCGTCATCGCGATCTGGCAGCCCGAACCGCCCATCCCCTACCTGTTCGGCTTGCCCAGCCTGGTCATCTATATCGGCCTGGCGCTGCAGCAGCTCTACCGGCACGGGCGGCAAAGGGCAGAATGGCGCTCGGACGATCTGGCCATTTCGCTGGACTGGGTCCATGCGGCGCTTGTTGCCTTCATCGCGCTGGCGCTGCTGGATATCGGCCGTGAAGTGATCGGCTTCACCTCGCAGGCCATCCCGGACGATCTGGCCCTGGCGGTGATCATTGTCGCGGTGGTCGCGCTCCTGACCCTGATGACGCGGGCTGCGCGGTCGCATGACGACAAGCGGGGCGCGCTGCCCGACATCGCCCTGACGGCGCCGCGCCCGCCGGCCGACGAGGATGAGACCCGCTATGCCGAGGCGTTTGCGCGGATCGGCCAGCTGATCGAACGCGAGGCTGCCTGGCAGGAGCCGCGCCTGTCGCTGACCGATCTGGCGACCCGGCTCCGGCTGAGCCCGCGCGACGTCTCGCGGGCCATCAACCTGCACGGCCGGGCCAGTTTCGCCCGCTTCATCAACGGCTACCGGGTCCGCGCCATCGATGTGCTGATGGCGGACCCGGACAATGCCGGCCGGACCATCATGGAGCTCGCCTACGAGGCCGGCTTCAATTCGAAGTCCACCTTCAACCGGATCTATCGCGAGGTGACCGGAAAAACCCCGACCGAGGCCTTTGAGGACGCGCGGGCCGGGCGGAGCGGTACGCGGGCCCTGCAACCCTGAGCGCGTTCCAGGCGAGCATCGACTCCGGCACGGGGCGCAGCGGCAGGCGCGGGCCGGGCGGAGCGGGAACAACGAAAAAAGAGCCACGGAGCAACTAATCGGTCCCGAAACAGGTTTCGGGACGACCGGGATCGCGCAATGGGACGACAGGAGGGGCAGGCCGGCCCGAAAACCGCCGGCGTGTTCAAACGCGATCCACGCGAAAGGAAAATCCATGCGTCCTCAAAACCTCCTCAGCCTTGCCGCCCTGTCCCTGGCCTTCTTCAACGCGGGCTGCGCCACGGCCTATGCCGAAGGCACCGCGCTGCCCGCCGATGTCAGCTTTGGCGCCGGCCTCGAGGCGATGTCGCCGGCCTTCGACCGGCTGTGCGACGACTATGATGTCCGCACGCTCGATCCGGCCGACCTGCCGGTCGCCGAAACCAGCCATGTCCAGGTCGATTGCCGCGGCTTCGATCACGCCGGCGCCGGGCGTCTGGCCGAATTCGTCTTTGCCGATGACAGCCTGGTCTTCATCTGGGTGCTGACCGATGCGGCCGAAGAAGCCACGCACCTGGCCGCCCTGCGTGCCGCACACGGCACGCCGACCCACGACACACCGGTCTTCGTGGCCTTTGCCGACGACAATGTCGCCCTGCGCCGCGACGAGCCGGAATTCCTCTACTACGGCGATGCCGTGGCGCCGATGTACCGCGCCTGGTTCGACCAGATGGCCTCGCAATAGACCGCGAGGACATAAGCGGCGGGCCGGCCACGGTATCCCCACTCTCGGGCCGGCCCGCCGCACCGCATTCAAGATGCCACTGAAGAAGGAAAAAGCATGATCGTCATACCCGGCCTTGCCGCCGCCGCTGCAATGCTTGCCAGTCCGGCAGAGCCGGATGTGTCGCGCCACCAGTTCTGCGCGTCGATGACTTTCCGGGAGACACCGTTTTCCGACATGCGATGCGCCCGTGAGCTGGCGCCGGACGCGCTGGGCGACCGGAAATATTTCCGGCTGTCCTACGACGCTGCCGGCCGCCTGGTCGAGGTCAGCTTCCGGCAGAACGGCGCGCTGAGGGCCCATGAGGGCCGTTTCGTCCGGGCGCCGATGATCCGCATCGCCTACGAACCGGGACTGGAAATCCGCCGGTACTATGACGAACATGGCAACCGGACCCTCGTGTCGGGCAATGTCTACGAAACACGCTTCACGCTGTCGGACGAGAATGAGCGGCTGACGGCGCGCTTTTTCGGCATCGAGGGCGAGGCCGTCGAGGACCATTTCGGCATTGCGCGCTACGCCTGGTCGGTCGACCCGCACGCCGTGGTGACCGAGCACCGCTACGACATCGCCGGCAATATCACCCGCAACCGGCCCGGCTTCGGCTATTTCGTCACGCGCTTCCATTTCGATGCCGACGGCCTGTTGCGCCGGATGGAAAACTGGGGCGAGGACGGTGTCGCGCCGGTACCGGACGATGCCGGCATTGTGGCGACGGAAATCCGCTATAATGACCACGCCCAGTTCACGCGCTGGCGCAATCTGGGCGAGGACGGCCAGGCTCGGCGCGGCATGAGCGCGATCGCCGAGATCCGCTACGATCCCGGGCCCTACTACAGTGAGCAGCGGGCCGATTTCATCGATGCCGACGGGTCGCCGCAGGCAACCCGCTGGGGCGCTCATACGGTCGCCTATTCATTCGACCGGTTCGGCAATCCGGTCGAGCGGCGCTTTCTCGATGCGGATGGCGCACGCGTCACCGTCAACAATGGTACGGCCCAGGTCCGCTCGCGCTGGACGGACGATGGGGCGGTGCTGCTGGAAGACGCGTATTTCGATGCGGATGGTAACGCCGTGGCCCGTTCGGATACCGGCATCCACGCCTATCGCAGCCGCATTGATGATGCCGGGCGGATTGTCGAGACCGTGTCCGTGAACCTGGTGGGCGAACCGGTAACCGATCCGGCGACGGGTTATGCGCGGCGGCATATCCGGTTCGACCATGCGGGCCGGCAGACCGGAGAGCGCTTCAGCGACGCCGCCGGCCAGTCCGTCGATCATGCGGTCTGGGGCTTTGCCGAGGTCCGCTACAGCCATGACGGCCGGGAACTGACCGGCGTGATTTATCGCAATGCAGCGGGCGAAGCGGTCCAGCCGGTGTGGAACCCGGCGCATTGATATTGATCCAGTAAAAAGCCCCCGCCGCGGAGGGTGCGGCGGGGGCTTTCCGTGGCCGTTGTGACGGCCGTGGGGGGTCAGTAGACGCCGTCGGCGCTGTCGCCGGCATCGCCGGTTTCGTCTTCGGGCAGGATCTGCACACGCAGGGCATTGCCCTGGGCAAAGACCTGACGGGCGAGTTCCTGCACGTCTTCCAGGGTTACCGCCTCATAGCCGGAGGCCCGTGTGCGGTGATCGCCGAGGCCCCAGCCGCCGGACTGGGCGTCGGACAGGACATAATCCCAATAGCCATTGCTCTGGGTGGAGGATTCCAGATCGCCCGTGATCGGCCGGAGCGCCCGCTGGAACTCATCCTCGCCGATACTGGCCGCGCGAAGCTCCGAAGCCACCATGTCGACCTGTTCGAGCACGCCGGGAACGCCTTCCGGCTCCAGCTCGAGGTGGACAAAGATGTAGCCATAGCCCGGGAATTCCGGATCGGAATACATGCCGACGCCCGGTGAATAGGCCGCACCGGTGCGCTCGCGGATCTCGTCGACCATGCGGTTGCGGACCAGGCCGCGCAGGACACGCATCTCGCGTGTCGTCTGGGCGTCCGTTCCGTCCGGCGTGGGCCAGTAGACCCGCAGCAGCGCCTGGTCGGCTTCACCGGTATGGGTGAAGGTGACCGGGGTTTCATTGCCGTCCGGGAAGACCAGTGCCGTCTGCTCGGGATAGCTGCCGCGCGTCTCGGGGCGGGCATTGACCGCACCGAAAGTGCGCGCGACTTCGGCGATCACGGCATCGGGGTCGACATCGCCGATCACGGTCAGCTCGATCGCACCCTGGGTCAGCTGTTCCTCCAGCCAGGCCGCCGCTTCGGCGTGGTCGGCGTCGAGGAAATTGTCCAGATCGTCGAAGCCGAAGCGCCGGTCGCCGGAGCGGATGAGGCGCGGAATTTCGCGGTTTGCGACGCCCATGGGCGTGGAGTCGTGGGTGGGATACCAGGTGCTCAGCCGGTCCTTGTAGCGCTCGCCGGCGTCTTCACGCATGCCCGGCGCCGTGGTGTAGGCGGTGAGCAGGTTGAGCAGGTCGGGCATGCGGTCGACCGGGGCCGTGCCGGACAGGCGGATGCTCGAACTGTCTTCGGCAAAGAAGAGGCGCGATCCGATGCCGGAGCCGGCCAGGATGCGGTCGATTTCGAGACTGGTATGGGCCTCCAGGCCGCCGCTGTTGAGCAGGTTCAGCGCCAGCCGGCGCAGGCCCTCGTCACGGCGCGGCAGGGAGAGGGCGCCGTCGCCCACACGCGCCACCACCTGCACCTCGCCCTCGGTATAGTCGGTGCGCTTGATGTTGAGATGCACATTATTGGCAAAGCGCACGAGGCGGGCATCCTCCTCGTCCAGCGTGACATCGGACACGACCGTGCCCGGATCGCCGAAATCGGTATAGGCAAACTCCAGATCGCCATCGTCCTCGGGCGCCTCCACGGCGACCGACCGGCTCTCTGCCAGGATGTTCGCGACCTGTGTTTCCAGATCTTCCACTTCCTGCGTCGTGGAGAGGAAGACCAGCGGATTCTCGTAACCGGTCCAGTTGGCCCGGAATGCGGCGGTCACCTCTTCGGCGGTGACATCCTGCGAGGCCGTTTCGAACCAGGCGAGCTGGTCGGCCGGGTGCATCATCACCCGGTCATTGTCATAGGCCTGGATGATCTCGCGCGTCAGGCCGCCGAAGCGCGAATGGGTCTCGGCGGAGTCGGCAGCATCGGCTTCGCTCTCATAGTGGGCGCGCAGTTCGACGAGTTCGCGCGCGAGCTCCGCCTCGCTGAAACCGTGCTGCAGGGCACGGCGCAGCTCCTGCTCGGCGAGGGCGAGATTGGCCTGCCAGTTTTCCTGGTGCCCGCCGATCTCGATCGTCGCGGTCTCGACTGAACCCTGCAGCTTGCCGGAACGCACGAAGCCGCGCTGGACGGTGGCATCCGGCTCGTGCGAGAGCACGCGGAAGCGCTGGGAGAGAATACGGTTGCCCAGCTGTTCGACCAGGGTCTGGCGACGCGTTGCGGCATTGTCCGGCTCGTCGACATAGGGGTGCTGGACCGCGATCGACACCGACGGCATCACGTCGGGATCGGCGAACTGGGCAACGGCGCCCGGCGTCATCGCCGACGGGGCCGCGGCGCGCACGATCGGTCCGGGTTCGCGCGGGCTTTCCCAGTCGCCGAACCATTGCTCGACATAGGCCTGCGCCCGCTCGACCGGCAGGTCGCCGACAATCACCACGAAGGCGCGCTGCGGGTGGTAGTGCGTGTGATAGAAGCCGCGGATCTGTTCCGAGGTCAGGCCTGAGACGGATTCATGCGTGCCGATCGGCATGCTTTCCACCAGCCCGCTGTCCGGCGTCAGGAAGGACCAGTTGGCCAGGATCTCGCGATATTGCAGCGTGTTGCGGCTGCGCATTTCCGACAGGATGATGCCGCGCTCGCGGTCGATCGCCTCGTCGGCCAGCGTAAGGTATTCGGCCGTCTCGCGCATCAGCATCATGGCGACGTCGAACGTGTCTTCGTCGGTATTGGGCAGGTTCAGCTTGTAGACCGTCTCGTCGAAGCTGGTATGGGCATTGGTGTCGCCGCCGAAGGACAGGCCGTGGCGCTCGAGGGTTCTCACCATCTCGCCTTCCTCGAAATTCTCCGAACCGTTGAAGGCCATGTGTTCGAGATAGTGGGCGATACCGCCCTCTCTCTCGGCTTCGGCCAGGGAACCGGCAGCGATGCGCAGGCGGATCGAGGCGGTGCCGGACGGGCTGTCATTCTGCATCACGGCAAAGCGCACGCCATTGTCCAGCTCGCCATAATGGATACGCGGATCGTGCGGCAGGTCGCTGCCGGTATGGGCGAAGCCCGGGCGTTCGGCGGATGCAGTCTGAGCGAGCGCAGGCGCGGTCAGCATCGTCGTCACCGCGAGCAGGGCGGCGAGGGATCGTGAAGGCGACATCGGGACTCCTTGGGTACAAGCGTCGTTTCAGTGTGGATGCTCAGCAAGACGCTGCATCGCGTACTTCCCTCCATAAAAACTTCATCGACACTGCGCCCGGTGCAGAAAGTCTGCAGCTGCAGTGAAAAAAAATGGAGGTATTCCGCATACGCCGCGTTTCAGGGGGTCAGCTACAGATAAATGGGGACTGATAATGGCTGCTTTCAACAAACTCCTGGCCTCGACGGCACTGGCGGGATCGCTCGCGCTGGCCGCGCTGTCGCCGGCCTATGGTCAGGATGTGCGCGAGGGGGAAGATCTCGCGGCCGCGCTGAACCGCGTGGCGAACACGCAGAATGTGGAGATCCTGTATTCTCCCGACGTCGTTGCGGGCAAGCACGCCGGTTCTGTCTCTGCCGGCGCCTCGCCGGAGGCCATGCTGCAGGAAATGCTCGCCGGTACGGGCCTGGCGGTACAGCAGACACGGCCGGATGTCTTCGTGGTGACCGATCCGCCGGAAACCGGCGGCAATGCCCGCACGCCGGACGCTAACCGGACAGGTCCGGAGGAGCAGCAAGAGGCTGCCAGCTTTCAGGAAACCGGCGCACCGGGCTCCATCGAGGGGCGCCTGACCGACAGCAATACGGGTACCGGCCTGGCCGGTGCGGTCATCCGCCTGGCCAACACTTCGATCCGCACGGTGACCGACCAGCGCGGTTTCTACCGCATGCCGGCCGTGCCGCCGGGAAACTACGAGATCGTCGCCGAATATGTCGGTGCCGGGCAGGAGAGCCTGACGATCCGGGTCGGGTCCGGCGAGGAGGTCGACCAGGACTTCACGCTCAATCCCAGCGGTACCGAAACCATCGTCGTGATGGGCAATCGCGGCGGTTTTCTGCAGGCCCTGAACCAGCAGCGCAATGCGGAGAACAACCAGACGGTCATCTCGGCCGACTTGCTGGGCACGTTTCCCGCCGAGTCCGTCGCCGAGGCCCTGCGCCGGGTTCCCGGCATCTCCTTCGAGCGGGATTCCGAGACGGGTGAGGGCGACCGGGTGTCGGTGCGCGGCATCACGTCCGAAGCGATCAATATCCAGCTGAACGGGCTGCAGCTGCAGGGCACGGGCATCGAGCGCGCCGTCGACCTGACCGGCTATCTCGCTGACAATATCAGCCAGATCACCATCCAGAAGAGCCTGCTGCCGGAAAACGAGGGCACGGCCAATGGCGGCCTGATCGAGATCGAGACGCGCAGCGCGCTGGACTATGGCGAGCGTCATTTCAGTGTCGGCGCAGAGCACGAAATGCCCGATGGCGACGTGTTCGGCAATGAGAGCCAGTACAATGCGTCGGCGGTGTTCCAGGTCAACGACCGGATCGGTATCGGCGGCAATATCCAGTACCGCAATTCCGACCGGCGCAATTTCGATGTGGCTTTCATCGGTGTGGATGCTCCGGTGCTGCCTGCGGGCTACACCAGCTTCTATTCGCTGCCCTACACCTACAATTTTCCCTTCGATGAAGCCCTTCCGGACCGTTTGATTACCGGTGCGAACCACTTCATCCGCGACCGCTCCGTAGAGAATATAACCGGATCGGTATTTGCAGCCTGGGACGTCAATGATTCCACGCGGTTGCGGGCCGAGTACCAGCATATTTCCAACGAGGACACGAGCAGCGTTGCGCGGATGACCTCGTCGACCCTGACCTCGTCGACCGATATGCCTATACCGGAACTGGGCGGTGAGGAGCGTCGCCGGACCTATATCCGTGCGCTGCGCCCGACAATGGGAATTTCCGATTCGGTCGAGACCACCACGACCGACGTGTTCAGCGTGCGCGGCGATACGGTGTTCGACCGCTGGACCTTCGAGTACAAGGCTGGCTACTCCAACACGACCCGCGATATCAGCCGAACCACCATTGCCACGCTCGCGGACATCAACACCGACGTGTTCAACCTGCTGGATCCGGGCAGCTATGTCGTCAATCCCGACGCCAACGGTACGGACCGGATCGTCGGTGGCGTGGTCGACTTCTACGGCGATGGCATTCCCGCACTGGCGCTCTCGCAGGCAGGCCGGGACCTGTTGTTCGATCCTGACACGCACTACGTCACGTCCGCGACCGAGAACGAGGGCAGCAATTCGTCCGAACTGTTCACCGCAGCCTTCGACGCGCAGTACGATTTCGTCTCGACTTTCCTCAGTAGTGTGAAGGCGGGCATCAAGTACGACGACTCCTCCCGCACCAACTCGGATGACGTTCTGTCGACCAATGCGCCGACGGCGTTCTACTATTCACGCACGGGCTCGACGCGTCAGGGTATCAGCGAGTTTGGCGGGGGGATTTTCGGCGACTTTGATTTCGGCGTTATCGGCGCCGGCGGCTTGGTCCTGCCGAGCCTGCGCAGCGGCTCCGCCCGGACAATCTTTGATGGTGTCGCTGCTTACGCGGCGGCGAATCCCGGCTCTTACCGCGTCACCGACAATCGCGTCGATCCGCGTGAAAGCGCTGGCGCCTTGTCGACTGCCCGTACAGACGAAACGCGGCTTGCGGCTTATCTCCAGGCCGAGGTCGAGATCGGCGACCTGACGGTGACCGGCGGTGCGCGGCTTGAACAGATCGAGACCGTCGGCAACGCGATCAGTTCGCCCATCTACCGCCAGGCCAATGGTGTCTATGTGGACCGCGGCGAGTTCATGGATACGGGTCTGATCGATTACTTCGACAATTCCGGCCAGAACGACAAATTCCTGCCGAGTGTGGTTGCCACCTATCGTCCGGGTGACAACTGGGTCGGGCGTTTTGCCTATAACCGGACTATTTTCAGCCCGTCCCTCATTGCCGTGAATCGTCCGCTGACTGTCGTGATAGACCAGCGGCCGGGCAACGAGACGGCGACGATCCGGGAAGGCAATCCCGAGCTGGATCCGGAGATCAACGATAATTTCGAGATCGGTCTGGAACGCTATTTCGGCGACCGCCCGGCCTATGTGAAAGGCGCGATCTTCTACAAGGATATCTCCGGCAATATCACCAATGTGCTGCAGGTGGCCGGGCTGGCCGATGTTGAAGACCGCGTGAATGCCTTCCTGCAGCCACTTGTGGCCGTTCGCCCCGACCTGGCCCTGTCGCCGGACACGCAGTTCTACCTGCAACGTCCCGAGAATGGCGAGGGTGGCGAGATCTACGGGTTCGAACTGGAAGCGGCGACCAATCTCGACTTCCTGCCCGCCAGCTGGCCGGCATTCCTGGAAAACGTTCAGGTGATGGGCAATGTCACCTGGACCGAGGCAGCCTTCGGAACCGATGTGTCGGCGCGGGACGAGAACGGTGACACGATCTCGCTCAATCTTGACCGGCCGCTGGCCAACCAGGCCGAATGGGCCGGCAATCTGTCGGTCGGCTATGAGGCTGGCGGTTTCTCCGGGCGTTTGCTCTACACCTACCAGTCCGAGCTCGTGACCTCGTATGACGAATTCAATCTGAATACGATCGTGCCGGAGTTCGAGACGCTGGACCTGATGGCCAGCTACACGCTCGAGCGTGGCGGTGCGCGCTACATCTTCTTCCTCGAGGGCGACAATCTGCTCGCCAGCGGCGATGATGCGGAAGTCACGAACGGGACCGGGTCCTACGGTGGTGAAGGGTCCCCGGACTTCTTCTTCCCGACCCGTCTGCAGTTCAATGGCGGACGGACATTCACGGTTGGCGTTCGCGCCACCTTCTGACCGCATGCGGTCCGGGAGACCGATCATGAGACCGGATGCACGGTCGCAAGCACTGTCAGCGTGGGCTTTCCGGCCCGCGCTGACTTGCGCTTTCAGGCGCAGGGAAAAGGGACGGCGGCAATGAAGGCGCCTCGACTGACACAAGCAATGCCGGGAACATCCGAGCGCTGGCTGGAAACCGTCGCTGCGGACTATTCCGGCGCGCTGAACGGTTTCTTCCTGCGCCGCACCGGATCGCCGTCCGATGCCGAGGACCTGGTCCAGGAGGTGTTCGCCCGGCTCGCGCAGATGGAGGATGCCTCGCGGATGGACAATCCGCAGGCCTATATCTTCCAGATCGCCGTCAATCTCCTGCGCGACAAGGCGCGCCGGGCGCGCGTCCGCCAGAGCGAGATGCACGAACCCTTCGACGAGGCCTTTCACGGGGAAGGGGGCGGTTCGCCGGAGCGGATGGCCGTCGTGCGCGACGATCTGCGCCGCATCGAGGCGGCTCTCCAGAGGTTGCCGAAGAAGACTCGAACAATCTTTCTGTTGCATCGTCTGGATGGTCTGAAGTATCGAGAAATCGCTGATGCAATGGGTCTTTCCGTGAGTACGGTCGAAAAACACATGATCAAGGCACTGGCTGCCATCACCCGTCGCATGAAGGGACGGACGGTATGAGCACGGCCGTGAACTATCCCGCCGCCGACCGGCACGAGCAGGCCTCCTACTGGCTCGTCCAGATGCGCAAGGCCGACTGTTCGGCTGCGACCCGCAAGGCGTTCCGCATCTGGATGGAAGAGAGCGACGCCAACCGCTCGGCCTATGACGCCGTGCGCCACGCCTGGAGCGCCAGCGCCGCGCTCGAGCACTCGCCGGTCTTCGAGGCGCTGCGGCGCGACGCGCTGATCGAGAGCGTGCGCCGCCGGCGCGCGCGGCCGCCGGTCTGGGCGATGGCCCTGGCGGCCGGTCTGGTGATGATGATCGGCGCGGCGCTCTTCATGCAGCCGGGCTGGCGCATGGGCACCGGTCTGGAAAGCGCCGGCGAAACCGTCGTGGCGGAGATGGCGTCGGTCCGCATGCCGTCACCGGAACACACGATCGAGACGATTGTTGGCGAGCGTTCGACGGTGCCGCTGGAAGACGGCTCGCAGGTCGAGCTGAACACCTCCACCGAGGTCCGCCTGGCCTTCAGTCCGCAACAGCGTGAAGTCGTGATGTTGCGTGGTCAGGCCGTCTTCAACGTCTCGCACGATCCCGAACGTCCCTTCGTGGTGCTGGCCGGCGATCGCCGGATCACGGCCATCGGCACCGAGTTCGAGGTGCGGATCGATGGCGATGATGTGTCGGTGACGCTGCTGGAAGGGCGTGTCGAGGTTGCCGAAGTCGTCACCCGTGATGGTGAGGAGGCCGGCCGTGTGGTCGAGCTGGAACCGGGCCAGCGCCTGGCCGGCCGCGATGTTGTGGCCGAACAGGTGGATGCGGAAAGCCTCGACCGGGCGATGAGCTGGCGGCGCGGGCGTCTGGTATTCGAGAACGAGCCGCTGTCGGCCGCTGTCGCCGAAGTCAATCGCTACTCGCGCCAGCAGATCGGTCTTGCGGACGAGGATCTGGGCGATCTGCGTGTCAGCGGCACGTTCTGGGCGGGTTCGGTCGAGAACTTCCTGTCGGCCGTGACGACGATTTATCCGCTCGAAGCCGAGCGCGAGGACGGCGCAGCGCAGATCGTGCTCGACTGGCGTGGGCAAGACGGCTGAGCGCATGACATCAGGGGGTTGCACGCCGGTGCGATACCCCTGACGCCGCCATTGCGGGCGGTGCGGCGGCTTGATATGGGCAGCGCGATCGGCGGGAGCCCTGTCCATGAAGGCCGCACTGGAACGTCTCTACGCACAGCACAGCGCCGCGCTTGGCCAGGCGTTGCGCTGGCGTTTCGGAGACGGCCCGCCCGATCCCGACGACGCCATCCAGATCGCTTTCGAAAAATATATCGAGCTGGGCGCGGCGGCGCGTGTCGAACGGCCGCGGGCCTTCCTGTTTGCCATGGCGCGCAACTGGATGATCGACGAGCTGCGCAAGATGGGCGTGCGCCAGCGCCATGCCGAACGGCAGAAAACCGACCCGCTTCTTGCCCGGGTGGAAGAAAGGACGGCCGAAAACGTCTTATCTTCCAAGGAGCGGTTTTCGCGTCTCAACGCGGCGATCCGGGCTCTGCCCGAGCGCCAGCGCACACTGATCGTGATGAGCCGTATCGAGGAGTTGAGCTACCGGCAGATTGCGCAGGAGACTGGTCTGTCGCAAGCGGGTATCAGCCGCGAGATCGCCCGGGCCCTGACGGCCCTGCAGGCCGCACTCGCGACGGATGGGGAAGAATGAGCGCAGCCGACGACACCCTGATCGCCTCACAGGCGCGCGACTGGCATGTCCGTCAGCTCGCCGGGCTGAGCCCGGCCGAGGCGGAGGCACTGCGCGACTGGCTCGAAGCGTCGGCGGCGCATGCCGAAGCCTTTGCACAGGTCGGGGCGCTGTGGTCGGATCTGGGCTGGGACGAGACCCTCAATGGCCAGGCGTTGGACCGCGCTGCGGCGCGTGAACGGCGGGCTGTGCGTGGCGGCGGTGGCCTGCGGTCCTGGTTGCAGGCCGTTCTGCGTCCCCGGGGCCTTCTGGCTGCGGGCGGCGCGGGCCTGCTGGCTGTGGCGCTGGCGCTGGCGGTGTTGTTCACCCTGCCGGGCGATCCGCGTGTGACAGCGCCGGGCGCCGGGCAGACGCAGGTTTATCAGACCGCCATCGGTGAAATCCGCGAGGTCGAACTGGCCGATGGCAGCCGGGTCACGCTGGGCGGGCGTACGGCGATCCGGGTCGATTTCGGCCGCGATGCGCGGGCCGTGCGCCTGGTATCCGGCGGCGATGCGCTGTTCGAGGTCGCGCGCGACGAAAGCCGGCCCTTCACGGTGCAGGCCGGCACCCTGTCGGCGACGGTGCTGGGCACCGTGTTCGAGGTCAATCGCAGCTCCGGCACCACGGCGGTGGGTGTCGTGGAAGGCCGGGTGAGGGTGCAGGGACAGGGTGGCGGCGATGCTGTGCTGCAGGCCGGCGACCGCATTGTCGCCGAGGCCGGCGCACCCTGGCAGCGCGAGCAGATGCAGCCGGACCAGGCGGCCCGCTGGATGCAGACCCGGCTCGCCTATCGCGATACGCCGCTCGTCGACATCGTCGCCGATGTGAACCGCTATCATGCCGGCGGTGTGCGTCTGGGCAGTGCCGATCTCGGCGCCCTGCGCGTGACCTCTTCCTTCCGCATCGACCAGCTCGAGACGGCCCTGTCCGGCATCGCGCTGAGCCATGGTCTGGAGCTCGTGCGGACCGGGGATGGCGGCTTCGTCATCCGGCGTCCCGGGGCCGCTGAATAAGAAGTTTTTGCGAAACTTCTCCCACAGGTGAAAAGAGCTGACACAGCTCCCCGTCAAAAGGGGGCAGACCGGACGGCAAGGCCGGTCTGCCTGGTTTCGATCAAGCCCGCCGGGCTTCCTTTTGAGAGGGGTTTCACCATGAGTAACGGACACACGGGACGGCGCGTCCGGCTTCTTTCCACCGCGCTGGCGGCAGCCCTGCTGGCTGCAACCAGCGCCGCCGCGCAGGATGCGCCGGCGGCCAATAGCGAGATCCGCATCGCGGCCCAGCCGCTGGACAGCGCCATCGATGCGCTGGCCTCGCAGACCGGCCTCGTCATCGTCGCACCGGGACCGCTGCTGGACGGGCTGCGCTCGGCCTCCGTGTCCGGTGTGTCCGAACCGTTCGAGGCGCTGGGCATCCTGCTGCGCGGTACCAATCTGGGCTATCGGATCACGGCCGACGGCGCCGTGGTGATCGAGCCGCTGACCGGCCAGCCCTCGCGCGAGATCCGCGAGAACGAGGTCGAGGCGATCCAGGTCACCGGCACCCGCGTCGATCCGCTCAACCAGCTGCAGACCGAGGCCACCGACTCGCTCACCGGCCTGTCGCGTTCGCTGCTGGAAACGCCGCGCTCGGCGAGCCGGGTCAGCGAGATCACCATCGACCGTTTCGGCATGGAAGACGTCGACGATCTGCTGGCCGCCGTGCCGGGCACGTTCACGGCCAGCTTCTTCGGCGTTCCGGGCAATCTGAATGTGCGCGGCACCCTGGCTGACACCTATTTCCAGGGCTTCAAGCGCATCGAGAACCGGGGCAATTTCTCGTCCAATCTCAGCGCGGCGGCCTATGTGGAAGTGCTGCGCGGCCCGTCCTCGCCGATCTACGGTCCGGGCAAGGTGGGCGGCCTGCTCAACTTCATTCCGCGCACGGCCCGCGACGGCGTCGACGGTCGTTATGTCGATACCGTGACCGGTTCGGTGACCGTCTCCGGCGGTTCCCATGACCGCCGTGTCGTGTCGGGCGAAGTCGCGATCCCGGCCGGCCAGGGCGGTTTCCACCTGTTCGGCGAGTTCGAGGATTCCGGTTCCTACTATAATTTCATCGAGCCGGAACACACCAATATCCAGGCGACCTATGTGTCCGATCTGGGCCGCAACTGGAGCGTCGAGCTCAACGCCATGTATTTCGACGAGTCCGGCCAGATCCAGACGCCGGGCTGGAACCGCGTCACCCAGGCGCTGATCGACGATGGCACCTATATCACCGGCCGGGACACCGACCTGCAGGACATCGATGGCGATGGCTATCTGAGCTATTCGGAGATCGATGCGGTCATCGGTGCCAGCTGGGGCCTGTCCAACCTGCGTCAGATCGCGGAATACGGCGGCGCCAACCGTCCCGAGTTTGCGCTCGATACCGGTGTCGGCACGACGACGCTCGACGGCAGCCATATCTTCGCCGATCCGGGCGATTACAATGACAGCGAAACCCTGACCGGCTACGCCTCGCTCGCGCACGAGGCCGAAAACGGCAACCGTTTCGCCGTCGAGATCTTCCGCGACCACATCGAGAACCAGCGCTATAACAGTTTCGGCTTTGGTGCGGACTATGAAGCGACGGCAGTCGAGCTGCGCGGCAGCTACAGCTTCCATTCCGAGATGGGCGAGAACCTGCGCGCCGACAGCGTGGTGGGGGCCGCCTACCGCACGCATGAAGCCCAGCAGTATGAGAGCTTCCTGTCGGGTTATATCGCCCTGGACCGCCGCGATCTCTCGCAGGGCCCGACGGCGACCGACCGGATCGCGCTGCCGCGCGATGCCAGCGGCGAGATCATCTGGGACTCGCGCCATGACATGGAGTGGAATTCGCAGGCGGTCTTCGCTGTCTCCGACATCACCCTGTTCCAGCGTCTGAGTGTCCTGGCCGGTCTGCGCTACGACCATTTCGACGTCGAGGCGATCAATACCGGCGCCACGGTGTTCGGCACGGCCAACACGCTGGTTTCGGACAGCGACGGCGCGATGACCTGGTCGCTGTCGGTGCGTTACGAGACGCCCTTCGGCCTCACGCCCTACATCACCTATGCCGAGCCGCGCGCCCTGGAATCCACCCAGACCGGCGGTGTCAGCGTCGGGACGATTGAGGCCGGCCTCTACATCTCGCCGTCCGAACTGCGTGAAGTCGGCGTGAAGTTCTCGCTGCTCGACGGCAATCTCTTCGGCGGCCTGGCCTATTACGAGCAGCACCGCCGCCAGGCCGACATGTTCGGCAATGTCGACGGCACCACGGCGGAAGGGTTCGAGGCCGAGGTTCACTGGCTGGCGACCGACAATCTGGCCTTCATCGGCTCGGCCACCATCCAGCAGACGCGGGTCGATGCGCCCGGCGCCGGCAATGGTGAGTACCTGCAGGTGCGTCCGGACCTGTTCGGCGTCGATCCGGTGGCCGGCTATGGCGGCACCTTTGCCTTCAACAATGCCGGCTATTTTGCCGATCTCGCCGACGGCTACGAGCTGAACACCATCCCGGAAACCGTGTTCAGCGTGTTCGGGACCTACACCACCGACCCGTTCAGCTATGGCGGTCACGACATGCTCGCCGGCATCACGGCCGGTGCGACCCATGTCTCGGAGACCGGCGGTATCATGACCGGCGATATCGAGCTGCCGGCCTATACGCTGGCCCGCATGTCGGGCTTCCTGGAAGTCGGCGCGTTCACCGTCTCGGCCAATATCGATAACCTCTTCGACGAGCGCTATTTCACGCCGTCGGCGGAGGTCTACAAGGAAGTGGCCGTGATGCCGGGCCTGCCCCGCATCTTCCGCATCAATCTCAGCTACGACTTCTGATCCGGCCGGGCCGGGCGCATCGCCGCCCGGCCCGCCTTTCCCTTTCCCTTTGCCTTTCACGACTTCCGGAGACTGCCATGACCGGCTCCCGCCCGACCTCTCCTGCCTTCCTGTCTGCCACACGCCGCGGCGTGCTGGGTGTTCTCGGCGGCGGCTTTGCCGTGCTGGGCGGCGGCCTGCCCTCACAGGCACGAGCCGACAGTCCCGCCCGTTTCGACTGGGGTGTGGCCAGCGGCGATCCGCGGTCCGACAGTGTCGTCCTTTGGACGCGGGCCGTGCCGGAAGACGATGTCCGCTCTCTCACCGTCGGTTTCGAACTCGCCGAGGATGAGGGCTTCGCCCGCATTGTGCGCCAGGGCGCCGCGGAAACCTCCGCCGCCCGCGACTTCACCGTGAAGCTGGACGTGCGCGGCCTGGCTGCGGGCCGCACCTATTTCTACCGCTTCCATGCCGGCGGGGCCGTATCGGCCGCCGGCCGCACGCGAACCCTGCCGGCTGGCGGGGATGCGCCGGTCCGCCTCGCGCTGGCCTCGTGTGCGAATTATGTCTCCGGCTTCTACAACGCCTATCGCGAGATCGCCGAAGCCGGCGAGCTCGACGCCGTGATCCATGTCGGCGACTATATCTACGAGTACGGCCAGGACGGGTATGACGGCGCCACCGGGCGCGAGCTCGGCCGCTTGCTGGAGCCGCAGCACGAGATCGTCACGCTGGAGGATTACCGCGCGCGCTTTGCGCTTTACCGCCGCGATCCGGACCTGCAGGCCGCCCACGCGGCCGCGCCCTTCATCACCATCTGGGACGATCACGAGACGGCGAACAACAGCTGGGTCGACGGTGCCGGCAATCACGATCCGGAAACCGAGGGCCGCTGGCTGGCTCGCCGCGATGCCGCGCTGACCGCCTATTTCGAATGGATGCCGATGCGCGATCCCGAGGCCGGCCAGGCGGCCGAACGTCTCAACCGGGTCTATGATTTCGGCCAGGTCGGTACGGTGCTGGTGATCGAGAGCCGTCTGACCGGCCGCGACGAACAGCTCAGCTATAGCGACATGCCCGTGCTCGACGGTGAGCCCGATATCGCCCGCTTCGAGCGCGAGGTGCTCGGCGATCCGTCACGCAGCATGCTGGGCGCGCCGCAGGAAGCCTGGCTGGCCGCACAGATGCAGGCTTCGCGCGAGCGCGGTATCGCCTGGCAGATCCTGGCCAACCAGACCGTGATGGCCCAGATGCGTTCGCCGGATTATATGCGCCACTTCCCGGAAGATGTGGTGACCGCGACGCTGCAGGCCGGCGGCTATGCCGCGGCCTGGCTGGAGCGCTCGCGGCTCGGCCTGCCGATCGGTCTGGACAGCTGGGACGGTTATCCGGCCGCGCGCACCCGCCTCTACGACGCAGCCCGTGCTGCGGACGCCAATCTCGTCGTCCTGTCCGGCGACAGTCACATGTTCTGGGCCAATGAGCTGCACCACCCGGCCGATGGCGAACGGGTGGGGATCGAGTTCGGTACGACCGGCATCACCTCGCCGACCGGCTACAGCTATATCAATGGCGACAAGGACACGATCTACGCCATTGCCCAGCGGGCGCTGGTCGAGACCAATCGCGATATCCGCTTCACCAATGTGCGCGAGCGCGGCTTCATCCTGATCACCGCCCGCCGCGACGAGATCGAGGCGGACTATGTCGGCGTCAGCACGGTGCGCGAGCGCGACTACACCGCCTCCCGCCTGCTGACCGCCCGCTCCCGCATCGGCACCGCCGGCCTGGATCTGGAGACGCCCGGCTGATCAGAACGTCATCGAATAGGGCACGTAGCACCAGCGATAGTGGCTGGAGAGCAGGGTCCAGGCGACGAAAAGCAGGGCCAGTGCTGCGTAAGGCGCCAGCTTGATCAGCAAGGCCTTGCGTCCCGGATAGAGCGTCGGCAGGGCCGCGAAGATCATCAGTTGCGGCACGATAAGGAAATAGCCCAGACGGTCGGCGATAACGGTCGAGACCGGGATCAGCACGGCCGTGCCGATCATGCCGAAGGCCAGCAGGCTGATCAGTGCGTGGCTTTTCGGGAGCGCCTTGGCCCAGCGCTTGGACAGCATCGTGACGTAGAAGACGCCCGTCGCGAACAGCAGGCCGACCCGGAAAATCGCGCCGCCAGAGTCCGCATCGCCGACGATATAGCGCGTCGTGGCGACCTCCACGGAGTCGCTGGACAGGATGATGCCCGCAGCCGGTATGGCGAGGATGCCGGCATAGATGAAACTGCGTGTCGTGTAGATCCCGCTCCAGAAGGGCAGCAGCATCAGGAAGACGATGGCGCTGCCGTGGAAAGCGGCCGCCAGGGCCGTCCAGATCAGGAAGCGGATCATGCGCCGGTCGATAAAGGCGTTGAAGGCAAAACACAGGAAGCCGATCGCGGCAGCCTGTTTCACGGCGGCCATCGGCATGTTGAGGATGAGCACCGGGAAGGCGAGAACGAGGATCGTCATCGGCGCCGGACTGCGTCTCGCGACGGCGTGCAAGCCGGCGAAGAAGATCGCCGACGTGACGAAGTTCAGCCAGTAATAGCCCAGGCCCAGCTCGTGCAGCGTCTCGATTAGCATCCAGTGTCCGGGATTGATGCTCTGGGCGGCGTCCTGAAAGCTCCGCCCCTCCTGGAACCAGAAATTGCCGAGATAATTGCCCCAGTCACAGCCGACCTCGAACCGGAAGGCCGAGAAGACGTAGAGCCCGATCAGGACAGGCCAGTAGAAGCCGATAGGCTTGCGTCCGTTATCGACCAGCCGGATCATCAGCAGCACTGCGAATACTATGTAGTAGGTCAACGGCTTACTCTTCCCCGGCGAGGACGCTTTCCGCCGCCGCCAGAATATCATCGGCGTAGAGCGCATTCCCGGTCCAGCGTGTCAATGCACGCTGTTGCATCTGGCGCCACGTGTCGGGGGCGTCGATGAGTGCGAGAATGGCTCGTGCAGCCTCATCGTCCCGAGCCGGATCGGGATCGATCCAGATCGCGTCGCGGCCGTCCTGCGTGTAGCGCGAAATCTCGCCGACGGGGGTTACGGCCGGCACCAGGCCAAGCTGCATCGCTTCGACCACCGACAGGGCCATGCCTTCATAGCGGCTGGTCTGGAGGTAGAAGCTGGCCTTTGACGCGCGCGCGGCAATCTCGTCCGCACTCGCCGGGCCCGGCAAGGCGACCGCTTCCTGCGGCCCCGCTTCCGCGATGGCGGTCTCCAGCTGTTTACGCAGTCCGCCATCGGGACCCATCATCACAAGCCGCGCGTCGGGGCGTTGCCGGTGAATGCGCCGGAACAGCGCCAGTGTGCGCAGGGGGGCTTTCTGGTCGGCCAGGCGTCCCCAGAAGACGAAGTCGGGTGTGGGTGCCGGTTCGGACGCGCGGACCGGTTCCAGCCGTCGTGTCAGATAGGAGATGACACGCGCCGGCTTGCCGTCAGGGATTGTCAGGCGTGTGTCCAGCGTGGTGCGGGAATCCGCCCAGATCGCTGCGGCATGGCGGGCCGCCAGGCGCGTTGTCCAGCGGTCGAGCCTGTGGGCGTCGCGGGCATTGTGCAGGAAGAGCACCATCGGAGCGCGGCAGCCGCGCAGGCGCGCCAGGGCGCCGACGATCACGGCCCGCCACAGCGACAGGATGACCAGATCGGGTTCTGCCACGGCCAGCCGACCGGCCGCACGCCAGAACGCGCGCGGGTCGAAGGTTGCGCCGCGGCCGGACCGGTCGCGCACGGTCTCGAACACGAACATGCGTTCCAGACGGATACCGTTCCGGCTGCGCCCCTCAGCCGTCGCGGCGGCGAGCTCGACGCCGCCGATCCCGTCATAGGGCATCAGATGGATTACTTTGCGGGCCATAATTCCTCGAGCACTTCCGCATAACCCGCCCGCATGGCCTGGGGGCTGTGATGACGGGTGACGTGCACCCGGGCACGGTCCGCCTGGTCCCGGGCTGCGGCGGGGTCTCCGGCAAGTTCGGCGAAAGCGGTTGCCAGCGCGTCGGCATTGCGGGCCGGAACCAGCCGCCCGAGCGGAGCCTCGCCGGGCGCCTGCGACCCGAGAAGATCCGAAATCCCGGGGACATCGGAGCCGACGACCGGGATGCCGGCCGCCATTGCCTGCAGCAGCGCCGTACTCAGCGTTTCGCCGTCCGAGGCCTGTGCATAGATGTCCAGGCTGGCAAACCAGTCCGGCAATTGGTCCGGCGGCAGGTGTCCGGGAAGCTCGACGCGGTCCTCCAGCCCGGCTTTGCGCACGGCCTCGCGAACGGCGGGAAGACGGGGGCCGTCTCCGGCGAGTGCCAGGCGGAAATCGAGACCGGGATGCGTATCGCGCAACCGGGCCATTGCGGCGACGAGGTCTTCCTGCGCCTTTGTCGGCGTGAAGCGGCTGGCCATGCCGATCCGGCAGGTCGATGACGACAATATGGATGCGGGGGCGCTGCCGGCCGGCGGCAGGTGGATACCGGTCCGGACCAGGCGGGTCCGCCTGTCCGAGAACAGCGGTCCCAGCCTGGAGCGGAGGGTGGCGCGGTAGTCGGGGCTCAGGGTCACGACCCGGTCCGCCAGGTGCTGTGCCAATCCGCTTGCGATCCATTCGGCGCGGGTTTTCAGGGCGTTGGCCTGGTGTTCAACCGCGACCAGCGGGCGCGGGCCTGCGGCCAGCCGTACCGGCAGGATGGCCTTGATCGAATGCAGGATTATCGCATCCGGGGCGATCGCTTTCACGGTTCTCGCCAGGGCCGGCCAGGCTTCCCAGGGGCGGCCCTGCCGGGCGGCGACATAGTCAAACGGCACGCCTTGTCGCTGGCAATCCTCGACATAGGCCGGCGCAACCGGCTCGATCCCGAAGAACAGGAAGTGATGCGCCCATGGATCAGTGTCGCCGCCGGCTTCGACAAGCGTCGTGGAGACGGCCGAATGCCCGCCGAGGCCGGAGTAGAGGATCTGGAGTATTTTCGGCCGGGGGGTCACGATCGGATATTCACTCGTTCCAGATTGGGTGGGCAAGGTCGGGTGCGTCGGCAGTCGTCAAGGAGCCTGATGCCAAGCCGTCACGTCCCGCAGCGCACCGAGAACGCCGCCGGAGCGTCTGTATACCCCGCGCCGCCACAAGTCGAAGACCAGCCCCGGCCGGGCCAGAGGAGACGCCATGCGTGCTTCGAGCCGGGCGGTCAGACGTGCGAGATCTTCGGCCAGGCCGGCACGGGCACGTTGTGCAGCGTCTGCGCCGCAAATGCCGGCAAAGTCGTCCTGACGTGCGGTCAGCCAGTCGTGCTGACAGGATATGCTCTGCCTTTCCCGCACCAGACCGCCATCGCTGGCCAGCCGGCGGGCCAGGCTGCGGGCGGCGTGGTGCACACGTTCGACCGGCCCGAGCCGGCGTGTCGTGTTGACGAAGAAGTCGGACGCGTTGGCGCCATGCTGGCGGTAGTACTGGAGCACGGCCGTGTGCCGGGCGACGAGATCAAGACGGTCGGCCAGTTCGACCAGCCACGTATCGTGGGCCCGCACGGACGCCGGGAAAGGTAGCATCAGCGAAAGGTAGTCGCGGCGGATCGCCAGGCAGCACCCCATGACAAAGGCACGCTCGGGAAGCCCGGCGGCGGCGATCTGTCCGCGCTTGGTAACGCCGGACGGGGTTAGGCCACCATCGGCAAGTTCGGCATCGCAGGCGAAAATCTGTTTGTCCGGTGCGGCATCAGCCCAGCCGGCCATGCGCTCCATCTTTTCGGGAAACCAGGCATCGTCCTGATCGCACAGGAAGACGAGGTCTCCGGTGGTTTCCTCAAGCGCTCTGGCGAAATTACGGGCATATCCCAGATTTGACGGGTTCTCGACAACCCGCATCTCGAAAGGCGCCGTTTCCGCGAAGGTCCTGAGAAGCGCTGCCGTTTCATCGCCGGAGGCGTCGTCGACGGCGACAACCTCGTCCGGCAGCCGCGTCTGCCCGGCCAGGCTGTTCAGCTGTTCGGTCAGATGCGCCGTACCGCGCCAGCAGGCCAGGGCGACGGAGGTTTTCACGGGGCCGGTTCCACGATGCGCGTGTGGAGCCAGTCGACGACAGGCTTGAATTTGGCATGCCAGGTGAGATTGGCCTCGGCGTAAGCGCGCATTTCAGGTACCGGGTCCGGCCGGTCCGTGCGTAGTTTCTCATACCACCGGACGAGCGTGGCAATGTCGACCGCGGTGTCGTCAGCCGGCAGGTGCAGAACGAAGGGCAGCGTCTGCGGAAAATCCCTGTCAGGGTAGCCAATGACGAACGGCAAGCCGCGAGCGCAGAATTCGCGGGACTTGATGTTCGAGGTGTCCACATCAAGACGGTGCATCCCGATACTCGAAATGCCGATGTGGCATCCTGCCATGTGCTGGTCGAGGGCGCTTCCATGAAGCGGCCCGAGGAAGTGTACGGCGTTACCCAGACCGGCCCGTTCGGCCTGCTGCCGCAAGCGTGACTCCTCGGCTCCGCTGCCGACGATCTCGAACCTGACCGGTCGCCCGCACCCGTCCTTCTGGTAGCTTGCAAGCCCTGCGATAACACGGTCATAGCCGTGCCAGAAAGATAGATTTGCGACTCCTGTGAGCCGCAATGTCGTTTCGACGGGCGGTGGGGATGACGGTGTTGGGATGGTGCTGACGTTTACCCCATTGTCTGTCCGAAGTGTTGGTATTCCGAATATCTCGTCGGCCTGCGAAAACGTGATGATGCGATCGATATAGTGGTGCAGGCGGGTGTTGCCGGTATCCTCGAATGCACCGAGGAGCTGCGCGCGCAGCCCTTTCCTCTCTGTGGAAAATGGCCAGGATGGGATTTCGAGCGCGATTGGAAGGTCAGGGCGTCGTTGCTTCAACTTCGCCAAGGCGGAGATAAATGACGGCGGTGCCCCTTGATACCGGATAATGAGGAAATCCGCCGAAGTCGCCGCGTCTACGATCTGGTTGTGGAACGAGATGTGGTGGTTCCAACGTGTCGCCCAGCGGCCGTTTGACGGAATGATCGTGGTTTCGGACAGACTGACGGCACCGTCGCGAAGGCAAAGCAGGTCTGCTGGTGCGCCAGCTTCAGCCAGCGCACCGATCTGCGCCTCGATCTTTCGGGCGACACCGGCAAGGTGAGCCTGATTCAGATCCAGTCGTGCGACGTAGAGCCCCTTCATGCCGCAGTGCACAGATCAAGTGCTTCGAGGATTGCGCGGATGCGCTGTGCGGTCTGGCCGTCCCAGAACTCTGGAATCGAACCTGTCTTGCCGCGGCCCGCCAGGATTTCGCTCACATGAGGATGGATACGGGACGGTGCGTCGCCGAGCAGGATGTTGGTCCCGACGTCGATCGTGACCGGTCGCTCCGTCGTATCGCGCAAGGTCAGGCACGGACGTCCAAGCCAGGTGGTTTCTTCTTGGATTCCGCCGGAGTCTGTCACCACTGCGACAGAACTGCGTTGCAGTGCGATGAAGGACGGATAGTCGAGCGGATCGATAAGGCGCAGGCGTTGCGTTGGCGCGCTTTGTTCCAACGCGTCGAGCCGCGCGCGTGTTCTGGGGTGAACAGGGAAAACCACCTCGATGTCGCCGGCAATTCGGTCAAGTTCGCGCACGATTTCAGTGAGCTTGACCGGATCGTCCACATTGGAGGGCCGGTGCAATGTGACCAGAACGAAGCGGTCGGGGAGATCGGGAACCGCGGCCGGCATCGCATCGAGCCGTGGCAGCAGCCGGGCTAATGAGTCGATCATGATATTGCCGACGAAGTGGATCGCTTCGCGCGGCGTGCCTTCCCGCAGCAAGGTTTCGTCGGCTTCCCGGGAGGGCGTCAGGAGGAGGTCTGACAACCGGTCCGTGACCAGCCGGTTGACCTCTTCCGGCATGTCGCGATCGCCCGATCTCAACCCGGCTTCGACGTGTATGCACGGGATGTGCATCTTGGTTGCAACCAGGCTGGCCGCGAGTGTCGAGTTGACGTCGCCATATACGATTACGGCCGCGGGGCGGCTGGCTTCGAAACACTCCTCCAGTCCCGTCATAATGCGGGCCGTCTGGACGGCGTGTGTGCCGCCACCGAGGCCGAGATTGATGTCGGGCTCGGGGATTTCCAGTGTCTCGAAAAAGGAACCGGACATGCGGCGATCATAGTGCTGGCCGGTATGTATGACTTCCTGTCGAACTCCATCGAGTGCGCGATGAAGCGGGGCAAGCTTCACGAAATTCGGCCGCGCGCCCACGACGTGAACCAGCTTTCCCCCTTTGCCCGTATTGCGCGCAAACCGCTTCGACTGACGGAGGGTCGCCAGCTTTTCGAGGCTTTCGGTGTCGAGAGTTGTGGTGTGAGAAGTGTTGCGCATGAGAAGCCTGGCTATTGAACTTGGTGCTTAGGGGCGGTGGCATTTGTGCTGGCCTCCGCCAGCAACGCCGCCGCGCTGCCCGTTCGGGCGATGCGGCCGTCTTCGATCTGTACGATGAGATCGCAATTGCGCAGCGTGGAGACCCGGTGGGCGATCATGATCAGGGTGAGGTCGCGATCCAGGCTTTCGATGGCCTGCATGACGCGCTGTTCGGTTTCGGTGTCCAGAGCGCTCGTCGCCTCGTCGAACACGATCACATCGGCCTGGCGGTAGAGCGCGCGGGCGATGCCGATGCGTTGCCGCTGACCGCCGGAGAGGCGGATGCCGCGCTCGCCGATCACGGTGTCGAGGCCTTCCGGAAGCCGCGCGACGGTCTCGGACAGCTGGGCGCGTTCGACGACCTCGCGGACCCGGTCCATGTCGATCTGGTCGGCCGGGACTCCGAATGCGATGTTCGAGGCCAGTGTGCTGTCAGTCAGGAAAATGGCCTGGGGCACGTGGGCGATATGCTTCTGCCATGCCCGTCGGGTGGTCGCGTCAATCGGCGTGCCGTCGACGGTCAGCGCGCCGCCGGTCGGTGAAAGCAGACCCATCAATATGTCCACCAGCGTACTCTTGCCGCTACCCGTCGGTCCGATGATGCCGACGCGGATGCCGCGCGGCAGTTCGAGATAGACGGACTTCAGCGCGGCGGGTGTGTCCGGGCTGTAGCTGAAATCGACAGCCTCGAACCGGATCGAACGCTGGAAGGGCAGGCTGGGTGCGCGCTCATCGGCTGCGTCGGGGAGGGGGAAGGCGAGATACTCAAGGCATTCGGACACCGCCTTGCGGGACCCGCGGATCAGCGTCCAGGCAGAATAAGCCTGCTGGGCGACAGGCAGGAGGCGCTGGGCGGCCAGGGCGATCGTGCCCAAGACAGGCAGGGCCGCCTCGATGCCGCCGGGCCGCTGGGCGATCATGAAGGCGACGCCGGCAAGGACGATCAGCCCGATCGTCTCGATCACGAACCGGGGCGCCGCGCCGAGAAAGGTATTGTCGGCCGTCGCGCGCCGCATCGGCGTGATGGATGCCGCCAGCCGGCGGACATGCATCGGCTGGGAACCGTCGAGCAGGACATCCCGGATGCCGCCCAGGCCTTCCTGCAAGACCTGCATCGACCGCGACATTTCCCGGGCGATCAGGTCGCCATTGGCACGGACGCGGGCCCGCAGCAGCAACAGAACCAGGCCATAGATCACGCCGAGACTTCCGATCAGGGACAGGGCGAGGCCGGGCGCGAAAGCGAGAAGGACGAGGGTGATGGCCAGGAAGAGCGACGCTCCGGCGATCAGATTCAGCGTCGGCAGGATGATGCCGATGACCAGTTTGAGACTCTTGTTGCTCACAACCGTCAGGACGCGGCTGGTATTGTTGGCGGCGTGCACAGAATAGGGCTGGTACAGCGTCCGCTCGTAGATTTCGACCGACAGATCGATGCCGATTGCGTGCGACAGGCGGGCCTGGGCCCAGGACATTGTCAGCCGCAGGGCGCCGGAGACGGCGGCGGCGACAACGAAGAAGGCCGTCAGGGGCAGGAGCAGATCCTGCGGTCCGGCGATGTTCAGCGCTTCAAGCAGGGGCCGCGTGTAGGGGCTCTCCATCACGCGCTGGGGCGCGGCGAGCAGCGACAGGAAGGGCAGGATCGCGGCGATCGACAGCATTTCGGCGAAGGTCGCCACGATTGTCAGCCCGCCCAGAAGCGCGAGCTGGCGCCGGCGGCGCCCGGTCAGGTGATGCCAGACGATCCGCAGGGACTGGAAGTATCCGACATCGGGTGTATCCGGTGGCGTCATGACGGGGACACCTCCGGATACAGATGGCGGACCCACTTCCAGCTCGACGCGCAGATGGCATCGACATCCTGCCTGGCCTCGAAGCCGAGCACGTCCCGTGCACGCTGCGTGTCGCAATAGCAGCTGGCAACATCGCCGGGCCGCCGCGGCAGGATACGGAAGGGTATCTCGCGGCCGCAGGCGTGTTCATAGGCGCGGCGGACGTCCTGTACCGACAGGCCGCGGCCCGTGCCGAGATTGACGACATGCCCGTGTCCGTCACGCTCGAGTGCGTCCAGTGAGGCCAGATGTCCCCGTGCCAGGTCGGTTATGTGGACATAGTCGCGCACACCGGTCCCGTCGGGCGTATCCCAGTCGTCGCCGAATATGCCCAGATACTGCCGCTGCCCTGCCGCGACCTGAGCGATATAGGGCAGAAGATTGTCGGGCGGGTCTGCCGGACATTCGCCGATCAGGCCCGAGGGATGGGCGCCCGCCGGATTGAAATAGCGCAGGATGCCGACCGACCAGTCCGGGGCCGCCGCTTCCTGGGCCTGCAGGACCTGTTCCGCCATCAGCTTGCTCTGGCCGTAAGGATTGTTGGGGCCGAACGGGGCATCTTCGCGGATCGCGCCCTGGCCGGCGCCCAGATCATACACCGTCGCCGACGACGAGAAGACCAGTTTGCGAACACCATTGGATTTCATGGCCTGAATTACGGTGACCAGACCGCCGACATTCACGTCGAAATACTCGGCCGGACGCGAGACGCTGTCAGACACCGATTTGAGCCCGGCGAAATGCATCACGGCATCGAATTGCGAGCGCTCCATCAGATCATGGATCGCAGTCCTGTCGCGGATATCCGCTTCGACGACACGGGGAGCGGGGCGTCCGGCGGCCTGGCCGATACGGTCCACGACATCCCGGCGCGCGTTCGAGAAATTGTCGAGGATGACGACTTCATGGCCGTGCTCTAGGAGTTCGGCGGCGCAATGCGAGCCGATATACCCCGCGCCGCCGGTCAGGAGGATATGTTTCCGGCTCATGGCTGCGTCCAACCGTCCCTGCGGTGGCGCGTGGGGTATGGGATCTGCCGCCGCATCGACCTACAGCCTGAGATCGGATGCCGCAGGCGGGAAGACCGATTTGAGGTCGAAGAAGACATGGGACGGCGTGCCGAGCGCCCGCAGGGGGGCTTCCCCGCCATCGCGATAGCCCTGGTGGGCGACGGCCAGGACAATCCCGTCATAAACCCCCTCCTGCAGTTCGGTCACAATCTCCAGCCCGTATTCTTCCCGGGCTTCGGCCGGGTCGACCCACGGGTCGTGGACGTCGACATTGACGCCATAGTCACGCAATTCCTGCACCACATCGACGACACGCGTATTGCGCAGGTCCGGACAGTTTTCCTTGAAAGCCAGGCCCAGCACCAGAACACGCGATCCGTTCACCTGGATCCGGCGGTTCAGCATCGCCTTGATCATCTGGCCGGCGACATAGGCGCCCATGCCGTCATTGATCCGCCGTCCTGCCAGGATGACCTGGGGATGATAGTTCAGGCTTTCCGCCTTGTAGGTCAGGTAATAGGGATCGACGCCGATACAGTGACCGCCGACCAGGCCAGGGCGGAAGTTGAGGAAGTTCCACTTGGTTCCGGCCGCCTTGAGGACCGCCTCGGTATCGATCCCGAGCCGGTTGAAGATGATGGCGAGTTCGTTGATCAGCGCGATGTTGAGATCCCGCTGGGTGTTCTCGATCACCTTGGCCGCCTCGGCGACGCGAATGCTCTCGGCCTTGTAGGTCCCCGCCGTGATGATCGATGCGTAGAGTGCGTCGACCCGGTCGGCGATGTCCGGTGTCGAGCCGGAGGTAACCTTCAGGATTGTCGTCAGGCGATGGGCCTTGTCGCCCGGATTGATCCTTTCCGGTGAATAGCCGCAGAAGAAGTCCTTGTTGAAGGACAGGCCGGAAACCCGTTCCAGGACCGGAACGCACTCTTCTTCGGTCGCGCCTGGATAGACGGTGCTTTCATAGATCACCAGGTCGCCCGGCTTGAGGACGCGGCCCACGGTCTCGGAGGCCTTGATGAGCGGTGTCAGGTCGGGGCGCTTGTGATCGTCGATCGGCGTGGGAACAGTGACGATGTAGATCGAGGCGTTCGCGATATCGGCGACGTCGCTGGCGAAACGCAGATGACGGGCCTGCGCCAGTTCTTCCGCATCGACTTCGCGTGTATGATCGTGACCCGCGCGCAGTTCGGCAATCCGGTCGGCCTTGATATCAAAGCCCACTGTCGGCCGGTGCTTTCCGAACTCCACGGCCAGCGGCAGGCCGACATAGCCCAGACCGATAACGGCGATCGTCTCTGATTGTACTGACATGAACCTGTCCCCCAAAAGGCAAGCTACTTGCCGTAATAGTCCCTGAACCAGCGAACGAATCTGTCGATGCCGTCGCGGAAGTCTGTTTGCGGCCGGTAGCCGGTAAGCCGTTGCAGCAGGCTGGCATCGGCCCAAGTCGCCGGCACGTCCCCCATCTGCATCGGCATGTAGTTGCGGATCGCCGGTTTGCCGAGGCTGGCCTCGATGGCATCGATGAAGTCGAGAAGGCGGACCTTGTCCGAGTTTCCGATATTCACGACGCGGTAGGGTGCAACGGGAGACAGGCTGTCTCCTGGCTCGATTGACGCTTCCGTCTCGGGGCGTACCGGCGGGACATCGATGAGCATCCGGATGGCGCGCACCAGATCGTCCACATAGGTGAAGTCGCGATACATCTCGCCATGATTGTAGATGTCGATCGGGCGGTCATCGAGGATGGCGTCGACAAACTTGAAAAGCGCCAGGTCCGGCCGGCCCCAGGGACCGTAGACGGTAAAGAAGCGGAACATGGTGGTCGGCAGGTTCCACAGATGGGCATAGGCATGGCCCATGCTCTCGTTCGCCTTCTTGGTCGCAGCATAGATGGTCAGCTGGGTATCGGCTTTCTGGCATTCGCCAAACGGCATGTCCGTATTGGCACCGTAGACCGATGACGTTGACGCCATCAGGAGATGCCGCACCTCGAGCCGCCGCGCGGCCTCCATCACATTCAGCGTGCCCACGACATTAGAGTCGACATAGGCACGCGGATTTTCGAGGCTGTAGCGAACACCGGCCTGTGCAGCCAGATGCACAATCACGTCTGGGCGGAACGCGTCAGCTGTCTGGTCCAGCGCATCACGGTCCTCCAGCAAGGCTTCTGTTGCGCAGAAGCCGTCGTGCTCGCCAAGCATCGAATGCCGGTTCCGCTTCAGCGCAACATCGTAGTAATCGGTCATCCCGTCATAGCCGCACACCTCCACGCCCTCTTCGAGCAGGAGCTTCGCCAGATGGAAGCCGATGAAGCCGGCCGTGCCTGTGATCAATACGCGCGTCATCGGGTGGTTGAAGCTCCAGTAGGCAACGTCACACAGGTGCAGTTTTGTGCTGCAGACGCAAAAATCGCGCCAGTTGCGGAGGTAATGCGCACAATCCGCCACCGCTTGCCAGATGCAATTTGTCTACTTTTCGTGAAATCTGATTGTCAGCGAACGGGTTCCATCACTTCAGCGGCCTTCGAACAACGTCCGGAATATACCGGCAATCCGTTCGGCAGCCCTGCCGTCCAACGCCGCGAAGGGCTGGAGATGGGGCCGGCTTTCCGCCGGCTGCGTCATCGCCTTCCGGATCGCGCGGGCGAGCTGCTCCGGATTGGTGCTTCCCTTGTACTGGCTCGGGAGTTCCAGCATTTCGGGCCGTTCGACATGGTCGCGTACGACGACACAGGGGCAGGCAAGGACACCGCATTCTTCCTGCAGCCCGCCGCTGTCGGTCACAACCACACGCGATCCGGAAATCAGATCCAGCATATCGAGATAGCCGGCGGGTTCCCGGAAGATCAGCTGCCCGGCCCAGCCCGGACGCAAGGACAGCACAAGCTCAAGTGTCGGACGGGTCCGGGGGTGGACAGGGAAGAGAATGGGAAGATCGCCAGCGCCGCTCGCGATGGCCTCGAGCAGACCGGAGAGTGTCTCCGCAGAGTCGACGTTCTCGGGTCTGTGAAGGGTGAGGGTCAGATAGCCTTGCAGCTGAAGACCGAGAGCCCGGGCAGTGCCACGCGTGCGCGCTTGTTCAATCTTCTGCAGGGCACAATCGGCCATCAGTGAACCGACCACATGAACGACGTCGGGCGATATGCCCTCCCGGACGAGATTGTCGCGATCCCGTTGGTCCACGGCGAAGTAAAGATCCGCGACCGCATCGATCAGGCGCCGGTTCTGTTCTTCCGGCATTGCCAGGTTTCCGGATCTCGCCCCGGCCTCGATGTGTGCCAGCGGAATGGATCGCATTTTTGCTGCCAGTGCTGCGGCAAGGGCTGTGTCAACGTCCCCGATGCTGACCACCCAGTCCGGGGACAAGTCGGAAAACGCCTCGCTCAGCCCGTCGATGAAGCCCGCCAGACGGTTTGCCCGCCCCTCCCAGGTGCAAGCGCCGAGATGCCATGCCGGGGCGGGGATATTGAGCGCTTCGAAAAGCGCGGAATCCATCGCCGGATCGCTGTGCTGTCCCGAATGCACGATGCTGTGCCGGATCATTGAGGCTTGCCCTTTGAAGGCTCTGACGAGTGGCGCCAGCTTCATCAGGTTTGGGCGGGCCCCGACGACGGTGACGATATGTCCGGTGCTGGGCATGTTTGCTCCGGTCTGGTGTGCCATCCTGGTTTCCGGCGAGAGGCGGCGAGTGGGGTTCGCGTTGAGACTGGACCCGGAAAGCGGGACAAGGCGCCCGGTCTTGGGGGGCTTTAAAAAAGCAGGACCGGCTAGCTATCTGTATTTAATGCCGTGTTACCGAAGAGTCGACATCTCGGCGGCCTGTGCCGCCCTGGCAGAGAAGGCGCCCTCCCTGAAGCGGCACGGCCATTGCAATAACAGGTTGTCGCGATGAGGCAGTTCTAGGTCTGAGAATGCTGCGCTGCCACATCAAACCGATAGAGAATTGAAATAGCTTTTGAGTGTGGATTCTGTGTCTGTATTGTATCAGTTTTCTGAAATTCTCTGGTGTAGTGCGGTTAATCCGGTGCCTTTGGTTGACGCACGTGCGTTCATCGGACACCCTAGTTTTGTGCAGGGGCGAAGGAAAAATTATGTTCATGGGTGGTGAAAAACCCCAAGCCGTCGATCGACGCTTTGCGGGTTTCAGATCCAGATTTGCACCCGGCTTGCCCGGCGCTGCGTTACCATCCGTGGGCGGCGTCTGGAAGCGCGCGTTTGATGTTGCCGGTTCGGCTGGCGCCCTGGTTTTTCTGTCTCCCTTGCTTCTGGTTTTGGCCGTTTTGGTGCGCGCAACGAGCCCCGGTCCCAGCCTGTTCTGGTCTCAGCGCATCGGTCGCGGTGCTGAAGTTTTCGCCATGCCGAAATTTCGCACCATGCGTATCGATGCTCCCGTTCAGGCGCGGGAGAGCATCGAAAATGCGGATGTTCTCCTGACGCCGATCGGCGCCTTTCTACGCAGCAGCAGCCTGGACGAACTTCCCCAGCTCTATTGCGTGCTTGTAGGGCAGATGAGCCTCGTCGGCCCCCGCCCCCTGCTTGTGAACGACCCGGCCGCTCATGCGCGGCTGACGCGTCCAGCCGCCCTGGTCCCGCGGCCGGGCGTGACCGGTCTGGCGCAGGTCCGCGGACGGAACCGATTGAGTGCGCAACGTAAAGTCCGCTATGATGCCCTTTATGGCGCGCGTTGGTCCTGGCGGCTTGATGCCCGGATTCTCGCAGATACGGTCAAGTACGTCGTGCTTCGCAAGGATGTGCTCTGACCGCTGTGCCATAAGCAAAACAATGCGGGGACGCCTGACCATGAAACTCATCTACGTGCTGGCTTGTGCCATTCTTGCGAGCGCTCTCGCCGCGTGTGCGGGGACGCCCGGCGGGCCGATTGCCGGCTCGCAGGGGGCCGTGCCGGACGTCGGTGTCGAGAGTCTCGATACTGACCGCGCCTATCATCTGGCGCCGGGCGACGAGGTTCGTGTCAACGTGTTCGGTGAGAGTAGCCTGTCCGGCGAGTTTGTCGTCGGTTCGGACGGTACGGTGTCCATGCCGCTGGTCGGCCAGGTGCGCGCCGGCGGCTTGACACTTGACGAATTCCGAAACGCCGTCACAACGGCGCTGAGCGACGGGTATCTCAACGATCCGCGGGTCAGTGCGGAGATCCTAAACTACCGGCCGATTTTTATTCTCGGTGAAGTCAACAGCTCTGGCGAATACCCCTACTCCGAAGGGCTTACCATTCTCAATCTTGTCGCTCGCGCAGGCGGTTTTACCTATCGCGCCAATACGCGGACGGTCTACGTCAAGCGCGCTGGAACCGATACGGAAGTCGCTGTTCCGTTGACGGCTGATCTGCGCGTGCTGCCCGGCGATACCGTGAGAATCGGTGAGCGGTTCTTCTAGCCAGTGCCGGGCCGGCCGCTAGATGTCCTGTTCCCCTGGGGCGCCGTCCTTGGGCTTTTCCTGCTGGCCGCCGCCATGCTTGGCGCCGACGAGCCTGCGGCGGGGCTGCTTGTTTCCTCCCTGATACTGGTGGCAACGGCTGGTGCCTGCCTTCGTCCTGCGGTGCGACCATCCCGGCTTGTCTGGTTGATGGTTTGCCTGGTCGGGCTGTTGTATGCGCTGGCGGTGGTCCGCGGATGGGCATCAACCGGGGCGGCCGAATACGCGAGTCTCTTCGCTGCCACCGGCGTCTTTGCAATCGCCCAGGCCGGCGCCCGCGCGCCGGAGCGGGCCACGGTTCTGTGGAATGCGACCCTCTTCGTCGGACTCCTGCTGGGTGTGATTGCGTTTTACGACACGGTCATCACGCCTGAAAAAATCCTCTGGTTGGACAGGCCAAATCCGTCACACCGTCTCGCGACGCCTTTCCTCTCGCCTAATACGGCCGGCACGTTTTTCGGACTGTTCTCAATTCTTGCGATCGGCGGCGCTCTTGAGGCGCTGGCGCGGGGCGTCCGGGCGAAATCGCTCGTCCTGCCGCTGGTAACGCTCATAATCTGCCTGACCTGCATGCTGATGACGGGGTCTCGCGGAGCCCTGTCCGCATTTGCCGTGTCAGCCCTGGTGTTGCTGGCGTGGACCTTTATTGCCGCATGGCGCCGGGGCGACCGGAGAGGTGTCTTGTCGCCATTGGGGCTGCTCGTCGCGAGCGTGCTCGTTGCTGTTTTCTGGCTGTCGGGGAGTGTTGTGTCCGAGCGTCTCTTCGCGGGTATCGACAATGCGGGCGGCAACGCTCGGGTCGTGATGTTTGATGCTTATATCCGTGCAATCGGCGACGCACCGGTTTTCGGCCACGGCCTTGGAGGCTTCGAATTCATCAACGCAAAATCCGCACGCGCTGACAATGCGGCGACCATCATGTACCAGAATGCGGCCCACAATGTCGGTTTGCAATGGATCCTGCAGGCGGGTTTGGCCGGGTTTGCCGGCCTCGCCGTGACTGCGGGGCTGATCGGACGCGACATACTGAGGGGGCTCGACCGCCGCCGCAGTCAGAGACCGCTGATCCGCGCAGTAGCTGTCGGGGTGCTGTTTGTCCTGGGCCATGGCATGGTGGATTTCGCCCTCGAGATACCCGGTTTCATGTGGCTTTTCGCGTGGGTGTTGGGGGTTGGTGCTGGTCTGGCGACCGGCGGCGGGCGAGCGTCGCGCGCAGGGGGGCGCTGGACTGCCATCGCCTTTTCAGCCGTATTTGCGGCCGGCGCATTGCTTTCTGGATCGGCATTTCTCGACCGCGCGCAAGCCCTGTCGATTGCGAACCTCGACGACACGGAATTTTTGGCCGCCTATGGCGATGTCCTGCCGGTGCGAGGCTCCGCCCGGCTCTACACAGCAATCGGCGATCGCGCGCTGGCCATGCAGTTGCGGCGGGCCTCGGTCGCAGCGGTGGCCTATGAACGATCCGTCGAAATGGAGCCAAGAGACGGGCTGGTCTGGGCGAAGCTTTCGATGGCACGGCTTTTGTCGCAACCTGGAGACCCCGCCGCGGTGATTGATGCGCTGCGGCAATCCTATTTCGTCATGCCTTACGCTGACCGCTCTGTCATACGCTGGCGGCTGGATTTCGTTGCGACGGTGTGGGGGTTTTTGCCCGAAGATGTCCGCGCGGCGGCACGTCGGGAGGCGCGTATTGCACCGCCCGCAATTCAGGCGGACTGGGACATCCGTGTTGCCAATCGGTGACATGTGAGTCCCTTAGGCATCTCCGATCGCGAAAAAGACGGTATATCAGGGGATTTGCGTTGGACCGGATTGCAATCCTGCGGTATTAAGAAGTCAGTAGTGTTTATAGGGGGCGCACCATGTCTCACGGAAAATTCATTCTGACGTCGATCATGGCTGTCGGCGCCGTGCTGACTGTTCCTGCGGCCGGTTTCGCTTGGGCGCAGGACTCTGCGGTCGAGGCGGCCTCGGCCGAACTGACGGCCGATGTCCTCGCCGCGGCGTTCCAGGAAGCGGTCGACGAGCTTCCGGAAGATGCCAGCCAGGAAGATATCGAGGCGGCGCTTCAGGAAGTCATTGAGGAATATGAGCCCGATCCGCTGATTTTGGCGGCAGCGCTTGCGATCTTGGCAACCGACAATGCTGACGACGAGACGCTGATTGCTGCGATCACGGCTGTGGCGAACGATCAAGGTGTGCAGCCGCCGGTCGCCGGCGGAGGCGGGAATGGCGCACTGGGCGGCTCCAGCGTTCCGGGCGGCGGAAGCGGCGGAAACTCGGACTACTAACAAGGGGTGTGCACCCGTCTTTGCGTTCAGTCACACCCTGTCACACGGGTGTAGCGACGCGGGGATATGCTGCGCAAAAGGGCATGGAATCGGTTATGAATTTTCCCAAACTGGCCTTGTGCCTTGGCACAGTCATCGCATCCGCTGCCGTCAGCGCGCCCGTTCACGCTCAGGAGGGCGCCGCCGGGGGGATGTTCTCGCGCGACAACAATATCAGCGTGCTTGAGCGCGCCCGCCCCGAATACGGTGGTAACGGGTTCCAGAATGGCGCTTTCATCTTCCAGCCGCAGCTGACGCTGGGCTTGGAGCATGATGACAATGTTTTTGCCACCGCTGCCAATGAGGAGTCCGACACCATTCTGTCGGCTGCTGCTGCGCTCGATGTGACAACGACGTGGTCGCGCCACAGCCTCGATGCGAACTTCGGCGTTACTCAGCGCGAATATCAGGACTTTTCCGACGAAAGCACGTTCGACTGGCAGGCTGGCGTGAGCGGGCGGCTTGACGTTGTCCGCGGAACCTATTTCGAGGCGGGCATCAGCTTTGCTGACGAGACGGAGCCTCGCACGTCTGCCGGAGCGTCCGGGCAGGCCGCAGAACCGGTCGAGTACAGCACCTATAACGCGTTCCTGGGTGCGACGCGGGAATACGGTCGCTGGCGGGCCAATGCCCAGGTCGACTTCACGCCGATCGACTACGAAGATACGACCCTGTTCGGCGGTGCTCCGCTCGACGTCGATTTCCGCGATCACGAATCCCTCGTCTATGCCGTTCGTGGCGATTACGCGGTAAGCCCCGATACATCGGTCTTCGTGCGGGCTGCGGTGAACAATCGCGAATACGATCTGGCTCCGCCGGTTGTCGTCGAGCAACGAGACTCGTCCGGCTATACCGTTGACCTCGGTGCTGATTTCGACATCCGCGGTACGGCGCGCGGTGAAGTGGCGGTGGGTTATACCGAGCAGGATTACGACAGTGCCAGCTTTGACAGCGAGAGCGGGCTCAGCATTAACGCCGCAGTTGAGTGGTTCCCCACCCAGCTGACCACGCTCGGCCTTTCGGCGACCCGTGAAATCCGCGAGTCTGCGGTTGACGTCGCGTCGGGCACCTTCGACACTTCGGTTGTCGCCAGTGTCGACCATGAGCTGCGCCGTGATACTGTCGTTTCGGCAGCGGTCTACTGGTCTGAATCTAGCTTCAACGGTCTCGATCGTACCGATCAGCGCACCGGTTTCAACGCGGGCGTCACCTATCTGGTCAATGCCAATGTGGGGCTGCGCGCCGACTACAGCTATGAAGAGCAGGACTCCGGTGGTTCTGCCGGCATCCGCGATTTCAAGCGCAACGTCTTTGGCGTCCGGCTCGTCCTGCGCCCCTAATCGGCACATTCATGCGTGATTTGACCCGGCCCCGTTCTTGCGGGGCCGGGTCAAATCTGCACGATTATGCTCGGCGGCAAGGGTGGAATGTCGATGTCCGAACTTTCGAACACGTCCCAGAATGATGATGGCATCGATATTCGCGAGCTGCTGAATATCGCGCGCCGGCGCTTCTGGGTGTTTCTGGCTACCGCGGCCGTGGTGTTTGTGGCTGCCACGCTCTACACATCGCAGCAGACGGCCTACTACACGGCGACGTCGAACATTCTGCTGAATGTCCGGCAGAGCCAGGTTATCGACATTGAAGCGGTGGTGTCGGGATTGTCCGGCGATGCCTCCGCTGTGAGTACCGAGATCGAGGTTCTACGCAGCCGCTCTCTTGCGGAAAACGTTGTTGATCGTCTTGATCTGGTGAACGTTCCGGAACTCAATCCCTTTTTGCGAGAGCCGGAAGGTGTCGATGCCTTCAGGAAGTCCGTGCGCGATACGTTGCGCTCTCTTCTTCCGGGTCAGGTCAGTGCGAGAAACGCTGCCACCGAGCCGGATCCCGAAGTCGTCCGGGAAGTTGTTGTAAACGCGGTCCTGTCCCGTGGCGCGGTTGAGCGTGTCCGGGGCACCTATATTCTCGCAATATCCTTCACCGCCGAGGCTCCAGCCTTGGCGCGTGACGTCGCGAACGCCTATGCGGACGCCTATCTCGAGACGCAGCTGGAAGCGAAATTTGAGGCGACCGAACGTGCCAACGCATGGCTCAGTGAGCGTGTCGAAGCGCTTCGCACCGAAGTCAGAACGCACGAGCAAGCCGTCGCGCGTTTCCGCGAAGAGCAAAACCTGATCAATGCAGACGGGTCGACGCTTGCTGAACAGCAGGTCGCCGACATTAACAATCAGCTCGCCGTGCAGCGGGCTGAACTGACCGAGGCCCGGTCGCGGCTTGATAGTGTAAGGGCACAGCTTGATCGTGGCGTAAGTCCCGACACGATCGGCGCCATCATCAATTCCGAAGTGATCCAGGCTCTGCGGATTCAGCGTTCGGAAATTTCCTCGCGGCTTGCGGAACTCAGTTCTCGCTATGGCCCCCGGCACCCGCAGATCGTGACGGCGAACCGGGAGCTGGCGGATATCGAGGCGCAGCTGGATGACGGTATCACCCGTATCCTGTCGAACCTGCAGAACGAGGTTGATGGCGCCCAGGAGCGGGTCCGGTCGCTTGAACAGAGCCTTCGCTCCGCCCGTGGCGAACTGGCGGAGAACAACGCTGCGATCGTTCGCTTGCGGGAGCTCGAGCGTGAAGCTGAGGCGGCGCGCGCGCTGTTTGAATCCTTCCTGACGCGGTTTCGCCAGACCAATGAAGCGGAAAGCCTGACCGAGGCGGACGCCCGCTTGATCGCGGAAGCGCCGCTGCCGCGCAGCCCGAGTGGACCGAACCATTCCCGCAATCTTCTCATCGGCCTCGTCCTTGCGGGGATTGCCGGCGTCGGCACGGTCGCCGTGCTGGAACTCCTCGACGGCGGTCTGCGAACGGAGACGGATATCGAACGGCACTTCGCGCTGCCGCATGTGGCCTCCGTTCCGCGCGTGCAGCCCGGTCTGATCGGGCGCCTGGCGCGCCGGCGTGCAGAACCCGCGAACTATCTCCTCGACAAACCGATGTCAGGCTTTGCCGAAAGCTTCCGGACCATCCGCTCGGCGATCCGGCTCTCGGGCCTGGATCGGCCGACCAAGGTGGTTGCGATTACTTCGGCCCTGCCGGGCGACGGCAAGACCACGACAACCCTGTGCCTCGGCCGAGTGTCCGCAATGGCCGGTAGTTCGACCATTGTCGTCGACTGCGATCTTCGCCGCCGCCTGCTCACGAAGGGGGTTCTCGATGCCGACCCCGAGGCCGGGCTGCTTGAGCTGCTGAGCGGTTCTGCGGATATCGCTGCAACGGTGCGGCGCGACGAGAAGACGGATCTTGACGTGCTGCCCCTCGCCCAGACGACGTTCACGCCCCGTGACGTATTCGGGTCCCAGGCGTTCGAGACGCTTCTTCTGCAACTTCGGGAGCGTTACGACCTGGTGCTTCTGGATACGCCGCCGGTGCTCGCCGTTTCCGACACGCGCGCGATCTCGGCTCTTGCCGACAGCGTGATCGTTGCGGCGCGCTGGAAGAAGAGTGGCGTTGGCATCGTGCGCAAGGCGATCAACGAGTTGCGCGCGTCGAAGGCCGATATTCTCGGGATTGTGCTCAACAATGTGAATATCGAAGCCCAGGCGCGCTACGGATATGACGTCGGCGGGGACTACTATCGTTCCTACAGGAACTACTATACGGACTAGGTCCTCGTTCCAGACTGCCGAAGTATCGCAAGGTCTGCTGCCATGAACTGGCTGAAATCGATCCTGTCGCGAAAACGGCCGGTAGAGCCGCCCGAATGGCCGATCTATGCCATTGGCGACATACACGGTCGCAAGGATCTTCTCGACCGTCTGCTCGCCCGTATATCGGCCCATAATGGCGATCGCTTTGCGGAACTCGTATTCCTCGGAGACTATGTCGATCGCGGACCGGATTCGCGTGCTGTAGTCGAAACGCTCGTGAGCAAGCCTGAGCGCAGCCGCCTTCGCTGGACCTTCCTGAAAGGCAACCACGAAGCCACGCTGATGGATTTCCTGAAGGATCCGTCGGCCGGTCCGGCCTGGTTCCAGTATGGTGGTGGTGAAACGCTGATGTCATACGGTGTCAGACCGCCCCTCCTCAAGGGCGATGACGCTGCCTGGGCAGCGGCCAGCCAGGCATTTGCCGCGGCATTGCCGGGCGCCCACACCGAATTCCTGAGCGCGCTGGAGCTCAGCGCCGACCGCGGTGGCTACATGTTTGTTCATGCCGGGGTCGACCCGGCGCGTCCTCTCGATGTCCAGGAGGAAAAAGACCTGCTGTGGATCCGCGAGTCGTTTCTTGAGGACTCGCGACGGTTGGAGCGGGTTATCGTGCATGGTCACACACCCGAGTCGGTGCCGCACCGCGATGCGCGGCGCATCGGTGTCGATACCGGCGCCTACCAGACGGGTATCCTTACGGCGGCAGTGATCGATAGCGCCGGCGTCGAGTTCCTCTCGACATCCTGATTCCAGTCTTCGGCCAGTACTTCATACGGCGGTTCAGCGGCCCGGCGGGAAGTGCGCGCCTATGTGTCCGCGAATGCTCGAGCGCCGATCCAGGCTGTGTCTCGAATTAATGCTTTAGCAACGATACAAAATTCAAAAATCCCGCATTGATACAATATAAATAGATTAAATACTTAAGTATACATGTTATACATGCGTTTACCCTAACAAGTATTAACTACTTCTATTTTCTATATATTATCGCGACTGCGTCAATCTTCCTGTGTTCTTCCACGGGAGGTTTCAGATGCGCGGTCAGCAATTCGCCGACAACAACAATAACAAGCCGAGCCGTCGCATTCTTCCGACGCTTGTCGCGGCGCTCGCCGGTCTTTCGGCCGCTGCCTGTTCGGCGCACACGGCAGGAGCCCCCCGTCTGACCACCGCCGAGCTGGTCGCTCCGCCACAAGGAGTTTTCGAGTTCTGCATCGGCCGGCTGGATATCTGCGGCCTTGCTTCGGATGAAGGCGAAAGCGGCGACGATGCCGCCAAGACATCGCCGAGCGGCAAGGACGACGACGTTTTCGCCATGACTGACGAAGAACTCCTGGCGGTGGCACATGCTGTCAATGCACGAGTGAATGTCGCGATTACCTATCGCAGCGACCGCGATCAGTGGGATGCCGACGAAGCCTGGGTTCTTCCGATCAGCGAAGCGCAAGTCAGCTATGGCGATTGTGAAGACTACGCGCTCGAAAAGCGTCAGGCCCTGCTGGAACTCGGCGTTCCTGCGTCGCGTCTGGCTCTGGTCACCGGATGGTCCCGGTCAACCGGTATGCATGCCGTTCTGATGCTCCGGATGCCCGATGCTGACTATGTGCTCGATAACAACTCACCCTATCTGCTTCCCGCCGGGGAAACACCGTACCGCTGGCTGAGCCTTCAGCAGGGCGAGAACCTGCTGCAGTGGGCGAGGGTTATCGCGCCGGGACAGATCCTCACCAGTCAGGATGCAAACATTGCGACCGCGGCCGGGCAAGCGACGCGCGAACCCATCTGACTTCGAGACCGGTGGCGGAAAGTAAGCCTGCGGGCGTCGCAAAGATTTCAATTCGTCGCTTTGCCCGCTAGAAACGACCCGTCTGCTTGGCAGGACTGGGGCGGGGCGCAGCGATGCACATACTTGTAACGGTCAACGCGGCCTGGAATGTCCTGAACTTCCGGCGGCCGGTGATCGAGATGTTGCTGGCCGAGGGGCATAAGGTCACAGTGCTGGCCCCACCCGACGACAGTGTCGGCGCCATGGCGCAAATGGGGTGCCGCTTCGAGCCGCTGGAGATGAGCGTCAAGGGGCTCAATCCGCTGGACGACTTCGCCCTGTTCCGGCGCCTGTCCTCGGTATTTGGCCGGCTGCGGCCGGACATCGTGCTCAGCTACACCATCAAGAACAATATCTTCGGCGCGATGGCGGCGCGTGAGGTCGGGATACCTTTCGTTCCCAACGTGACCGGGCTCGGTACGGCCTTTCTTTCAGGCGGCCTGCTTCAACGAATTGCTGAAACGCTCTATCGGCAAGCTTTCGGCGGCTTGCCTGTCGTCTTTTTTCAGAATGAAGACGATCGAGACCTTTTCCTTTCGCGCCGGCTGGCTCGTGCGGAGCAGGCGCGGTTGCTGCCTGGATCGGGTATCAATCTGCAGCACTTTGCCCCCACCGGCCTGCCGTCGTCCAGGATCGGTCCGGTATTCCTGATGATCGCGCGGCTTTTGCGTGACAAGGGGGTCGTCGAATATGTCGACGCCGCCCGCCTCGTCCGGCAGCAAATCCCCGAGGCGGAGTTCCGCGTCCTCGGCGCGGTGGCGTCCCAGAACCGTTCAGCGATCGACCGCGACACCGTCGCGGCCTGGGAAGCGGACGGCGCAATCACATATCTGGGGACCATGCCGGATGTACGACCCGCAATCTCCGAGGCGCATTGCGTGGTTCTTCCCTCCTATCGCGAAGGGGCGCCGCGGACCCTGATCGAAGCTGCGGCGATGGGGCGGCCCTTGATTGCAACGGATGTTCCAGGCTGCCGCTCGGTCGTTGCACATGAGCATACGGGCTTCCTTTGCGAGGTCCGCAGTGCGCAAAGCCTGGCCGAGGCCTGTCTGCGATTTGCGGCCATGTCCCACGACGCGCGCACCGAGCTGGGTCGGGCCGGACGCGCCAAGATGGAAACGGAATACGATGAAGCGGTTGTGGTCCGGGCCTATCGGGGCGTGCTCGACGAGCTCATGAGCGGCCGACGTGCCGGGACCATGTAAAGCGCAAGCTCAGGCCCAAGACGATGTTCTGAATACTTTTTTCCGTGCGCGATATCTTGTCTTCACGTCAGATCAGTCGAGAGTCTCTGGACAGAGTTTCCAATTAAACTAGCATTAACTCTGCGATTCGTTTTTGCGAAATCGTTCGGCCAGTCCCGGCGTGTCAGTGAATTGTTAAAGGGATGGGGTCGAGGATAGGCAGCGTCATCAGGAAGGCCTGCGTCATGTCCCATCCGCTGAAGAAAGCCCATCGCGGCGTGGAGCCGGATCGAGCGGTCCGGGATGCGCGACGTCTTCACGCGGATATCGAGGCCATGTCAGCGGCTGCTTCGCCGGCCCGGGCGCTGGTCGAAGAACTGGAAACGCGCTGGAGCGACACGGTCGGCCTGGCCCCCCGTTGGTCGGCTCGTCGGACACTTGCCTTCATCCTGCTCAGCTGTGGCAGTTTCTGGTTCGCCGTGGCCTGGGGACTTTCCCGCCTTATCGGGTGAGTGGTGGCTGTTTTCCCGCCCTGAAGCTGTGAGCTGGGGCCGCCTTGCGGGCCGGACCTCTCTGCGTATATGTTACTTGCAAAACCATACTCACTTGGGCGGCGGAGTTCCGTCGTCCGGCTGCAAGGACATGAATGATGGCGTCTCCCTCCGCACGGGCTCTCTACGAACAGCACAAGGCACATCTTGAAGCCGGGCTGGCCGCGTGTGCCAGCCGGGCCTATTGGAGCCCCTTTGTCGAGTCGCCCAGCGGCAAGCTGCACGCGCCGGGCCGGGCCGAGGAGGGGCTGGCGCGCTTCCAGGCCTTGCTGGGCAAACCCTATGATCTCGACCAGCCCGGCGAGACCGGGCGGATCGGCCATGAAGTGTCGCCCTATACCGGCCAGCCGCTGGGGATCGACTATCCCGATTGCGACCCGGATGTGCTGTTCGTCGCGGCGCGTCGGGCGATGAAGGGCTGGCAGGCGCTGGATGCGGAGGAGCGGGCGGGGATCTGCTTCGAAATGGCCTTTGCGTTGGAAGAACAAGCCTTTGCCAATGCCCATGCCACCATGCATACGGCCGGGCAGGCCTATCTGATGGCGTTCTCCGGCAGCGGCGCGAACGCGCTCGACCGGGGCGTCGAGGCCCTGGTCTATGCCTACAAGGCGCTGCGGGATGTGCCGGCCAGCGCGGGCTGGAGCAAGTCCTTCGGGCGGAGCGGCGTGGTGTCGCTGGACAAGGCCTACCGCACGCGCGGCCGCGGCGTTGCGGTCGTGGTGTGCTGCGCCACCTTCCCGCTCTGGAACGCCTATCCGGCCGTGTTCGCCAATCTGATGACGGGCAATCCTGTCATCCTGAAGCCGCACCCGAACGGCATCCTGCCGGTCGCTATGGCGGTGACGCGGATGCGCGAGACACTGGTCAGGGCCGGTCTCGACCCCGACATGGTGCTGATGGCGGCGGACGAGCGCGAAGCGCCCGTCACCATCGCCCTGCTGGAGCATCCCGACTGCGCCATTATCGACTATACCGGCAGCCAGCGTTTCGGCCTGTGGATCGAGCAGAATTGCCGCGACCGGCTGGTCTATACCGAAACCGCCGGCTGCAATGGTGTCGTGGTCGAGTCGCTCGCCGATCCCGACGGCATGATTGGCGGGCTGGCGAACGGGTTCTGCGGCTTCTCGGCGCAGATGTGCACCAGCCCGCAAAACGTCCATATTCCCGCCGATGGCGTTGGATTGCCGGACGGCAGTTCGATGAGTTTCGAAGCTTTCGGGCAGGCGCTGGCCGACACGATCGCGGCGCGTACGGCGGATCCGGCGCGGGCCGCCGCCCTGTGCGGTGCGGTCCAGGCGCAGCAATCGCTCGATATCCTGGCGGATGTCCGCAGCCGCGTTCTCGCGGCGGGCGGCAGGGTGGTGCTGGAAAGCCGCGCCTATGCGCATCCGGACTTCCCGGATGCGCGCACCGCGACCCCGCTGGTCGTCGAGGTCGAGGCCTCGCAGACCGAGCTGTTCGGTGAGGAGCTGTTTGCGCCGGTCTGTTTCCTGATCCGCGAGCCGGACCGTGATGCGGCGCTGGCCCATGCCGCCGAACTGGCGCGCACGCGCGGTGCCATCTCCTCCTATCTCTATTCCTCGGATCGCGACTTCATCGAGCGCGCGCAGGACGCCTTCACCGATGCCGGTGCTTCGCTGTGGATCAATATGGACCAGCGCATGCCGATCAATTTCGCGGCAGCCTATTCGGACTATCACGTCACCGGGCTCAACCCGGCCGGCAATGCCTGTCTGGCCGACCTCGCCTTTGTCGCCCAGCGTTTCCGGATCGTGCAATTCCGCGAGCCGCGCCCGGCGGAGGCGGCTCAATGAGCCTCGACCTGGCCGTGCGCAACGGTCTGGATGGCGCGGAAATCCTGCGCCGCTGGATCGATGAGGGGCTGGCGCCCGGCTTTGCGGGTCTTCTGGGCTTCCAGGTGGTCGCGTTCGGCGAAGGAACGGTGCGTCTGGAGTGTCCCGTGTCCGCCCGGCACGCAAACCTGATGGCGGGCGTGCATGGCGGTGTCATGGCGGGCCTGGCGGACGCCGCGACCGGTTGCGCGCTCCTGTCACTCGTCGGGTCCGACGAGCAGTTCGCGACCACCGATTTGCAGATCCGCTATCTGCGGGCCGCGCCGCTGGATGCGGGGCCGCTCACCGTCGAGGCGCGTATCGTCCACAAGGGGCGGCGCATGGCCGTGGCCGAGTGCGAGATGATGACGGGCGAAGGCCGGGTCCATGCGCGCGCCTCGGCGAGCATGATGATCACGCCGCGGCCGCGCTGAACCGTTCCGCGACCTCGCGCCGGACGACCTTGCCGACCGCATTGCGCGGCAGGGCGTCGGTGCGGTGCCACGCCTTGGGCACGGCAACGGCGCCGATGGCGGCCCGCACGGCGTCGCCAAGAGCCGTGTCGCTGACATGCGGATCCGCGACGATGGCCGCCTCGATCCGCTCGCCCCAATAATCGTCGGCCACGCCGAAAACACAGACTTCCTGCACACCGGCAAGACCGGCGAGCACGCGTTCGATCTCCGCCGGATAGATGTTGAACCCGCCCGTGATGATCATCTCGCGGCTGCGGCCGCGAATGTGCAGGAAGCCCTCCTCGTCCAGGAAGCCGCGATCGCCCGTGTCCAGCCAGCCCTCGTCGAGGGGGAAGTTTTCGCCCGTCAGATAGCGGGTGGCGACCAGCGGACCGCGCGCCTGGATGGCGCCGGTCCCGTCCGGGCCGGGATCCTTGATGCGGACCTGCGTTGAAGGGCAGGGCCGGCCGGCGCTTTGCAGCCGCAGGCCGGGTTGCATGTCCGAGGCCGTCATGGCGGTGATCGCCATCGGGGCCTCGACCTGGCCATAGAGCGCTGCGATGTGCGGGCCGAAGGCGGCCTGTGCCGCCTCGATCTGGGCCGGCGGCATGGGCGCGGCGCTGTAGATCAGCTGGCGCAGGGCCGGGAAGCGGTCCGGGCGGGCCTCGCCACTGGAGGCCAGCTTGTTGATCAGGGTGGGCGGCATGAAGGCGATGCTGATGCCTTCGTGCTCCATCGTTTCGAGCACGATCGCCGTGTCGGCGGTGGACAGGATGACCTGCCGTCCGCCCGTCGTCAGCAGGGGAAACAAGAGATGGAAGGCGCCGTGCGACAGCGGGGCCACGGCCAGATTGGTGTCGGCCGGCCCGAGGGCAAAGACGCAAACCAGATCGCTGACGACGGTGGCGATCATCTCCTGTGTCTGGGCGACGGCCTTGGGCGTGCCGGTGGTGCCGCCGGTCAGTTTCACGCTCATCACATGGTCAGGCGCCAGGGCCGGTTGGCGCCAATTGTCAGCGTCGGTCGAGAGGGCGTTGAGACCGTCCGGCGATCCGGCCTCGAACCAGAGCGTCGAGGCGTCGGTCGTGACGCAATCGGCGCAGGCCGTGTCGCAGATCAGGAGGGCCGGGCTGAGGCGCTCACGCACGCCGTCATTGAGGGGACGGGCGCTGCGCGGGTTGAGCGGCAGCCAGGTATGGCCCGACAGGAAGACCCCGATCAGGGCGACGAGGTGTTCGACATGGTTTTTTGCGGCGATGGCGACGATGCGGCCGGTATCCGTGCCCAGCCTGGATTGCAGCCCGGCGGCGAGTGCGCTGCCCCGGCGGGCCAGTGAGGCATAGGTCTCTGTGGCGCCGGTATCGTCGGACGCCGCGACCGCATCCGGTGTGCGGCGGGCCTGCTCCAGAAAGGCGAGGATGACCGGGGTCACGCCGCGCCCTCCAGTACCGACACAACGGTCGCGCCTTCCTCGACATCGAGAAAGCCGCCGCCATTCTCCGCGACTGCGATGCGGGCGCCCTCGACCTGGCGCGTCCCGGCCTCGCCGCGCAATTGCGTGACGAGTTCGTGGATCTGCGCCAGGCCGGTGGCACCGACGGGATGACCCTTGGACACAAGCCCGCCCGAGGGATTGACGGGTGTGCGTCCACCGAGGCGCGTATGACCGGCCTCGGCATGGGGGCCGCCCTCGCCGATCGGGCAGAGGCCGAGATTCTCCACCTGCTGGATCTCGGCATAGGCAGTGGCATCGTGAACTTCGGCGATGTCGATATCGGCCGGAGATATCCCGGCCTGCTCGTAGGCTGCTTTCGCGGTGCGGGCGCCGATATGATTGGCAAAGTCCGCCGCGTCGCGCGTGGTCGCGCTCAGGAGGGCCTGGCCCCGCAGGATGACGGCGCGGGCGCGTGCCGCTGAAGGCAGGGCGCTGTCGGCCATCAGGACCACGGCTGCGGCACCGTCGCTGATCGGGGCACACATCGCGCGGGTCAGCGGCCAGACGACCAGCGGATCGGCCAGCACGGCTTCGACGCTCATCGGCGTGCGGTACTGGGCGAGGGGGTTGTGGGCGGAATGGTCGTGGTTCTTGGCAGCAACGGCGGCAAGCTGGGCCTGGGTCGTGCCGAAGGTCTGCATGTGCAGCCGGGCCAGCGCGGCATAGCTGTCCATGAAGAAGCTGCGGCCCGCCGTGCCGGCACCCCGAAGCTCTTCGGGAACAAGATCGGCGGCCAGGTTCGAGACCGCGGCATGGATATCGTCGATCCGGTGGATGTCCGTGCCGCCCATGAAGGCCGCGGCGACCGCCTCGGGCCGGTCGGGGAAGAACATCTTCTCGGCCCCGACCACGAGCACGGTCTCGAACAGGCCGGCGCGGATCGCCGTCGCCGCCTGCCAGAGCGCTGTCGACCCGCTGGCGCAGGCATTCTCGACATTGCTGACCGGAATGCCCTCAATCCCCGCAGCGCGCAGCGCGATCTGGCCGCGGATCGTGTTCTGACCCTCCAGCATGGGCTGGCGGGTATTGGAAAACCAGGCGGCCTCGATCCGCCCGGCATCGATACCGGCATCGGCGAGGGCCGCCGAAACGGCCTGCGCCGTCAGCGACTTGACGCTGGCGGCGGGCTGTTTGCCCATCGCCGTCATCGCGGTGCCGGCAATGCAGATCCGGGTCATGCGGGTTCCAGCTGCTCGCGCAGTTCCGACCGCACCACCTTGTTCAGCGGATTGCGCGGCAGGGCATCGACCAGAACCAGCTTCTCCGGCCATTTGAACTTGGCCACGCCCTCAGCCTCCAGGAAGTCGGTGACGTCCTTCAGGGTCAGGTTCTCGCCCGGCTTGGGCACGGCAAAGAGGCAGACCTTCTCGCCCATCACCGCGTCGGGATAACCGCAGACGGCGGCTTCCTGGATTTTCGGATGGGCGCTGATGAGCCCGTCCAGCTCTTCCGGCGAGATATTCATGCCGCCCCGGATGATCAGCTCCTTGCGGCGGCCCTTGAAGCGGTAATAGCGCGCCAGATCGCCCTCGCCGGCGATCTCGAACAGGTCGCCCGTGCGGAAATAGCCGTCGGCGTCGAAGACATCCTGGCCGGCATCGTTGAGATAGCCGTCGAACACGTTGGGCCCCCGGATCAGCATTTCGCCGGGCACGCCGGGTTCGAGGATTTCGCGGTCATTGTCGTTCCAGTCGACGAGCTTGGTCTCGAAGCGCTGGCCGAAACGGTTGTCCCAGTCGATGCCCTCGCGTCCGAAGCGCGGGAAGAGCGTGGCGCGCTGTTCCGGATCCGGCACTTCGGCCGGACCGCCGCACAGGCCGATCCCCTCGTTGGAGCCGAAGAAATTGATGATCTCGATCCCGAACTTGTCGCGGAAACCCTTCACCATCCACGGGTCCAGCGGGGCGCTGCCGGAGGCGATATACTTCACTGCCGACAGGTCGAACTTGTCGTGCAGATCGGTGTTCTGCAGGAAGAGGTTCAGCACGGCCGGCGGTGCGATCGTGTAGGCGACCTTTTCGGTGGTGAGCTGGGTCAGGAAGACCGGCAGGTCGAACGGGTGGTGCAGCACCAGCGTCGCCTGGATCCGCGGCCAGTAGAAGAAGAAGCCGGACAGGGCTGCCATATTGGTCATCGGGAAGGGGTTCAGCATCGCCGAGCCCGGTTCCAGCGGCACGGTGTCCTCGATCGCGATGACCTGGGAGAACCAGTGATTATGCGTACGCGGCACGCCTTTCGGTGTGCCCGTGGTGCCCGAGGTCCAGCACACGGTGAAGATATCGTCCGCCTCGCCGGCCGAGGGCATCAGCATGCGCGGTTCGGACGTGTCGATCTCGAGGGCATCCATGCCTTCGCCCGAACCGCCGAACGTCAGGACGGGCACCGTGTCCGGCAGCGCGGCGCTCATGCGCTCTGCAGCGGCCTGGCCCTTGAAGCTTTCAATGCCGACAAAGCCTTTCGCGTTCAGCTCGCGGGACATGTGGCCGATCTCGTGCCGGCCATACTGCATGGGCACCGGGCTGATGATCGCACCCAGGCGCGACAGGGCGAGATAGAGCACCGAAAGCTCGACCGTGTTGGGCAGCTGCACGAGCACGGCATCGCCGCGGCCAATTCGCCTCTGTGCAAGCCGCGCCGCGAGATTGTGCGAGGCGTCGAAAATCTCCTGATAGCTCAGCCGTTGCGGATCCCGGCCGATCAGTGTCCGGCAGTCCGGCGGATCGACAATGGCGATATGGCCCGGGGCTGCTGCGACAGCCTTGTCGAAGGCGGTGTGGAGCGTCTCGTCTCCCCACCAGCCCTTGTCACGGTACTGGCGATGGCGCGCCTCTCGCGTCGTGGCCGTCATTGCGGCTCCTCCCGTCTCGGTCTGTTCTTGTTACTTGCTTAATCAAACCAATTCCCGCGCCGTCTGCCAAGTGCATTCTTCCGCGCAGCCGGCAAACTGTCGCACAGACCCGGTGTTACGCCCAAGTGAGTTTGACTATATAAGTGACGGATGACTCACATGATGGCCCGTCCTCCAGCTGACCTGAAGCTCGTCCGATGCTGCTCGATCTGGCGTGCACTCGAGGATATCGGCGATGTGCCGACCATGCTGATCCTCGAGGCATTCTGGCTGGGGGAACGGCGCTTCGACGGCTTTCAGAAGCGCACCGGTCTGCTCAAGGCGCTGCTCAGCCAGCGGCTGAAACAGATGGTGGCGGCAGGCCTGCTGGAAAAGCGCCTCTATTGCGAGCGGCCGCCCCGCTATGAGTACATCATGACGGAGAAGGGGCGCGATCTTTACTGGGTCGCCCTTGCCATGCTGCGCTGGGAGCAGAAATGGGGCGCCGCCAAGGCCAAGTTCAAGGTGCGCCTGACGCACCGGACCTGCGGTGGCGACCATATCGATCCCGTACCGTTCAGCCTGTCGGCCGGCCGTGAATTCAATGCGCGCGAAGTCAGCTGGAAGCACGGCCCGGGCATGGGCTGGGTGACGCCGCGGCACAGCCGCCGGCGCAAGCCGCGCGGCGAGGAGCAGGGCGCGGACAATAATCTGCTCGATGTCATCCTGCGGGTGCTCGGCGACCGCTGGGCGTCGCTGATCCTGCGCTCCATATTCACGGGGTTCCGCCGCTATGACGAAATCCAGAAGGATGCGGCGATCGCGACCAATATCCTGGCCGACCGGCTGCAATGGCTGATCGATATGGGCCTGATCCACAAGCGCGCCTATTCCGATGCGCCGCCGCGCTACGAGTATCGGCTCACGGAAGCGGGGATCGACTACTACCCGGTTCTGGTCATGCTGATGGTGTGGGGCGACCGCTGGTATCTGACACCGGAAGGTCCGCCGCTCCTGCTCTTCCATCGCGACAGCGGCGAGCCGCTCAAGCCCGTCATGGCCTGTTCGAACTGTCACAAACCGCTCGATCCCACCGAGGTGGACTTCACCATCGAGCCGCTCGACGGCGAGGGTCAGCAGGTGTTCTCCACCCGCTGATCGCGTCGTTTCCGGTCAGGAGGCCGCGGCGATCTGCTCGCCCGGCGCCCAGGTGCCGTGGAAGCCGGCGGGTACGCGCTGGGGCAGTTTCACACGCGCCAGCGGCTTGCCGCCGAAATCGCGCGCATCGAGGATCAGGGCTTCGGACTGGCCGGTCGCACTGTCGGTCAGGAAGGTGATGACATAGCCATCGTCTTCCTCCGTCGCGCCGACGCGCGGTGCGAAGGCCGGCTCGGCACCGTAAACGCCGTCGGCGAAGCGGTGTTCGATACCGTTTCCGCTTTCCAGATCATACTTCACCAGCCCGTCGAACACCTGGGTATGCGTATTGGGAATGGTGACGTGATAGGCGTATTTCGTCTTGTGTCCCATCAGGTCGAGATTGACGACGGGAAATTCGGTGCGCCGGTCGTCGAGATGCTCGACGGTCGTCTGGCCGGTCTTCATGTCGAAAGTCCAGCGGTGCAGCTCTGCCTGCAGGGCGAGAACTGCGGCCATGGGCGCATAGGGGCCGAATTCCGGGTTCGGCGGCAGGCCGTTATCGACCATCTTGCAGGCGTAGAAGACGATCTTGTCGCCTTCCTCCCAGGCATTGCAGCCGTGATAGATGTAGCAGGGCTCGGTCTCGAACCATTTGACATCGCCCGTGCCGTCGCGCCGCACGACGCCGAAACGGGCGGGCTGGTTCTTCGGCTGGTGGATCTGCCACATGCCGTTGCGCAGGCCGGCCTCGGTGAACACGACCGGCAGATCCATCAGGATCATGTAGTTCTTCGTGATCATCATGTCGTGCGGCAGGCGCGGGCCGGGCAATTCGACCTCGCGGAACCATTTCAGCTCATTATCTGCGGAAACGACGCCGGCCGACATCACCGGATTGTAGAGATCATAGTCGAAGAACAGGAATTCGCCGGTCTGGGCATCGACCTTGGAATGCGCCGACACATTCTTGGGAAGGCGGCCCGCAAAGGTCTCGGTCCGGATGGTCTCCAGGGTCCGCGGATCCATCCGCACCGGCTGGCCGGAGACGTACCAGAGTGCCATCGCCGTGCCGTTATGGATGAGGATGTCGGTGTTCGCCGTGTCCTTGTAGGTGGTCAGCGCGCTGCGTTCGCGGCGGATCGGCTCCAGAATGCCGCCGGCATCCAGCGTGCCGGCACGCTCGGCCTCGTGGTCGCGCGTGCGGACATAGCGGTTGCGGTATTCCGCCTTGCCGTTTTCGAAGAAGATGCCATGCACCATGCCATCGCCGTCGAACCAGTGGTGCATCCCCTCCGGCGCATTCAGCGGATTCGGTCCGTTGCGCAGATAGGCGCCGTAGAGATCGCGCGGAATTTCGCCCTCGACCTCGAGGTCGAGCGCGGTCACTTCCTTGCGTACCGGGGCGTAGATGCCCTTGAGATACGGGTTGAACCGGTTGAGTTCGGTCAGCTCATCGCGCTCGAATTCGGTCTGGATCATGGTCATGGGGTGTCTCCTCCCGGTCAGCCTGCCAGGGCCGCCGTTGTCGTCTTGGTGTTCGTGTCGTGAACCGGCGTGGCACAGGCGGCGGCGTATTCCGCGGCGAGTTCGTCCACGATCGCGGCGACGGGCTGGCTCTGTTTCACCGAGCCCACGCCGTGACCGGCCGACCAGACATCGCGCCAGGCTTTCACCTGGTTTTCGCTGTCGGCGAAGTCCGGCCCGCTGCCGCGTGAGCCGTCTGTACCGACACCCATTTTCTCCAGGCTCGCGCGCAGATAATGGGCCGGTGCGCCGGTCAGCTTGTCGGACAGGACAAGGTCCTCGAACTCCGCCGCGATCAGCATGTCGCGGTATGCGGCGTCGGCGAGGCTTTCCCCGGCCGCGATGAAACGTGTGCCCATATAGGCGAAATCGGCGCCGAGGACTTCCGCCGCGCGGACCGCGCGGCCATTGCTGATGGCGCCGCCCAGCATGACCGGGCCGTTGAAGAATTCGCGCACGGCGGTGACGAAGGCGAAGCTGGACATGGCGCCGGTATGTCCGCCCGCGCCCGAAGCGACGAGAACGAGACCGTCAGCGCCCTGCTCGATTGCCTTGCGGGCGAATTTGACATTGTTGACGTCGGCAAAGACCAGGCCGTCATAGTCGTGGACCGCGTCCACCACACGCCCCGGTCCGCCCAGCGCGGTGATCACGACATCGGGCTTGTATTGCTTCACCAGGTCGAGCTCGGCATCGAAGCGGCCATAGGTCGAATGCGTCACCATGTTGGCAGCGAAGGGCGCGCGCGCATTGTCGGCGTGGGTCGCGGCCAGCCATTCCTCCAGCACATCGATGGTGCGGGCGTTGGGGAAGGGGAAGGAGGCCATCAGCCCGGCTCCCCGCGCCGCGGCGACCAGCTGCGGGCCGGATACCAGGAACATGGGTGCGACGACGGCCGGCAGGCGCATCCGGGCTTTCAGGCGGGCAGCGATCTCGGACTGTGACACGCGGGCTCTCCAACTAAACTTTCATAACCATACTCGCTGATGGCCGGCAGGACAAGCGCTTCTGCCGGCGCCGGCCAAAATCCGTATTCGCACAGGAAATTCCGGGCTAGGCTCGCCGCTTCAAGGCTTGGAGGGAGGGCCGTATGAGCGTCGACAAGCAGATCTTTTCCGGCTGCATGCCAGCCCTGATGACACCGTGCAGTGGGGACGGGATTCCGGACTGGGATGCGCTTGTTGAAACGGGCCGCGGTCTTGTCGATGCCGGCATGGATGCTGTCGTCTATTGCGGCTCGATGGGCGACTGGCCGCTTCTGACCGACGAACAGCGATGCGAAGGCGTGGCGCGTCTGTGTGCGGCAGGCCTGCCCGTTGTCGTCGGCACCGGCGCACAGAATACCCGGCGCGCGGTCGAAATCACACGTCATGCGGTTGAGGCCGGGGCGGCCGGCCTGATGGTCATACCCCGCGTCCTGTCGCGTGGAAGCTCACCGGCGGCCCAGCACGCACATTTCTTGGCCATCCTCGAAGCGGCCGCGGGGCTGCCTGCGGTGATCTATAACAGCCCCTATTACGGCTTCGAGACGCGGGCCGATCTCTTCTTCGAGCTGCACGGCCGCTATCCCAATCTCGTCGGCTTCAAGGAGTTCGGCGGCGCCGACGCGCTGAGCTATGCCGCGGAGACCATCACTTCCGGCAATGAGGCGCTGACGCTGATGGTCGGCGTCGATACCCAGGTCTTCCACGGTTATGTCAATTGCGGTGCGACGGGTGCCATCACCGGTGTCGGCAATGCCCTGCCGGCCGAAGTGCTACGCCTGGTCGAGCTGTGCCGCCGTGCGGCCGGCGGCGATCCGGAGAGCCGGCGTCTGGCCCTGGAATTGTCGGAGGCGCTGGACGTTCTGGCGCGGTTCGATGAAGGGCCGGATCTCGTTCTCTACTACAAGCGGCTGATGGTTCTGGAAGGGCACGCGGCCTATAAGCATCAGCTCTATGCGCACGACAGACTGAGCGCATCGCAGACGGCCTTCATCGACAATGCCTGGCGGCAGTTCCGCGCCTGGTGGGCCAGCTGGCCCGGCGCCGCTGGCTGAACGAGGCTGCGATGCGGGTCATTGACTCCCATACGGGTGGCCAGCCCACGCGGGTGATCGTCGAGGGTGGTCCGGACCTGGGTGGCGGATCGCTGCAGGACCGGCTGGAGCGCTTCCGGACCCGTTTCGATCACTACCGCACAATGGCTGTGCTGGAGCCGCGCTGTTCGGATGCCATGGTCGGTGCGCTGTTGTGCGAGCCGGACGCGCCCGACTGTACGGCGGGGGTCATCTTCTTCAACACGTCCGGCTATCTGGGCATGTGCGGGCATGGCACGATCGGGCTGGCGGCGACCCTGGCCTGGATGGGCCGCATGGCGCCCGGTCTCCACCGCATCGACACGCCGGTTGGTGTGATCGAGCTCGAGCTCGTTGATGCCAATACCGTGCAGTTCGAGAATGTCGAAAGCCGGTGCATGACAGAAGACGTCGAACTGGATGTGCCGGGCCTCGGGCGGGTGCGCGGCGATATCGCCTGGGGCGGCAACTGGTTCTTCCTCGCCGAGGATGCTCCGCTGCCGCTGGTGCCCGCCAACATCCCCGAACTGACGCGCGCAGCGTGGTCGGTCCGCCGGGCGCTGGCAGCCAACGGGCTGACGGGCCTGGGCGGCGCCGAGATCGACCATATCGAGTTCTTCTCGAAGGCAGACGCCGGGCCCGGGGCCAACAGCCGCAATTTCGTGCTCTGCCCGGGCGGTGCCTATGACCGCTCGCCCTGCGGGACCGGCACGAGTGCCAAACTGGCCTGCCTGGCGCGCCGCAATCGCCTCGCACCGGGCGAGATCTGGGTGCAGGAAAGCATCATCGGCAGCCGGTTCTCGGGCCACTACCGGCCGGCGCCGGCGGGCGGGATCATTCCGGTCATCACCGGAACGGCCCATGTGTTCGCCGATACGCGGCTGGTCGATGACGCCAGAGACCCTTTCCGTCTGGGCATTCTGTGACGAGGAGGTGGACGGATGGTTGCGGAAGACGGGCATCCGGGGCTAGACAACCGTGCCGCCGGAACTGGTCGCGGTGGCAAATGCAAGCGGGAGACATGCGGTGAAAGGTATTGTGCTGGCCGGGGGCTCGGGGACGCGCCTGTATCCGGTTACCCGGGGCGTGTCGAAACAACTCCTGCCGGTCTATGACAAGCCGCTGATCTACTATCCGATCAGCGCGCTGATGCTGGCGGGCATCCGCGACATCCTGATCATCACGACACCGGAAGACCAGGCCTCCTTCCAGCGCCTGCTGGGTGATGGTTCCGACCTCGGCGTGAACTTTTCCTACGCGGTGCAGCCGCGCCCGGAGGGCCTGGCCCAGGCGTTCATTATCGGCGAGGACTTCATTGGCGGCGAGCCGTGTGCCCTCGTCCTGGGAGACAATATCTTCTTCGGACACGGCCTGCAGGGGCTGTTGAAGGATGCATCCCGCCTGACGCGCGGTGCCGAGGTCTTCACCTATCAGGTGGCCGATCCGGAACGTTATGGCGTGGCCGAGTTCGACGACAGTCAGACCATCATCTCGATCGAGGAAAAGCCGCTGAAGCCGAAGTCCAACTTCGCCGTGACGGGGCTCTACTTCTACGACGACACGGTCTGTGACCGGGCGCGCGAGGTCCGGCCCTCGGCGCGTGGCGAGCTGGAAATCACCACGCTCAACGAGATGTACATGCGTGACGGCCTGCTGAAGGGCCATCTGATGGGCCGGGGCTATGCCTGGCTCGACACCGGAACCCACCAGTCGCTGCTGGCGGCGGCCCAGTTCGTCGAGACGATCGAGACCCGGCAGGGCCTGAAAGTCGCCTGTCTGGAAGAGATCGCCTGGCGCCAGGGCTTCATCGATGACGAGCAGGTGCTCCGTCTAGCCCAGCCGATGCTGAAGACCGAATACGGCGCCTATCTGCAGCGGCTGGTCGGCGGTTAGCCGCCGTCCGCATCAAGCGCGAGCCGCTGCGTGAGTTCACCGCGATTGCCGGCGATGTCGGCGATGGTCACGCCGTCGAGCACGTCCAGAAAGGCGTCGAGCGCCTTGTGCCAGGTTCTCGACAGCCGGCACACGCCGATCAGCGGACATGTGTTGGAGTCGTCATTGAAACATTCGGCCAGTTCCAGGGGGGCTTCGGTCAGCCGGACGATCTCGCCGACGGTGATCGCGTCGGCAGGCTTGGCCAGGCGCACCCCGCCGCTGCGGCCCCGGATCGTCTCCAGATAGCCCTCGCGGCCCAGCAGGTTGGCGATCTTCACCATGTGGTGGACCGAGACCTGGTGGATCATCGCGATGTCCGTCACCCGGCTGATGCGCTCGCCGCGCAGTGCCGTGTATTGCAGCATCCGCAAGGCGTAATTGGTGAAACTGGTGAGCCGCATATTCTGCCCTTGAAATACCGGTAAAAACCATACCGCAATTCGCGGGCGTCAGCCACTCGTGTGACGCTTCAGTGACGGCGCCAGCGGCACCTGCCGGTAGGCAAGGCCCGGCCAGAGTGCTGCGTCGGGGATATGGGTCGCCAGTACGATCGCGGCACCCTGGCTGCACGCCCAAGCGCCGAGGTTCGCGGCCAGCGTCTCGCGCATGGGCGCATCGAGGCCCGCAAAGGGCTCGTCCAGCAGCACAAGGTCCGGACCGCGCAGAATGGCCCGGGCGATGGCGAGGCGCCGCAACTCGCCGCCGGACAGATTGCTGCCGCCGTCCTCGAGCGGCTGGTACAACCCCTCCGGCGAGCGCGCCACCACCGGCATGAAAAGCGCGGTCCGGCAAGCTTCCAGCAGGCGCGCATCGTCGGCATCCGGCTGGGCCAGCCGCAGCGCATCGGCGAGCGTCCCGCGCATCGTGTCGGGCATTTGCGGGGCAAAGCCCGTGTGCTGGCGGATCGCAGCCGCGCGAAGGCTTGAAGCCTCGACGCCGGCATAGTCCAGCGATCCACCCAGGGCCGCGCGGAGGCGGGCGAGAGTTTCCAGAAGCGTGGTCTTGCCGCAGCCGGACGGGCCGGTGATCTCGGTGACGCTGCCGGCCGCCAGATCAAGATCCGGCACCTCGCACAGCGGCGCTGCTCCGGGAAAACCGATCTGCAGCTGACGGGTTCTGACCGGCAGGATGGTAGCGGGCGCTGGTGCGAGGTCGGTCGGCTCGGCAATCGCAGACGGTGCTGCCATGCGCGTATTCAGCCGCGACAGGGCCAGCTCGGTCGCCGGGTAGGCCGTCAGCGCGCCCAGTGCGATGGCCAGGCTCTGGTGGGCGGCAAGGACGGACAGCGCCGTTCCGGCGAGAAGCGGCACTGTGGCGCCGTCGCCCAGCCAGACAGCAAGGGTCGCCGACAGACCGCCAAGGATGGCGATAAAGGCGCCCGCCAGCCGTGAGCGTCTGCCGGCGGAGAGGGCTTGGGCCGCCGTTTCAGCGGACAGGGATCCGAGCGCTCCAGCCGCATCGCCGAACCGGCCGAGCGCTTCGAGCTCCACCCGGTTCTCCACCAAGCTGGCGGCCTCGCGGCGGTAGCGGTCGTTAAGTGCTTGCAGGCGGGCATCGATCCGGCGTTGCTCGGCGATGCCGAACCGGCCCGTCGCGAGCGCGAGAATCAGCCCGCTAGCCACGACCGCGAGCGGCACCCAGCCGGCAAGACCGGCGAAGACCAGCGCGATAAGCGAGGCCGCGGCGGCGCTGGCGGCGGGCAGCCAAAGGCGGAGCAGGGCGCCCTCGGCGAGGCGCACATCATCCAGGAAAACGGCCAGACTGTCCGATGCGGGCCTTGCCAGACCGGCGCGTGCGCGCGCCTCGGCCTCGAACAGGTGCCGCCTCAGCCGCGCCGACAGGCGCAGCGTGGCGTCGTGCCCGACCAGCTGTTCGCCATAGCGCGCCAGGATGCGCCCCATCGCAGTGCCGCGTACCGTGGCGCTCGGATAAAGATGGTTGAAGGCATAGGCACTGCCCGCAGCGCCGGCGATGGCGCTGGCGGTGAGGAACCAGCCCGATATGCCCAGCAGCAGCGCGGCCAACGCGCCACCGGCCGTGGCCAGCAGAAAGGCCAGCGCGATCCGGCCGCGGAATGGCCGGCCCAGCCGCGTCCACAGCGCGATCATGAGCGGCGCTCCATCGCAATGACGGCGTCGGCGATGGCGCGCGCGGCTGGGTCGTGGCTGGCCATGATCACGGTCCGTCCGGAGGCCAGCTGGCGAAGGGTTGCAAGCAGCGCATCCTGGCGTTCGGCATCGAGATGGGCGGTGGGCTCGTCCAGCAGCAGGACGGGCGCGTCTGCGAGCACGGCCCGGGCAAGGGCAAGCCGCTGCAGTTCGCCGCCGGACAGGCCGCTGCCGCCGGGGCCGATCCGCATGTCGAGCCCTTCGGGCCGGTCCGCAATGAAGTCGCACCCGGCTGTGTCGAGCGCGGCCAGGCAAGCCGCATCGTCCGCGCCCGGAACGGTGAGGTGGAGATTGTCGCGGATCGTGCCTTCCAGAGCCCAGGGCTTCTGTCCGATCCAGGCGATGGAGCTGGCCAGCGAGTGGCCGGCCGGCAGGATCTCGCCGTCGACACGGATTGCGCCGCGAACCGGCTCGGCCAGCGCCAGTAGCGACATCAGAACCGATGTCTTGCCGCAGCCGGACGGCCCCCAGAGCAGGGTGATGCGGCCCGGTTCGGCGATGGCGTCGAAGCCCGCGAGCACGACCTGCCGGCTGCGGGCCAGATCGACGGACTGCCAGACGATCCGCGGTGCTTGCCCGAGCGCGTCGAGCCGGACGATGGGTGCCGCCTCCCCGGTATCGGCAAGTCCTGCGAGGGACTCCGCCCCGGCCCGGGCATCGCTGCGCGCATGGTGAAGCGCGGAGAGCTGGCGCACGGGCGCAAAGAATTCCGGCGCCAGCACCAGGGCGGCCAGACCCTCCCGCAAGGTCAGGGTCTCGAAAGTCTCGAACGGGAAGACCCCAAGCAGTTTGAAACCGACATAGACGGCCACCAGCGCGATCGAGATCGAGGCGAAAAACTCCAGCACGGCCGTCGAGAGGAAGGCGACCCGCAGGATCGCCATGGTGCGGCGTGCCAGCTCGTCGGCGGCCGTTTCGATCACGCCGGCTTCACGCGTCACGCCGTTGAAGGCGCGGATGGTTCCCGCCATCCGCACACGGCTCTCGAAGGTCCCGGCAAGCGTATCGAGCGCGCGCTGCTGCGCGCGGGCCAGGGCGGCAGTTTCCGACGCTGTCAGCCAGATGAAGACCGGCAGCATCACGGTCGAGGCCAGGATCAGCGCGCCCGCCAGCCAGCTCTGGGTGAAGATGGCGATGACGACGAGGACCGGGGTAATAACGGCGGCAGTCCGGCCCGGCAGCCAGTGGGCGGCATGGCCGGAAAGAATGGCGGTGCGGTCGACCAGCTGTGCCGTGCGTTCGCCGCCGGGCGCACCGTCAAACAGGGCCGGGCCGGCCTTCGCCGCCAGACCTGCCATGTCCTGCCGTGCGGCTGCGACCAGTCCCTGTCCGGCGCGCTCGGAAGCCTGCGAGCGGAGCCAGCTGCAGCCGCCGCGGCCGATGAGTGCCGCGCCCGCGACCAGAAGGGCGGGGAGGGCGTTGCGTCCATCCACGAGGGCCGAGATCGCCGTGGCAAAACCGAGCGCGAAGGCGATGGCCGCAAGCGCGTCCAGCAGGATCGCCAGTTCGGCCAGCCGGACATCGCGGCGCGCAGCGCCTGTCCAGCCTTTCAGGCGGGCAGCGGCCGCCGTTTGCGTATCGGTCTTTGCGGTCATGCAGCCTGTGCGGGTCCAGTGTGCGACGTTTCGCCCGTTGCGCCTGTCGATAAAACTTGTATTTCAGGTGCAAGTTAACGCGTCGGAACCGGAGTTCAACCATGGAACACTTACTGGTCGCGGACCTTTCGCGATGGCAGTTCGCGCTGACGGCGATGTACCACTTTCTGTTCGTCCCCCTGACCCTCGGCCTGTCGATGATCCTGGTGATCATGGAAGGCGCCTATGTCCTGACCGGCAAACAGGTCTGGAAGGACATCACAAAATTCTGGATGAACCTGTTCGGGATCAACTTCGTGCTCGGGGTTGCGACCGGGATCACCATGGAATTCCAGTTCGGCACGAACTGGTCCTACTACTCGCACTATGTCGGCGACATTTTCGGCGCCCCGCTCGCGATTGAGGGCCTGATGGCCTTCTTCCTGGAAGCGACCTTTGTCGGCCTGATGTTCTTCGGCTGGGACAAGCTGTCGCGTCCGGTCCACTGGCTCGTCACGGGCCTGGTCGCCCTGGGCTCGAACCTTTCGGCGCTGTGGATCCTGATCGCAAACGGCTGGATGCAGGCGCCCGTCGGGTCGGAATTCAATCCGGACACGATGCGCATGGAGATCACCAATTTCATGGAGGTGCTCTTCAACCCGGTCGCCCAGGCCAAATTCGTGCACACGGTGTCGGCCGGCTATGTGACGGCCTCGGTCTTCGTCCTCGGCATCTCCGCCTTCTACCTGCTGAAGGGACGCCATCGCGGACTGGCCAAGCGGTCTGTCGCGGTCGCGGCGTCCTTCGGCCTGGCCTCGGCCCTGTCGGTTGTCGTGCTGGGCGATGAGAGCGGTTATACGCTGACCGATCACCAGCGCATGAAGCTCGCAGCCCTCGAGGGCATGTGGCACACCGAGGAGGCGCCGGCGCCGCTGACACTGGTCGGTCTGCCCGACCAGGAGGCGCAGGAAACCCGCTACGAGATCCAGGTGCCCTGGCTGCTGGGCCTGATTGCCACCCGCAGCATCGACGGCGACGTCCAGGGCATCCTGCCGCTCGTCGCCATCGCCCAGGACCGGATCGAGAACGGGATATCGGCCTATGATGCCGTCCAGCGGCTCAACGCCGATCCGGAGAATGTGGCGGCGCGTGAACAGTTCGAGCTGACCAAGCAGGATCTGGGCTATGCCCTTCTGCTGACGCGCTATGTCGACGATCCGCGCGAGGCGACGCCGGACCAGATCCTGCAGGCCGCCTGGGACACGGTTCCCAACGTCGCCATGGCCTTCTGGTCCTTCCGCATCATGGCGGGCCTCGGCTTCTTCTTCATCGCGGTCTTTGCCCTGGCCTTCTATCTGGTGAGCCTGCGCCGGCCCTTCCCGCGCTGGTTCCTGCGGCTGGCCGTGGCCATCATTCCCCTGCCCTGGATTGCCGCGGAACTGGGCTGGGTGCTGGCCGAGACCGGACGTCAGCCCTGGGTGATCGACGGTGTGCTGCCGACCTTCATGGGCGTGTCCAGCCTGTCCGCCAGCCAGGTCATCCTGACGATGGTCGGATTCACCGTTCTGTACGGCACGCTTGCCGTGATCGAGGTGACGCTGATGGTCCGGGCGATCCGCAAGGGGCCGACGTCAGAAACACCGGTCACGACACACCAGCCCGCATCCGGCGGCTTCCCCGAAGCCGTGCCGGCGCCGCTCTACGACCGATAGGAGACGCATATCATGGAACTGCCTCTCGACTATCCGACGCTCCGCGTCATCTGGTGGGGCCTTCTGGGCGTCCTCCTGATCGGCTTCGCCCTGACCGATGGCTACGACCTCGGTGTTGCGACCCTGCTGCCCTTCGTCGCCAGGACCGATGCCGAACGCCGGCTCGTGATCAATACGATCGGGCCGATGTGGGAGGGCCACCAGGTCTGGCTCATTCTGGGCGGTGGCGCGATCTTTGCCGCCTGGCCGTACGTCTATGCCGTCAGCTTCTCCGGCTTCTATCTCGCCATGTTCGTGGTGCTGTCGGCGCTGATCCTGCGGCCGGTCGGTTTCAAATACCGGTCCAAGCGGGAGAGCACCGCCTGGCGCAACAGCTGGGACTGGGCGCTCTTCATCGGCGGCTTCGTACCGGCGCTGATCTTCGGTGTGGCCGTTGGCAATGTGCTGCGCGGTGTCCCGTTCGACTTCGACAGCATGCTGCGGGCGACCTATGAAGGCGGCCTGTTCGGCCTGCTCAATCCCTTCGCCCTGCTCGCCGGCCTGATCTCGGTCGCCATGCTGGTCATGCACGGTGCGTCCTGGATCGTGGTGAAGGCCGAAAAGGGCCCGGTGCGTGACCGGGCGGCCCGCTTCGGATCGATCGCGGCCATGCTGACCATCGTATTGTTCGTCATTGCCGGTGTCTGGACCGCCACGGTTCTGCCCGGCTACACGATTACATCGGACGTCCTGCTCGATGGTCCGTCCAATCCGATGCGCAAGGCGGTCAGTGTCGAGGCCGGCGCCTGGGTCAACAATTTCGTGCGCTATCCCTGGATGGTGCTGGCGCCGTTGATGGCCGTGGCGGGGGCTTTCCTGGCTGCCGTCAGCCTGGGCAAGAAGCGTAATGCAGCGAGCCTCGCCGGATCGGCCATGTCGGTCTTCGGTGTTGTCGCCACCGCCGGGGTGTCGATGTTCCCCTTCATCCTGCCCAGCTCGCTCAATCCCGATGCCAGCCTGACCGTGTGGGACAGCTCGTCCAGCCACGGCACGCTGTTCTTCATGCTGATCATGACGGTGATCTTCGTGCCGCTGATCCTTCTCTACACCGGCTGGGTGTTCAAGGTGCTCTGGGGACGTGTGACGTCCGAGCAGGCCACCTCGCCCGGCTCCTACTGACCGGAGGTCTTGGAACCATGTGGTATTTTACCTGGATACTGGGTCTTGCCGCCGCCCTCGGCTTTGGAATTCTCAACGCGCTCTGGCTGGAATTCACGCCGGATGCGGAAGACTGCGAGGATCTGGAATGCGCCGAGTAAAGCAGATCATATTGTCCGGCCTGGTCCTGACGGCGGCCGCCGCCGCTCCCGCACCGGCCCAGGAAACAATGCAGGCACCGTCATCGCAGACAGCGCCTGTGCTGACGGTGCTGACCCGCGAGGATCCGCAGACCCAGCTCATGGCGCTGATCCTGACACGCGCCAGCGCCCGGCAGGGCGTGCCGGTGCGCGTTCTCCTGTGCGACAAGGCCGGCGATCTCGCGCTGGCCGAGCCGCCGGAAGCCGCCACCCGGCCGCTTGCGCCGCGGAACATGTCGCCGCACGGTCTGCTTGAAACCCTGATCGAGGATGGTGTGACGGTTCAGGTCTGTGCGATCTACCTGCCCAACTCGCCCCACAGCGCAGAAGACCTGCACAGCGAGATCGGTGTGGCGACCCCGCCGGAAATTGCGACCATCATGGCGGATCCGCGCACGCGGTTCTTCACGTTCTGAGGGAGGCGGGGATGCGTGCCAAGCCTGCAATCATGTTGGGGTCCGCCGTTCTGGCCGCCGGGATGGCAATCGCGGCGTCCGGACACGCCCAGACGGACGTGGCGGACGATGCCGATCCGAGAACCCCGATCCGGCTGACCGCGGCGGAGCAGAGGCACATCGTGGAGACGATGCGCATCTTCCTTTCGGGCAGCCAGGCGATCATGGAGGCGGGCAGCGAGGGCGATCTCGACCGGCTGCGGGAAGCCGCCGCGGAGATGGCCACGCCACGCCCCATGATGCCGGGAATGGGGGCCAGAATGCCGGACAGCTTCCGGGGCATGGGGCAGATGCTGCGCCAGGACCTGGCGGCGATTGCCGCTCTGCCCGACGAGACGCCCGTTGCCGAGGCCCAGGCCGCGGCGGCTTCAGCGATGTATACCTGTGTCGCCTGCCATGACAGCTACCGCGTCGAGATCGTGTCATCCCGGGGTGAGCCGGGCCGGTAGGCCGGGTTTCAGGCGGCCACGTCCTGACGCGGCGGTACCCGGCCGCTCGCCATGAACTCGGCCAGTTGCAGGCGGTATTTGCGCCCCACACGCACCATCTCCCCATTGGTCAGCTCGACCGAATGCGTGCCGTGTCGGTCGGCATGGGTGCGCTCGATGTGATGCACATTGACGATCGCCGAGCGGTGAATGCGCAGGAAGTCCGCCGGGTCCAGCCGTTCCTCCAGCTCCCGCAGCGAGATCCGGTGCAGGAGCTGCCGGTTGCGCAGGTTGAAATGGACATAGCTGCGCGCCGCCTCGATCCACACGATCTGCGACTGGGGCACCCGCACGGTTTCGTTGCGGCAGCGTATCCAGAAATCGCGGTAGACCGGTGCGCCCGCATCGGTGGCGTGCCCCTGGCGGATCCCGGCCAGCGTCTCGCTGAGGACGGCGACCCGCGCCAGGTCGCGCCGTTGCTGCAGCTCGGTCCGCACACGACGCAGGCATTCCTCCAGTCGCGCCGTTTCCACCGGCCGCAGCAGGAAGTCGGTCACCTGAAGCTCGAATGCGGTGAGAGCGTGGATCGGCAGGTCGCCCATCATCACAATGACCGGGCCGTCGTCACCGGGGCCCGCCTGGCGCGAGAGAAGGTGTTCGAGCCGCGGCTGGTCGCTGCCCAGAAACACCACGTCCGGCGATGTGCCGTACCAGGGGTCGTCCTGGCCGGCTGCCGGACGGGCGCCGACACAGCTGGTGTCGGCGAACCGGTCCAGTTGCCGCTGCAATTGTGTCCGGGCGAGTTCGCGGCTTTCAAGGATGAGGCAGCGCATGGCGGTCCTCCACATAACGCACTGAATAACGTGGCGGATTTGCTACCGCGGCGTTTCGGGCATGCCTATACTCCACGCCCGGGCGAGTGACGGTTTCCGGAGTGTCTGGGTTCGTCACAAGCGCTGGCGGGTTAAACCCTGATGCCGTCGTTCGCCGTTTTCCTGCGCTGTTCGCAACACGCGGCCGCACCTCGTCGCAATTCCAGGCAGTCCGGCGCTTCTCTTGCTACGTGCGGGGCGTGCGAGGTGACAGAAATGTAAGCCCCCCGCGTGGTCGCCGTCATGCTCCGGATGACAGGCTCGCCAGGTTGTTTTGGGCTGTTCAGGGCATGGGGAGGCTCGGCGTGACGGCGCAGTTTCCAGAGTCTTATGGCAGAGGCGTCCCGATGCGCTGGGCGCTCCGGGTTGCCGCCGGCGGCTGTATCGTGTGGGCGGTTCTCGTCCTCGTCTTCGTCGCCGTGCAGTACAAGGAAGCCGTGTCCGACGGGGCCCCGCCCAGCTTCGCGCTCGGTGTGCGGCATCAATCCGTATTTTCCGCAATTGCCCTGCCGGCGATCATCGCGGGCGCTCTGGTCGGCCTGCGTCACGCGCTGGCAGGCAGTCCGGCCTGGCGCCGCTGTGTCGAAGCGGCCGGCGTCGTCGCGATATTCTCGATGGCCGACTATTTCTGGACGGTGCTGGTCCTGTCTGCCTACACCGGCGTACCGGCCCAGACGCTCGTGGCATCTACACCATCCCTGTTCTGGCTGATGCTGCCGACCTTCACGGGAATGGCCTATCTGGCCGGCGCCCAGCTGAAGGGCCTGGTTCAGCGCGGCAGCGATGCGACGCGGGGAGGCCGGGCGGGGCGCCTGGCCGTGCGGTCGGCCGGGCGCACCGATTATGTGGCACTGGATGATATCGTTATTGTGTCCGCACAGGGCAATTATGTAGCCCTTGTCGACCGCTCAGGGCGCGAAGTGCTGCATCGTGCGACCATGATCGAGATGGCGCAGATGCTCGACGGACAGGGTTTCGTCCAGGTGCACCGGTCGCATTTCGTGCGTCCCTCGGAAGTCGTTTCGGCCGAACAACGCCGTGAGCGTATTGCATCGGTCCGGCTTCGCAGCGGCCAGGTTCTCCCTGTCAGCGCGACCGGAAGCGCGGCGCTGATGGCGGCTCTGAACAACACGGCGGCCGTTTCACCGGCCTGACCTCCTGTCCGCATGCTGGCCCGTTGCCGGCAACACACCGCTCCCGTTCGACCCATTCATATTGAGACGTGTTCACCCGCACTGGTCGGATCAGTCCGCCAGCGCCCGTCCGCATGTCCGAAAGGTCCCCGGCGCGCTGGCAGTTGACCACCAAACAAGAGTGCCGGCCCGACCGGCCTCGGGGGATAATATGAACGCGATCAAGAAAACTCTTCTGGGCACCACCGCCTGTTTCGGGCTCGCCCTTTCGGCCGTGACCGGGGTCTCCGTCATGACCGCACCGGCCGTGCTGGCACAGTCCTACACAACAGGCGGTGTTGGCGGCACGGTTCTGGATGAGGCCGGCAATCCGGTCTCCGGCGCGACTGTCACCGCCGTGTCCAGCGACCGGGGCTCGACGCGCAGCGTTACGACCGGCGCCGATGGCCGCTTCTTCATCGGGCGCCTGGAGGTTGGCAATTACACGCTGACGGCGGCAGGGGCGGGCTATCAGACGGTGTCCGATGACGGCGTCCGGGTCTCGGTGGGATCGTCTGCGTCTTACGAGTTTGTTCTGCCGGCGGGGATGGCCGAGGACGTGATCACCGTGACGGGCCAGGCCGTGCAGGTCGATGTGTTCCAGGCTTCCGAGACCGGGTTGGACATCGATGTTCAGGCGGTGTTCGAACAGGTGCCGATCGGTCGCGATGTGACGTCGCTGACGCTGCTCGCGCCAGGCACCGTGATTGGCGATAGCGATTTCGAGGACGGGCTCAGCACGGGCTTCGCCTCGATCTCGGGCGCTTCGCCGGGCGAGAATGCCTTCTATGTCGATGGCATGAACATCACCGACTTCCGCAACTTCCTCGGTGCCTCGGCCGTGCCTTTCCAGCTGTATGACCAGCTGGAGATCAAATCCGGCGGTTATCAGGCCGAGTTCGGGCGCTCGACCGGCGGGGTCGTGAATGCCGTTACCCGCTCCGGCACGAATGAGTGGCACTACGGGTTCAATATCTTTTATTCGCCCGACGAGCTCCGCGAGGATTCGCCGACGACCTATGTCCAGGCCAACCAGTTCGATCAGCGTATGACGCTGGAGAGCGATTTCTGGGTTTCCGGGCCGATCATCGAGGACCGGGTCTTCATCTATGGCCTGTACTCGCCGCGCCTGATCGAGGCGATCAACATCACCGAGGCCGGCCGCGAGGAAGTCGATCGCACGGACGACCCCTTCTTCGGCTTCCGTCTCGATGTGAACCTGTTTGAAGGGCATACCTTCGCCTGGACAAGCTTTTCCGATGACCGGGCAACGGTGCGTGAGGCGAGCGACGTCACCTTTAATGCCGACCGGACCGAAATCGAAAGTCGCACGCCGGTCGCTCAGACCAACTTCCTCGAAGGCGGGGACGTCAATATCCTGCGCTATTCCGGTGCCATGACCGACTGGCTTACCGTGTCTCTGACCGCGGGCCGGCAGACCTTCAACCAGACTATTGCGGGCAGCACGGACGGCAATCCGGCGATCCTGGATGCCCGGGACACCAGCGGTCCGGTCATCCAGCTGGGCAACTGGGGTGAGCTCGTCCCGGCCGAAGGCAATGACACGCGCGAACTGATCCGGGCCGATGCGGACATCTATGCGAACTTCTTCGGTGAACACAATATCCGCGTCGGTGTCGACCGGGAGACGCTGACGGCTGAAGACCGCTCCTTCTACTCGGGCGGCGTCTACTATCGGCTTTATGATCCCGTATCGTGCGAAGCCCAGGGCGGTCAGGCCGGCCGTGAATGCGTCCGTGTCCGGCAGCTTGATCGCGGTGGCTCGTTCGAAACGATCCAGACGGCCTTCTACATTCAGGACTCCTGGCAGGTCACGGACCAGCTGAACCTCAATATCGGCCTGCGGAACGAGACCTTCGACAATCGCAACGCCAGTGGCGACACCTTCACCAAGATCGAGGACCAGCTGGCACCGCGCCTGGGTGTGTCCTACGACTATTTCGGAGACGGGTCACTGGAGCTGTTCGGCTTCTATGGCCGCTACTTCCTGCCTGTCGCCACCAATACGAATATCCGCATGGCGGGCGCTGAACTCTTCACCCAGGACTGGTACCAGTTCAGCGGGCTGGATGCGAACGACGTGCCGCAACTCGAAGGCGGACCTTTCCTGGAAGAGCTGTTCGGTGACGGAACCGTGCCGGACACGCGGGCGGTGACCGACCAGTATCTCGATCCGATGTATGTGGATGAATTCATCATCGGCGCGCGCTGGATGATGAATGACCTCTGGGACTTCAGCGCCAGCTACACCTATCGTGATCTGGGCGTGACGCTGGAAGACGTGGCGATCGATGCTGCCGTCATCGCCTACTGCAATGCCAACGGTATCACGGTCGGCGGTACGCCCTGCGAGGATGTCTGGACGGGCTTCCACCAGTATGTGCTGACCAATCCCGGCGAGGATATGCGGGTCTACCTGCCGGAGCTCGACGAGACCGTCGATCTGAGCGCCGCGGATCTGGGCTATCCCACGCCGACGCGTACCTATGAAGCCCTGACGCTGACCTTCGACCGGGCCTTCGACAATGGCTGGGATCTGCACGGGTCCTGGACGCTGTCGCGCAGCGAGGGCAATTACGAAGGGACGGTGAAGTCGGACAATGGCCAGGACGATGCGGGGATCACGACCTCCTTCGACCAGCCGGGTCTGACCGACAATTCCGATGGCCTGCTGCCCAACCACCGCGCCCACAAGATCAAGCTGTGGGGGAATTATGCCTTCACCGATCAGTTCTCGGTCGGGGCTGCGATGCAGGTCACCTCGCCGCGGCGCTTCGGTTGTATCGGCTTCCACCCGACGGACGACTTCGCGCAGGCCTATGAGTCCGAGTCCTTCTTCTGCAACAGCCAGCCGACGCCGCGCGGCAGCCAGCTGGAGAGCGACTGGATCTACAATGTCGATCTGGCCTTCATCTACCGGCCGGTGGACCTGCCGCTGGGTGGGGAACCCGTGCTGCGGATGGATATCTTCAACGTCTTCGACAGCTCGGGCGTCACCGACATCCGCGAAATCGGCGAAACGGCGCTCAACGTGCCGGATCCGAACTATGGTGCGCCGCGGACCTTCCAGCAGCCGCGCTCTGTCCGCTTCGGACTGAGCTGGACCTTCTAGACCGGGGGGATGCCGCCGACCCTGACGGCGGCACCGGGCTGGGAAACGGCGGGCCATGTGCCCGCCGTTTCTTTTTCTCGGATCAAATATGTGAATGGCATACAATTCCGAACCCAACCGGTTCACAGGCGCGACTGCGAGCCCGACATGACCAGGTTCGACCCCCGCAGCCCTGAGCGCGTTCCATGTGAGCATCGACCCCAACACCGGCATCGGTGCCAGGCTCGGGTCGAGCGGAGCGGGAACAAGGAAAGGAATGGCGCACCCAAGAGGATTCGAACCTCTGACCTCTGCCTTCGGAGGGCAGCGCTCTATCCAGCTGAGCTATGGGTGCGCGAGACGGGGAGGCTTAGCCGATACGCGGGGCAAGTGCAATTGGCTTGCTCCGGCCGTCGGCAGGCCGATGTCAGCGGTAGTACAATCAGAACCAGACACGCAGTCCGGCGACCAGGGCGGTGTTTTCGGTGCGCTCGCCGGCGGCGCGGGCGAAATCGCCCGTTTCGCCCAGCTGACGGCCCCATTCGACACCGATATAGGGCGCAAACTGGCGCCGGATCTCATAGCGCAGGCGCAGCCCCGTCTCGATCGTGCCGAGACCGGATCCGGTCCCGAGCTCCGGGATCGCCTCGGCCGACCAGGTCAGCTCGGCGCGCGGTCGCAGGATGAGGCGCTGGGTCAGGCGCAGCTCGTATTCGGTCTCGAGGGCGCCGGTCAGCTCGCCTTCATCGGACAGGAAGAGCGCAGCGTCGATGTCGAACCAGTAGGGCGCCTCGCCCTGCACGCCGAGCACGGCATGGGTACGGCCGGCATCCGGCTCGAAGTCGTGGCGAATGCCGGTCTGCAGGTTGAAGAAGGGCGAGATGGCGCGGCTGTAGAGAGCCTGGACTTCCAGCTCCTCGAATTCGTCGTGATCGAAGGAATACTCGGCCTCACTCTTCAGCCAGAGCCGGTTGATGGCGCCGCCATACCAGGCGTCGATATCCCACAGCAGGACCTCTTCATCGTCGCGCTGCTGGCGGATCTCGAACCGGTCGGTGCGGAAGAAGAGGTGCCGTGCGCCGCCCGTTGCGTGATGAAGTGCGGCGCGGGCCGCGGCCATCTCCTCGGGCGGATAATAGGCGTCGGCCTGGGTCTGGGCAGCCGCGGTGCCGGAGAGGGCGGCAAGCGCCGGGAGGGCGAGGGTCGAAATGAGCGCGCGCATCAATGGTGTTCCCCGTGTCCGCCATGGTGGGGCGTCTGCCCTGGCCCGGGCGCTGGCGCCCGGGACGGCATGGCGTGGTGGCCGGCATGCGGGTCGGGCTGCGCCGCCGGCGCGGTGTCCGGCAGGACCGAGACGACCTGCATCATCCCGGCATGCATGTGGTAGAGCAGGTGGCAGTGAAAGGCCCAGTCGCCCACCGCGTCGGCCGTGATGTCCAGCGACAGTTTTTCACCCGGCTTGACGGTGATCGTGTGCTTGCGCGGCTTGTACGGGTCATCATCCGCGCCGGTTACCACATCGAAGAACATGCCGTGCAGGTGGATGGGGTGGGGCATCATCGTGTCGTTGACGAGCGTCATCCGCAGGCGTTCGCCTTCGTGGAAGACAATCGGGTCGACGACCTCCGAAAAGCGCACCCCGTCGAAGGACCACATATAGCGTTCCATGTTCGATGTAAGATGCACCTCGATCTCGCGTCCGGGGCGGCGCGTGTCCGGGTTGGGCGTCAGGGCCTTGAGGTCGGTATAGACCAGCACCTTGTGGCCGGCATTCTCCAGCCCGGCGCCGGGTTCGTGCAGGCGGCTGACCGGGGCTTCGGCGAGGCCGACGACCCCCGGGCCTGCCGGGTGGTCATGCCGCTGGGGACCTGTGGTCTCCGGCGCCGGGGCGTCGTGCATCATCGAGCCATGGCCCATCGTGCCATGATCCATTGAGCCATGGTCCATCGAGTCGTGATTCATTGCGCTTTGTGCGGCATTCCCGTGCCCCATGGCGGCATGGTTCATCGTGTGGCTATCGGCAGCGGGTGCCGCCGTGTGGTCCATCCCGCCATGCCCCATCGCACCGTGATCCATCGCCATGTCGCGCATGGTGAGCGTGGGGCGCGGGCGCAGGGCCGGGACGGGCGCGGTCATTCCCGGACGCGGCGCCAGCGTGGCGCGGGCAAAGCCGGAGCGGTCGACGCTCTCGCACATCAGGGTGAAGGCCCGGTCCTCGCGCGGTTCGACGATCACGTCATAGGTTTCGGCCGGGCCGAACTGGAACTCGCCGACCTGGACCGGCTGCACATCCAGCCCGTCGGCCTGGACGACGGTCATCGGCAGGTCCGGGAAGCGGACATTGAAGATCGTCATGGCCGACGCATTGATGAAGCGCAGGCGGATGCGCTCGCCGGGATTGAAGAGCCCGGTCCAGTTGTCCTGCGGCCCGTGACCATTGACGAGGTAGTCGAGCGTTGCGGCCGTTACATCCGAGATATCGGTGGGGTTCATCCGCATGCGGCCCCAGGCCATCCGGTCGCGCAATGCGCTGCCCAGGCCCTGCTCGCGGGCATCACCGAAGAAGTCGCCCAGCGTGCGCTGTTGGAAATTATAGGTATCGCTGGATTTCATCAGCCGGTCGAAGACGCGGTGCGGGCCTTCGAATGTGTAGTCGGACAGGACGATCACATATTCCCGGTCGAAGGCGACGGGATCGGCGCTGGCCGGTTCGATGACGATCGGACCGTAATGGCCCAGCTGTTCCTGCAGGCCGGAATGGGAGTGGTACCAGTAGGTCCCTGCCTGACGCACCGGGAAGCGGTATTCGAAGGTTTCGCCGGGGCGGATGCCCGGGAAGGTGACGCCGGGCACACCGTCCATCTCAAACGGCAGCAGCAGGCCGTGCCAGTGGATCGAGGTGTCCTCGTCCAGCGTATTGTGGACGCGCAGAATGACCTCATCGCCCTCGCGCCAGCGCAGCAGCGGCGCGGGGAGTTGACCGTTCACCGTCACGGCGGGGCCGCCGCGCCCATCGATACGAACCTGCGAGCGGCCGACCGTCAGGTCGAAGGCCTGGCCGTCCAGCGGGCGCAGGCCGCCGAGATTGGCCGCGCCGTTCGACTGCGCCCAGGCCGGCAGTAGATTGGTCGCCGTCATTCCGCCGAATGCGGCGGCCGTTCCCATGAACAGGCGTCGTGAGATCACGCGCTTCACTCCCTTGCCGATGCAGGTGGCAGAGTGTCCACCTTCCCCCTGCTGGAAGGTCAATCGCGCCTCTGCAGGCTTGTGCAGCGGTGGCCGGGCTGGTCCCGGAGAAATGTTGCGGCATACTCTTTGTTCAAAAGTGTTTCGAGTTCCTGCCTCTGTGTGCGTGCAGGTGTGACGGCATGCGTGGAGTGTCCAGACCGACAATTCGGAAATCGCGAGCTGCACTTGTCACCACACGGTGCGGTGCCGCATAGTCCTGCGACAAAAAGGAGAGAGCTATATGCCGCAGATCGACGCCAATGGCCTGAAGCTGGAATATGACGAGCGCGGGCCGCGGGGCGGCAGACCGGTTCTTCTGATCATGGGGCTGGGCTCGCAGATGACCCGCTGGCCGGAGCCTTTTCTTGACCAGCTGGCCGGGGATGGATGCCGGGTCATCCGTTTCGACAATCGCGATGTCGGGCTGTCGGCCTGGTTCGATGCGGCCGGGACACCCGATTTCGGTGCGATTGCCGGTGCCGTCGCGGCCGGCAAGGCGCCGGATCTGGCCTACACGCTTGAGGACATGGCTGCCGATTCGGTGGGGGTGCTCGACGCGCTTGGTATCGATCAGGCGCACATTGTCGGCGTGTCGATGGGCGGCATGATCGCCCAGCTCGTTGCCATCCACTATCCGGACCGTGTCCTGTCGCTCACCTCGATCATGTCCAGTTCGGGTAATCGGGCTCTTCCGCGCGCCACGAAAGAGGCGCAGGCCATGTTGATGACGCCGGCGCCGAACCCGGAAGCGGATCGCGAGGCCTTTCTGGATCGCGCCGTGGCGTCGAGCCGGGTGATCGGCTCGCCGGCCTATCCTCTGGATGAGGCTGTCGTGCGCGAGCGGGCCGCAGCCGATCTGGACCGGGCCTATCACCCCGCGGGCTTTGCACGGCAATACGCCGCGATCATCGCGGCGCCGGACCGGCGCACCCGGCTCGCACAGATCGGGGTTCCCACCGTGGTGCTCCACGGTGCTGACGATCCGCTGGTGCCCGTCGAGGCCGGTCGCGACACGGCAGCGAACATCCCCGGTGCCGAACTCGAAATCGTGGAAGGCATGGGGCATGATATCCCGCCGGCCCTGTATGGCCGGGTCATTGCTGCCATTCACCGTGCGGCCGAACGAGCGAGCGCGGAGACCGCTGCGCAATAGTCGCCTGCGCCGTGCGGTTTCAGCGTCTGGTCACCGTCCTATGGTAGGGGTGACATTTCGCGCTGGATCGCAGCCCAACAGGACAATTCATGTCTCTTACGACCGACGCCCTTGCTGACCTTGCCTCCGTCATTCCGGTTCTCACTGTCAGCGATGTGGCGGATGCGGCACCGCTGGCCCGCGCTCTGGAGGCCGGGGGGCTCAAGGTGATCGAGATGACCTGGCGCACCGCTGCGGCGCTGGGAGTGTTGCGGGCCATGAAAGCCGCGGCGCCGGGTCTGGTCGTGGGAATGGGCACCATCCGTACCCCTGAACAGGCGGCGCAGAGCGTGTCGGCCGGAGCAGACTTCCTGGTGTCGCCGGGTCTGACGCCGAAGCTTGTTCCGGCCCTGCTCGATGCAGGGGTTCCGGTCCTGCCCGGTGTCGCAACCGCAAGCGAGGCCATGGCGGCTACCGAAGCCGGGTTCGATCTGCTGAAATTCTTCCCGGCAGAGCAGGCGGGTGGGCTGGATTATCTCAAGTCCCTGCAGGGCCCCTTGCCGGATATCCGCTTCTGTCCGACCGGCTCGATCACGCGCGAGCGGGCTCCGGACTATCTGGCGCTGCGCAATGTCGTCTGTGTCGGCGGGTCCTGGATCGCAAGCAAGACGATGGTCGAACAGGGCGACTGGGCCGGCATCGAGGCGAATGCCCGAGCGGCTGCGGCGATGCGTACCTGATGTTCGTTTCGGCGCCAGCGAGGCCCGGGCCCACGAACAAAGTGCTCTGAAATTATTGTTCCTGTTTAATTTGACTCCCCGATCTCGCCATACTCAAACTTTGAAAAAGCGCCAAGACCAAGAATGACGCGGCGTGCGAGGTCTGGGAGGACATATTGGACACTGTCGGCAGGACGGGTGACGCCCCCGTGCGTGAAGGGGAGGGGGCGCCGCAAGCGGCCCCTGCACTGAAACGCTCCACGATCTTCCTGCATGGCTCGCTCGCCCTGCCTCTGGCGATCTATGGCTATCCCCTCGCGATCTGGCTGCCGGCGCACTATGCCGGCCATCTGGGACTGTCCCTCTCGGTGATCGGCCTGATCATCATGGTGGCCCGCTTCACCGATGTGATCACCGATCCGCTCATGGGCGAGATATCGGATCGCGGCCGCACCCGTTTCGGCCGCCGCAAACCCTATATCGCGCTCGGCGCGCCGCTGCTGATGCTCTCGACCTGGTTCCTCTTCGTGCCGCCGGAGGGCGCAGGCCTGGTCTATTTCCTGATCTGGCTGACGGCCTTTTTCGCCAGCGCCACAATGATCCAGATCCCCTTCCGGGCCTGGGGTGCCGAGTTGTCGAGCGATTATCATGCACGCAGCCAGGTCACCGCGGCGCGCGAATTCTACTATCTGGGCGGACTTCTGCTGGCCGCGGCCGTGCCGATGGTGGTGGAGATCCTCGCCGATGGCGGTGCCGTCGGCCAGATCTTCGCCTCGATGTGGCGTGACATCTCGGGTGCCTTCACCGGCGAGATCATGCAGCGCACGCCGACCAGTCGCGCGGCGCTGACCGGCCCTGTCATGATGGGTCTGGCCGTCACGATCGTCGCGATTGTGCCCTTGCTCGCGGGCATCGTGATCCTGACCGTCAGCGAGCCGCCGCCCGCCGCGCGCGAGCGTGTGCCGATGATCGAGGGCTTCCGCCATCTCTGGCGCAACGGACCCATGCGCCGGATCCTGATCATCGCTTTCCTGGTCATTGCGGGGGAGAGTTCGCGAAACGCCGTCTCGCTCTTCTTTATCCGCGACATCATCGGCATTCCGACGATCGGCGCGGCCTATTTCCTCTATTTCATCGCCGGTATCGCCGCGATCCCCTTCTGGCTCTGGATGGGGCGCAGGATCGGCAAGCATCGCGCCTTCCTGGTGACGCTGGGCTTTGTCAGCGCGGTCAGCGCGGCCAACCTCCTGCTTGGCCGGGGCGATTATCTGCCCTTCTTCTGTCTGTTCATTCTCAAGGGATTTGCCTTCGGCGGACTGCAATTCCTGCCCCTGGCGATGCTGGCGGATGTCGTCGATATCGACAGTGCCCGGTCCGGCGGCCGCCGGGCGGGCACTTATTTCGCCGTGCTCGGCCTGTCGGAAAAACTCGCTGTGGCCATCTTCACCGGCGTGTCGCTCAATATTGTCGGCCTTCTGGGCTATCACGCATCGGCCGGTGTGGACGGCTCGACCGAGATCGGTGTGCTGTCGCTGCGGCTGGTCTACTGCCTCGGGCCGATCGTGCTCTATGGCCTGGCGGCGCCGCTGATCTGGTCCTACCCGCTGACGCCGGAACGCCATGCCCGCCTCAGCCAGGGCATCGAGCGCCGCGCACGCCGCATGGCCGCGGCCGCGCGTGACCAGGCGGAATTGCCGTCCCCCTGACGGGTCCTGCATTCCTGACAGTGAATCTCGGACTGGACCGACGGATTTCCTGTCCTACTTCGTTCAACAGGACTATGGGATAGCGTAGCGCTATAGCTTCCAATCCGCTGGGAGGCCTGATTGACGGCTGGATTTTCGGTTCGCGGGGCCGTGCTGTGCACGGTGCTCGCTCTTTTGGTGTCGGCATGCGGCGGCGAGCCTTCGGCTGGCGGGCCGTCCGCGGGCGGTGGGCGTGCGGACGAGGCGATCCGTGTTGTCACCCAGCCCGTCCGGTTTGCGCGCGAGCGCACAGATATCGAAGCGGTCGGCACGGCCCGGGCCCGTTCCACGGCGACGATCTATCCTGAGGCCGGCGGCATCGTGACCGATGTTCCCTTTGTTACCGGCAGTCATGTCGAAGCGGGTGCCGTCCTCCTGCGGCTGGACGATCGCGAGGAACAGCTCGCCGTCAACCTGGCCCGGGTGTCGGTGCAGGAGGCCGAGCAATTGCTGGCCCGTTACCGCCGGATCGAGAATACGGGCGCGATTTCCGCCAGCCAGATCGACGAGGCCCGCACCACGCTGGACGCCGCGCGTATCGAACTGCAGCAGGCAGAGGTTGCTCTGGACGAGCGCACCGTGCGGGCGCCGTTTGCCGGACATGTCGGCCTGACCGACATCGACCCGGGCTCACGCATCACGCCGACGACGGTCATCGCCCAGCTGGACGATCGCAGCGTGCTGTTTGTCGACTTCTCGCCGGCCGAGCAGGTGTTCGGCCGTCTGCGTGAAGGTGACACGGTCACCGCCACGCCGTTCGCCGATCCCGATCTCGCCGTCGAGGCCGACATTATCGCCGTCGACAGCCGGATCGACCCGACGCGCCGGACCTTCACGGTGCGCGCCAGTATCGACAATGAAGCCGACGTGCTGCGGCCGGGGATGAGCTTCCGCGTCGCCTTCACCATCGAAGGCCAGTCCTATCCGCGCCTGCCCGAGGCCGCGATCATCTGGGGCGGCAGCGGTTCCTATGTCTGGGGTGTCGATGGCGATACGGCGTTCCGCGTGCCGGTCGATATCGTGGCGCGCAATGAAGGCCATGTCCTGGTGCGCGGCGATCTGCAGGCCGGCGCCCGCATCATCACCGAAGGCGTGCAGAAGGTCCGTGAAGGCAGCCGTATCGTCGATGTCGGCGAGCGGGAAACCGGGCTGGCGGTCGGTGGCTCGCCCATCGTCTCGGATGAAACCCGATGAGCCTGCAGCGCAACGATCTTCCCGCGCTGGCCGTCAAGCGGCCCGTGCTCGTCGCGGTCCTCAACCTGCTGATCATCATCGGCGGCCTTGCCGCCCTGTTCGGTGTCGAGGTTCGCGAACTGCCCGATGTCGACCGGCCGGTCGTGTCGGTCACGGCGAACTTCCCCGGCGCTGCGCCGGAAACCGTCGATGCCGAGGTTACCAGCATTCTCGAGGGTGCCGTTGCGCGTGTGTCCGGCGTGCGGGAAATCGACGCCCAGAGCGAGGAAAACGGCTCGCGCATCCGGGTCGAATTCAACCCCGGTGTCGATCTGGACTCCGCCGCGGCCGATATCCGCGAAGCGACGTCGCGCGTGGCGCGTCAGCTGCCCGACCGGGTCGAGCAGATCCGGGTGGTGAAAGCCGACGACAATGCTGATCCCATCGTCCAGATGGCGGTGCTTTCCGACGTGCATGACGAGGAGACGCTGACGGCCATCGTCGAAAACGACATCGTGCCGGAATTTCTCTCCATCGAAGGCGTGGCCAGTGTGAACATGTTCGGTGATCGCCAGCGCCTTCTGCGCGTGGTGATCGATCCTCTGCGCCTCAGCCGTTTCGGTCTCACCGTCGGCGATGTTGCCGATGCGCTGCGCCAGGCGCCCTTCGATGTGCCGGTCGGCAGTTTCCGCTCCGAAGACCAGCAATTGCTGGTGCGGGCCGAGGCGACGGCGGCAACGCCGGAACGGGTCAAGGATGTCATCATAGACGGCAATACGCGTGTTGGTGACGTGGCCGAAGCCTTCTTTGCGCCGGCCGATGCGACCAATTTCGTGCGTCTCGACGGCCGGCCGATCATCGGGCTCGGCGTGGTGCGCCAGGCCCAGTCCAACACGATCTCGATTTCCGACGGGGTGCGCGAGACGGTCGAGCGCCTGAATGGCCGCTTCGACGATCTGGAAATCCGTATCACCTCCGACGACGCCGTCTTCATCCGCGGTTCCGTGCGCGAGGTCCTGACCAGCCTGGCGATCACGGTGGTGATCGTCATCGCAACCATCTGGCTCTTCTTCGCCCGTTTCCGTGCCTCGCTGATCCCGTCCACCGCCATTCCTGCCGCGCTGATCGGTGCGCTTGCCGGCATCTGGCTCTTGGGCTTTTCGGTCAATCTGCTGACCCTCCTGGCCCTTGTGCTGGCAACCGGGCTCATCGTCGACGACGCCATTGTCGTGGTCGAGAATATCCAGCGCTTGCAGAAGAAGGGGCTGGGCCGGCGGGCCGCGGCCGTGCTGGGCACGCGCCAGGTCTTCTTTGCCGTTGTCGCGACCACGGCCGTCCTGGTCTCCGTCTTCATCCCGATCTCCTTCCTGCCATCGACGGCGGGACGCCTGTTCCGCGAATTCGGCTTTGTGCTGGCGCTGGCGGTGGTGATCTCGTCCTTTGTGGCTCTGTCCATCGTGCCGGCGCTGGCCGCGCGCCTCTGGCTGCGTTCGGAAAGCAGCAAGCAGGGGCCGCTGGAGCGTATCGGCGGCCGTATTTCCGACGTTTATGGCAAGCTGTTGCGGCTCGCCCTGAACCGTCCCTGGATCACCGCCGGCATCATGCTGGTCTCGGCGCTGGGGGCCGTGTTTGCCTTCACCTCGCTCGAACAGGAACTCGTGCCGCAGGAGGATCGCGGGCGCATCTATATCTTCGCGACCGGCCCGGACGGCGTCGGGCTCGACTTCATGGAGCGCCAGGCCGACCAGGTTGACGCGATCGTCCAGCCCTATCTGGAGAGCGGCGAAGTGACGTCGGTCTTCTCGATCGTCGGCCGCTGGGACCCCAATCGCATCTTCATGACCGCCACCCTGGCCGACTGGGAAGATCGCGACCGCAGCCAACAGGAGATCATGGCCGAGATGCGCCGTCCGCTTTCGCAGATCCCGGGCCTGCGCGCCTCGGTCTTCGGACGCGGCAGTCTCGACATGCGCGGCTCCAGCCGCGGCGGCATCCAGGTCGCCCTGACCGGCCGCGAATATGCCGAGATCTATGAGGGCGCCCTGGCGCTCGAGCGGGCCATCGATACGGAAAGCCGGATCCTGTCCAATCCGGAAATCTCCTACCAGCCGACCCAGCCGCAATTGTCGATCCGCATCGACCGGCGCCGCGCTGCCGATCTCGGCGTGCCGCTCAACGAGCTGTCCGTCACCCTGCGTGCCATGGTCGGCGGTGACGAGCTGGTCGATCTGAATGTCGGCGACCAGGCGATCCCGATCTTCCTTGAGTCCGCCAATGGCGCCATCGACGACCCGACCGATCTGCAGAACCTCTATGTGCGATCCAATGCCGGCGAGCTGATCCCGCTGTCTGCCCTGACCACGCTGGTCGAGGAAGGCGTGGCCGCCGAGCTGAACCGGACCGAGCAGCGCCGCTCGATCGATGTCGAGGCGGATGTCGCCGCCGATGTCGCCCTGTCCGACGCAGTGGCCGAGATCGAGCGTCTGGCCGAGACGGCCCTGCCGCCCGGGATCGAGATGATCATGATGGGCGAGGCGCGCACGCTGAACGAAACATCGCGCGACATGGCGATCACCTATCTGTTCGCCTTTGTCATCGTCTTCCTGGTCCTGGCCGCACAGTTCGAGAGCCTGACCAGCCCCATCGTCGTCATCCTGACGGTGCCGTTCGGTCTCGCCGCCGCGGTCTATGCGCTGGTGCTGACGGGGACGTCCCTCAACATCTTCTCGCAGATCGGCCTGGTCATGCTGATCGGCCTGATGGCGAAGAACGGGATTCTCGTGGTCGAATTCGCCGACCAGCTGCGTGCCGAGGGCAAGAGCGTGCGCGAGGCGATCGAGGAGGCGGCGACCATCCGCCTGCGCCCGATCGCCATGACGCTGATCTCGACGGTGCTGGGGGCCCTGCCGCTGATCCTGTCGACCGGGGCCGGTGCCGAGGCCCGCACCTCGATCGGCTGGACCGTATTCGGCGGGTTGGGCCTGTCGGGCCTGTTCACCCTCTTCCTGACCCCGGTGATCTATCTGGGCGTCGCCCGGTTCGGCAAACCGCGCTCGGTCAATCTCGTCGAGCTTGAGGAAGAACTGGCCCGCGTCGAGCACGATCCCGACACCCAACCGGCAGAATGATCATGCGTCACGTCCCGAGTATTGCCCTTGCCGCGCTCGCGGCCAGTCTGGCCGGTTGCACGGTCGGACCCGACTACAACGCGCCGGCGCCCGGCGTACCGCAGACCTGGTCGGAAGCGGTTCCGGGCAGCGAGGCCGCTTCGGCTACCGCCTGGTGGCGGGGCTTCGGCGATGAGCAGCTGGAAACGCTGATCACCACGGCGCTGGACGATAATATCGACGTGCAGATCGCGGTCGCGCGCCTGACCGAGGCCGAGGCCCGGATCACATCCCAACGCGCCGCGAACTGGCCGTCTGTCGATGCGAGCGCGGATGCGTCGGCCACGGGCGACATCTCCGGCGATGCCGCGTCCTCGACAGGTGCCGGTCTCGGCGCGGCGCTGGGCTTTGTACCTGACGTGTTCGGCGGGCGCCGCCGCCAGATCGAACAGGTCGAGGCGGCCGCTGCTGCCCGGCGTTTCGATATCGAGGATGTCAAACGCGTCACGGCCGCCTCGATTGCCGAACGCTATATCGAGCTGCGCCGCAGCCGCGCCCGGCTCGGCCTGCTGACGACCTCGCTGGAGCTGCAGCAGCAGACGCTGGACATCGTGCGCCAGCGCGCCGAAGCGGGTCTGTCGGCCGATCTCGACGTTCAGCGGGCCGCCTCCGATCTTGCGCGCACTCGCGCCCAGCGCGGCAGTCTCGATATTGCCGAGGCGCGGGCCCTGCACGATCTCGCGATCCTGACGGGTGCTGTCCCCGGCACGCTCGGTCTGGAGCCGGCGGCGGACACGGCGATCCCGGATTATTCCGATCCGGTTGCCCCGGGTGTGCCGGCGGATCTCCTGCGCCGCCGGGCCGATCTGCAGGCCGCCGAGCGTGATCTGGCCGCAGCCAGCGCCGCCATCGGTGTGGCCACGGCCGGGCTTTATCCTGCCTTCTCCATTCCCGGCAGCATCACCGCCGATCTGGGATCGGCCGACCGGCTGGTCGGAGACACGGTTGCGCGGATCGGTGCTGCGGTCGATGTGCCGGTCTTCGATGGCGGCCGCCGCCGCGCCGGTGTCGACATCGCCGAAGCCCGGGCCGAACAGGCATTGCTGGCCTATCGGCAGACGCTGCTCGAAGCGGTCGGCGAGGTTGAGGACGCCCTCGTCTCGATCCGCGCCGTCGAAGCGCGTACGGCAGAGCTCGAGCGCGCCGTCACCGCGTCGGAGCAGGCCTTCGACCAGCTCGACGCGCTCTATCGGGAAGGCCTGGCCAGCTTCATCGACATTCTCGATGCCCAGCGCACCCTGATCGACAGCCGCGAGTCGTTGCTGGACAGCCAGGCCGATCATGCCCTGGCCGTGATCGCGCTGCACCGGGCGCTGGGCGCGCCGGTCGACCCCGCACTCACTTCCGGCACTTAATCCTGGCGGGGCGCCAGGCTCGCGCTCTTGATCAGTGCGATAACCGTATCGCCCGGTTTCAGCGCGAGCGCCTCGGCGGCGGCGCGGGTGATCCGGGCGCACAGGCGCTGCGTCGCCACCTCCAGCTCGACATCGCACCAGGCCGTGTCCCGCCGGTCGGTGATGGCCGCCACCGTTCCGGGCAGTCTGTTTTGTACCGAAAGCCCGTCGACGGCATCTACGGCCAGCGTGACATCACGGGCGGGCACGTAGAGGCGCGCCTCGCTGCCGATAGCGAGCTCCGTCAGCCCCGGCAGGGCGATACGGTGCTCGCCGATACGCAGGTCTGTCAGGTGAAGACGCGCATCATGGGCGGTGATCCGACCGGTCAGAACGGCGCCGGGCTCGTCTGCCGCTTCGCTGCCGCCTTCGGAACCGGCAAGCCACGCATCCCGTTCGTAGAGCGCGCCGATCTGTCCGTTTTCGACGGGCAGGACATGGTCGGCCATGACGGCCATCTCCCGGGCCGAGTGGCTGACCATCAGCGCCGGCAATTGCCAGTGCGCCAGCCTTTCACGGAGCGCAGGCAGAAGGTTTTGGCGGAAGCTGGCATCAAGGGCCGAGAAGGCTTCGTCCAGCAGGAGCAGCCGCGGCCGGGCCGACAGCGCCCGGGCCAGTGCGACGCGCTGGCGTTCTCCGCCAGACAGGTCCGCGGTGCGGCGCGTCATCAGGGGCGCCAGCTGCAGCAGGTCGATCAGCTCTGCCCGATCAGGGCCGTGACCGCCCGGGGGCGCACGCCGGCTGGCATAGTCCAGATTGCCGGTCACGGAGAGGTGGGTGAAGAGCCGGGAGTCCTGGAAGACCAGCACGGCCCGGCGCCGGTATGCCGGCAGGAATGAGGGGCCAGCCTGCCATGTTTCGCTGTCGAAACGGATCGTATTGCCGCGCGTCCGGTCCAGTCCTGCGACCGCGCGCAGCAGGCTGGTCTTGCCCGCGCCGTTGGGACCGGCAATGCCCGTCACGCCGGTCAGGGGCAGAGTGGCTGCGCCTTTCAGGCTGAACCCGCCGCGGCGGTGGTCGAGGTCGATGTCGAGCGTTCTATCCGGCATGGACGGGATACCGGCGATTGATCAGGAAGACGGCGACCAGCACGCTCAGCGAGGCGGCGACAAGGCCCAGCGCCAGCGCATGAGCGGCGGCATAGTCCAGCGTTTCGACATGGTCATAAAGGGCGATGGAGACCACGCGGGTGCGTCCGGGGATATTCCCGCCTACCATCAGCACGACACCGAATTCACCCACGGTATGGATGAAGCTGAGCACCCCCGCCGTGATGAAGCCGCGCAGGCTGAGGGGCATGACGACCGAGATGAAAGCGTCCAGGGGCGATGCGCCCAGGCTGGCGGCGGCGTCCAGCGGCCCGCGGCCGACCCGTTCAAAGGCGGTCTGCAGCGGCTGCACCATGAAGGGCAGGGAGTAGATCACCGAGGCGATGACCAGTCCGGAAAAGGAAAAGGCGAGCGTGTCGCCGGTCAGACGCACCCACAGACCGCCGATTGCCGAGCCGGGATTGAACAGGATCAGCAGGTAGAAGCCGATCACCGTCGGCGGCAGGACGAGGGGGAGTGCCGTGACGGCCTCTATGACGGGTTTGAGCCGGGTTCGTGTGGTCGCCAGCCACCAGGCCAGCGGCGTGCCGATCACGAACAGGATCAGCGTGGTGACCAGCGCCAACTGTACCGTCAGGAGGATTGCCGGCAGGCTCTCGCTCACGCCGGCGCCTCATAGCCATGGGCGGCGATGATGTCGCGGGCCTCGGGTGAGGCGAGAAAATCCATGAACGCGCGGGCGGCCTCATTGTTGCGGCCCCGCTCAAGAAGAACCGCGTCCTGGCGGATCGGATCGTGCCAGTCGGCCGGGATGAGGTCATGACGGCCGGCGGGCGCGCTGCCGGGGTGCCGGATCTGCGACAGCGCGACGAAACCCAGATCGGCATTTCCGGTGGCGACGAAGGCATAGGTCTGCCCGATATTCTCGCCGAAGACCTGGCGTGAGGCCGAGGCGGTCTGAAGCTCCAGATGGGCCAGAATCTGACGCGCCGCGGCGCCATAGGGCGCGAGGTCGGGATTGGCGAGGGCGAGGTGCCGGTAGTCACCGGACTGCAGGCGCTGCAGCGGTGACGGGGTGCCGGCCGTGGCGTCCCCCGGCTCCATCAGGGCCAGCCGGCCGATCGCATAGGTCTGTACGCTGTCGGCAACCGCCAGGCCGTCTTCAACCAGGCGCGCCGGACGGACCGTGTCGGCGGCGAGGAATATGTCGACGGCCGCGCCATTGACGATCTGGGCATAGAGGCGGCCCGTCGAGCCGTTCACGACCAGAAGCGTGTGACCGGTTCTGGTGGAAAATGCCGCGCCAAGGGCCTGCATCGGTTCGGTGAAATTCGACGCAACGGCCAGCCGCACGATGTCGGCGCGGGCCTGACCGCCCAGGGCGGCGGTCAGGGCAACCAGCAAAGCGACTGCAAGTCGGAGGAGGAGAGACCGGGCCATGCGCGGCAGATTGCTCGCTATAGCCGGTCCGGTTCAAGCGCAAAGGCGGCCGTTCACGCAGTCGTCAGCGCAGGTCAGGCGGCGCTGTTCATCCGGTCTGCAAGGGCGCGGGCGGTCATCGGTGCGCCGAAATGCCAGCCCTGCAGGTAATCAAAGCCCAAGAGGCGCAACATGGCGGCCTGGCTTTCGGTCTCTACGCCTTCCGCGACCATGTCGAGATTGAGCGCATCGCCGAGCAGGGCCAGCGCCTGCAGCATTTTATTGGGACCTTCGCCCTTGCCGAGGGCATCGATGAAGCTCTTGTCGACCTTGATCTTGGAGAAGGGCAGCATGTGCAGATAGCCCATCGAGGCGAAGCCGGTGCCGAAATCGTCGAGATTGACGCGGAAGCCGGCGGCATTGAACTCGTGCAGACGCTGTTTGGCCTGTTCGAAATCGTCGACCAGCACGGTCTCGGTCAGTTCCAGCTCGATCTGGCTGGAGGTCAGTCCGGCCGCGCCGAGCTTCTCCAGATAGCGCACGCACAGATCCGGATCCTTGAGCTGCGTCGGGGACAGGTTGATCGAAACGGTGAAGCCGGCCTGCTTCGGGATTTCGCGGCAGACGCTGTCGACAACGAAATCGCCCAGCCGGCGGATCAGGCGCGAGCGCTCTGCCACGCCGATGAAGATGTCCGGCGGAACGGCGCCGCGCGTCGGGTGTTCCCAGCGCAGGAGGGCCTCGACCGACACGATCTTGCCGTCGCGGGCGCGCGCGATCGGCTGATAGACAACGCGGAACTCATTGCGCTCCAGGCCCGCCTCGATATCCGCTTCCAGCGAGCAGCGGGCGTCCTTTTCCAGGCCAAGGCTGGCATCGAAGCACAGGGGTTGTTCCAGCTGGTCGGCCTTGGCGCGGTACATGGCCAGGTCGGCATCATTCACCAGCTGGGCAAACGTCTTGGGGGCATCCGGCCGCGACCAGGCGACGCCGATGGCTGCGCCGATATCGAAATGGCGGCCGCCGATCTCGAACGGGTCGCGCAGGCTGGCCGACAGGGCGCGGGCAATCGGCAGGGCCTGGCTGGCATAGGCCTGACCCGTGAGCGCGCAGGCGAATTCGTCGCCGCCGACGCGGGCGATATGCACGCCGTCCGGCAAGGCTGCGCGGAACTTGTCCGACACGATCCGGATGACCTCGTCGCCGGCCTGGTGGCCCGCCTTGTCATTGACCGCCTTGAAGCCGTTGAGGTCGATATAGATGACGGCCGCCTCGCCGCAGGCAGCGGCCTGCGTTGCGGTCTCGCCCTCGATGAAGCGGTTGAAGCCCAGCCGGTTGGGCAGTCCGCTCAGCGTGTCTGTCGTTGCGGCGCGCAGGGCCCGGCGTTCATTGCGTTCCGCGCTACGGCCCAGCTTGCGGGCGCGATGAACGAGTATCTGGGCCCCGGCGAAGAAGACGATGATATAGGCCAGCAGGGGCAGGAAGCTGTAGCGCAGTGTCTCATTGCCCGGCCGCGAGGGCGTCCAGGACAATTGCGCTACGGCATGCCCGGAATTGTCCGTGATTGGCAGGCGGCTGCCGTGCGAGGGCGTTGTGTCCATCGGGATCAGCGAGACATCCTCGACGAGGAAGCGGGTCTGCATCTCGTTGACAAAGCGCTCGTCGAGCGCGGTGCCGATCACCAGTATCGGTCCGGTCAGCGGGTCGGTGGCGGCGCGGTTCTCATACTCGCCGACCAGGGTGACCGAGGCGAGGTAGGGCCGGCCGCGGACGGTCAGCATGTGCGAGCCGATGAAGCTTCCCTCGGCATAGGCGCGCGCAAGGTCGCTGCGCAGATTGTCCAGATCGTCCGGGGTGAGCAGGTGGTCCAGAGGGGTCTGCCCGCTGTCGCGGTGCCAGGAATAGGTGAGCGTGTCGCGCGCCCGCGACATCACGACAAAGTCGAAGCCGAGATGGTCCGAGAAGGACGATGCCATACTGTCGCTGAGCACATCGACATCGCCGGCATCCAGACGTTCGAGCGCGACCGACCACCAGCCATAGTCGGCGACCCAGGTCTCGTTGTGATGGATGGTGGTCTGGATGCCGGCGGTCAGCAATTGCCGGTCGGTCTCCGCGGCGCCCCGATTGAGTGCGCCGACGAAGAAGTAGATCACCAGCACGGACGCAATCAGGCTCACCAACGTCGCGACGTTGATGTAGCGCCCCAATTGACTGTCGAGTGACTGACTCATCCCTGTCCGCCGGCTTTTTTTATCCGTTATCGGACAAGCCTTGCACGGGAATCGTAAACACCGGGTCGACGCAGCTGCATCCGGACGTTCGAAAGCGCGGAAAAGGCTCGCTATTCCGGTATTATCTTATAAGCCACGCGGTCGTCGGGTCAGTCAGGCTTGCGGTAGGCGAACTGGCCGACGTCGATCCGGCCGGTGGTGAAACCGGCTTCGCAATAGGCCAGGTAGAAACGCCAGATGCGGTCGAACCGGGCATCGAAGCCCAGACCGGCGATATCCGGCCAGGCATCGCGGTAGGCGTCATGCCATTCGGCCAGCGTGCGGGCATAGCTCGGCCCGAACATGCAGGTATCGATCGGCACCAGGCCTGCACGATCGGCCTCTTCGCCCAGCCGGGAGGGCGGTGGCAGGATGCCGCCGGGGAAGACATATTTCTGGATGAAGTCGACGGACTTGCTGTACTGGGCAAACAGGTCTTCGCGGATCGTGATGATCTGCAGCGCGGCCCGGCCGCCCGGCTTCAGGCAGGCTGAGACCTGGTCGAAATAGACCGGCCAGTTCTCCTCGCCGACGGCCTCGAACATCTCGATCGAGGCGATGGCGTCGAACTCTTCCGAGACGTCGCGATAATCCTGCAGGCGGATGTCTGCCTTGTGGGCCAGGCCGGCCTTGTCCAGGCGGGCGACCGCATAGTCATGCTGCTCCCGCGACAGGGTGAGGCCGGTGACGTGACAGCCGAAATCGCGGATCGCGACTTCGGCGAACCCGCCCCAGCCGCAGCCGATCTCCAGCACGCGGTCGCCCGGCTTCAGGCCCAGCGTCTCGCAGATACGGCGGTATTTGCGGGCCTGCGCCTCGGCCAGCGTGTCGCCGGCCGTGTCGAAAATGCCCGAGGAGTAGGTCATGCTCCCGTCGAGCCAGCGTTCGTAGAAGCTGTTGCCGAGATCGTAGTGGAAGGAGATGTTCCGCCGGCTGCCGCTGCGCGTATTGGCGTTCATCCAGTGCTGGATCTTGCCGATGATGCGGCTGGGACCCTTGCCGGCCCGCGCAGCGCCGATGCCGTCGAGTTCGCCGGCCAGTGCCCGGAGCAGGCCCTGCAGGTCGGAGGTTTCCCATTCGCCGTGGATATAGCCTTCGGAAAAGCCCAGCGTGCCGGATCCGGCAATGCGCAGGAGCGCGTTCCACTTGCGGATCGACCAGTCGGCCCGGTGGGCGGCATCGGCGGGCCCGCATTCAAAGCGGTAACCGCCGGGCAGTTCGATGCGCAGACGGCTGTCCGTCAGGTCCGAGAGGGCTTGGCGCATCTTTTCGCGGGCATAGCGCTGCAGGCGGCTGGCCCGGCTTTCCAGCGTGTCGGCGGATTGCGTCGTATAGTCCATCACAGTCCCCTCGGCAGTGTGTCCGTACTCCCCCGGCGCGGCGCGTAAGTGCGCAGTCCCTTCAGGCGCAATCTTAACGCCTCGAACAGGATTCCGCCAACCGTCACGAGAGTGTTCAGCGGCTGGGCAAGCTGGGCTTTCCAGAGAGAACGCGTCGTCAGCGCCTGCCGTTCCGCCTGCAGGATCGCACCCATGATGCATGCTCCGTCGCGATAATGGCGGATGCCCAGGCGCAGCGTGTCGTCGTCGCGGTCGAGCCGGAAGCGGTACTCGCCCTCGACCGGATTGAAAGGCGAGACGAAGAAGGTCTTCTCGCAGGCAAAGCGCAGCGGTTTGGCCGTGTCGTCGGGCACGTCGAAGGCATAGACCTGACGGCCACCATGAAAATTCGCGACCTCGAACAGCACCGCGCCCAGCCGGTCGTCGGCCCTGTGGCAGAAATAGACCGACACCGGGTTGAACACGATGCCCAGCACGCGCGGAGCGGCGAGTAGCTGGATGCGGCCCGGTTCGAAATCGATACCGTTCTGCTGCAGACGGCTGCGCACCCAGTCGCGCAGCGCGCCATGACCGCGGCCATGATCGGCCGCATGCTGGCTGACCGGCGCAAACCGGTCGAAGGCAAAGCCGGCAATGCCCCGGTCATCACGGCCCGCGCCATCGATATCCGTCAGCAGCGACACCATGCGGTAGCGCAGGCTGTGGCGGCGCGGATGGTGCCGCATATGCCCGACATCGCCGGTGTAGAGAGAGGCGGGAAGGGGTCTCATTCCGCAGCAACGGCCAAGGCGGGCTGAACCGGTGCAGGTGCCTGCGTCCAGGGGATGCGGGTGTCGCCGTCAGTGCAGGCCCAGGGCCGGCCCGGCGCACCGAGCGCTTCGGCGACGGCGAGCCCGGATTGCAACCCGTCCTCGTGGAATCCCGCCCCCAGCCAGGCACCGCAATACCAGGTGCGCCGATGCCCCTGCAGCGCACCGAACTGCGCCTGCGCCGCGATCGCGGCCGCATCGAAGACCGGATGGTCGTACTGGTCCGTGTGCAGCACCTGGGCAGGATCGGGCGCGACTTCCGGATTGAGCGTGACGAGGACCGGAGCCTGCGTCGGCAGGGGCTGCAGCGCATTCATCCAGTAGGTCAGGCTGATCTTTGCCGCGCTGTCGGCCGTGCGCGCGGACTCGAGATAGTTCCAGCTGGCCCAGGCCGAGCGGCGGCGGGGCAGGAGGCGGGTATCGGTGTGCAGGATCGCGGTATTGGGCCGGTAGCGGACCGCGCCCAGCAATTGCCGCTCCTTGGGGTCCGGCGCGTCGATGAGGGCAAGCGCCTGGTCGCTGTGACAGGCCAGCACGATCTGGTCGAACCGGCTTTCATCGGCATCGGTGCGGACAGTGACCTGGGAGCCTGAGCGGTCGATCTGGCGCACCGGCGCCGACAGGCGCACGCGGCCCTTGATGGCACCGGCCAGCCGCTCGACATAGCGATGGCTGCCGCCGGTGACGGTACGCCATTGCGGCCGGTCGGACAGTTGCAGCAGACCGTGATTGGAAAAGAATTCGAAGAAGGCGCGGGCCGGATACGCCCGCATCTGGTCGACGGGCGAAGACCAGATTGCGGCACACATCGGCAGGATGTGATCCTCGCGGAACGTGCTGGAATAGCCTTCGCTCCGCAGGAAATCGTCAAGCGAGCGAACCTCTCCGGCGTGGTCGCCCCGGCGGGCATGATCGTGCAGGCGCAGGATGTCGCGGATCATGCGCCACATGCGCGGCCGGACCAGATTGCGTTTCTGGGCGAAGAGCCCGTCCGGATTGGACGAGTATTCGAACCGGCCGCCATCCAGCGAGGCAGCAAAGGACATGCTGCTCAGGGCCGTCTCGACATCGAAATACTCCAGCAGCGGCGTGAAATTCGGGTAGTTGCGCGGATTGAAGACGATGAAGCCGGTGTCCACATCGACGCGCTCACCGCCGATCTGGGCGCGGACGGTATTGGCGTGACCGCCGAGCCGGGGCGCGGCTTCATACAGGGTGACATCATGGACCAGCGACAGGCGCCAGGCGGCCGCGAGGCCGGCAATGCCGGAACCGATGACGGCGATTTTCTGTCCGCGCGCTTGTGTCATGAAAAGCCCTGTCCTCTGACGGCCGGAAGTGCGGCCTTATCCGGGGTTTACGCGGGCGGTGCGGCGGCGGATCACTGACGGGTGCGCAGGCAGTCAGTGATCCGGCAGGGCGGTGCAATCGTAATCCGAAGCATGTACGCTGCCCTTCACACCCCGCCCGCAAGGGCCAGACGCGAAACGGTCGAGACCGGGAAGGCACGCATGACGCAGGACACCGACCGCCGTCGGTCCATCTCCGACGCGGCTCGGCTGGCCGGCCTGCTGGAACAGGTCGGACGGAAGCGTGATGCGCAGGCCTTCCGGGCGCTGTTCGACCATTTCGCGCCTCGTATTCGCAGCTTCCTGATGAAACGGCGGGTTTCTGCGGCTCTGGCCGACGACCTGACGCAGGATGTGATGCTGGCGATCTGGCGGCGTGCATCGAGCTTTGACGCAGCGAAGGCCTCGGCGGCGACGTGGATCTACACGATCGCGCGGAATGCGCACATCGATCATTACCGCAAGGCGGTTCGCGCCCGGAAGATCGATGAGCACGACCCGCACTTCCAGCCGCCGGACCAGCCCTTGCCCGACGACTTGTACGAGCGGGCCGAGGCTGGTCAAAGCGTTACCGGTGCCCTGTCGGGGCTGCCGGACGACCAGCGCCTTGTGCTGGAGCTGGCCTTCACCGAAGGCCTCTCGCACAGCGAGATTGCCGAGCGGCTGGACCTGCCCCTGGGAACCGTGAAGTCCCGCGTCAGGCTGGCCATGAACAAAATGAGACAAGGTCTTGGAGAATGGAAATGACCCAGCGCGGTCATGTGTTGGATGACAGCTGGTATCTCGACTACGCCGCGGGAACGCTTGGAACCGAGGCGCAGGACGTGATGATGGCATCGCATGTGGAATTGTCGGACGAGGCCCGTGGCCGCGTCGCTGCGCTTGAAACGCTCGGCGGCGCCATGCTCGACGCATCGGACGGCGAAGCGCCGCTTGGCTTCAGCGTCGAGGATATCCTGCGGCGCGCCGGAAGCGAGGCGGAAGAAGACCTGACGGTGGCACCGGTGGCAGCGGCGCCGGCCGCAGATGACAGTCTGTGCCTGCCGCAGGCGCTGCAGGATTATCTGGCCCGCACCGGCATGCCGGTGCGCTGGGGCTTCCTCGGCCCCGGCATGCGCAAGGCGATCCTGTGGCGCGGCGAGCATGGCGAGCGGCTGTGGCTGCTGCGCGCCCAGCCGGGCGTCGCGATCCCGCATCACGGTCACAACGGTTCCGAGCTCACCCTCGTCCTCAAGGGCAGTTTCTGGGACGGCGAGCAGGAGTATCGCCCCGGCGATGTCGAGGAGGCGCATCCCGGCGTCGAGCACGATATCCGTATCGATGAGGGCGGCGAGTGCATCTGTCTCGCGCTGACGGAAGGCAAGCTGAAATTCGAGAGCCCCGTGCTGCGCGCTTTCCAGGTGTTCACCGGGCTCTGACGATCGTGCGGCACTGCGCTGCAGTTGTCCACGGACATCAAGCGGGTATGTTGCGTTTGCGCTACCATCCGGTCAGCGATTGGACGCGAGAGCCGGTACCCGACACGATGACTGTGAAAACGCGGGCCAACAAGCAATTCGGTGCCACGATCAAGGATGTGGCGCAAAGTGCGGGCGTTTCGGCGATGACCGTCTCGCGGGTGCTGAACGGCGAAGCGAATGTGCGCCCGGAGACCCGTGAACGGGTCCAGGCCGCCATTCGCGACCTGCGCTACCGGCCCAACCTGTCCGCACGAAACCTGGCCCGCGCGAACACCTGGTTCATCGGTCTTCTCTACGACAATCCCGGCGCCGGCTCTGTCTCCGAACTGCTGATCGGGGCGCTGAACCGGTGCCGTGAGGCCGGCTATCATCTCGTGGTGGAGACCTGCGGCGCCAGCGAAGACGACTGGGTACGCACGGTCGGATCCATGCTGGAGAGAGGCGGGTTTGACGGGCTGATCCTGCCGCCACCGGTCTGCAATCATGCCGGTGTGCTGGCGGCGATCGAGGCGGCCGGCCTGCCCTTCATCCGCATTGCGCCGGATGAGGCCGGCGATCACGGGCCCGCCATCACCACGGACGACCGGGCCGCAGCGCGCAACATGACCGCGCACCTGATCGAGCAGGGTCATCGCCGGATCGGCTTTATCGGCGGCCCGGACGGGCAGCGTGCGAGCCGTGAGCGCCATGCGGGTTATTGCGATGCACTCACGGCAGCGGGCATGGACGTCGATCCCGCACTCATTGTGCCGGGCGAATTCACCTACCGTTCCGGCCTCAGGGCGGCCGAGCGATTGCTCGCCCTGTCGCCCCGGCCGACGGCGATCTTTGCAGCGAATGACGACATGGCCTTGGCGGTGATCGCCCAGGCGCATCGCCTGGCGCTCGATCTGCCGGGCGAGCTGAGCGTTGCCGGTTTCGACGATACCCAGAGCGCCACAGCGGTCTGGCCGCAGCTCACGACCGTCCGCCAGCCGGTTTCGTGCATGGCGGCGGAGGCCGTCGGAATTCTCGCCGGCCGGCTGGATGCGGCTCGGGCGGGAGAGGAATGCGGCCATGCCGAGCCGCATGAAATCGGGTCCGAGATCATCCTGCGGGAATCCGTCGCGCCGCCCGCAAGCACCGGTTAGGCGCTCGCCGCTTGCCCGCATGCTGGAGTGGTGACTAAAGTCGCGCCCCTTGCGGGGACTTCATCGCGGAGCGAACCATGTCCGACTGGCGCAACAAGCCGGAAATCGATAGCGCAGCCGTCCAGGCGCTGGTCAGCGCGGTCGGCGAATCGGTGTTTCGCGACATGAGCGTGCAGTTTGTCGCAGACCTGCGGCGGCTGGTGGATACCTACTGGGCCGCCATGGACCGCGGCGAGCGGCCGGATGCCCACGCCACCGCCCATGCCCTGAAGGGCGCGGCCGCAAATATCGGGCTCATCCGGCTGGCGGCAGTGGCCGCGGCGCTCGAACAGGACGACAATGCCGCCCGCGATGCGCTCAATGCCGAGCTGGAGGTGGCCCTGACCCGCCTGACCGAAGCGGTCTGACGAGCGCCCGCCGCTGGGGCGGGCCGGGGAGTGACGATGGAATACAGATCCGAATTCACCGGAAGTCCGGTCGTGGTTGCGATCGAAGGTGTCCTCACCTTCGATGATCACGAACGCTTCCGCGAACTCGTCGGCACGCTCGCCGATCAGACGCCGGGACCCGTGGTGTTCGACCTCTCCGGGCTGACCATGATCGACTCGGCCGGCATCGGCATGCTGATCATGGCCAATGACCGCATCGCCAAGCGCGGCGGCGGTCTGCGCCTGCGCGGTGTTTCCGGGCAGGTTGCCAAGGTTGTCGAGCTTTCCAGGATCGAGCAGCTGATCCCGATCGACTGAGGCGCGGATGGACCTCGCACATTCCCAGTCCGAGCATGACGACCCGGCGCGTGACCGGATCCTCATTGTCGACGACCAGGCGTCGTCGCGACTTCTGATCGGGTCGGTGCTGGAAGCGGCGGGCTATACCTGTCTCGCCTATGCCGGGGACGGGGTCGAGGCGATCGAATGGCTCGCAGCCAACACGGCTGACATCGTCATCCTGGATATCCGCATGCCCCGCATGGACGGCTTCGAGGTGTGCCGCGAAATCCGCGGCCGGCTGGCGCTCGATCTTCCGATCCTGGTGCAGACCGGCATCCAGGAAGCGGACTGCCGGGTCGACGCCTTCAAGGTCGGGGCGTCCGACATCGTCTCCAAACCGCTCAATCCCGGCGAACTGGTCTCCCGCGTGCGGCTGCATCTGGAACGCCGCCGCATGATCGGTCGGCTGCAGCGCTACCAGGACCGGATGGAAGACGAGCTGCGCGCCGCCCAGTCCATGCAGCTGGCGCTTCTGCCCGGACCGGAGGATGTCGCCGCAATCCTGCATCCGCGCGGTGCCGCGATGACCGCTTTCTACCGGGCTTCTCACATGCTGGGCGGCGATCTCTGGCAGGTCTTCCCGGTGGACGAAACCCGGTTCGGTGTCTTCATGGTCGACCTGTCCGGGCATGGCGTGTCGGCCGCCATCAACGCCTTCCGGGTCAACATGATCACCGCCGGACTGGTTCGCGAGCGGGCCGATCCGGCCCGGTGGCTGGCCGCGCTGAACCGGACGCTCGTGCCGATCCTGCCGGTCGAGCACTTCGCAACCGCCTTCTATGCTGTCATCGACCCGGCCGCCGGCGAGATGCGCTATGCCGTGGCCGGAGCGCCGCCGCCCCTGATCCTGCACGGCGATGGCAGCTGGGAGGAATTGTCCGGGCGCGGCCTGATCCTGGGCTGCCTGGCGGATGCCGAGTACGAGACGTTCACAGCACAGCTGGGACCGCAGGACCGGCTGTTCGCCTACAGCGACGCGCTGTACGAGGACTTCGAGAATCCCGACGCCAGCCTTGCGGCCGGCGATATCGCGACGGCCGTACAGGCCGAGGCGGCTGCGGGCGCCGATGCGTTCGCCGGCCGGCTGCTGACCCGCCTCTTCGGCCGGGCCGATGCCGAATTCCGCGACGACCTGACCTTCCTGCTGATCGGACTGGATGTCCCATGAAAACCCGTGACGACCTGATCTGGATGATGGTGTCCGACGGCCCGCTGGCGCGCCGCCTGGGCGATTATCTGCAGGACGAACCGCGCGGTGTGCTGGTCGGCGAGACCGCCCTGCCGGAGACCGGCGAGATCGGGGTGGTGATCGCCGACGATGCGCATCTGGGTGCGCTGAAGGCAGCCCGGCTGCGGGCCGGTGAGGCGATGCAGTCCATTTTCCTGACCGAACGGACAGACAGCCAGGTCCAGGCCGATTTCGTGCTGTCGCGCGACACCGATTTCGGGTCGGTGAAGTCGGTCTTCGAGGCCGCCTGCGACTATCGCGAACAGGTGCTGGAACTGCAGGCCGATGTGGCGCGCCGCAAGTCCGCCATCGGCACGATCATGAACGGACAGTTCGTCTTCCGCACGCTCGACGAGGCGCGCAACCTGTCGACCATGCTGGCGCTGGCCTGTCCCAATTCCGACGCCGTGGTGGTCGGTCTGCAGGAGTTGCTGGTCAATGCCGTCGAGCACGGCAATCTGGAAATCACCGGCGCACAGAAGCGCGACCTGCTGATCGCCGGGACCTGGCGCGAGGAAGTCGAGCGCCGGCTCGCCGATCCGGCCTATGCCCAGCGGCGGGTCATTGTCACCTTCCAGCGCGGGGCGCGGATGATTGCCTTCACCATCCAGGACGAGGGCGAGGGGTTCGATCACGAGGCTTTTCTTGCGGGGCCGCCGGCCGGGGCAGGCTATCGCGGGCGCGGCATCACGCTGGCGCGCACGCTCTCTTTCTCCTCGCTGACCTATATGGGCTCGGGCAGTGTGGTCGAGGCGGTGATCCTGCTGGACAGGCAGGCGGGCTGAGCGCCGCTGCACCGACTTGAAACTTTCATTGGTCATTCCCGGCCGTATTCGATAGGCCTGCGCGGCCTGGAGCAGGATGGTTTCCTGCGGAACCGGTTCTGCTCCGGAATCTTGAGCGGTCACGTGATCGAACCGGTGAACCGGGTTCCATCTCACCTGATCACGCTCCAGCGGAACGAGGTCACGACGTGCGTATCAAATCCTTCGGCCCGGCGGTTGTCCTGGGCGTCTTCCTGGCCGGTGCTGCGAGCGCCGCAACCCTTCAGGACACCGGCAGCGACAGCGATAACTGGCAGCGCGCCCGCGCCGAGCTGGACCGCCGCATGGCAGTCGACGTCCGTCCGCAGCAGGCCCGCAATGTCATCCTCTTCATCGCCGACGGGATGAGCATCCCCACCATTTCCGCCGCGCGGATCTATGGCGGCGAGCGGGCCGGCGATGGCGAGACGCACACCCTGTCCTTCGAGGCCTTCCCCAGCACCGCCCTGGTGCGCACCTACAATGCTGACGCCCAGGTCGCCGACAGCGCCAGCACGGCAACGGCGCTGGTGACCGGCCACAAGACGCGCTCGGGCGCCATCAGCGTGCGCGCCGACCAGTTCCTCGACGCCTGCGCGCCCGATGCGGATCTGCCGCCGAGCCTGGTCGAGCTGGCCGAGCGTCGCGGCCTCGCCACCGGCATCGTCTCGACCGCCCGCCTGACCCACGCCACGCCGGCCACGCTCTACGCGCACAGCCTGATCCGCTCCTGGGAAGCCGACAGCGATATGCGGCCGGAAGGTGTCGCCGCCGGCTGTGTCGACATCGCCGCGCAATTGCTGGCCTTCGACGAGGGTGACGGTATCGAGCTGGCGCTGGGCGGCGGCCGGGCCCGCTTCCTGCCCGAAGCCGAGGGCGGCGTGCGCGCCGACGGACGCAATCTGATCGCGGAATGGCAGGCGCACGACCGCGTCGCCGTCACCGATGCGGCCGGTTTCCGGGCGCTCGATCCGGCCACCGGTGCGCCGGTGCTGGGTCTGTTCTCCGACAGCCACATGGCCTATGAGGCCGACCGCAGCGCGGCCGACGAGCCCTCCCTGGCGGAAATGACCGCCTTCGCCATCGATCGCCTGTCGCAGAATGAGGACGGTTATGTGCTGATGGTCGAGGCCGGCCGGGTCGATCATGCCCACCACGCCACCAATGCCTATCGCGCCCTGACCGACATGCAGGCCTTCGACGCGGCCATCGCGGCGGTGCTGGGGCGGGTCGATCTGGACGAGACGCTGATCGTCGTCACCGCCGATCACGGCCACACCATGACCTTCTCGGGCTATCCCGGCCGCGGCAATCCCATTCTCGGCCTGGTGCGGCGGGCGAACCCCTACGAGCCGGGCTCCGAGCCGCAGCTGACGCTGGACGAGAGCGGCCGGCCCTACACCACGCTGGGTTATCAGAACGGTCCCAATGTCCGTCCCCATGAGGGCGAGCCTCTGGACGACGAGACGGTGATGGCGCCCGACTATCACCAGGAAACTGCAGTCGAACTGTCCAACGAGACTCATTCCGGTGCGGATGTCGCGCTTTATGCCAATGGCCCGCGGGCGCATTGGTTCGGCGGGTCGATCGAGCAGAACACGGTCTTCCACCTGATCTCCGCCGCGCTCGGCTGGGGGCAGGATGAGGACGAGACCGCGGCGGAATAAAATTACGCGTTCAGCTGTGGTTCAGCGCCAGAATTGTCTAAACTTGGATCACGCTACCGGATGGGACGGCACAAGGGTGACCGGGCCGGCGGCTCAAAAAGGGGATCCGTCATGCAGTTTCGTTCTCTCGCCGCCGCTGCGGCTGTCCTGGCCTGCGCCGCTCCGGCCATCGCCCAGGATTATTCCGCACCGCCCACCTATGGCAGCGTCAATCTGAACTCCGGTTTCACGCCGGATCCCTACACCGTGCGCATCACCTCCGGCGGTGCGCGCTCGGCGGCCAATGTGTCCTCCTCCTGCCGCGGCTGGATCGCCGATGCGCCGGACTATTCGGTCTATTACACCGCCGGCAACATGTTCGACCTGACCATTGGCGCCACGTCCAGCTCCGACACGACGCTCGTCGTCAACGGGCCCAGCGGCAACTGGTATTGCGACGATGACAGCGGCGAAGGGCTCAATCCGAGCATGACCTTCTCCAACCCGCAATCCGGCCGCTACGACATCTGGGTCGGCTCCTACAGCCAGGGCGATTATGCCGACGCCGTCCTCGCCATCTCCGAACTCGGCGGCTCCGGCGGCAGCTATAATGGCGGCGGCAATAGCTATGGCGGGATCGACTATTCCCTGCCGGCCAATTTCGGCAGCGCCAATCTGCGCGCCGGCTTCACGCCCGACCCCTACCGCGTCGACATCGTCTCCGGCGGCGCCTATCGCGCTTCGGACGTGCGCAGCGGCTGTGCCGGCTGGGTCTCCGCCGCGCCGGACTTCGAGCTGCGCTACACGGCCGGCTCCAGCCTGCCGCTGATCCTGTCGGCGGCCTCCTCGTCGGACACGACCATCCTGGTCAACGATCCGAACGGCAACTGGCACTGCAATGATGATGGCGGCAACAGCGGTCTCAACCCGGCCCTGACCTTCCACAATCCGGCCTCGGGCACCTATGACATCTGGATCGGTTCCTACCGCCAGGGCGAGAATGCCAACGCCTCGCTGTCGATCTCGGAGCTTTACAGCGAATAGGCCGTCCCGGCTGACACCAGACACAAAGGGCCGTCCGGACAATCCGGGCGGCCCTTTTTCTGTCTGCTTTCTTGTCTGGCGCCGGGCTTTCACGCTACAGCTTGTGAACGCTGTTCATGGGAGGGACGGGGCATGACACGGATCATTCTGGGCGCGATCGCCATCCTGCTGGCGGTGGCTGCCGGCCTCTTCTTCTACGTCATCCCCGTGCGCATCGATGCCGGGCGCAATGTCGTCACCCCGCACGAGCCCTACGCCATCTCCGCCGAAGCGCAGGCCCTGCACGCCACGCTCGACGTCGCCGACCTGCACTCTGACATGCTCCTGTGGATGCGCGATCCGGCACAGCGCAACGATCGCGGCCATACCGACCTGCCGCGCCTGCGCGAGGGGCGGGTGGCCTTCCAGGTCTTCTCCAGCGTCACCAAGACGCCGTCCTCGATGAATTACGAGGAAAACTCGGCCGACAGCGACAATATCACCCCGCTCGCCATCGCCCAGCGCTGGCCGGTCGACACCTGGGGCTCGATCCGCAATCGCGCGCTCTACCATGCCGATCGCCTCAACCGCCTGGCCGAGAATGACGACGCCTTCACCGTCATCCGCACGCGCGGCGATCTCGACGCGGTGCTGGCGGCCCGGCAGAGCGATCCGATGGCGATGGGCGGCCTCCTCGCCACGGAAGGCGCGCACCCGCTGGAAGGCGATCTGGCCAATATCGAACCGCTCTGGGAGGCCGGTTACCGGCTGATCGGCCTGCAGCATTTCTTCGACAATGAGCTGGGCGGATCGCTGCACGGCCTCTCCGGCGCCGGCCTCACCGATTTCGGCCGCGAGGCTGTCGCCGCCCTGCTCGCGCGCGGCATGATCATCGATGTTGCTCATTCCTCGCCCGCCGTGGTGGCCGAGGTTCTGGCGATGACCGACCGGCCGCTCGTGGTCTCCCACACCGGCATTCACGGCCATTGCCCGGTCACCCGCAACATTCCCGACGGGCTGATGCGCGCCATCGCCGCGGAAGGCGGGCTGATCGGCATCGGTTTCTGGGAAGACGTGACCTGCGATGACAGCCCGTCCGGCGTCGCCGGCACCATAATCGCCGCCATCGACCTTGTCGGCCTCGACCATGTCGCCCTCGGCTCCGACTATGACGGCACCATCACCACCACATTCGACGCCTCCGAATACGCCGTCCTCACCGACCGCCTGCTGGCGGCCGGCCTCAGCGAAGACGATGTGCGCCAGGTAATGGGCGGCAATGCGATCCGGTTTTTCCGGGAGCAATTGCCGGAATAGGGGGCGGAGGCCGGCCCGGGTCTTCAGGGGCGCGCCGGGTCCTCGGGGACACACCGGCGCAAAATCCCCTTATCTTACCGATGTTTCATTGGTTCCGCCTGCGCCCGCCGGGTCTGCTGGCTCACATAAAACCGATCCAGCAAACGGAGCCATGCCCTCATGCCCCTGACCCTCAGCGCCATCGCCGTCACGCTCGCCACCCATGTGTGCACCGCGCCCGGCTGTCCGGACGCCGCGCCCTGGCCGGCCCCGATGCGCACGGTCGAGGCGGCGGGCACGCTCGTCTCGCCGCATCTGCCGCAAGCCCGCATCGCCGTACCGGACAGCGCGGTCTATGCCGGCGGCCGGCGCTGGGCGCTCTATGACGCGGTAGATGCCGAGATGCACCTCTTCGTCGAGGCCGGCGAGGACCGGGTGGTCGACCGGCTCTACTGGATCCAGTTCGAGGCCTATCTGCCGTCCCTGCCGGAGGCCGGCTATGACTTCCACCTGTCAGACCTCGAACAGCGCGAACTGGGCGACGCCAATTTCTTCGTCCGCGCCCGCTTCGGCGAGGGCGCGACCGATGTGCCGCAGGCGGGATCGGACAATGCCATGATGCGGACCGTGCTCGACGCGGCGGGCTACACCCTGCCGGCCGAGACCATCAACGCCACCATGAAACACATCCTCGACCCCGCCAATCCGCGCGAGGAGCTGATGATCATCTACATAGAAGACCTGGCCCCCACCGGCGCCTCCATGGCCGACATCATAAACGCCGGCCTGGACAGCCCGCTCTGGGAAGGCTTGTCGCGAGGTGTGCTGGATCGTGCGGAGGCGCGGGTGGTGGTGGAGGTGGAGTAGGGGAGAACGGTCGATCTTGATTGGAAGGGGTAAAGCCCTAATGCCCCCTATAGTAGCTAATGAGTGGAGGGTGCGCTGGATCGGTAACGGTGAACTTCCTCTCCACGAACTCTGGCGCAGCTCCCTCCAACGGGAAAAGTGTTTGATCCACGATTATGCACTGCCAACCGGCGAGATCGTCTTGAAGCGATCCATAGAGCTCAGAGTAAAAGTGCTCAAAAATATCGCGGTTGATCTCGGGAGTAATGTTTTTCATGGTAGAATCTATCATGAAACAATTTGGAAAACTAAGCCCTTTAGCCTTTGCGACTTTGTATATTGATAGGGCGTAAGACATCTTGAATAGCGTCTTTTTTCCTCCGCTTCCCGCGTCTTTAAACGTCCATGCGCGACTTTCGTCGCCGTTCGGAAACACATACGGAAACCAAGACTTTACATTTATATAAACTCTGTCGTCGGCCCCGAATCCGGGAAATCGGATAGATCGTAGAACGTCTTCGAGCGTTTTGTTCAAAAGTCCTATATTAGCTCTTGCGCTATCAAATTTTGAGCGCTCGGCGTCGATCTCCCTCAGCGTTTGGGCTATGTCCGCGCTAAGTTTGTCGGCGGCCTCTAGGCGGCGCTCAATCTCCTCCGGCATCTTCCGTATCTGCACAAGGTGCCGGCGCCGTTCGTTGAGTTCACCTAAGCGTGCTTCTAAGCGGCGTGCTTGGGAAATATACTCTGACTCACTCTCGCGACGCTGAGCATCCAGCGCTCTTCGTAGTTCCAGTCTCTTCTCCATGAACAGGCTGAGATCGTCAGACTGCGAGCGCAATGAAGCGCTTAGGCGCTTTAGAGACACTTTTAGGTCGTCGATGCGGTCTGAGAGGTCCTGTTCAATCAAAGCAGAGGGGCGGGAAGCGGTTCGGTGTTCTTCAGCCGACAGGTCTGACTTGCAGAGAGAGCAGGATTCCGGTTCCAGTTTTTCTACAACACCTGTGCCGCATTGCGGGCATGCAAGAAACTTGGCCTTCTCCAAAACCTCCGAAGCGCTGCTTGTTCGTGCAGCTTTGAGTTTGAGCGTCAGCAGCTCCGCTTTCAGGCTTTCTTGTTCTGATATTCGTGCTTTTATATCTTCAACCGCTTCCAGTTTCTCAAAATAAGATCTATCTAGTTCAAGAAGAAGTGCTCTATCTTGATCGCTTACGAGCTTTCTAATATCGCCAAGTTTTTGCTGTTCTTCGCGTTCCAGCTCTAGCTGTTCAGCCTCAGCATTGACGGAATCAATCTGTGCGCTGATTTGAGACTCTGAATTGTATCCGTAACTCGCGAGAAAATTATCAATCTCTTCGGCGGCTTCGCGCAGAGAGCGTTGTTTTTGCCTCAAATCCGCAAGTCGCGCTTCAAGAACAAGTAGCTGGTCGCTCTGGAAGCCAAATACAAAATTCAATACATTCTTGGACTTCTCCTTCTTTATCGGTTGCTCTAATTCAAATAGACTCGAGTCCAGGTCAAATTGATCGAGGTAGTTGAATGTGAAAAAGTCTCGAAAACTCAACCTTTCGTATTTCGAGTCTGGATCTAACCTGCTTTTTCTTACCTTGAGAACGCCTAGGCCCATTCGAGTTAGTAGGAAGTCTGAAAATCCATAGATCCCGCCTTCGAGAACCTCTTCGGTTCCCGCCTTGACAGGAATCGAAGCCTGTCTGACGCCCTCTTCTTCTTCCCACGTCGCTCTGATGACGGTGCCTTCTTCAATGGATCTCTCAAGTAAGATCTCGGTCTGCCCAACCTGAGCTAAGAGCTGAATTGAGATAACCTCACTTGAGACTGCAGGCGTTTTCGCCATTTGGCCGCCCAGGCAATAATCAACCATTTCCACAACGGTCGACTTCCCGGTCGACATCTCGCCGTGAATAAATGTAAGAATTTCACCAAATTCGACTAATTCATTGCCTTCACGGCAGAGAATTTTGAGGCTTTTAAGTTTCAAGTTTAGTGTCATGGTAGCAGTGTCTCGGCCTCAATTCGCTCATTGAGCTGCATGTCCGCCAGCTCTGGGAATTGCTCATAGATGAAATTCATAATCTTGGTGGCGCCGACATCCAGATAACGTTGCAACATTTGAGCTCGAGCCACCACCGGGGCGAACTCTTCCAACAGCTCCATTTCGCCAGCTATCTCGCAGCCTCTATCGGACAGATCTATAAGAACCTTCCGCCCCTCCACGCGGAGAACGGCGAGGCCTCTAGCGGCGAGCAGGTTTAGCAACGCGCGGTAACTATGATCCCAAGGGCCAAAGCGATATCGAACCATACTCGACTCGATCGAATGCCGTTCGAATTCCTGGACTTCAATGGCCTTTGGGTTCGCGCCTCGGGCCAGCATCGCGCTTTCGAAGTAAGCTGGATACCGAAGCAGGAAATCCAATTTCGCGAGCTTGGTGATGCCTTCGATAGCGGGGCGGTCCTGCTTTCGAAAAGCATGGATCAGCAGAAGCAACCGAGCAGCTTTTGCGTCGTTGGTCTCCTCGACTTCTTCTAAAATGTCCAGCAAATCGCTACTCACCGCCTTCCTCCATCAGAGAAAAGCGTGGTGACCACCAAACCTTGCATTGCTCGGTCAGCAGCCCGGCTGCCCCCAACAAGTGTTCGGGTGTACAGCCGTGTAGCTTCCCGTCCTCTCTATCTGCCCGCTCACGGAGCTTCTGCAATAGGTCGGTGTACATATTGGCACCATAAGGTTCCGGTGCTCCTTCGGCTGCTGCGACGGCTTCGACGCAGTCAGTCATCACGCGCGCCAAGATATCTTGGCGTTGGGTGCGTGCTCTGGCCAAACTGTGTTTTCTAGCCCAACGAAGTTCGAGGCTCTGAAAACTTCGTACTAGGTCCTCTAGATGGTCTATGCGAACTTTCTGGACGCCACCGGCGGCCAGTTTCTGCACCATTTTTCGTAGATCTACTGGCAGATCGCCCACCCCAAGGAGGCCATCGAGTATCAGGGGTTCATCCGCGTTGTCAGCGCGCTCCGATATGGCGCGTTGAACCGCCTCGCCATCGAGCTTCTTTCCGGCAAGTGTCGAAGCGGCCAGTGCTTGATTGAAGCCACCCCCTGCGGCGTAGAGGTCGGCCTGGCCTTTCCCCAACCCTAGACTAGAGGCATTCTGCGCAAGAGCTATTAAGTCGTTCGCCAAAAGCAGCAGCTTCGGATAGGTCCAGTCGCTAACGGTGCCAAGTTCCCAGATGGCGGCAAGCAAGGTTCGTTCAATATTCGTGATGGGTTCATCGCGAGCATTAAGCAGAACGCGTGAGAGTGTTTTGGCGGCGTCCTCTTGGTTGAGTTCCGCCTGTGCTGCGACCTTCTGGACCGCAATCCGCTTTTCAGACGTAGCGCGCAGCCCTTTTACCGTTGGTTTCTCTTGAAGCTGGTTGACCACCCAAGGCAGGTTCTGATGGCTTTCTTTGTCGTTCCAGAACCTGTGGTTAGTTGAAAAATCAAACCTGTCGATCTGCCCTGGGTAGTTCGCATCGAGCCTGCAGAACTTCGCCAACGCTTTTAGTACAGGACTGTCTGTAAGCCTTAGTGGGTCGAGGCGAAGTTCTCGCGTCTTTACCTGCACGGCAACGTACTTCCCCGAAGCTTCTTCGATGATGAAGTCTTCGTGGTTTTCGCAGATCACGCTGCGCACTTTTTCCGGGGTGGTCACGCACCGAAGCGCATTAAACGCGGCGTACGCATACTGGTAACGAAAGCGCGAACCGACCGCATCTCCAGGGTCTGAACTATCCAGCACCTCCCCGAGATGGATCGTCTGTTCTTTGTCCCCCATCAAACACCTCACTGTCCCCTCTACACTCATTAGTGCACCTGCGCGATATATGCAATTTTGCGCTGAACCTCTGAGCTGGGTTGAAAGCTGGTATCTAAATGCTGGCAAAACGACCAGAGCTGGGGGCGAGTAGGCCGGACGAGAAGATGAATTTGTATTTCATCTCCGCCGTTCTCCCGAGAGACGACGGGGCCCATCTTCGCCGACAAGAAGACCAATTCGGCCGGGCTTCAGCTCGCGGACCTCACTGCCCGGCCTATAGGGCGGTACGTTCTCGACCAGGGTCAACCGAACAGGGCCTGGGACATTATCGAGCCGAAACTCCGTCGCAGCCCGACAGGTGCTGTTGCGGGCTGGGGGCTGAAAATATTCCCCTGAAAAGCAAAAGGCTCCGGGAAACCCCAGAGCCAGTCGCCGACCGGGAACAACCCCCAGTCCGATGCAACCAATATAATGAGGCAGGGCGGCCAGGGCAATATCCCCCAAGCCGCCACAGCCTCTGCCTCCAGCCGCTCCACCAGCTTAACCCCGGCGCCTGAACACGTCAGGTCCCCGCCGGGATCGCCAGTCCATTCGCCCGCCTCGTGCATGGCGTTGACCGCCTTGCGTATCCGCGGCGCGGCGGCGGCTCCCACGGCACCGGACGGGTTGGCCTTGTCCGGCGAAGACTGCGACACTTACCGATCCCGCGCATACCGCGCCTCGACCGCAAACTCCGGCAGCCAGCTTTCCCGCCTTTCCACCCAGCATTCATAGGTCGGCGCAAGCTGGTCCGGGCGGTCCAGCGTGCCGAGATGGATCTCGGTCTCGTTTCCGGTGCGGGCGAAGACGGAGCCGCCGCAATCGGGGCAGAAGTGGCGGCCCTGATAGCTGCGGGTCTCGCCGTCGACGGTGACGGCGTCCTCCGGGAAGATTGCGGCAGCATAAAAGAGTGCGCCGTGATGCTTGCGGCAGTCGAGGCAGTGGCACACGCCGACCCGGTCGGGCCGCCCCGACGCCGCGATCCGCACCTTGCCGCAAAGGCAACCGCCGGTGATCTTCTCCATGAGACCTCTCCGTCCTGGCCAGGCGGGAAGGCTTACACCGCGAAGGCGCAATCCGGCCACTGCTGCGGTGAGGATCTTCCCGGGCTGAGCTGTCAGAGCAAACGTGCGCGCTCCGCGGCGCTTTGCGCCGCCCCCTCAGTCCGCTTCGCGGACAGCTCCCCCGCAAGCGGGGCGAGCCCTGATCAGGCTTTCCCTGCGTAGCGGGGGAAGTGGCCGAGCCCGGCCTTGTGCCGGTTGAGGTCGAAGGGGGCCGGTAAGCCCTAAGCCGCCACGGCCTCCGCCTCCAGCCGCTCCACCAGCTTAACCCCGGCGCCCGAACACGTCAGATCCCCGCCGAGATCGCCGGTCCATTCGCCGGCCTCATGCATGGCGTTGTCACCCCCGTGTCTTCACCCCGCCTCTTCACCCACCCAGTCCCCATCCGAATCTTGACATTTCGCCTGTTTTGTCTATTTTGTGCCAATTGGACATTACGAGGCGAGCCATGACCTATGTTCCCGCGACCGATGTGAAGCAGAATTTCGGGCGCTATGTCGAAGAGGCGCAGCATCGCCCGGTGCATGTGCAGAAGCATGGCCGGGACAGTGTGGTGATCGTCTCGGCGCGTCATTATGCCGAGCTGGTGAAGAACCAGAGATCGCGCGAGGCCGGCGAGCTCGATGCCGAAACGGTCGACCGGCTGACCGGCGCGCGGATGGACACGCGGCACGACCATCTCGACAGGCTGATGGACGATTAGCATGGCCTTTCCCGAACCCGAAACGGGGCGGGTCATCGGATACAATTTTCTCTGGAGCCATGAGCGCGATGCGGGCGAGAGCGCCGGGCGCAAGGCGCGGCCTGTCCTGATCCTCGCAGTGCGGGAGATCACGGCCGGCCGTGAGGTCTGGGTCGTGCCGTTTACAGGGCAGGATCACGCGGAGACACCGCACGCGGTGGCCGTGCCGCCACGTGTGCAAGCGCATCTCGGCCTCACCCGGGATGCCTCCTACATCATCGCCTCGCAGATCAATGTGTTTGTCTGGCCGGGCGCCGACCTGAACCGATATCCTGAACGCGATGGTGTTATGGATATCGGCTTCGTGCCGCCTGCCTTGCTCAGGCAGGTGCAAATCGCGCTGCGCTCCGCCTGGGAGAGCCAGGCGGCGGACAAGACCGTCCGCGATCCCGCATCGTGAAGCGTATCGTGGCAGCCCTAAGCCGCCACGGCCTCCGCCTCCAGCCGTTCCACCAGCTTCACACCGGCGCCTGAACACGTCAGGTCTCCGCCCAGATCGCCGGTCCATTCGCCGGCCTCGTGCATGGCGTTGACCGCCTTGCGGATGCGGGCGGCGGCGTCGGTTTCGCCCAAGGATTCCAGGAGCTGGGCGGCGGCTTCGATGGCGCCGAACGGGTTGGCCTTGTCCTGGCCGGCAATGTCGGGGGCCGAGCCGTGGATGGGTTCGAAAATGCCGGGACGGGCCTCGCCCAGCGAGGCGGAGCCCAAAAGGCCGATTGAGCCGGGCAGCATGGAGGCCTCGTCGGACAGGATGTCGCCGAACATGTTCTCGGTGACGATGACGTCGAAACTGGCCGGGGCGCGCAAGAGGTGCATCGCCGCGGCGTCGACATACATGTGGTCGAGGGCGATATCGGGATAGTCGCGCGCGCCCATCTCCGAGACGGTCTCGCGCCACAGGCGGCTGGTTTCCAGCACATTGGCCTTGTCCACCGAGGTGAGACGGCCGCGGCGCAGGCGGGCCTGTTCGAAGGCGACGCGGGCGACGCGGGCAATCTCCGCGCGGCTGTAGGTGCAGGTGTCGGAGGCCTGGCTGTCCGTGCGCTCGCGCAGGCCGAAATAGATGCCGCCGGTCAGTTCGCGCACGATCAAAAGGTCCGTCCCCGCTACGAGATCGGCTCGCAGCGGGGACTTGTCCGCCAGCGCGGGGTGCACGCTGGCAGGTCTCAGATTGGCATAGACGCCGAGCGCCTTGCGCAGGGCCAGAAGGCCGGCTTCGGGGCGCGAGGGGGCCTGGTCCCATTTGGGTCCGCCCACTGCGCCGAGGAAGACCGCGTCGGCGGCCTGGCAGGCAGCCAGGGTCTCGTCGGTCAGGGGTTCGCCATAGCGGTCGATCGAGGCGCCGCCGAAAGCGTGCTCCTCGAACCGGACCGAAAAGCCGGACAGGGCGGCAGCCCGTTCGATGACGGCGCGGGCGACGCGGGTGATTTCCGGGCCGATCCCGTCACCGGGCAGAAGGACGATGCGATAGGTCATGCGGTCTGTGTCTCGTAAGCGGTGATGGCGTCTTCGTTGGCGGTGAGGAAGCCGAGCGGGTCGGTGCCTTCCATCAGGCAGTGCCGGGCGAAGGGTTCGATCGTGAAGTCGAAACCGGGCCCGTTGCCCATCTCGACGCGCTGGGCGGCAAGGTCGACGGTGATCTCGACATCGGGATGGGCCAGCAGCCAGTCATGCGCCTCTTTCGGGGCGAGGATCGGCAGGAGGCCGTTCTTGGCCGCATTGGAGCGGAAGATGTCGGCGATCTCCGAGGAGATGACGGCGCGGAAGCCGAAATCGTGCAGCGCCCAGGGCGCATGCTCGCGCGAGGAGCCGCAGCCGAAATTGCGCCCTGCCACAAGGATGCGGTGGGTTTCCGTGTCCAGCGCGTTGAGGGCGACGGTCTCCAGCGGCTTGCCCTCACTGTCATAGCGCCAGTCGTGGAAGGCCTTGTCGCCCAGCCCGTCGCGCGAGGTCGTGGTGAGGAAGCGCGCGGGGATGATCTGGTCGGTGTCGATGTCTTCCTGGTCGATCACGAAAGTGCGGCTGGTCAGCGCGGTGAAGCGTTCAGGCATGGGCGGGCTCCATCAGCGTGGCCGGGTCGATGACATGGCCGGCGATCGCGGCTGCGGCGGCCGTGGCCGGGCTGGCCAGCACGGTGCGCGCGCCGGGACCCTGGCGGCCCTCGAAATTGCGGTTCGAGGTGGAGACGATCAGCTGGCCCGGCTCGCCCTTGTCGCCATTCATGGCGATGCACATGGAACAGCCCGGCTGGCGCCACTCCGCGCCGGCCTCGATGAAGATCCGGTCCAGCCCTTCCGCCTCGGCCTGTTTGCGCACGGCGACCGAGCCGGGCACCACGAGGGCGCGCACGCCTTGCGCCACCCGGCGTCCGCTCATGATCGCGGCGGCAGCGCGCAGGTCTGTGATGCGCGAATTGGTGCACGAGCCGATGAAGACCTGGTCGACCTTCGCGCCGGAAACCGGCTTTCCCGCCTCGAACTGCATATAGCCCAGCGCGCGGGCATGGGAGGCCGACCGTGCGGCCGGAACCGGGGCGTCGACGGCGATGCCGGTATCCGGTGCCGTGCCCCAGGTGACCATCGGCCGGATCTGTGTCGCGTCGATCATCACCTCACGATCGAAGCGCGCGCCCGGATCGGAGCGGAAATGTGACCAGCGTGTCACCGCCATGTCCCACTTATCGGGGTCTGACGGCACATGTTCGCGACCCTTAAGCCACGCAAATGTGGTCTCGTCGGCGGCAATCATCCCCGCGCGCGCGCCCGCCTCGATCGACATGTTGCAGACCGTCATCCGGCCCTCCATGTCGAGCGCCTCGATCGCCTCGCCGGCATATTCGATCACGCATCCCGTACCGCCATCCACACCGATCTCGGCGATCACCGCGAGGATGATATCCTTGGCCGAAACGCCTGGCGCAGTAGGGCCGTCCAGTGTGATCCGCATGGATTTCGGCTTGCGCTGCAACAGGCATTGCGTCGCCAGCACATGGCCGACTTCCGTCGTGCCGATCCCGAAGGCCAGCGCTCCGAAAGCGCCATGGGTGGCGGTATGGCTGTCACCGCACACAATCGTCATGCCCGGCTGGGTCGCCCCCAGTTCCGGCCCGATCACATGCACCACACCGCGATGCTCACTATCCCAGCCATGCAGGGTAATCCCGTGCGCCGACGCATTCGCCTGCAGGGTCTCGACCTGCTTGCGGGCGGCCTCGGTGGCATAGGGCGGGGTCTCGCCGGGGGCGAAATCCAGCGTTGGCGTTGCGTGATCGATCGTCGCCAGGGTGCGGTCGGGCCGGCGCACCTTGAGGCCGCGCCCGGCCAGCACCGAAAAGGCCTGGGGCGAGGTGACCTCATGCACCAGGTGCAGGTCGACATAGAGCATGGCCGGCGTGTCGGCCGTCTCCGCCTTGACCAGGTGGGCGTCCCAGACCTTCTCGAACAGGGATCGCGGACGCCCGCTATCAGGCGACATGCTGGACCTCCATCGGATTGTCCTGCACCGGCTGCAGCCAGCCGTGATGGTCCGGGGTCTCGCCGGTGAACAGGCCGAAGAAGCGCTCCTGCATCTTTTCCGCGACCGGGCCACGGCCGCCGCAGCGCACGATATGGCCGTCGACCGAGCGCACCGGCGTGATCTCGGCGGCGGTGCCGGTGAAGAAGATCTCGTCGGCGACATAGAGGCTTTCGCGCGACAGGGTCTGCTCGCGCACGTCATAGCCTTCCGCCTCGGCCAGCTTGATCACGCTGTCGCGGGTCAGGCCGGACAGGATGGAGGCCGAGGTCGGCGGCGTGCGGATGATGCCGTCGGAGACGACGAAGATGTTCTCGCCGGCGCCTTCGGACACCAGGCCGTTGACGTCCAGGCCGATGCCTTCGTCGAAGCCGCGCGAGTGAGCTTCATGGCTGATCAGCACGGAAGAGAGGTAGTTGCCGCCGGCCTTGGCACCGGTCGGGATGGTGTTGGGTGCGGCCCGGTTCCAGCTGGAGATGCAGCAATTCACGCCCTTGGACAGGGCTTCCTCGCCCAGATAGGCGCCCCAGGGGAAGGCCGCGATGCAGACATCGATACTGGTGTCCTTGCCGGGCAGGACGCCGATCCCGCCATAGCCGAAATAGGCGATCGGCCGGATATAGGCATTCTTGAGATGATTGGCGCGCACCGCCATGCGGCAGGCGGCCTCGATCTCCTCCTGCGTGTAGGGGATCGGCATGTGGTAGACGCGCGCGGAATCGAACAGGCGCCGGATGTGGTCGGTGAGCCGGAAGATCACCGGGCCGGACGGCGTGTCGTAACAGCGGATGCCCTCGAACACCGAGGTGCCATAATGCAGGGCGTGGCTCAGCACATGGGTCTGGGCTTCGTGCCAGTCGATGAGTTCGCCATTGCGCCAGATGAAGTCGGTTTCGGAAATAGCCATGGTCTTGGTGTCCTGATCAGACGGCGTGTGCCGGTGTGGGTTGGTTGGCCTCGGCCCGGTCGTAGGCTTCGCCGCGATCGAGGGTGAACAGAAGGGCGTCGATGGCTGCGGTTACGATGTCCGGCCCGCGGGCCCGGCCGGAGAAGCGGCGGCCGTCGATCTCGACCTCGATATCGGCCACGAATTCGCGGCCCGTGCCATTGGCCCGCATGCGGGTTTCCAGGCTGATGACATCGACATCGGTGCCGGTGATCCGCTGGACGGCCGCAAAAGCCGCGGCAACCGGTCCGTCGCCCGAGGCGATGTCGGAGATGCGGCCCCGCACGGGGTGTTCCAGCTCTATACGGGCAAACTGCTTGGGCCTGCGGCCGGCCGTGGTGCGCAGCTCGGTGCGCAGTACCGTCCATTGCGAACCGGAGGCCGAATAGCCCTCCATCATCGCAACCAGATCGGCATCATTGATCTCGCCATGCAGGTCGGCCGCGGCCTTGAACTGGGCGAAGATCTCGTTGAGCCGTTCCGGATCGGGCTGGTAGCCCAGCTTGGCCAGGCGCTGCGACAGGGCGTGCTTGCCCGAATGCTTGCCCAGCACCAGCGAGGAGCCGGGAACGCCGACGCTCTCCGGGGTCATGATCTCGTAGGTGCGCCGGTCGGCAATCATGCCGTGCTGGTGAATGCCGGCCTCGTGGGCGAAGGCATTCTTGCCGACGATGGCCTTGTTGGGTGCCACGGCCGTTCCGGTCATGCGGGACAGGCGCTGGCTGGCGGCCCAGATCTGGGTCGCGTCGGCATGACTGACGGCGGGGAAGATGTCGGCCCGCACTTGCAGCGCCATGACGATCTCCTCGAGCGAGCAATTGCCCGCCCGTTCGCCAATGCCGTTGATGGCACACTCGACCTGGCGCGCGCCGGCTTTCACGGCAGCCAGCGAGTTGGCGACGGCGAGGCCCAGATCATTGTGGCAATGAGCCGAGAAGATCACATGGTCCGGCCGTTCCACCTTCGCCACCAGGTCGGCAAAGACGCGATAGATCTCGTCCGGTTCGGAATATCCCACCGTGTCCGGCACGTTCAGCACGTCGGCGCCGTTCCGGGCGGCACAGCTCAGGGCTTCGATGAGGAATTCCGGTTCCGTGCGCAGGGCGTCCTCGGCCGAGAATTCGATCTCGTCGAACCGGCCCGCAGCGTGCTTCAGGCAGCGCTCGATGGTCTGGATCACCTCGCGGCGCGACAGGCGCAGCTTGGCTTCACGGTGGATGGGACTGGTAGCGATGAAGATATGCAGCCGGCTGCGCTGCGCCGGTTCCAGCGCATAGGCCGCCGCGTCGATATCCTTCTCCGTCGCCCGCGCCAGCGAGCAGATCGTCGGGCCGCGGACTTCCTGGGCGATCAGGCGGATGGCTTCGGCATCGCCCGGCGATGCGGCGGCAAAGCCGGCCTCCATCGTATCGACCCGCAGATTGGCCAGGAGATGTGCCATCTCCAGCTTCTCAGGCGCGGTCATGGAGAAGCCGGGGGCCTGTTCGCCGTCGCGCAGCGTCGTGTCGAAAATGTGCAGCCGTTCTGGCTGGCTGCTGGGTACGGGGCTCAATTTCGGGGCGGACATGCCTGTCTCCAGTGATATGAGGCGTGAGCCGCTTCGGCGGCCGCAATTTCAGGGGTGAAGACGGCGCGTACATCCATCAGGCGTCCGATCTGGCGGATCAGCACATCCAGCTGACGCGCCGCATCGCGCGGCGTCACCTGCAAGGTGATGGTGGACTGGCCTTCACGCGCTTCGCTCTTGTCCAGCGTGCCGATCGTGTAGCCACGGCGCTCGACAAGTCCGATGAGGCGCATCAGGGCGCCTTCGGCTTCGGCAAGTTCGATGATGAGCGTGTTGAGCATGATCAGTCCTCCATCATGTCGGCATTGGATGCGCCCGGCGGCACCAGCGGCCAGACGTTTTCACGCGGGTCGATCAGCACATGGGCCAGGATCGGGCCGCGCGCGTTCAGCAAACGGTCGATTGCGCCGGGAACCTCGTCCCGGCTGTGAACCGTGAAGGCTTCGATGCCGAAGGCGTGCGCCACCTCGGCGAAATCCGGATTGTCGTAGAGATCGATCTCGGAAAAATTCTGGTCGAAGAAGTATTCCTGCCACTGGCGCACCAGGCCCAGCGAGGCATTGTCCAGCAGCAGGATGCGGATCGGCACGCTGTAGCGCCGCGCGGTCGCCAGCTCCTGGATATTCATCATGATCGAACCGTCGCCGGAGATCGTGACGACCTTGGCGTCGGGACGCTCCATGGCGGCACCGATACCGGCCGGCAGGCCGTAGCCCATCGCGCCCAGCCCGGCAGAAGTCAGGTGGGATTCCGGACGCGAGAAACGGCAATGCTGGGCCACCCACATCTGGTGCTGGCCGACATCGCAGGCGGCGATGAAATCGTCGCCGGCCGCTTCGGACAATTCCTTCAGCATGGCGGGTGCGAAGACGCCATTGCCCGGCGCGTCATAGCGGAAGGCATGGCGCGCCTTGCGTTCGCGGCAGGTCTCGCGCCAGGGGTCGATGTCCAGATAGCCCGGATCCATGCGTGCCAGCGCGTCGCCGATATCGCCTGCGATCGCCACATCGGCGGCGCGCAGCTTGCCGATCTCGGCGATGTCCGCATCCATGTGGATGATGCGGGCGCCCTTGGCGAAACTGTCCAGCCGGCCGGTGGCCCGGTCGTCGAACCGCGCACCGCAGCACACCAGCAGGTCGCACTCGTCCACGGCGACATTGGCCGCGCGTCCGCCATGCATGCCCAGCATGCCCAGGAAATTCTCGGCATCGGGGTGCGGGCAGCCCAGACCTTTCAGAGTCGCCACGGCGGGAATGCCGGTGCGGCCCATGAAGTCCCGGACCGCATCGACGGCGCGGCCCAGGGCAACACCGCCGCCGATATAGAGAACGGGGCGTCTGGATTGAGTCAGCAGGGCCGTCGCCGCAGCCACATCGGCGTCACTGGCACGGGACGGCCCTGCTGCAGGCCGAGGCTCTGGGGGTAAGGTGGGGTACGCCTCGGCTTGTAGGACATCCTTCGGCAGATCGATCAGGACGGGGCCGGGACGCCCGCTTTCCGCGATCTCGAAGGCTTCGGCGATCATCTCCGGTATCCGCATGGGATCGCGGATGATGATCGAGTGTTTCACGACCGGCATGGACATGCCGAAAACATCGACTTCCTGGAAGGCGTCCGTCCCCATCAGGCCCGACGGGACCTGGCCCGTCAGGATGATCATGGGGACAGAGTCCATGTAGGCATTGGCGATGCCGGTCAGCAGGTTCGTCGCGCCAGGACCGGACGTGGCCAGGCACACACCGGCCTTGCCGGTGATGCGCGCCTGGGCGTCGGCGGCAAAGGCGGCCGCCTGCTCGTGGCGGACCAGGATGTGCTGCAGGCTCGAGCCGGTCAGGGCGTCGTAGACCGGCATGATCGCCCCGCCCGGATAGCCGAACACGCGCTCGACACCCAGGGCCTCCAGCGTGCGTACGACGGCATGCGCGCCGGTCTGCTTGGCTGTCTTGGGTGCCGGAGCGGTCTCTGCTTCGGTCAGGCTGTCATTGGCGGGCAGGGCGGTCATGATCCTGGAGCTTTCCTGTCGTCAGTGCGTGTTGGCGCCGGGCTGCAGCCACGGCATGTCGGCGCGCAGTTCGGCACCGGTTTTCTCGATCGGGTGTTCCAGATCTTTGCGCAGCAGGGCCTGGTATTGCGGCTTTCCGGCCTGGTTCTCGGTGATCCAGTCACGGGCAAACGTGCCGTCCTGGATGTCGCGCAGCACTTCGCGCATGCGGGCCTTGGTCTCGTCATTGATGACGCGCGGGCCCGAGCGCAGATCGCCGTAGATGGCGGTTTCCGAGATGAATTCGTGCATCTTCGCCATGCCGCCCTCGTAGAGCAGGTCGACGATCAGCTTGAGCTCGTGCAGGCATTCAAAATAGGCGACTTCCGGCTGGTAGCCGGCTTCGACCAGCGTCTCGTAGCCGGCCATGACCAGCTCGGTCGTGCCGCCGCACAGAACGGCCTGCTCGCCGAACAGGTCGGTCTCGGTCTCTTCGGCAAAAGTCGTCTCGATCACGCCGGCCGTCGCACCGCCGATGCAGGCGGTGTAGCTCAGGGCGCGGTTGCGGGCCTTGCCGGTGGCGTCCTGGTTGACCGCAAACAGGCAGGGCACGCCGCGGCCGATTTCGAACTCGCGGCGGACCAGATCGCCTGGGCCTTTCGGGGCGACCAGGATGATGTCGGTATCCGGATCCGGATGAACCCGGCCGAAATGCACCGAGAAACCGTGGGCAAACAGGATGGCATCACCCTTGTCCAGGTTCGGCGCGACCATCTCGCGATAGACGGCTTCATGCGTCATGTCCGGGGTCAGGATGGCGATCACATGGGCGGCCTTGGTGGCTTCTTCCGGCGTCGCCGTTTTCAGCCCGTCAGCCTTGGCCTTCTTCTCGCCGGCGCCGCCGGGACGCACGCCGACGATCACGTCGCAGCCGGAATCCTTCAGGTTCATGGCGTGGGCACGCCCCTGGCTGCCATAGCCGATGACCGCAATCGGCCTGGACTTGAACTCGGTGGTGTCGACTTCGAAGGCGGCGCGCCGGGAAGTCGATTTGGAAGCGGACGCGGTCATGCGGTGATCTCCTGCTTGGATGTCGCGTTGTCGGTGGATTGCGGGGCGGCCGGAGTGTCGGCTCCGGCCGGAATGGTGACGGCGCCGCGCGAGGCCGAGGAGACCAGCGCGGCATATTTGGCGAACACGCCGCCGACAGATTTCGGTTCGGGCCGGACCCAGTCCTTGCGGCGCGCGGCCAGATCGGCGTCGACATCGATCCGGCGGGCGCCAACATCGATGCGCACGATGTCGCCATTCTCGATCAGGCCGATCGGACCGCCGGCGGCGGCCTCCGGGCTGACATGGCCGATCACGAAGCCCTTGGAGGCGCCGGAGAAACGGCCGTCGGTGATCAGGGCGACGTCCTCGGACAGGCCCTGTCCGACCAGAGCCGCCGTGACCCCCAGCATCTCGCGCATGCCGGGGCCGCCCTTGGGGCCTTCATTGCGGATGATGATGATGTCGCCGGCCTTGACGTTGTTGTTCTCGATTTCGGCGAAAGCGGCTTCCTCGCTCTCGAACACGCGCGCCGGACCTTCCATGGCGGTGCGTGAATGGCCGGAGGTTTTCAGCACGGCGCCTTCAGGGGCCAGCTCGCCATAGAGGATGCGGAAACCGCCATCGGGCTTCACCGGATCGGCGACGGTCTTGATGACGCGCTGGTTTTTCGACTCAACCGCTTCGGCGGCTTCCGCGTGCAGGCTGCGGCCGGTCACGGTCGGCGTGTCGGCCAGCAGGCCGGCTTCAACCAGACGCTGGGCGAACAGGCGTGTGCCGCCGGCCAGGAACATGTGGTGCGCCAGGAAGCGGCCGCCGGGCTTCAGATCGGTGATCACCGGTGCGATGCCGGAGACCTCGTCAAAGATATCGATCGTGAAGGGCTCGCCCGCCTCGGCCGCAATCGCGGCCAGGTGCAGGATGGCATTGGTCGAGCCGCCGCTGGCGGAGGCCGCGATGGCGGCATTGCGCAGCGAGGCCTGGCTGACAAACTGGCGCGGCCGCGTGCCCGATTTGGCCAGCTCGACCGCCAGCTTGCCGCAGCGCGCGGCGGCAGCGGGCTTGTCGGGATGCGGCGCCGGGATGTCGTTGACGCCCATCGGCGACAGGCCCATCACCGACAGGATGGTCGCCATCGTGTTGGCCGTGAACTGGCCGCCACATGCGCCGGCACCCGGGCAGGCCGCTTTCTCGACGGATTTCAGGCCCTCATCGTCCAGCGTTCCGGCCGCGTGTGCGCCGATTGCCTCGAACACGTCCTGGACGGACAGGTCCTTCTCGCCCAGCCGGCCCGGCATGATCGTGCCGCCATAGAGGATGCAGCCGGGCACATCCATGCGCGCCAGCGCCATGGCAGCCGCCGGGATCGTCTTGTCGCAGCCAACCAGGATCACCACACCGTCCAGGCAGTGCCCGCGAACGGCCAGCTCGATCGAGTCGGCGATGGTCTCGCGCGAGATCAGCGAGGCGCGCATGCCTTCGGACCCCATGGAGATGCCGTCGGAGACGACGACCGTGTTGAAGTCGACGGGGAAGCCGCCGGCTTCGCTCACGGCCTCGCGCACCGGAACCGCCAGGTCCGCCAGGTGCATGTTGCAGGGCGTCACCGTGGTCCAGGTGTTCACGACGCCGATCATCGGCTTGTCGAAGTCGGCGTCCTGCATGCCGGTCGCGCGCAGCATGGCGCGGGCGGCGGCGCGGGCCGGCCCCTTGGTGATCGCGTCTGACGTTTTTTTCGAACTCTGTGTCATCGAAGCTTTCCGTGCGGCGAACACGAAAAACCCCGCTCCCAGGTTCCGGGAGCGGGGTTTTTCGTGTCTGCCTTTGCGTTGGTTTTTACCTAGCCGGCAGGCGCGTACGCCACTCCCGTTATGGGGGTGATAATAAGTACGAGTACGAGTACGAGAAGGAGGAGGCCGAGCGAACCTGCCCGCGCGCCCTCAAGGGCGGCGGCCGGAAGAACCGGCAGAGCAGTGGCGTTCATCGACATGACAGGGGTGATCCCGTTTCCTATTGCGCTGCAGCGTGACCGCACTCGATTACGATTGCAACCCCTCAATTGGAAAATTTCTGCATCAAATCGCATATCGGGGTCGGTGCGAGCAAAAAACAGCGAAGGCGAGGGTTCCCGCGCAATGGAATTTCAAGGCGCAGAATCGTGCGTTTCGCGGTAGGCTGACGCATCATGGTTCGCTTGTTGTGGCTGGCATTCGGAGGTGTGTGCGTCGGACTGGCAATTGCCGGTGCTGCGCTCCCCCTTTTGCCGACGACACCCTTCCTGCTTCTGGCGGTCTTCGCCTTCGCGCGGAGTTCGCAGCGGCTGCACGACTGGCTGGTCGATCACAGGCATTTCGGCCCGATGATCCGGAACTGGCGCGAGCATGGCGGAATTGACCGCCGCTCTAAACTGCTCGCCGTCGCCGCCATGCTGGTGGCGCTTCTGGTCAGCTGGGCTGTCGGTGTCGGCCCCCGCCTGCTGCTCATCCAGGCGCTGGTTCTGGGCGCATCCGCGACTTTCATTCTCACCCGTCCGGACGGCCCGCGGCACCCGGAAAGCTGATGCGCCGTTCATCTTGCTCGAAATCCGGGCAGCCTGTCTCAATTCCGGGCAATGGTGGTGTTGCGGCAAAAAATTGCATGAAACCGGTTGACCGTGCTTCGGGCGAGGGCTGCTGATTTCCCCGCGGCATCCGATCATGTCGCGACTCTGTGGATTGAACTGCTGGCGGCGACGGCCGCCAGCTCTTTTCCCCAGATCGGGAAAATATCCCGCAGAATGACCAGATGGTCAAAAATACGCACGAATAACTCCTAAAAAGTCGCCTTGAAGAAAAATGTTGCGGTGCAGCATTCGGTGTCATAGGGTTGTCAAACAACGAGCCGCGATGACGCGGCCATATCACAGAGCGCGTTGATGGGGTCCGTCGCTGCCTGAGGGTAGTGAGGGTCAACTTGCCCGGCGAAACAGGTGTTTCGCCATTGCGCGCAATATTCGTGCACAAGTCCGATCCGAGTCGAACAAGCGGACCGTTCAATCAAGAACGGTTTCACCGCATGCGACCGGTGCGCGAGGCTCACCCGCAGGCGGTTCAAGGGATGGTTGCCAGAGCGGGGGGATCCCAATGATTGGCACAATGAAGACACGAAAGACACTTCTTGGCGGCGCGCTTGTCGCGCTGGCTGCCGGCGCCCTGGTCGCCGGGCCGGCCCAGGCCGAGGTGTCCGAAGAAACCGCATTCGTTTTCAACACGCTGCTTTTCCTGATCGGCGGCTTCCTGGTCATGCTGATGGCGGCCGGGTTCGCGATGCTGGAGGTCGGCTTCGTGCGGACCAAGCACGCTGCCGCGATCTGCCTGAAGAATATCGCGCTCTACTCGATCGCGGGCATCATGTTCTATCTGGTGGGCTACCAGATCATGTATGGCGGCGAGACGCCCTGGTTCGGCATGCCGGCAGTCTGGGGGCCGTCCGAACTGGCCGGCGACGCCGAAATCTCGCTGGAGACCGGGTATGCGGCAGCGTCCGACTGGTTCTTCCAGATGGTGTTCGTCGCGACCGCGGCCTCGATCGTCTCCGGCACGATCGCGGAACGCGTCAAACTCGGTCCCTTCTTCATCTTCGTCGTGGTGCTCACCGCCGTGATCTACCCCGTCCAGGGTTCCTGGGAATGGGGTGCCGGCTGGCTCGACAGCGATTTCGGCTTCTCAGACTTTGCCGGCTCGACGCTGGTTCACTCCACCGGTGGCTGGGCCGCGCTCGCCGGCGCGATCCTGCTGGGTGCCCGTACAGGCCGCTTCGGTCCGAACGCGACACCGATGGTGCCATCCTCCCTGCCGCTCGCCACGCTGGGGACCTTCATCCTCTGGTTCGGCTGGTTCGGTTTCAACGGAGCCTCGCAGCTGGCGATGGGCTCGGCGGCCGATGCGGTCGCAATCTCCCAGATATTCGCCAATACAAACATGGCGGCTGCGGCCGGTGTGGTGACGGCCTATCTCCTGTCGATGGCGCTCGGCGGTGGCAAGGCCAATCTCGCCTACTGCCTGAACGGCGCGCTGGCCGGCCTGGTCTCGATCACGGCCGAACCCCTGACGCCGACCATCCTCGAAGCGCTTGCCATCGGCGCGGTGGGCTCGGTGATCGCGACCTTCGGTGCCAAATTCCTGGAGGCCGTGCGCATTGACGACGTGGTGGGCGCCATTCCGGTCCACCTCTTCGCCGGCATCTGGGGCACGATGGCGGTTCCGCTGACCAATACCGAAGCCTCCTTCTTCGGTCAGGCGGTCGGCGTCGGCGCCGTCGGTGCCTTTGTCTTCCTGTCCAGCTTCGTGGTCTGGCTGATCCTGAAGATCACCGTGGGTATCCGCCTGTCGCCGGATGCCGAGAATGTCGGCGGCGACCTGTCCGAGCTGGGTCATCCGGCTGGATCGATCTTCGCCGCGATCGACCCGGGAAAGCCGACGGCCCCGGCCGAGTAGCGGGGATTCCGGCTGGTGAGGCGACCCGTGCGGTCGCCGATCCGGCCGGTCTGCCCGGGGCCGAACCGACCGAACCCCAATCCCGAAATGCCGCGGACATCTTCCGGTCCAGACCCGGACCGCCGCGGTCCCTGAAATCCGCGCCAGTCAAGCTGCGCGCACCCGGAATGCTGCGCTCGCGCCCGGCCGATGGCCCGCCGAGCAAGGCCTGAACATCAACGAGGAGTAACGAGATGAAAGCGAACTTCCTGACGGCCGCCCTGGCCCTTGCTGCCCTGACCGGTCCGGTCGCGGCCCAGACCATTGAAGGCAATGTCGCCCTGACGACCAATTACGTCTTCCGCGGCATTTCCCAGACCGGCGACGGTCCCGCGGTCTCCGGCGGCTTCGACATTGCCGCGGAAAGCGGGCTCTATGCCGGCGTCTGGGGATCCAGTGTCGACTTCTCCGACGACACGACGATGGAGCTGGATCTCTATATCGGACAGAGCTGGGAGGCGGCCGGCTTCGGCTTCGATGTCGGTGGCATCTACTATCTCTATCCTGACAGTCCCGATGGTCAGAACTTTCTCGAAATCTACGGCGGTGTGAGTCACGCGCTCGGTCCGCTCGAATGGGACGCCAGCCTGGCCTATTCGCCGGAATTCTACGGCGAGATCGGTCCGGGCTGGTATGTGTCGACGGGTCTCGCCCTGCCGATCAACGACACCGTCTCGATCGATGCCCGCGTCGGCGCCAGCCGGTTCGACGATTTGTCCTCGGCCGACTATGAGGACTATCAGCTCGGTATCTCCGGCACGGTGTTCGAGAATGTCGGCTGGGACGTCCGCTATTTCAGCGCTTCCGATGGCGGTGATGACGGCGTTTTCGCCACCATCTCGCAATCCTTCGGCGGATAAGACGGACGGCGGGCAGGACAGTCCTGCCCGCCGCTCCTGTCAGTCCGTCCGGTCCGGGGCGGTTTCCAGTTCGATCCGTGTGATCCGGCCTTCGGACCCGACCGCCCAGCCAGCGGTGCCATCCGGCGCAAAGGCAATCGCGTGATGGCCTTCCACCGCATCCCAGGACACCCAGATCTCGCCGCTATTGCGGGAAATATCCGTGCCGTTGGGGCCGGTCGCTATGAGGGTGTCCGGATGGCCCGGCAGGTGGGTGACGGCCGAGCGATAGCCGAGCGGGGGCTCCAGGGCCCCGTCCCAGCTGTTGCCGCCATCGTCGGACCAGGCGAAATTGCCGGTCCGGTCGTCCTCAGCCGAAAAATCGCCACCGACGATGACGATCCGCTCGCCGGTCGCATCGATGGAGAAAACGCCGGCGCTTGATTGTCCGGCCGCGAGGGGCGTATCGGCGACGCTCCAGCTTTCCCCGAAATCGCAGCTGCGTAGCATGCGCGCCGTCGCTGCTCCGCCGGTGCCGACAAAGGCGCAGCCGGAAGATGTCAGGGCCATGGCGCTGTCGGAGGCCGCAAAGCCGGCTTCGCCGTCCAAGGCTTCCGGCGCGTCCTCGACGGCCTGCCAGGTTTCACCGCCATCGCCGGTCAGCAGGATCAGGAAGCGTCCATCGACCGGATCGGAAAAGGCGATACCGTAGATATCGTTCCAGAAGTCCAGCCCGTCGAAAAAGGCCTTACCGGTCGGGTCCTCCCAGACCGTTTCGAAACTCGTCCCGCCATCCTCGGTCAGATAGAGCCGGGCGGGTTGCCCCGCCGTGAAGAACAGGGCGCGGTCTGCGCTGAAGGCATGGACCGAACGCAGGTCGAGACCCTCAGCGCCCGGAATGCGGGTCAGCGTCCAGTTCACGCCGCCATCGGTGGTGCGCAGGACCTGCCCGTCGGGGGCACCGATCCAGGCGGTCTGCGCGTCGACCACTGAAAGGCCGCGCAGGCTGGCGTCGGTCCCGCTGTGCTGGGCAATCACCTGCGCATCGAGACGGGCCGGCGGCGTGCCGCCGGGCGAGCAGGCCGCTGCGGACACAAGGGCGCTCGTGGCGAGGAGCGTGCGGAGCGGTTTCATTCGTCCAGTCCCAGCAGCGTGGCGCTGTCGCAATGCCAGCACGTGTCGGCACCGATCGGGCTGCCCGGCGGGATGTCGGTGCTGGTCAGGCTGGGCGTCTCGCCGCGGTCGAACCGGTCCAGGCCGGCCTCGATCGCGCGGGCCAGCCAGAGACGGTGCGCCGCCTCGGCGCCGCTATCGCGCCGGCCGGGGGCTTCGGCGGCCAGGGCTTCCAGGCGCTGGCGGGCCAGTGCGGCAACAGCCGGCGAGCCCTGGGCGACCAGGTCGAGCAGCTGGTCGGCATACTCGGTCTGGATCGCGAAACGGACCGGCTGCAGGCGGCCGGCTTCCCCGCGCGGGGTCTGCATGAGCTGGGCTTCGATCCGGTCGAACAGGTCTGCCGGCGACATCTGGCTATTGTCGCGTGCATGCTGATCGGCAAGGCGGGCCATGCGGCCCGGTGCCAGCATGGCGTCCAGGGTGATCCGCGCGGCGGCGCCGGCGGCAGCCGTACGGCTGAAGGTCGGATAGGCCGGGCTGTCGAACAGTTCGCGTGTTGCGGCCGCGTCATAGTCGGAGAAGGGCGACGGGGCCATCAGCGCCAGGATGCGGTCGGAGATATCCAGCGTTTGCGGGTCGAGTGTCGCCAGAAGCGCGTCCAGCGCGCGGCGCTGGTCGGCGGGTGCGACGGGGCGCAGACCGTTCTGGCTGCCGCTGTTGAGCTCATAGTCGAACACCACGCCGCCGATCGCCTTGGCAGCCGCTTCGGCCTGGTAGCGATGGTAGAGATAGATCGGCGAGAACACGTCGCGCAGCGAACTGGCGGGCAGGCCTTCGGCGAGCACGTTCGGTCCGAAAGTCTCGACCGCGGCTGCGCGAACAGCGAGGGTCTCCGTCAGGCTCTCCGCCGCATCGGGGCCATTGTCCCAGAGATTGGCCTGGGGATGGGCGCTGTCATTGCCGCGGGCATGCCGGTCGGTGATGTAGAGCAGGCCGTCGGCGCGCGCTTCGGTGAGGATGCGGTCCAGCGCGTGAGCTTCGGTATCGCCATCGCCGAATTCGCCATAGAGCCAGGTGATCGCCACCTTGTCCCATTCGCCGATGCCGGTGTCATAGGCGCGCGAAGTGTCGATCTCGCCGGCATTGTCCAGCGTCACGAGCGGGGCCGGATAGTCCATCACCGATGCGCGGTCAGAGACCGAGGCCGCGAAATTATGGGCAAGGCCGATCGTGTGGCCGACCTCGTGGGCGGAGAGCTGGCGGATGCGGGCCAGGGCCAGTTCGAGCGGATCGTCCGCCGCGCCGGAGCCGGTACCGTCTGCGCCAAGCAGGCCTTCGAAAATCATCCGGTCCTGCCGCACGCGCTGGCTGCCCAGGATGACATGCCCCTTGATGATCTCGCCGGTGCGCGGATCGACAACCGAGGCACCATAGGACCAGCCGCGGGTTTGGCGGTGCACCCACTGGATGATGTTGTAGCGGATATCCAGAGGATGGGCATCTTCGGGCAGAAGCTCGACCCGGAAGGCGTCTTCATAGCCGGCCGCCTCGAAGGCCTCGGCCCACCAGGACGCGCCTTCGATCAGGGCGTCGCGGATCAGCGGCGGGGTGCCGCGGTCGAGATAGTAGACGATGGGCTCGACCACAGGACCGCTCTGGGCGGCCGGGTCGACGCGTTCCAGCCGGTGCCGGATCGCGTAGGCGCGGCGGACCGGTTCGTCGAGCGGTGCAGCCATGTCGTAGAAGTCGAGCGTGATGGCGCCGGAGCGGTCGTCGGCCACGCGGATTTCCTGGCCGGCCTCGGGCAGGGCCGAGAAGGAGTGGTGCACGGTCAGTGTCACCGAGCGCGGGTCGGGCGTGACGGCGCGGACTTCCGATCCCGGATCGCCGCCGGACAGGGTCAGGAGGGCGTCGATCTCGACATTCAGCGGAAATGCCAGCGCCTGATCGGTCAGCGGGGCGCTGCGATCGCTGTCGATCGAGAAATTGCCCTGACCGGTATCGGAGAGCTGGCCGGCCGTGCCGACCGGGTCGCGGGTCAGGAAGCCGGACAGGTCGATCAGCACGCGCTCGCCATCCTCGGCGACGATATCGGTGCTCCAGATGACCGAACGGGCGAAGGATTGGCGGGTCGCGCGGGCTTCGTCGGGACCGGCACCCAGCGTGCGGTAGCCGGTATTCTCGAACTCGGCGAAGACTCGGTCATTGACGCGGAAGAAGCGCAGGATTTCGGACGACGTACCCAGTCCGCGGTCAAGGCCGACCGGATTGGAGCCGAGGCCGGATGTCAGGCGGGCGGTGTAGATCATGCGGCCCAGCGAGCCGTCTTCCTGTTCGGAGAACTCTGCGAGGATGCGGCCGTCGCCTGTGTCGACATGCAGCGGGAAGAAGCCGTCGCGGCGCTCGAGGCCATCGGTTTCCTCCGACCAGTCCTGGGCGAGGGCGGCCGGGGCCATGGCGAAGGCGAGCGCGCAGCCGGCGGCGCGCCAAAGGCTAACGGTTTTCATGATCTTGAAGTCTCCTGATCCCCTGTTCGGCGCTCACGCTAGCGACTGGCCGGACGCCTGTCACCATGGGCGCGCGCCGGGATCCGGCACGGATCAGCCTGTTGTGCCGCGGACATAGTCGCCGGACTTGCCGCCGCGCTTTTCCTCCAGCTGGACGTCGGTGATGCGGATCGCCTTGTCGAGCGCCTTGGCCATGTCATAGAGCGTCAGCGCGGCGACGGAGGCGGCCGTCAGCGCTTCCATCTCGACGCCGGTCTTGCCGTCGGTCGCGACTTCGGCCCGCACCAGAAAGGCCTGTGCGTCGTCGTCCGGTTCGATGGCGACGCGGGCGCGGGTGAGGGGCAGGGGGTGGCAGAGCGGGATCAGGTCCGAGGTGCGCTTGGATGCCATGATGCCGGCCAGTTCGGCCGTCCGGATCGCATCGCCCTTGGGGCCGGCCCCGTCGCGGATCGCCGTGAAGGCTGCCTGGTTCATGAAAACGCGGGCCGAGGCGATGGCGAGCCGGGCCGAGACGGGCTTGTTGCCGACATCGACCATGCGCACGCGTCCGTCCTTGTCCTGATGTGTCAGTCCGCTCATCGTGCTCCAGCTCCTATGCGTCTTCGCTGGCCATCTGGTCGAGCCAGAAATCGGTGGCCCGGCGATCGGTATCCGCGGCGTCGACCCAGTGGCTGCCGCTGTGTGTGTGCACGCGCTTCCAGAAGGGCGCCTCGGTCTTGAGAAGGTCGATCATATAGCCGACCGCGTCGAGGGCGGCCCGGCGATGCGGGGCGGCGGCACCGACGAAGACGATCGGCTCGCCCGGTGTCATGCGGCCGACCCGGTGGTGGATCACGGCCCGGTCCAGCTGCCAGCGCTCCGCGGCGGTCTGTGCGATCCGGGCGAGGGCCTGGTCGGTGACACCGGGATAATGTTCCAGTTCAAGTGCGGTCAGCCCGTCTTCCTGGCGCACCTGGCCGAGAAAGCTCGCGACACCGCCGGCAGACAAATCCGCACCGGCCAGGCGCGCCAGCTCGGCGGCCGGATCGAGGGCGGTATCCAATATGCCAGTATCGATGATGCCGGTGTCGATGCCCGCCAATTCAGCCTCCCGTGAAGGGCGGGCAGAAGGCCAGCATGTCGCCGTCGGCCAGCATGGCCGGACGCGGCACGATGGTGTCGTTCAGGATCAGTCTGACGGAGGGATGTGCCAGGGCTTCGGCGGCGGCGTCGGTCTCGCGGAGGCGGGCGATCACCGCCTCGCTGTCGGCAGTATCGGCGGGCAGGGTGATCGTGTCGCCGGGGCGGCCCATCCGGTCGCGCAGGGCGGCGACATATCTGACGGTGATCTGCATGCGCGGTCAGCCTCCGGTGCGGGCCATGTTGCGGGCGACCGCCGGGGCGGTGCCGCGGGCGATCGAGAAATCATGGGCTTCCGGCTTGATCGCCATCGCCGTGTCGATCAGCCGGTCGACCGCATCGAGGCCGCCGGTGCGAAGAGCGCCGCGCAGGTCTAGATCGTCATCATGGCCCAGACAGGTGTGCAGCGTGCCGGTACAGGTCATGCGGATCCGGTTGCAGCCGGCGCAGAAATTCGAGGTCAGCGGCGTGATGAAACCGACCCGCCCGCCGGTCTCGGCAATGCGGACGTAACGGGCCGGACCGCCTGTGCTGTCGGGCAGATCGGTCAGGGTCCAGCGCTCTTCCAGGCGGTCGCGGATCGCGGTGAGCGGCAGGAACTGGTCGGCCCGGTCCGATCCCACATCCCCGACCGGCATGACCTCGATCAGGGTGAGGTCGAAGCCCTGGTCATGGGCCCATTCGATCATCGCGGGGATTTCGTCCTCGTTTTCGTTCTTGAGGGCGACCGTGTTGATCTTGATGCCGATTCCGGCGCGCCGGGCGGCCTCGATCCCCCTGAGTGTGCAGGCGATGTCGCCGCCGCGGGTGAGGCGTGCAAACCTGTCACCTTGTAGTGTGTCAAGTGATACATTGATGCGACACAGGTGCGACATAGCGAGCGCATTGGCGTGACGTTCCAGCTGCGTTGCGTTCGTTGTCAGGGTGAGCTCGTCGAGCCCGCCGCCGACATGCCGGCCGAGATTTTCGATCAGCCGGACGACATCGCGCCGGACCAGGGGCTCGCCGCCGGTGATGCGGATTTTCCGGATGCCGCGGCGGATGAAGGTTTCCGCGACGCTGGTGAGCTCTTCCAGCGTCAGGAGTTCGGATTTGGGCAGGAAGTCCGGCCGTTCCGCCATGCAGTAGACGCAGCGCAAATCGCAGCGATCGGTCACCGACAGGCGCAGATACTCGATCCGGCGGCCGAAGCGGTCGGTCAGTGTCTCGCTGGCGGGGGTAAAGGCGGGGGTGCGGTCCAAATCCTGTGTCTTTCGCCCTGGCTTGAGTATCCGGTCCTGACCCTATCGGGTGCGCCGGCGATTGACGACCGGCCTCACGCCGTCCTCCGGCAAGTGTGATCGCGCTGAAGGATTTTCCGGCGCGCACTGCCATTCTCGCATGATCTGGTGTGACCGGGGATAAGTTTCAACGAATGTTCTCTGTGACCGGGAGATTACCCAACCATCTTGTGTTGCGCTGCAGCGCCGCCGGCCGGGTCGAGGAATAAAATTGCAGTTGATGTGCTGTTGCGTTTCTGACAAGGCATAAGCATCCCTTCAAATCGGGATATCGGGCAAAAAGTGCTAAAAGATCGCGTGGCCGCCATCTTGTGCGGCGGCGGGGTCTGTGCTGCACTAGCGAATTCGTGACCAGATGAGGGGCATCGCTTGCTGAGATTTGTAGACATCGACCAGGCCTATCCGGAGAAGCGTTCCGAGGCGGAAAGACGGCAGGATTTCAACGAGATCTACCGTCCGTTCGACCCTGTGAAAGCGAAGGACCAGGCGTCGCGGTGTTCGCAATGCGGCATTCCCTTCTGCCAGTCCGGCTGCCCGCTGCACAACAACATCCCCGACTGGCTGATGCTGGCGGGCGAGGGGCGGCTGGAAGAGGCCTACGAGATCTCCTCGGCGACCTCGACCATGCCGGAAATCTGCGGCCGCATCTGTCCCCAGGACCGGCTGTGCGAAGGCTCCTGCGTCGTGGAGAAGTCCGGCCATGGTGCCGTGACCATTGGCGCGGTCGAACAATACATCACCGATACGGCCTGGAAAGAAGGCTGGGTGAAGCCGATCCGCCCGGGCGCGCCGCGCGGCGCAAGTGTCGGTATTGTCGGGTCCGGCCCGGCCGGCCTGGCGGCGGCGGAAAAGCTGTGCGAGGCCGGCTATGCGGTGACGGTCTATGAGCGCTCCGACCGCGCCGGCGGGCTTTTGATGTACGGCATTCCCGGCTTCAAGCTGGACAAGGCCGTCGTGCAGCGCCGGCTCGACCGGCTGACGGATGCGGGCGTCAATATCCGTACCGGTTTCGAGGTCGGCCGCGATGCGACGCTGGCCGATCTGCGCAATGAGCATCATGCGGTGTTGCTGGCGACCGGCGTCTATGCCGCGCGGCAGCTGACCTGTCCGGGTGCGGGCGACGGTGTCATCGCGGCGCTGGACTATCTCACCCGCTCCAATCGCAATGATCTGGGCGATGCGCCGGACAGCGGCGACCGCCTGTCGGCCAAGGGCAAGCGTGTCGTGGTGATCGGCGGCGGCGATACGGCGATGGACTGTGTGCGCACGGCCGTGCGCCAGGGTGCGGCTTCCGTCACCTGTCTCTATCGCCGCGACCGCGAGAACATGCCGGGCTCGGCCCGCGAGGTGAAACATGCCGAGGAAGAGGGCGTCGTTTTCGAATGGCTGTCCTCGCCGCTCGCCGTGCTGACCAAGGGCGATGCGATCACCGCCGTGCGCGTACAAGGCATGCGTCTGGGCGCGCCGGACGTGTCCGGCCGCCGCGCACCGGAGCCGGAACCGGGCCGCACCTTTGATGTCGGCGCCGACATGGTGATCTCGGCCCTGGGCTTCTCGCCGGAAGACATTCCGGCGCTGTTCCAGGCGCCGGATCTGGAAACCCACCGGGATGGCCGTATCGATGGCGATCTGGCCACCAAGATGACCAGCCTGGACGGCGTCTTTGTCGCCGGCGATTTGCATCGCGGTGCCTCGCTGGTCGTCTGGGCGATCCGCGACGGCATGGATGCCGCCCGCTCCATCGAGAGCTATCTGTCGAACCGTCTTCAGGTTCTGGGAGCTGCCGAATGACACACCAAACCTGGAATGAGGCCCGCACGCGGGCCGGCTTGTCCCTGCTCGAAAGCACGGGTCTGTGGCGTCCGGAAGACGAGCGCGATGCCTGCGGCGTCGGCCTGATCGCCGACATGCAGGGCCGTGCCCGCCGCGACATTGTGGAACTGGCCATCGACGCCCTCAAATCAGTCTGGCACCGCGGCGCGGTCGATGCCGACGGGCTGACCGGCGACGGGGCCGGTCTGCGCGTCGGTGTGCCCCAGGACTTCTTCAAGGCGGCTGTCGCCCGCACCGGTCACGAGCCGGAGCGCGGCGATGTCATCGTTGGCATGGTCTTCCTGCCGCGCACCGATTTTGCCGCCCGCGAACGCGCCCGCGCGATCATCGAGGCGGAAATCCTGCGCGAGGGATTTGCCTTCTATGGCTGGCGCCAGCCGCCGGTCGACACCTCGGTGCTCGGCGACAAGGCGCGCGCCACCCTGCCGGAAATCGAGCAGGTTCTGTTCCGCGATCCGCGCGGCCGCGACATCGATACGGTCGAGCGCATGCTCTACATCGTGCGCCGGCGCATCGAGCGGCGGGCGCGTGAGGAGAATCTGCGCGATCTCTATGTCTGCTCCCTGTCCTCGCGCGACGTGATCTACAAGGGCCTGTTCCGCGCCCAGGACATTGACGGCTTCTTCCACGATCTGCGGCACCGCGATTTCATCTCGCCCTTCGCCATTTTCCACCAGCGCTATTCCACCAACACCTTCCCGGAATGGCGCCTGGCCCAGCCCTTCCGCATGCTGGCGCACAATGGCGAGATCAACACGATCCGCGGCAATACCAACTGGATGAAGAGCCACGAGATCCACATCGCCGAGACCGCCTTCCCGGGCGAGGAGCGCGATGTGCGGCCGGTGATCCAGCCGGGCGCGTCGGACAGTGCGGCGCTCGACCAGGCCTTCGAGATCTTGGTGCGGGCCGGACGCTCGGCGCCGATGACCAAGACCATCCTCATCCCCGAGGCCTGGTCCAAGCGTGCCGATGTGATGCCGGAAGGCTGGGCGCGCATGTATGAATACTGCAATGCCGTGATGGAGCCCTGGGACGGGCCGGCCGCGATCGCCGCCTTTGACGGGCGCTGGGCCATCGCCGGCATGGACCGCAACGGGCTGCGGCCGATGCGCTATGCGACGACGCAGGACGGTGTCCTGGTCGCCGGGTCGGAGACCGGCATGGCGCCGATCGACCAGTCCAAAGTGGTCGAGCGCGGCTCGATCACGCCGGGCCGGCTGATCGCGCTGGATATCGAGAACGGCCGTTTCTACCGCGAGCAGGAAATCCTCGACGAGCTGAGCGAACAGCATCCCTATTCGCGCTGGCTGGGCGAGATGGAAGACATCGAACCGGTGATCGGCCCGGGTGCCGAAACACAAGCCTACAGCGATGACGAGCGCACGCGGCGCCAGGCCGCCGCCGGCTTCTCCTTCGAGGGGATCGAGCTGGTGCTGAACGCCATGGCCGAGGACGGCAAGGAAGCCGTCGGCTCGATGGGCGATGATGCGCCGCTGGCCGTGCTGTCGGAAAACTACCGGCCGCTCTCGCATTTCTTCCGGCAGAATTTCTCCCAGGTCACCAACCCGCCGATCGACCCGCTGCGCGAAGGCCGGGTGATGGGGCTGAAAACCCGCTTCCGCAATCTCGGCAATATCCTGGCCCAGGGCGAGGCGCGTGCCAGCGTGCTGGTGCTCGACAGTCCGATCCTGACCAATGGCGCCTATGAACGCTGGCGCGAGCATATGGGCGGGGCGGTCAAGGAGATCGACTGCCTGCTGCCGGTCGAGGGTGCGACGGGCAATGGCCACACCCTGCGCAAGGCGCTGGACGGTGTGATCGCCGAGGCGGTCGCTGCCGTGCGCGACGGCGCGGCGCATCTGGTGCTGACCGATCACCGCCAGGACGACATGCGCGCGGCGCTGCCGATGATCCTGGTGGCCGGCGCGGTGCATTCCACGCTGACCCGCGAGGGGCTGCGCAATTTCTGCTCGATCAATGTGCGTTCGGCGGAGTGTTTCGACTCCCATTACGCTGCCGTGCTGGTCGGCCTCGGTGCGACGACGGTGAACCCCTATCTCGCCTTCGACACGGTCACCGCGGGACGCGAGACCGTGGGCGGCGACCCCTGGGCCCAGGGCCGGGCGCGCCGGCTGAAGAACGCGCTGGATGGCGGGCTTCTGAAAATCCTGTCCAAAATGGGCATCTCGATCATCTCCTCCTATCGCGGGGGCTGCAATTTCGAGGTGCTGGGCCTGTCGCGTGCCCTGGTGGAAGCCTATCTGCCGGGCGTGGTCAGCCGGATCTCCGGGATCGGCCTGCCGGGCCTGGAAGCGCGCACGGTCGACCTGCACCGCAAGGCCTGGGCGGGCGCGGCGCGCCTGCCGATCGGCGGCTTCTACCGCCAGCGGGCCTCCGGCGACCGGCACGCCCTGTCGGCGCGCGTGATCGACGAGCTGCAGACGGCGGTGAAGGAAAACGATGCCGCGGCCTGGAGCCGCTATCGCGAAGCGGTCACCGCCCAGGGGCCGATCCATCTGCGCGATCTGATCGACATGCGTCCGCTGGGGCCGGGCATCGGGCTCGACCGGGTGGAATCGATCAACGGTATCCGCCGGCGTTTCGTGACGCCGGGCATGTCGCTGGGCGCCCTGTCGCCGGAAGCGCATGGCGCGCTGAATGTGGCGATGAACCGGATCGGTGCGAAATCGGTGTCCGGCGAGGGTGGCGAGGACCCGGTCCGCTACAAGCCGCTGCCCAATGGCGACAACATGAATTCGGCGGTCAAGCAGATCGCCTCCGGCCGTTTCGGTGTGACCGCGGAATATCTCAACCAGTGCCGCGAGTTCGAGATCAAGGTCGCCCAGGGCGCCAAGCCCGGCGAGGGCGGGCAATTGCCCGGCTTCAAGGTGACCGAGTTTATCGCCCGCATGCGGCATGCGACGCCGGGCGTCAGCCTGATCTCGCCGCCGCCGCACCATGATATCTATTCCATCGAGGACCTGGCGCAGCTGATCTACGATCTCAAGCAGATCAATCCGAAAGCGCGCGTCGGTGTGAAACTGGTGGCGGCGGCCGGCGTCGGCGCCGTCGCGGCGGGTGTCGCCAAGGCGAATGCCGACATCATCAATATCTCCGGCTCGGTCGGCGGGACCGGCGCTGCGGCGCTGACCTCGATCAAGTTTGCCGGCGGACCGCTGGAACTCGGTCTCGCCGAGGCGCATCAGATGCTGTCGCTCAACGGGCTGCGCGAACGCGTCACCCTGCGGGCCGATGGCGGGATCCGCACCGGCCGCGACGTGGTGATCGCTGCCATGCTCGGCGCCGAGGAATTCGGTATCGGCACCGCCTCGCTCCTGGCGCTGGGCTGTCTGATGGTGCGCCAGTGCCATTCCAATACCTGCCCGGTCGGGGTGTGCACCCAGGACGAGGATCTGCGCGCGCGCTTCGGCGGCTTCCCGGACCATGTGGTCAATCTGATGACCTTCCTGGCGCAGGATGTGCGCGAGATCCTGTCGGGTCTCGGCGCGGCCTCGCTGGAAGACGTGATCGGCCGTTCCGATCTTCTCGCCCAGGTCTCGCGCGGCTCGGAATCGCTGGACGATCTCGACCTGTCGCTGATCATGTCGCGCGCCGACGCGGTGGAGCGGCCTGCCCGCTCGACCCGCAGCCAGCGCAATGAAGTCACGCCCAGCCTGGACGAGCAGATCATCACCGACGCCGCCCCGGCCTTCGACCGCGGCGAGAAGATGCAGCTGGACTATGGCGTGAAGAATACCGACCGCACGGTGGGGACGCGCACCTCATCGGAGATTGTCACGCGCTTCGGGCCGGACGGTCTGGGCGAGGATCATCTCACCCTGCGCCTGCGCGGTTCGGCCGGCCAGTCGCTGGGGGCGTTCGCGGCCCGCGGCCTGCGCATCGAGCTCGATGGCGATGCCAATGACTATGTCGGCAAGGGCCTGTCCGGCGCGACCCTGATCGTGCGGCCCTATGGCGGGTCCAGCCCGGCCAACGAGGCCCACGCCATCATCGGCAATACCTGTCTTTACGGTGCCACCTCCGGCCGCCTGTTTGCGGCGGGCCGTGCCGGCCAGCGCTTTGCGGTGCGCAATTCCGGCGCCGAGACGGTGGTCGAGGGCTGCGGCACAAACGGCTGTGAATACATGACCGGCGGTACGGCCGTGATCCTCGGTCCGGTGGGCGATAATTTCGCGGCCGGCATGACCGGCGGCGATGCTTTCGTCTATGATCCGGACAGACGGCTCGATGCCCGGCTCAACCCGGAAACCGTGCTGGCCTTCGATCTGGAGGGCGAGGCCGAACAGCGCTGCCTGGCGCTGATCGAGGCCCATGCGAAGGCCACCGGATCGGTCGTGGCAGCCCGTCTGCTGGCGGCCTGGGAGGCCGAGCGCGGCTATTTCGTGCACCTGCGCGGCGAGGAAGTGGTCAAGCGGGAACGTGTCCGCCTGACCCCGGCCAATGAGAGCCGCTCGGCCTGACGAAAAACCTGTATTGCGGTGCAGCAGAGGCATTGGTTCCGGCCCGGGAACAGCGTAAGAGGTCGCCAGTTTTTCTCGTGGCCTCGCGCGCCGGCTTGCCGGCGTGCCCGTCTGGCCCCGATCGACCGGCCGTAAGGAGCATGCGATGCGGATCGACAAAATCTCCGCGGGTGAGAACCCGCCCGAGGACATCAACGTCATCATCGAAGTCCCGGTGGGCGGCCAGCCCGTCAAATACGAGATGGACAAGGACGCCGGTACGCTCTTCGTCGACCGCTATCTGCACACGCCGATGAGCTATCCGTGCAATTACGGCTTCATGCCGCACACCCTGTCCGAGGATGGCGACCCGATCGACGTGATGATCATCGGTCACACCACGCTGGTGCCGGGCTGTGTCGTGCGCGCCCGTCCGATCGGCGTTCTGATGATGGAAGACGAGAGCGGTCTGGACGAGAAAATCCTCTGCGTGCCGCACCACAAGCTGTCGCCGCTCTATGACGAGATCAAGGAATATGGCGATGTCGCCCAGCCGCAGCTGATGCGCATCAAGCATTTCTTCGAGCACTACAAGGATCTCGAGCCCAACAAGTGGGTGAAGGTCACCGGCTGGGGCGACAGCGCCAAGGCCCGCCAGCTGATCCTCGAATCGATCGAACGCGCCGGTCCGGACGCGTAGGTACAAGCTCGACGCTGACAGTCAGAAGCCCCGGTCGGAAGGCCGGGGCTTTTTTGTTTCTCCTCGATATACCTGCTTTCCCCGGACCTGTTCCGGGGCCTGGTTGATCCGGCGAATACCCGCGGCGGTGAATCATTGTCTGCTTCGCGAGGCCCCGGAACAGGTCCATGGAAAATGGCGTTGGCGTGAGGGCGAGGCCTCAGATCCGCCGCCGGAAATCCCGCAGGATCTCGCGCGCGGCGTTGTGGCCGGGGGCGCCGGTGACGCCGCCGCCGGGATGGGTGCCGGAGCCGCACTGGTAGAGGCCTTTCACCGGGCTGCGATGATCGGCATGGCCCAGCACGGGACGGGCGGAGAAGAGCTGGTCGAGGCTCAGCGCGCCGTGGAAGATGTCGCCGCCGACCAGGCCGAATGTGCGCTCCAGATCCTTCGGTGACAGCACCTGCCGGCCGAGAACGAGATCGGAAAAACCCGGCGCCCAGCGCTCCACCGTGGCGATCATGTGATCGGCAACCGCGTCGCGGCAATCGTCCCAGTCGCGCCCGCCGGGCAGGACGGGGGCGACATGCTGGCAGAACAGGCTGGCGACATGCTGTCCCGGCGGGGCGAGCGTGTCGTCAAGTGTCGAGGGGATCAGCATCTCGATCACCGGCTCGCGCGACCAGCCCTCGCGCCGGGCATCGCTCCAGGCGCGGTCCATATAGTCCAGGCTGGGGGCGATGATGATGCCGGCGGTGAGATGGTCGCCCGGTTCGGGCCGGGCGGTGAAACGCGGCAGGTCCTTCAGCGCGACATTCATCCGGAATGTGCCGGACCCGCAGCGATAATGGGCGATGCGTTCACGGAAGTCGGCGGGCAGCTGGGCGTCGTCGACCATGGTGCTGCCGAACAGGAGTTTCGGGTTGAGATTGGAGACGACGGCGCGGGCGCGGATCGTCTCGCCGCTTTCCAGCACCACGCCCTGGGCCCGCCCCTTTTCGGCGATCACTTCACGCACGGCGGCGCCGGTGCGCAGCACGACGCCGCGCTCGCGGCAGCAGGCGGCCATCGCCTGGGTGATCGCACCCATACCGCCGATAGCATGGCCCCAGGCGCCCTTCTTGCCATTCACCTCGCCGAACAGATGATGCAGCAGCACATAGGCGCTGCCGGGCGTGTAGGGGCTGGCGAAATTGCCGACAATGCCGTCAAAGCCGAACAGCGCCTTGATCGGTGCGCTCTCGAACCAGCCGTCCAGCCAGTCGCCGGCGGATTTGGAGAAAAGGTCGAGCAGGTCGCGCTTGGCGGTCATCGACAGCCCGCCCAGCCGGCCTCCCAGTCCCAGCGCCTTGAACAGGTCGGGCAGGGCGCCGGTCAGGCTGCCCTCACGCAGATTGGGCGGGGTTTCCAGCACCAGCTGGCGCAGCGTGTCGGCGATGGTCTCCAGACGCGCTTCGTATTCGCCAAGGCGGGCGGCATCGCGGGTGGAGAATTTCGCGACCTCGTCATGCGTCAGACCAGGCCCGGCGAGCAGATAGCCGTCTTCCAGCGGCAGGAAATTACCGACCTTGCGCTCGACGACCCTGAGGCCGTGCCGGTGCAGGTCGAGATCGGCGATCACTTTCGGATTGAGCAGGGAGACAGTGTAGGCGGCGACAGAATTGCGGAAACCGGGATGAAACTCCTCGGTGACCGCCGCCCCGCCCAGCACGTCGCGCCGTTCCAGCACGGTGACTTTGAGACCGGCCGCAGCCAGATAGGCCGCGCAGACGAGGCCGTTATGGCCGCCGCCGATCATCACGATATCGGTGTCCGGCGCGGTCCGGGCGGCGGGCTTTGGCAGGGCGTTCATGGGCGGCGAGTTTCCACGCCGCCGCAAAAAGCGCAATCCCGCGCGCAGGTTGTGGTTGCGACACCGCCGTCAGCAAGGAGAGCCCGGATGAACGCTCACAGGAATGACAGAACCACGCCGTATGCGCGAGCTCTGACTGTCGAGCATCATACAGCCGGTGAGCTCGTGCAGGGCATCGCGGCAGCCTTGGGGATACCGGTTCGCACGGTCTGCAATCCGCCAGCCCGGCGCCGGGCTGGCGGGCGCGAGCTTCACAACTTGCTTTCGGCGAGTAACTCGCGAGTACGCTTCAACGTGGACAGCAGGGCGGCCTTGTAGCCCTTGTCGCTGTCGAACTGTTTCTGCTCGGCCTGTTCCTCGGGGCCGTTCGCTTCCTTGCCGCGCAGTCCGAGGTAGCAATAGAATTTGAGCTGAAGCGCGCTGGCCTCGTCTTCGAACAATTCGTTGACGATGGCGCCTTCGCGCGGGCCGGTCGCCTGGAAGAAGGTGACCTTGCGCTGCGGCTCGAGCACGATGATCTCGCGCAGATCGGCCCCGGCGATCGTGGCGTCGCGGACGAAGTGCGTGGCGCTCTCCTCGGTAACGCGGCAGCGGGTGCACAGGCCGGGCGGGAGGAAGAGCCGGGCGTCGCGCGCTTTCAGCTCAAGGCCCTTCCAGACCTGCTCGCGGGTGAGCGGGGTTTCGCCTTCCGGGTTCACCGGAACGGTTGCAGTCGAATAGATCATGATTTCGGTCCTTGTCGGTGAGGCTTCGCGGCGTCAGCCGGCGATCTGCGCGACGTAATCGCGGTAGGTGCGCAGCGGGCGGCCGAGCAGTGCGGTGAGCCGGTCCACATCGCCGGCCTCGGGCAGCATGCCGTCGGATACGAAACGCTCGGCCATCAGGCGCATGTCGTAGGCCATCCACCCCGGCATGAACTGACGCATGTTCTGATCAAAGCCGGCAGTGTCGTCGCCCGGATAGGCGATCTCGCGGCCGAGAACGTCGCTCCAGATGGCAGCCGCGCTCGCGCCGGTCAGCACATCGGGCCCGACCAGATTGATGCGCGAAAGCGGGAGCGGCGTAGGGGATGCTACGCGCCGGATCAGCTCGATCGCGGCGATCTCGCCGATATCGCGCGCGTCGATCATCGCCAGGCCCTTGCCGCCGATCGGCATCGGATAGATGCCATAGCCGGTGATCGCGTCCCTGATCGTGATGTCGTTGTCCATGTAGTAGGCCGGGCGCAGGATTGTGGCGCCCATCCCCATCTGCTCGATCATCCGCTCGACGCCGAACTTGCCCGCGAAGTGCGGGACATTCACATAGATGTCGCTGTGGATCACCGAGAGATAGACGATCCGGTCTATCCCGGCTTCGCGGGCGACGTTGAGCGCGATCAGCGCCTGGGTGAATTCGTCGGCGACGACGCCGTTCAGCAGGAACAGCGTCGAGACGCCCTTCATGGCGGTGCGCAGCGAGCCGACGTCGAGCAGGTCGCCCTGGACGACATCGACACCAGCCGGAAAGCTGGCCTTTGCAGGCTCGCGCACGAGGGCGCGGACATCGGCGCCGCGGTTAACGAGTTGTTCGATGACATTGCTTCCGACATTACCGGTCGCGCCGGTTACGAGAATGGTCATGGTGTTGATCCTTGAGTTCAGGTGTTTGCCTGACCTCAAATTAGTGATCCATATTCACACCAATAGGCGCTATATTTAGACAGACTGTCTCATTTGTGGAACGTTTATGGACCTTCTTGCTCTCGCCGACTTCAATCTGGTCGCCCGCCACGGCGGGTTCGGAAAGGCCTCCCGGGCCGCGGGGCGTCCCAAGGCGACATTGTCCCGCCGCGTGGCGGAACTGGAGGCGGGTCTCGACCTGCGGCTGTTCGAACGGGGTGCGCGTGATCTGAAGTTGACCGAGGAGGGGCGCGCGCTGTTCGAGCGGACGAGCAAGCTGCTCACGGAGATCGATGAGACGACCGCCGCGATCGCCTCGGGTGGGCACAGTCCGCGCGGCAGGTTGCGCATCAGCGCACCTCTGCTCTTCTCTCAAACCGCGATGGGAAAGCTGGCGGCCGGTTTCGCGCTGAAATACCCGGAGGTCCGGCTCGAGGTGACGACCGAGGACCGGGCCGTCGATATGGTGGAGGAAGCCTATGATCTGGTGATCCGGGTCAACCCGGAGCCGGATGAGAGCCTCGTCGGCCGGATCTTCCTGCGCGACCGGCTGGTAATTGTGGCAAGCCCCGATCTGCCGCGACCGGCAGATGGCCGGATTGTTCCCGCCGTCATCCGCGGGCCGGACAGTGAGGCCCGGTCCTGGAACGTGGTGACGAAGGCAGGCCGAGCGAGCATTTCCGTCAGTCCGGTCCTCAGCCTGTCATCGCTTGTCATGGTTCGCGATGCCGTCCGGGTGGGGGTGGGAGCCGCACGCCTGCCGATATCCCTTGTCAGCCACGATCTCGCCGATGGTACGCTGGTCCAATGGGCCGATGTCGAAGCATCGGAGATCTCGCTGTGGACGCTCTACCCGACGCGCCGGCTGCTGAGCGCCCGCGTGTCGGCCTTCCTCGACCATCTGAGAGAAGCCTTCCCGAAGGGAACGCCGGACGAGCTCGCCGCCTACCTTGGAAGATAGAGCGCGCCTCAGCGTGATGAATAGTGTGATGAGAAGCGACAGTCAGGCAAAGGCGCCGGCGACATCGCGGGCCAGCACGAGGGCGCGGCCGCGGGCGACCAGTTTGCCGTCGTGGGTGTGGCAGGTGGTGGCGAGGTCGACGAGGTGTTTGTCCGGCCGCAGGCGGGTGATTTCGACCGTCGCGGTCACCGGTGCGTCCAGCGGGGCATCGGCGAGAAACTCGGTTTCCTGCTTGAGATAGTTCGTGCCCTGGCCGGGCAGGTCGACGCCCAGGAGGTAGGAGAACATCCCGTTGATCAGCGCTTCGGGGACGCTGGCGCCGCTGTCCGGTGCACCTGTCAGGCGCTGCAGGGCGTCGATATCGGCGCGGGTGAATGTGCGCGTGGTCTGTGCGCTCTGGCCTTCGCTCAGCGGCATGGGGCCACCTCCGTTTCGCCGCGGCAGGTCACTTCGCCATCGGCCAGCCGCGTCACGGTGAGGGCGAGGGTGATCCGGTCGGCGGTCTCGCCTGTCGTCTCGGCTTCAAAGCGCAGGGCTTCGCCGGCGGGCGAGGGGGCGGGATACATGGTCGCCTGGCGGATCTGACGCCCGCCCGGCACGATCTCCTCGACCAGGCCGCGCAGCACCGAGCACAGGAGCGCGCCATGCGCGACGGTGCGGCCGAACCGGGTGCGGGCCGAGAAGTCCGGGTCAACATGGATCGGATTATCGTCGCCGGAGAGAGCGGCAAAAGCGTCGAAATCGGCCTGGGTGAAGGTCTTCTCCAGCGTGGCGCGGCGGCTCATGTGAGCGCCTCGGGCACGGGCAGGAGATGCTTCTGGACCTTGCCGGCAGCCGTGCGGGGCAGGTCGTCGGTGAAGCGGAAATGGCGCGGCACCTTGTAGGCGGCCAGCCGTTCGCGGCACCAGTCCGACAGGGTTTTCGCATCGGCGCTCTGGCCCTGGCGCAGGATGATGTGGGCGCAGCCGACCTCGCCCCATTTCTCGTCCGGCACGCCGGCGACGGCGGCTTCCTGGACGGTCGGGTGGAGGGACAGCACATTCTCGACCTCGGCCGGATACACATTCTCGCCGCCGGAGATGTACATCTCCTTGATCCGGCCGGCGACATAGCAATAGCCCTCATCGTCGAAGCGCCCGAGATCGCCGCTCTTCAGCCAGCCATCGGGCGTGAACAGGGCGGCGGTTTCCTCCGGGCGCTGCCAGTAGCCCGGGGTGAGGCCGGGGCCGAAGAACTGGATCTCGCCGGTCTGGCCGGGCGGCAGGGCGCGGCCGTCCGGTCCGGCAATGCGCGCCTCGACGAGCACCTGGGCCTTGCCGACCGAGCCGATCTTGCGCAGGGCGTTGGCCTCGTCGGAGAGGAAGGCGGTGGGGCCGGTCTCGGTCATGCCGAACCCGTTGCACACCAGCGCCCCCTTGCGGGCCATCGCCTCGACCAGCACGTCCGGCAGAGGTGCGCCGCCGCAGGACCAGTGGCGCAGCCGGGTCAGTTCGGTGGTTTCGAAATCGGGATGCAGGGTCAGTTCGCGATAGACCGCCGGCACGCCGATGAAGACATCCAGCTCGCCGGCATCGATCAGGGCCAGCGTTGCGGCCGGGTCGAAGCCGGGCAGGATGTGCACCTTGCCGCCGCTTATCAGCACCGGGAGGGTGTGAAGGTTGATGCCGGCGGTGTGAAAGAGCGGCAGGAAGTTCAGTGTCGCATCGCCCGGACGCAGGCCGATCGCCTGGCCGATATTGATCGCGTTCACCAGCGCCATGCGATAGGTCTGGATCACGCCCTTGGGCCGGCCCGTCGTGCCGGAGGTGTAGATCAGATACCAGGGCTCCTCGCCCGGCCAGGCCGTGCGGCCGGCATGGGGTTCCAGCGCATCGCGGCGGCCGGCATAACCGGTTTCCAGATCGAGGCTGGCAAGGCTGTGCGTGCGGGCCAGTGCCGCCGCGGTCTCGCGATCCTCATCGCCAAAAACGATCAGCTTCGGCGTGCAGTCTTCAACCAGCCCGTCCAGCTCGCTGGCCGGCATGCGCCAGTTCAGCGGCACCAGGATGGCGCCCAGCTTGGCGCAGGCGAACAGCAGCTCGAAGAACTCGACCCGGTTGCGGCACAGGATGGCGACGCGGTCGCCCGCATCGATCCCGTCGGCCGCGAGCAGGCTGGCGGCGCAGGCGCTGCGCCGGTCGAGCGCGGCATAGCTCAGCGTCTCGCCGGTCTCCACGATGTGGAAGGCGGTCGCGTCAGGGGCCAGCGCGGCGCGGCGCGCCGTGATGTCGGTCAGTATGTCCATGCCAGTCCTCCCGAATGGGCATGCTATTTCGCGCCGGCGAGGAAAGCGTTCATGCGCGCTCTTGTGTCCTCGCGGGCGATACGGTCGAGAAATTCGCGTTTTTCGTGGTCCAGCCGCCCGGCCAGGTCCGGTCCGGCAATCTGCGCGTCGAGCAGGCGCCGGGATGTCAGGGCAAGGCCGGGATCGAGCGGGGCGAGTTGCCGGTCGATCTCCGCATCCATGCCGCCCGTTTCCACGACCCGGTCGATGAGACCGATGGCCAGCGCCTCGCGGGCGTCCAGGCGTTCGTCGAAGGCGAGCCAGCGTGCGGTGCGGGCGCGGCCGATACGCTCCGGCATCAGGGCCGTCCAGCCGCCATCCGGCGCAAAGCCCATCCTGGCATAATAGGGCTGGATGAAAGCGGCCGCGTCCATGAGGATCATGTCGGCGGCCAGCATCAGGCCCACCGATCCGCCGGTCACCGGTCCGTTGACGGCGGCGATGACCGGGCAGGGCATGGTGCGCAGGCGCAGGATCACCCGGTTCAGCGTGCCGACCACGCGCTCCGAATAGGCCAGCAGCGCCTCGCGGTCGTCCGCGCGGGCGCGGAATTCCCCGACATCGCCGCCGGAGGAAAAGGCCCGTCCGGCACCCGTCAGCACGACAGCGCGGACATCGCCGGCGGTGTCCAGCGCATCGAGACAGGCGTCCAAGAGGTCCGGGATGAGCGCATTGCCCCGGTGCGGCCGGTCGAGCACCAGCCGCAGAACGCCACCGCGCACCTCTGTCCGGACCGTGCCGGTCGATGTCGCGGCGGCCGCGCTCACGCTTCCAGACCCCGGCGGATCAGGTCGGCGGCCTTGCGGGCGACGTCCTCGGCGCTGCTGTCTGTGTCCCAGATGCCATAGCGCAGACCGAGAAACACGCTCATCCCGATCAGCGCCCAAGCGCGCACCGTCTCGTCGCCCTCGCGGATCTCGCCCCGCTCGGCGGCCTCGGTGAGGTTGCGGCAATAGCGCTCGGCAAAGCTGTCATAGTGGGCCTTGTAGGCGTCCGGCGCGACGAACTGGGCCTCCTCGATGATGCGGTAGAGATTGGGGTGGGCGCGGGCGAACTCGATATAGGCGACCAGGCCGAGATGCTCGGCCTCCATGCGGTCCTTTGCCCCCTTCACCCGTTCGGCGATCCAGCCGCGCACCATCTCGCCCATATGGGCGACGAGGGCGCGGAAAATCTCGTCCTTGGAATCGAAATAGACGTAGAAGGTGCCCAGAGCCACCGACGCCCGGCGCGTGATGTCGCCGATCGATGTGGTGTGGAATCCGCCTTCCCCGAAAGCCCCTTCAGCCGCATCCAGCAGCTTCGCCCGGGTGCGCTGGCCGCGCGCGGTCTTCGGCTTTTTCGCCGTCGGTGTCGTGTTCAAAGTTGACATATGATTCAGTTTTCACAAAATTGCTTCCCACGCAATATGGCATGAAAGCCAGGGCGGGGGAGGATCCAGGAGTTGTCGGAACCGTGCTGAATATCCGCTCGGACAATCCGGCCGGCCGTGACGGGGTGCTGAAAAGCCTCGCACTGCCGGATGGGACGGACATGGCCTACCGGGATGCCGGGCAGGGGCCGGTCCTGCTGCTCGTGCATGGCTGGGCGGCTTCCGGACGGTTTTTCGATCCCGTCGTCGACCTCCTGAAACAGGATTTCCGCGTCATCGTTCCGGACCTGCGGGCCCACGGGCAGACGCCGGCAGGGCCCGGCCGTCCGGATATCGACGCGCTGGCCGACGACCTCGTCGTGCTGCTGGACGCGCTGGAGGTGACCCGCGTTGTCGCGCTGGGCTGGTCGATGGGGGCCCAGGTGCTCTGGAGCCTGATTGCACGGCACGGAACTGCACGACTGGCCGGCCTCGTCGTCGAGGATATGAGCCCGCGCATTCTCAACACGGACGACTGGTCGCTGGGCATGTCCAGCGGCATGGATACGGCCGGCAGCCAGCGCGCGCTCGAGGCGATGCGCTCGAACTGGCCGGCCTATGCGGCCGCCTTTGTGCGCCACATCTTCTCCCGCGATCGCGCCAGCCGCGATCCGGATCTCATTCAGCGCGTGCTGGTGGAATTGCACCAGTGCGACGCCGAAGCCATGGCGGCCCTCTGGGAATCCATGGCTGGACAGGATTTCCGTCCGGCCCTGCCCGCCATGTCTCTGCCGGTTCTCGTGACCTGGGGAGAGGCCAGCCAGGCCTACGACCCCGCCACGAGCCGGTATCTCGTCGACACCTTGCCGAACGCGCAGGGCAAGGCCTTCGCCCAATCCGGGCACGCACCGCATCTCGAGCAACCCGAAGAGTTCGCCGAAGCGGTCCAGCAATTCGCCAGCCAGGTCCAGGCCGGCGTCACCCACCCAGAACATATCGAGGGGAGTTTCTCGTCATGAAGAAAACGATCACCAAAGCCGTCCTCCTTGCGAGCACGGTCGCCTCGGCCGCGCTGATTTCGGCGCCGGTCCTGGCCCAGGACGATGCCGGCGCGGCCGAAACCCGCGACGTCATCACCGTCACCGCCCGCCGCCGCGAGGAAACGCTGCAGGATGTGCCGCTTTCGGTCTCCGCCCTGTCGGGTGCCGAGCTCGAGCGCACCGGCGCCATCGACATTACCGCCGTGGCGGAAGTCACGCCGAACGTCACGCTGGAAGTCTCCCGCGGCACCAATTCGACGCTGACCGCCTTCATCCGCGGTATCGGCCAGCAGGACCCGGTCGCCGGCTTCGAGGCCGGTGTCGGCATCTATGTCGACGACGTCTATCTCAACCGCCCGCAATCGGCCGTTCTGGACATCTATGATGTCGAGCGGATCGAAGTGCTGCGCGGCCCGCAAGGCACCCTGTACGGCCGCAACACGGTCGGCGGTGCCGTCAAATACGTCACCAGCCGCCTCGATCCGGATGCACCGACCCTGAATGCCCGCGTCAATGTCGGTTCCTACAACCAGCTCGACCAGATCGTGTCCGGCAGCGTACCGCTGACCGACACCTTCCGCGTCGGCGGCGCCGTGGCCAACCTGCAGCGCGACGGTTTCGGCGACAATCTCTATACCGGCCAGGACAACTACAACAAGGACGTGCTGGGCTATCGCGTCAGCGCGGAATGGGAGCCGGCGCCCGACCTGTTCTTCCGTCTCGCCTATGACCGCGTCGAGGACGAGTCCAATCCGCGCGGCGGCCACCGCCTGATCCCGACCGCGACGGGTTATACGCCGAGCTATCCGGTGCTGGACGATGTTTTCGACACCCGCGCCGGTCTGGATGTGGTCCGGCAGAGCGTCGAGGCCGAAGGCCTCTCGCTGACGGCGGAATGGGAAATCAACGAGCACTTCACGGTGCGCAATATCCTGTCCAGCCGTGAAGATGCTTCGGTCACGCCGATCGATTTCGACAGCCTGCCGGAAGGCGATTTCGACGTGCCGGCGATCTACGAGAACGAGCAGTTCTCCGAAGAACTCCAGCTGCTCTATTCCAGCGAGCGCCTGAACGGTGTGATCGGCTACTACTATCTCGACGCCAGCGCCTACACCGTGTTCGACGTGCTGCTGGACACGACGATAGCCGGCCTCAACGCCCAGACCTATGGCGATGTGGACACCAAGACCTGGTCGCTGTTCGCCAACTTCACCTATGATCTCACCGACCAGCTGAGCCTGACGGTGGGCGGCCGCTACACCGAAGACGAGCGCACCTCGCGCGTTCTGCGCCGCACCTATCTGGGCGGTTTCTCGGAGTATTTCGGCGGTTCGGGCGTCCAGTTCGGAAATCCGACCTCTGACTTCCTGGATACCAATTCCTGGGATGATTTCAGCCCGTCGGTCTCGCTGGCCTGGCAGCCGGATGCGGAGAATAATTTCTACGCAACCTTCAGCCGCGGCTTCAAGGGCGGCGGTTTCGACCCGCGCGCCCAGACCACGGGTGCACCGGACCTGAACCAGGATTGTGTCGGCCTGACGCTCAATCCCCTGGCGCCGCCGAGCTACTGCCCGTCCGGCGTGACTGTGGCTGCAGACGAGGACGACATCTACGAGTTCATGAGCTTCGACCCGGAGATCGTGAATAGCTACGAGATCGGCTGGAAGTACGAGAATGGCCGCTACCGTCACGCGCTGGCCTATTTCTACATGGACTATACCGACGTACAGGTGCCGGGTTCGGTCGGGATCGACACGGATGGGGACGGTATCAACGACTCCTTCACGGGCGTGACGACCAATGCCGGTGCCGCCACCATCCAGGGCATCGAGTATGAAGGCATGCTGGACATTGCCGACGATCTCTTCACCCCGGGCGACAATCTGAACCTTGTGTGGGCCGTCGGTATTCTGGACGGTCAGTACGACCAGTTCATCAACGCCTTCGGTGTCGACATTTCCGACGATGTGGAAATCCAGAACACGCCGGACATGACGGCCAGCGCCACGCTGACCTACATGACGCCGTTCGCGGGCGGCGACCTGACCATGCTGGGCACGGTGAGCCATCGCGGCGACTCGACCCAGTTCGAAGTGCCTTTCGAGGCGCTCGACCAGGAAGCCTACACGCTGTTCAACGCCTCCGTGGTGTGGGACAGCGCCGACGATCGCTGGCAGCTGGGCATTCATGGCCGCAACCTGACGGACGAGGAATACATCGTCGCCGGCTATGACTTCGTCAACAACACGACCTTTGCACCGGAGCTGGGTCAGGCGGGCACGCTGACCGCCTACTACGGCAATCCGATGACGATCACCGGAACCATCGCGTTCCGCTACTAGGCACAGCCAGGGCGGGCCGATCCCTCCCCGGCTCGCCCGAAAGCTGCCAGACTGGGCCGGCGCTGCGATCTGCAGTGCCGGCCATTCCCTTTCTCCCGCCCGGAGCTCCCGTCATGATGCGCACGCTTGGTCTCATTCTTCTCCTGCTGGCCCTGGTCGCCGGGATCGCCTGGTTCGTCTTCGGACGTGGCGGCTCAGAGCCGGCCCCGGAAGCGGCGATCGACTCGCCCTGGTGGAGTGCGCAGGACCGGCTGGTCGATGTTGACGGTGTCACGGCGCGGGTGCGCGTCGAGGGACCGGACGACGCACCGGTCCTCGTGATGATCCACGGCTTCTCTTTCTCGCTGGAGAGCTGGGATGACTGGGCGGACGCGCTTTCCGCCAACTACCGCGTCGTGCGCATGGACCTGCCGGGCCATGGCCTGACCGGCCCGGATCCGCAGGCGCGCTACTCCGTGCCGCAAACGGTCGAATTCCTGGGCGGTCTGATGGACGCGATGGATATCGATCGCGCGACGCTGGTGGGCAATTCACTCGGCGGTCTGGTCGCCTGGCGCTATGCCGCCGATCATGGCGATCGGGTCGAGAAACTCGTCCTCGTCGCGCCGGGCGGTTTCTCGATCAATGGCGTTACCGAGGAACCGGTCGATGTGCCGGTCGGTGTGCGCTTCTACCTCACCCAGGGCCCGCAGCCGGTCGTTGCCGGCGCGACGGCGGCGCTGTTCGGCGATCCCACGCGCATGGACCCGGACCTGCCGGGCCGTGTGCACGGGTTGATGCAGGGCGAGGGTGTGGGCGAGGCGCTGGTCGAGCGGCTGGAAGTCTTCACCCTGCCGGCACCCGAGGCGGATCTCGCGCGGGTGACGGTGCCGGCGATGATCCTGTGGGGCGGCCGCGATGCGATGGTGCCGGTCGATCACGCCGCCCGTTTCGAGGCGGCAATGCCGGATGCGCAGCTCGTCGTCTATGACGATCTCGGCCACATCCCGCACGAGGAAGCGCCCGACCGGACGCTGGAGGATGTGCGGGCTTTCCTGAGCGCGAATTAGCGCCGCGCCGCAGCTTTCTCGGCGATCTCGGCCTGCAGGTCGGCCCAGTCCTGCGGGTCGACATCGCATTCGCGCAGCACGACCACGCCCAGCCCGGTATCATTCGCCGGCGCATCGGCCGTCAGAAGGCGGCCGAGGGCGTGGGTGCGGGCGGTCTCGCGATTGAGGCAGGGACGATAAACGATCTCGCGCGCGGTGCGGTGCCGGTCGACGGCGCCCTTGCGGCGCAGGCGCTGCAGCATGGCGAGGGTCTCGCCGGCCGGACGGCGGGTCGCAACCGACAGCTCGCCCACAGACGCACCGCCGCGGTCCCACAGGATGCGCATGGTCTTGTGCTCGTCTTCGGTGAGGGTCTGTTCGTTCGCCATCTTCGTCATCCCCTTAGCCTTGTACGCCGCGGCCCGAATTGCAACACGCGCGGCCGTTAAGGTTTTGTTTGCAATTTCGGGGCCGGACCGGGTTGACGGATGCAGGCTTGTCATATATTTCACCAATCAGATATATAACCAATTGGTGAAATATGTCGGATCTCGACGCGACTTTTACGGCTCTGGCCGATCCCACCCGGCGGGCCATTCTCGCCCGGCTCGCCAGCGGCGAAGCGACGGTGATGGAGCTCTCCGAGCCCTTCACGCTCAGCCAGCCGGCGATTTCCAAGCATCTCAAAGTGCTCGAGAAGGCCGGGCTGATTACCCGGAGCCGTGACGGGACGCGGCGTCCCTGCCGGATACAGCCCGAGACGCTGGCCCAGGCGACGTACTGGCTGGAGGAATTCCGCAAGCTCTGGGATGCCCGCTTCCGGGCTCTCGACGATCTGCTCGACGACATGAAGGCCGGCCACGAGCCCGGCCCCCGCGACCACTGATCACAAACTTTCTGGAGGAAATCCCATGTATCGACACACACTTGAGGTCGCCCCGAAGGGCGAGCGCGAGCTTGTCATGACCCGCCGTTTCGATGCGCCGCGCGCGCTGGTCTTCCGGGCGCTTACCGAGCCGCACCTGGTCAAGCGCTGGCTGCTGGGGCCGGACGGCTGGATCCTGTCAGTCTGCGAGATCGACCTGCAGGAGGACGGCCTCTATCGTTATGTCTGGACTCATGCCGAGCGCGGCGAAGACATGGGCATGGGCGGGCGCTATCTGGAAATCGAGCGGCCGGACCTGATCGTGCACACGGAGCAGTTCGACATGAGCTGGTATCCTGGCTCGGCCATCGTCACGACGCGATTGACCGAGGCGGCCGGTGTGACGACCTTCGAGATCACCATCACCTATGAAAGCACCGAAGCCCGCGACATCGTGGCGGCCAGCCCGATGCGGGAAGGCGCCGGGGCCAGCTATGACCGTCTGGACAGCCTTCTGGCAGGCTTGGCGACCGCCTGAGGATGTCTCAGGCGCGGCGGGGCAGGACGTTCGGATTGCGCAGGATGGCAGCAGAGACGAGGCTGACCAGCACGCCGACGGGGAAGATCTCGGTGAAGGTGACCGGCATGCGGAACCACCAGTTGGCATAAAGTGCCATCGACTGGCGCAGGCTGGTCTCGTAGGCGGCAAGTTCGCCGGCGGTGAGGCCGCGCTCGCGCTGGCCGTCGATCTGGGCGGTGATGTAGGCGTCCATGAAGGCGCCGCCCGTCATGTTGAAATAGATCTCCCAGGTGATGACGTAGAACAGGCCGGCAATGACCGCGACGCCGAGCCCGGTCGCCAGCGCCGGCCAGAAGCGGATCACTCCGCCCAGATTGATGTCGCGATGGCGCTTGATCGCCACGAAGATGAAGGCGAGCGCCAGCAGCATGGTCAGATAGCCGGCCGTCTCCGAGCCGACCCCGTCGGGGCCGGCCAGGAGGGTCATGCCGATGACCATCAGAAGCGAGACGATGAGACCGGCAATGATGCCGAAGGTGAGGACGATGCGTGCCATGACGGGATACCCCCTGGTTCTGGCGTTCACTTGACCGGGATGTCCTGCCTTTGCCGGATCGCCCCGTCGTCACCCCGATGGGTGATCGGGCGGAATTCACCCGTCCGGATGCGGTCTGCTGTCCGCCATGTCGCCTTGCGCATCGCCGGTACCGGGGATCAGTCTGAGAAGCCGGGCACGCTCCAGCGCCTGCACGCGGCTGGAGACGTCCAGCTTGTCGAAGAGGCGGGCGATATGCGTCTTCACCGTGTTGGGCGAAACGCCCAGCGTGCGGGCCATTGCCTTGTTGCCGTCACCGGCCGTCATGGCCAGCAGCACGTCGTATTCGCGCGGCGTGATGCCCAGCGCGGCCAGCGCGGCGTCATTGCGCTGGAAGGGGGCGGGCGGGGCCTGCCGCGTCAGCCGCACGCCCAGCCACATGCCCAGCGTGATACACGCCGCGCCGACAATGGCGATAAAGGCCTCGATACCGATCGTGCGTGCCCAGAACCGGTATTCAAGCCATTCCAAGGCAAAGACCGCCAGCGCGAGCGCTGCGGCCGAGAGGAGGATGGTGCGCCACATAGTGGAAAATCTGACGGAAAGCGGCGGGTTGATCAATCTTGCGGGAACCCGCAGTGGGCGGCTGCGTTACGCTAGAGTGGGGAGCATGCTGACCTTCTATCTTCGCCGCATCTGGCAATCGATCTGGTTCCTGCCGGCCATCTATGCCGTGGCCGCCGTTCTGGCGGTCGGCGTGGCGCCGGTGATCGGCGGCTATCTGCCCGATGGCTGGGTCGCGCTGGTCAAGATCGATGCGCTGGCCGCGACCCTGAATATCCTGGCCTCCAGCATGCTGGCCGTTGCCATCTTCTCGATGGCGACGATGTTTTCCGCCTTCCAGGCGGCCGCCAGTTCGGCAACGCCCCGCGCGCGTCCGCTCTTGACGCAGGACCGCACCGCCCAGACCGCGATCTCGACCTTTGTCGGCGCCTTCCTGTTCAGCCTGCTGGGCCTGATCGGCGTCAATTCGGGCCTGTATGGCGAGGCGGCGGTCGTCGTTCTGCTCGCGCTGACCCTTCTGCTCGTCGTCCATGTCGTGGTGATGCTGATCCGCTGGATCCACCGGCTGTCCGGTTTCGGCGGCGTGGAGGAAGCCATCGCCGTGATCGAGGCCGCGACGGAGAAAGCGCTCGGACGGGCCGAGGGCTGCCCCAATCTCGGTGCCAGCCGGCTTGGCGATATCCCCGACGGCGCGCGCCCGCTCTGCCCGGCGCGGGCCGGGCATGTGCAGACCATCGATGTGGCGGCCCTGCAGGCGATTGCCGAGAAGGCCGATGCGCGCATCTACATCCTGTCGCCTCCGGGCAGCTATGTCGGGCCGGGCGAACCGGCTGCCCATGTCACGGGCGGCGGGGAGATCGGCGACGCGGTGCTGGAACAGATCATCACGGCCCCGAGCCGCACGCTGGAGGAGGACCCCGCCTTCGGCCTGGACATGCTGGCGGAGATCGCCTCGCGCGCGCTGTCCGACGCCGTCAATGACAGCGGCTCGGCCCTGTCGGCGATCACGGCCATGACCCGTCTTCTGACCCGGATGTGCGGCCTGTTCGATGCGCGCGCGGACGATCCCGCCGATCGTGTCTTCATGGCGCCGCCGGACCCGGCCGTGCTGGTCACCAACGCTTTCCGTCCGGTCGCCCGTGACGGTGCGGACCGGGTGGAAGTCGGGATCAGCCTGCAAAGGGCGCTCGGCGTTCTTGTCGCGGTCGATGAGACCGTATTCGGCGAACCGGCGCGCGCCATGAGCCGCGAGGCGCTGGCCCGGGCCGAGGCCGCCATGCAATACGCCCCGGATGTCGATGCGTTGAAAGCGGCGGCGGCGTTCAAATAAATCCGGAAACGAAAACGCCCCGGCGGGAGGGCACCGGGGCGTTTCGGGTCAGGGCTGGAGAGAGCCCTAGTCCTGTTCGTGCAGCCAGGCGGCGTGCTTGGGCGCGCGCTTGGTCTGGCTCCATTCGTCGATCATCGGACGAGCGACGCGCTTGAGCTCGGCCATCTGTTCTTCGGTGCCGGTATTGGCCGCCAGTTCGAGACGGTGGCCGTTCGGGTCGAAGAAGTAGATTGACTTGAAGATGCCGTGATTGACCGGGCCGAGCACGTCCAGGCCTTCGGCCTCGATATGCGCCTTGGCGGCCAGCAGGGTGTCCATGTCCTCGACCTCGAAGGCGATGTGCTGGACCCATTCCGGCGTATTGCCGTCACGGCCCATCTCCGGCGAGTTGGGCAGTTCGAAAAACGCCAGGACATTGCCCATGCCGGCGTCCAGGAAGACGTGCATGTAGGGGTCCGGCGCCTTGGTCGAGGGAACCTCGTTCTCGGCGATGGCCAGCTTGAAATCCATGCCCATAACGCGCTGGTAGAACTCGACGGTCTCCTTGGCGTCCTTGCAGCGATAGGCAACGTGGTGGATGCGCTTGAGATTGACGCTCATGTCTGCCTCCTCATGAGGGACAGGTACCTGGGGTACGTGTCCCGGGACATTTCATCCTTCCCCTTGATGGGAAAGGGGGGCGCGCCGGGTCGGGGACACGTACCCAAGGTACATGTCCCTGAAGCCCGCCTACGCGTTTTCCGTTTCTTTCGTCTTCAGCACGCCGCGCTTGATCTGGTCGCGCTCGATCGATTCGAACAGGGCCTTGAAATTGCCCTCGCCGAAGCCTTCGTCTTCCTTGCGCTGGATGAACTCGAAGAAGATCGGGCCGATGGCCTTCTCACCGAAGATCTGCAGCAGCAGGCGCGGGTTGCCGCCCTCGGTCGTGCCGTCGAGCAGGATGCCGCGCTTCTGGAATTCGGCGACCGGTTCGCCATGGCCCGGCAGGCGCTCGTCCAGCATGTCGTAATAGGTGTCCGGCGGCGGGGTCATGAATTCCACACCGCATTCCTTCAGCCGGTCCCAGCACTCGATGAGATTGTCGCAGGAGAAGGCGATGTGCTGGATGCCTTCGCCCTTGTACTCGCGCAGATACTCCTCGATCTGACCGACGCCGTCCGACTTCTCCTCGTTCAGCGGGATGCGGATCAGACCGTCCGGGGCGGTCATGGCGCGCGACAGGAGCCCGGTATACTCGCCCTTGATGTCGAAATAGCGGATCTCGCGGAAGTTGAAGAGGTCCTCGTAATACTTCGCCCAGTAGTCCATCCGGCCCTTGTAGACATTGTGGGTGAGGTGATCGATCACGTTGAAGCCGCAGCCCTTCGGGTGGCGGTCGACGCCCTCGATGTATTCGAAGTCGATGTCATAGATCGACTTGCCGTCCTCGAACCGGTCGATCAGATAGACCGTCGCGCCGCCAATGCCGCGGATGGCCGGCAGGCGCAGCTCGGAGACGCGCGTTTCGGTCTCGACGGGCTGGGCGCCCTTTTCCAGGGCCATGGCGTAGGCGCGCTTGGCATTCCTGACGCGGAAGCCCATGCCCGAGGCAGACGGGCCGTGCTCGGCGGCGAAGAAGGCGGCCGGCGTGCCGGGCTCGTAATTGATCAGGAAATTGATATCGCCCTGGCGCCACAGCTCGATGTCCTTGGAGCGGTGATTGGCGATGTGGGTGAAGCCCATCGTCTTGAAGACGGGTTCGATGAGGCCGCGTTCCGGCGCCGTGAACTCGACGAACTCGAAGCCGCAAAGGCCCATCGGGTTTTCGAACAGGTCTGCCATGTTTCGTCTCCAGGGGTTGGGGTTCCGCGCCGAAGGCCTGACAGGCCGTCACGACGCCCATTGGAGCCGGACAATACGCGTTTGGTTGCTATTGCGTCAAGTTGTGATCGCAACTAAAATGATGGCATGAGTGAACCGCGATCCCTGTCTGCCGCCACACCGGGCGATGCCATCCAGCTGGACAGCTACTGGCCCTACCAGGTCACGGTGCTGGCCGACCTGATTTCACGGCGCACGGCCGAGATCGTGCGGCGCGAGGGCGATCTCAACCTGTCGCAATGGCGGGTGCTGGCGGCGATCGCGGAACGGCCGGGCCGGACCGCCGTCGAGGTCGTGGCGATGACGCCAATGGACAAGGGGATCGTCAGCCGTGCCACCAAGGCGCTGCTGCTGGCCGGCCTTCTGGTGCGCGAGGCCTCGCAGGTCGATGGCCGCGTCAGCCACCTCTATCTCACGGAGAAGGGCGACGCGCTCTACCAGCGCCTGCGTCCGCATGTTGAAGCGGTCGCCCAAGCGGCAAATGCGGTGCTGGCGCCGTCCGATCAGACCGATTTTTGTGCCCTCGTCAGGCGGCTCGCGGACACCATGCCCGACACGCCCGAAAGCCGCTGAAAAACGCGCTCATCAAATATCACGCACGGGCCGCTTTGCTTTGTGTATAGACGATATCTGGAGGCGCCGGTGCTGGTCAGAAACCTCGTCATCGCTGTGATGCATATTGTCATCGCAGCGGCTCTTGCCGCTGTGGCGGCGACGTGCGTTCAGGGCATACTCGGCGATGTGCTGCATGCGGCGCGCGCGGAAACCCTGCAGACCTATATCCGCATGCGCGGCGATCGCGAGCAGGCGGTGTTCGACCGGGCCGAGACCTTCATCCTCGCGGCAGAGTCCGCCTTTGTGCGCCGGCTCGAAACGCTGGGCGATGAAGAGGTCGAGGCCGAGTTCGACCGCTTCTTTCCGCCCCATGGCGACGGCACCCGCCGCAGCGCGCCGGAGCTGTTCGAGGGTGTGGATCTCGATGGCGGCGATAACGCCTACGGGATCGGTGCCTTCCTCGGCGATGGCGAAGCCATGACCCTGGAAGAGCAGCGGCGGTATCTGGCGGGGCTTCATGTCGTGCGTACGGTCGGCGAGGCCTGGTTGCAGCAATTCTCCAGCCTCTATTATTTCACCCCCGACCGCCGGATGGTGATGTTTGCGCCCGAACGCGAGGACCGGCTGGAATTCTACCGGTTCGAGGCACCGGCCGACTTCCCGCTGCAGGCGGACGAGGATCCGCGCCTGTTCTCGCGCGAGACCAATCCGGACGGCGTGATGCAGTGCACCCAGCTGTCGCGCTTCGTCTATCGTGATGCGGGCGAGCGCTCGGCGACGGCCTGCCGCAAGCCGGTTCTGGACGGCGATGTCCTTCTGGGCGCGTTCGGGACCTCGATCATGATGAACGACCACCTTGCAAGCGCCCTGGAAGAGCCGCCGGCGGGCGGTGTCAATCTGATGCTGGGACGGGAACTCCAGGTGATCGCCCGCGGGCGTCCGGCTGCAGAGGGTGATGACGTCCGCGTCGACCCGGCCGCGCTGGCCGGCTATCTCGCCAACGATCCGCGGCCGCGCGGCATTGTGCGCGCCGAGGCGCTGGGACAGATGATCGCCTTCAGCCGCGTCGCCGGCCCGGACTGGTATTTCGTGTCTGTCGTGCCGCTGGCCGATATCGAGGCCACGGTTTCCGAACGGACGCGCCGGGTCTTCCTGATTGTCTTCTTCGCCGCGCTCGTCGTATCGGCGTTGGCCAGCCTCGTCTGGCACTACCTGCCGGCCCTGCGCCTGCCCGGCCGGCCGGCAGCCCGCACGGAAGCGACACCGGAATAATACCGGCACCGGATAAGCCCTGCCACGGAATAAGCACTGGCCAGCCCGCGCCTCACAGCGTATGAGGGCGCGCCCTTTCACCACAGGAAAAGTAGAGCCCATGAGCGCGTCCCTCGACAAGCTGCGCAACATCGCCATCGTGGCGCACGTCGACCACGGCAAGACCACGCTGGTCGACCAATTGCTGCAACAGTCCGGTACGCTGGGCGAACGGGCCAATGTGTCCGAACGGATGATGGATTCCAACGACCTGGAAAAGGAACGCGGAATCACCATCCTGGCCAAGAATACCGCGGTGACCTGGGGTGACTGGTCGATCAATATCGTCGATACGCCCGGCCACGCCGATTTCGGCGGCGAGGTTGAGCGCGTGCTGTCCATGGTCGATGGCGTGTTGCTGCTCGTCGATGCGGTCGACGGTCCGATGCCGCAGACCTCCTTCGTGACGAAGAAGGCGCTGGCGCGCGGCCTGAAGCCGATCGTCGTCGTCAACAAGGCCGACCGCCCCTCCGCCCGTCCGGACTGGGTTGTCGACCAGACCTTCGACCTGTTCGACCGTCTGGGCGCCAATGAGGACCAGCTCGACTTCCCGGTCGTCTATGCTTCCGCCCTGCAAGGCTGGGCATCGAACGAGGCCGGTGAGACCGGCACCGACATGAAGCCGCTGTTCGAGATGATCACGGCGCACACGCCGAAGCCGGATGTCGATCCGGACGGCCCGCTGCAGCTGCAGGTCTCGGCGCTCGACTATTCCTCCTTCACCGGCGTGATCGGCATCGGCCGTGTTGCCCGCGGCCGGGTGAAGAAGAACCAGCTTGTCACCGTCGCCAAGGCCGATGGCCGCAAGGTGAAGGGCAAGATCCTGCAGATCTTCGGCTTCCACGGTCTGGAAAAGGTCGAGCGCGACAGCGCCCAGGCCGGCGATATCATCACCTTCACCGGTATCGAGGATCTGAAAATCTCCGACACGGTGTGCGATCCGGAGCATGTCGAGGCGCTGCCGCCGCTCTCGGTCGACGAACCGACCCTGTCGATGACCTTCCAGGTCAATGACAGCCCGTTTGCCGGCCGCGAAGGCAAGTTCGTGACCTCGCGCAATATCAAGGACCGTCTCGACCGCGAGCTGATCCACAATGTGGCGCTGAAAGTCGTGCAGCAGGACGATGCCGACAAGTTCACCGTCTCCGGGCGTGGCGAACTGCACCTCTCCATCCTGATCGAGACCATGCGCCGCGAGGGCTTCGAGCTGGCCGTGGGCCGGCCGCGCGTGGTGCTGAAGGAAGAAAATGGCGAGACGCTGGAGCCCTTCGAGAGCCTCACCGTCGATGTCGAGGAAGTGAACCAGGGCGCCGTCATGGAACGCCTCGGCCAGCGCAAGGCCGAGATGAAGAACATGGTGCCGGACGGCAATGGCCGGGTGCGGATCGACTATATCGTTCCGACCCGCGGCCTGATCGGCTTCCGCTCGGAATTCCTCACCCTGACGTCGGGCTCCGGCCTGATGTTCCACACCTTCGACCATTACGGTCCGCGCAGCCAGGGCGAGCTGGGCCAGCGTCACAATGGCGCGATTGTCTCGATGATCGACGGCAAGGCGCTGGGCTTCGCCCTGTTCAACCTGCAGGAACGCGGCAAGCTGTTCATCGGCCATGGCGTGGAAGTCTATGAAGGCATGATCATCGGCGTGAATGCCCGTGAAGAGGACATGATCGCCAACCCGACCAAGGGCAAGAAGCTGACCAATATGCGCGCCTCGGGCACCGACGAGAATATCGTCCTCACCCCGCCGGTCCGCCTGACGCTGGAATACGCGCTGGAATTCATCAATGACGACGAACTCGTCGAGGTGACCCCCCAGTCGATCCGCATCCGCAAGGTCTGGCTGAAAGAGCACGAGCGCAAGAAGGCCAGCCGCGCCGGGTAGGGTGATGTCCCTCCCATACCCAGGAACAAGAAAAGGCGCGCGGGCCGGACCCGCGCGCCTTCTTCATTTGTGCCGAAGCCGCGCCTAGAGGACTTCGAACAGGCCCGCTGCGCCCATGCCGCCACCGACGCACATGGTGATGACGACGTATTTGGCGCCCTGGCGCTTGCCCTCGATCAGGGCGTGGCCGACCATGCGAGCACCGGACATGCCGTAGGGGTGGCCGATCGAGATCGCGCCGCCATTGACGTTCAGCTTGTCGGCCGGAATGCCCAGCTTGTCCTGGCAGTACAGCACCTGGACGGCGAAGGCCTCGTTCAGCTCCCACAGGCCGATATCGTCGGCCTTGAGTCCGAAGCGCTCGAGCAGTTTCGGAACCGCAAAGACCGGACCGATACCCATTTCGTCCGGCTCGGTGCCGGCCACGGCCATGCCCATATAGCGGCCCAGCGGCGCCAGGCCGCGCTTGGCTGCCAGTTCCGCTTCCATCACCACGCAGGACGATGCGCCATCGGACAGTTGCGAGGCATTGCCGGCGGTGATCGTGCCGCCTTCGACCACGGTGTTCAGGCTCTGCAGGCCTTCCAGATTGGTCTCGGGACGATTGCCCTCATCCTTTTCGAGGAAAACCTCCTGCTGCGAGGTTTCGCCGGTGGCCTTGTCGACAACGATCTTGGTCGACTTCATCGGCACGATCTCGTCGTCGAACTTGCCGGCGGCCTGGGCGGCGGCGGTGCGCTGCTGCGACTGCAGGCCGTACTCGTCCATGCGGTCCCGCGAGATGCCGTAGCGCTTGGCGACCACTTCGGCGGTCTGCAGCATCGGCATGTAGATGTCCTTGTGCATGGCGACGAGTGCCGGATCCGGCGCGACGCGCATGTCCTTGGTCTGCACCATGGAGATCGACTCGACGCCGCCGGCGACAACGACGTCCATCCGGTCGACGATGACCTGTTTGGCGGCCGTCGCGATCGTCATCAGGCCGGAGGAGCACTGGCGGTCCATCGACATGCCGGCCACGGTGACCGGCAGGCCGGCGCGCAGGGCCGCCGTGCGGCCGATCGTGTGCTGCACGCCCTGCTGCAGGGCGGCGCCGTAGACCACATCCTGGACTTCGGCCGGATCGATCTTGGCGCGTTCGACGGCTGCGGCGATGGTGTGACCGGCCAGGGTCGGCGAAGGCGTGGCATTGAAGGCGCCGCGATAGGCCTTGCCGATCGGGGTGCGGGCGGTGGAGACGATGACGGCATCACGCATGGAGGTTCTCTCGTTCTTTGTGTGATCGGATCGGGTTCAGGTGTCCGGCGTCGACCGGCGGCGGACGGCGTGCTCGAAAACCGGGTTCGAAGACCTGGCTTGCTGATCGGCGAAGGGAGAGCGGTGCGAAAACAAAACCGGTTCCGATGCGATTGGCGGGCGAGCGACTGTCAGGGTTTTGTCATCCGGACCGGCTTCAGGCAAGAAAAAACCGGACCGTGTCTTCAAAATTGAACAGTCCCTTGCGCGTATCCGCATCCGGCCCATTCAAAATCCTATAAACCTGGCGGTCTTGCCGGTTTTCAAAAAACAGGTATGCTCGTACCCAAGATACGAAAACGGATCGGTGAAGGTGGTGGCATGGCATGGGATTTCGAGACCGAGCCGGACTTCCAGGAGAAGCTCGACTGGATCGACAGCTTTGTGAAGCACAAGGTCGAACCGCTCGTTCATCTCGGCTTTCATCCTGCCGATGTGAAGAATCCGAAGCACCGCGCCATCGTCAAACCCTTGCAGGAAGAGGTGAAGGCGAAGGGGTTGTGGGCCTGCCATCTCGGACCGGAGCTGGGCGGCAAAGGCTATGGCCAGGTCAAGCTGGGTCTGATGAACGAGATTCTCGGTCGGTCCGGTTTCGCGCCGACCGTGTTCGGCTGCCAGGCGCCGGATACCGGCAATGCCGAGATCCTCGCCCACTACGGAACCGAGGATCAGAAGGCGAAGTATCTTCGGCCGCTGTTGAACAACGAGATCGTATCCGCCTTCTCCATGACCGAGCCGCAGGGCGGGTCCGACCCGCTTCTGTTCACCTGTTCGGCCGTCGAGGATGGCGACGAATGGGTGATCAATGGCGAGAAATGGTTCTCCACCAATGCCAAATGGTCCGAATTCCTGATCGTCATGGCGGTGACGGACCCCGATGGCGATCCCTATCGCCGCATGTCGATGTTCATCGTTCCGACGAAGACGCCCGGCGTGGAGATCGTGCGCGATGTTGCCGTCTACGGCCAGCAGGAGGGGTCGGAAGGCTATGTCCGCTATACCGATGTGCGCGTGCCGAAGGATCATCTCCTGGGTGAGCGCGGCGGTGCCTTCGTGATCTCCCAGACGCGTCTGGGCGGCGGCCGGATCCACCACGCCATGCGCACGGTGGGGGCGTGCAAGCGGGCGCTGGATCTGATGTGCCGCCGGGCGGCCAGCCGGCGCACGCGCGACGGTGTGATCGCCGACAAACAGGCCGTACAGATGCAGATCGCCGACAGCTATATGGAGCTGGAGCAATTCCGTCTCTATGTGCTCAAGACGGCCTGGATGATCGACAAGTACAAGGACTACAAGAAGGTCCGCAAGGATATCGCCGCCATCAAGGCGCTGATGCCCAAGGTCTATCGCGACATAGCCGGCCGCGCCCTGCACATTCACGGCTCGCTGGGCGTATCGCCGGAAATGCCGTTTGCCGCGCAGGTGATCGGCTCCTTCGTGATGGGGATCGCCGACGGTCCGACCGAGGTGCATAAGGTCACCGTGGCGCGCCAGCACATGCGCGAATACCGCAATATTTCCGATCCCATCTTCCCCGATTACTCGATCCCGCAGCTCAAGGAAGCCGCGCTGGAGACGTACGGGGATATCGCCGACACGGTCCGCGAAATCGCGGAAACAGCCGGCGCCGACTGAGTTTTCAGGGCCGGTGCTGGGCCGGCCACGACCAAGACGCCGAAAACGGCGCGACACGTGAAACGGGGAGGAGGGCGACACCGATGACGGGGCCGTCAGTGTCTGTCCTTCCGCACATGTCTGTGGAGGACAAATGACTGAGACAGTTTCACCCGCGGCGCCGCCGCCCCTGAAGTTCCAGACCAAGTTTCTCTACGGTCTGGGCTCGATGGCGTATGGTATCAAGGACTTGGCCTTTCGGGTCTTCCTTCTCTACTACTATAATTTCGTGGTGGGTGCCCCGGCCGCACTGGTCTCTGCGGCGATCATGGTGGCGCTGGTCATCGACGCCTTCTCCGACCCGATCGTGGGTCAGATCTCCGACAATCTGCGCACCAAATGGGGGCGCCGCCACCCGCTGATGTATCTCTCGGCGATCCCGGCCTCGCTCTCCTTCTTTTTCCTGTGGCTGCCGCCGGAGGGGCTCGAGGGAACCGGTCTCTTCCTCTATCTGGTGATCCTGGCCTCGGCGGTGCGCACCTTCATCACGCTCTACGAAATCCCCAGCTCGGCGCTGGCGCCGGAACTGGCAACGGATTACGACGAGCGCACCACGATTGCGGGCTATCGCTTCTTCTTCGGCTATATCGGCGGGATCGGTCTTTATGTCCTGTCGCTGGCCCTGCTGTTCCCGCCAACGCCGGAACACCCGCTGGGCATCACCAATCCGGCCGGCTATCTGCCCTTCGGCATTCTGGGCTCCGGGATCATGATCTCGACCGTGCTCCTGTCGACGCTGGGGACGCATCACCGCATCAAGTACATGCGCAAACTGCCGGCGCCGCAGCGGCGCAACCCGCTGCAGACGCTGAACCTGATGCGCCAGACTTTCTCGCATCGCGGCTTTCTGGCGATCCTGGGCTTTGGCGTGCTGAAATATACGGGGCTGGGCATCAGTTCGGCGCTGGCGCTGTATTTCGGCTCGCTGTTCTGGGAGCTGTCCTCCGGCCAGCTTGCCATCCTGGCGGCCGACGCGGCGCTGGGTGCCACGTTGGCGCTGATCCTCGCGCCCCGCCTGTCCAAATCCCTGGGCAAGAAGGGCGCGGCCTTTGTGCTGGCGCTGACCGCGATCCTGTTCACCTGCGCGCCCTATGTGCTGCGCCTGCTGGGTCTGTTTTTTGAGAATGGCAGCCCGATGCTGCTGCCGGCGCTCTTCATCCTGTCGGCGATCTACACGATGTGCGGGATTTCCTCGGCGATCCTGGTGCATGCCATGATCGGCGATGTCATCGACGACAGCTCCCTGCGCACCGGCCGCCGGGCGGAGGGGCTGTTCTATGCGGCCAATTCCTTCATGCAGAAATGCTCGTCCGGGCTGGGTGTTTTCGCCGCCGGCATCATGCTCTCCGTTGTCGGAATGCCGGATGGTGCGCGCCGTACGGGTGTCGAGCCGGAAGTGATCATTCACCTCGTCCAGCTCTACATCCCTGTGATCGCCGTGCTCTACCTGACCGGGGCTTTCTTCCTGCGCTTCTACAAGATCGATCGGGCCAGCCATGAGGCGACCCTGGCCTCGATCCGGGCGAAGGAAGCCGCACAGCTGACCGAGAACACCACCTCATGACCACCGCACTGAATACCGGGAGACCCCATGTCACTGCGTAACCGCGCCTATATCGCCGGCGCGTTCGAACACCCCACCCGCCTGGCGCCGGACAAGTCGACGCCGCAACTGCATGCCGAGTGCGCGGCCGGTGCGCTGGCCGATGCGGGGCTGAGCCTGGAAGATGTGGACGGGTATTTCTGCGCCACCGACGCGCCAGGCTTCGGTCCGATCTCGATGATCGACTATCTCGGCCTCAAGGTCCGTCACACGGACTCCACCGAGATGGGCGGGTGTACCTATATCCAGCACGTCGCTCATGCCGCCGAGGCGATCGCGCTGGGCAAGTGCAGGGTGGCGCTGATCACCCTGGCCGGCCGGCCGCGTTCGGAGAATGTCGTGCGTTTCCGCCCGGGGGCGCCGGAGGGCCAGTTCGAGCAATTTGTCGGGCTGACCAACCACACATCCTACGGCATGTGCGCCGTGCGCCACATGCACGAGCACGGCACCACGTCCGAGCAACTGGCCTGGATCAAGGTCGCGGCCTCGCATCATGCCCAGCACAATGAACACGCCATGCTGCCCAAGGTGGTCACGGTGGAAGAGGTGCTGGAAAGCCCGATGATTGCCGATCCGCTGCACCGGCTTGATTGCTGCGTGACGACGGATGGCGGCGGCGCGCTGGTCGTGGTGGCGCCGGAGATTGCACGCTCGCTGAAGCGTCCGCTGGTCGCCCTGCGCGGGGCCGGCGAGGCGACGAAAGGACCGTCCGGCGGGCTGGGGCTCGACCTGACGACATCCGCCGCAGCACGCTCGGGCCCGGCGGCCTTCGCCGAGGCCGGGGTGAAACCGTCCGACATCAAATACGCCTCCATCTATGACAGCTTCACCATCACCGTGCTGATCCAGCTGGAGGATCTCGGCTTCTGCGCCAAGGGCGAGGGCGGCAAATTTGTCGCCGACGGAAACCTGATCTCCGGCACCGGCAAACTGCCCTTCAATACCGATGGCGGCGGGCTGTGTTCCAACCATCCCATGTTCCGCGGCGGCATCACCAAGGTGATCGAGGCCGTGCGGCAATTGCGCGGCGAAGCGCACCCGGCCGTACAGGTGCCCGATTGCGATCTGGCGGTCGCCACCGGCATCGGCGGGTCGCTCGGCGCACGGCACGGCGCCGCCACAGTCATCCTGGAGCGGCAATGATGAGCGAGCGAAGCTATCCCGCACCCCAGCCCAATGCGGAAACCCGGGTCTTCTGGGATGCGGCGGCTGAAGGCGTGCTGAAGATCAAGAACTGCCGCAGCTGTTTCCGGGCGCACTACTATCCGCGCGCGATCTGTCCGCACTGCGGGTCGGACCAGACCGAGTGGGTGGTCAGCGAGGGCGTAGGCGAGATCTATTCGGTCTCCGTCATGCGCCGCGGCGAAGGCGCGCCCTTTGCCGTCGCCTATGTGGCGCTCGACGAAGGCCCCGCGGTTCTCACCAATATCGTCGACTGCGATCCCGACAGCCTGGCTATCGGCCAGCGTGTGCGGATCGCGTTCAAACCGAGCGAGGAGGGGGCGCCGCCCGTTCCCACGTTCACGCCGAGTGGAGACTAGACATGGCCACTGCAGAACTGACCAATCCCGCCGATGCCCTGGAGGCTTTCCGCAAGGAAGCCGCCGGCTGGCTGGCGGAGCATTTCCCCAAATCCCTGGTGGGCAAGGAAAACGTGCTCGCCACTGTCGAGGGCGGGTCCGATCCCGACCCGGAGGCCGTCGCCTGGAAGAGGGCGATGGGCGAGAAGGGCTGGGGCACACCGACCTGGCCGAAAGAGTATGGCGGCGGCGGGCTGAGCTATCCCGAAGCGCGGGTGCTGCAGGAAGAGATGGGCAAGATCGGGGCGTGGAACCCGATCGGCGGCATGGGCGTGATGATGCTCGGGCCGACCCTGCTGGAGTTCGCTTCCGAGGAGCAGAAGCAGCGGCATATCCCGCCGATCTGCCGCGGCGAGATCCGCTGGTGTCAGGGCTATTCCGAGCCCGGCGCCGGCTCCGACCTCGCCAGCCTGCAGACCAAGTGCGAGGACAAGGGCGATCACTGGCTGATCAATGGCCAGAAAACCTGGACGTCCGGCGGTCAATGGGCTGACTGGTGCTTTGCCCTGGTGCGCACCGACACCTCGAAGAAGCATGAGGGCATCTCCTTCATCCTGCTCGACATGAAGTCGCCGGGTGTCGAGGTGAAGCCGATCCGGATGATCTCCGGCACCTCGCCCTTCTGCGAGACCTTCTTCACCGATGTGAAAGTGCCCAAGGAGAATCTGGTCGGCGCGCTCGGCAATGGCTGGACGATCGGCAAGCGCCTGCTCCAGCATGAGCGCACCAATCTGTCAGGCGGCGGCAGCCTGGGCCGGGGGCAGGGCCCGTCCCTGTCCGACATTGCCAAGTATTATGTCGGCACCGATGCTGAGGGCCGGATCGCCGATGCCGATCTGCGCATGCGCATCGTGCGTCACGAGATGGAGGCGCAGGCCTTCAAGGCGACGGCGCGGCGCGTGATGCTGGAATCCAAGAGCGGCAATATCTCGCTGGGCTCGTCCATCCTGAAGAATGTCGGCGCCCGCATCACCCAGGAACGCGCCGAGCTGACGCTGGAGATCATGGGCATGAACGGGCTGGGCTGGTCCGGTGAGGGCTTCAACCCGGCCGAGCTGGGCGCCACGCGTGGCTGGCTGTGGGGCAAGGCCGTGTCGATCTATGGTGGCACCACCGAGATCCAGAACAATGTGATCGCCAAGCGCATCCTCGGGATGCTGGATCACCAGTAGGCGGAGGGGAGAGAACGACATGGCCGTCCTGAACGAAGAACAGAGCATGCTGCGCGACATGGCGCGCGACTGGGCCAATGAGCAATCGCCGGTGAGCGCTTTCCGCAAGGTGCGCGACGCGGGCGAAGCGATCGGCTTTGATCCGAAAGTCTTTGCGGCCCAGGCCGAGATGGGCTGGGCCGGGGTGATCATTCCGGAAGCCTATGGCGGGTCGGATTTCGGCTATCTCAGCCTCGGCCTCGTGCTGGAGGAAACCGGCCGGACGCTGACCGCGAGCCCGCTGGGCACGACGGCGCTGGCGGCGACAAGTGCGCTCCTGCTGGCCGGAAGCGAGGCGCAGAAACAGGCCTGGCTGCCGAAGATCGCGTCGGGCGATGTCATTGCGGCGCTTGCGGTAGACGAGGGCCCGCGCCACGACCCGTCGAAGATCGCCACGAAAGTCGAGAAATCCGGCGATGGCTGGACGCTGAGCGGCACCAAGAAGTTTGTCGCGGAGGGGGATGGCGCGCACCTGTTCGTCGTTGCGGCGCAGACCGGCAGCGGTATCGGCCTCTTCCTGGTGCCGGCCGATGCCGAGGGTGTGAGCCGCGCTTCGCGCAATATGGTCGACGCCCGCAGCCATGCCGAAGTGGACTTCGATGCCGTCAAACTGGACAGCGATGCGCTGATCGGGCCGGAAGACGGCGCGGCTTTGCTCGATCAGGTGCTCGACCGGGCCCGGGCGGGTGTCGCGGCGGAGATGCTGGGCCTTGCGGTGCAGGCCTTCGACGACACGCTGGCCTATCTGAAAACCCGCGAACAGTTCGGCGAGATCCTGTCGCGCTTCCAGGCGCTGCAGCACCGCATGGCGCACCAATTCACCCAGATCGAGCTGATGCGCTCGGCCGTCGAGGGCGCGCTCGAGGCGATCGATGCGGACCGCGACGACATTGCCGCCAAGGTTTCGCTGGCCAAGGCGACGGCGTGCGACACGCTGCATCTGGTTTCGCGCGAGATGATCCAGCTGCATGGCGGGATCGGCATGACTGACGAACATCATGCCGGCTTTTACATCAAACGGGCCCGCATCCTCGAGAACGCCTGGGGCAATGCCGCCTTCCACCGGGAGCGCTTTGCGCGCCTGGCCGGGTATTGAGCGGCGAACCCGACAGTCCTGCCCCGGCGGCCAACCGCGTGCGTGCGGATGGCGGCGCGGGGCGGGAGCGTGCCTATGACCGGTTTGTCGAAGGCAATCTGAAGCGGAACTACGTCGCGCATTTCACGCACGGCATGCTGGGCATGACGGGCTTCCGCCTGATCTTCGCGCCTACCTTTGTGCCGGCCTATCTGCACATGCTGACCGGTTCGCCCTTCATGGTCGGGCTGGGCCAGGCGCTGATCCAGGCCGGGGCGATCGCCTCGCCGGTCATGGGCGCGGCGCAGATCGAGCATCGCCGCCATGTCATGCCGGCGGCAATGACAATCGGCGTGCTGATGCGCCTGCAGCTGCTGGGGCTGGCGCTCGCCGGCTGGTTCCTGACCGGGCATGTCCTGCTGCTGGCGACCTTCCTCTTCCTCTTCCTGTTCGGCTTCTTCCTGGGCTCCCAGCGGGTCGCTTTCCAGGTCGTGCTGGCCAAGGTGATCCCGATCCGCCTGCGCGGACGGTTGCAGGCCTGGCGCAACCTCGCCGGCGGGGCGATCGCGGCGGGGCTGTCCTGGTGGGCCGGGGTGTATCTCATCGACCCGAATGTGTTCGGCAATGGCTATGCGACCACTTTCATGGTCGCCTTCCTGCTGACGAGTGCAGGCCTGGCCGCACTCTGGCTATTCATGCGGGAGCCCAGCAGTCCGACCGTGAAGACCCAGATGGGCATGATCGACCGTATCCGGGAATTCCCGGTGCTGCTGGCCGACCGGGACTACCGGAACTTCCTCCTCTCCCTGGTCTTCGCGACCATGGGCCGGATCGCCATCCCCTTCTGTATCATCCATGCGGGCCGGCAGATGGAGGTGGACGGGGCTGCGATCGGACTGTTTTCGCTGGCCTTCCTCGGCGCCGACACGGCAACGAATCTGATCTGGGGCACGATGGGGGACCGCTACGGCTTCCGGATCACCTTTATCGGCACGCTGATTGTCTGGCTGGTGTCGCTGGGCGCGATGATCACGGCGGTGGCGCCCTGGCAATTCCTGCTCGCCTTCTTCGGTCTGGGGGCAGCTATGTCCGGAAACATGATGAGCGTGACGACGCTCGTGCTCGAATTCGGCCACCGTGACGACATTCCCATGCGCCTGGCCCTGTCGACGACGGCAGAGACCTCGGTTGCGACCGTTGGCCCACTCGTGGGCGGAGTGATCGCGGCGACGCTCGGGCTGGCTCCCGTCTTTGTCCTGTCGATGGTTTGCCTGGCAATAGCGCTTTGCATTCTCGTGTTGGGAGTACGCGAACCGCGTCATCTGAAATAAGTTGACGTTTACGGAAGCGGCAACTCGAATATCCAATAATAACTAGCTATATCGATGTATCTTTCTTGACGGCGTCAAATCTCATTGCTCTAATCGAATGCGCGGTATGTAAAAAATCATAAGCAGCCGCTCAGTCTGGGAGGAGATTATGACTGTGAAGGGTCTCATGCGTGCAAGCAGCGCGCTGACAGCCCTTGCGTTGACTGCGGGGCTTGGCTCTGCGGCATTGGCGCAAGATGACGCCCAGGGGCGTCAGGACGACGATGTCATCATCGTCACAGGTTCCGTTATCCAGGGGACACCCGAGAACGCCGCCCTGCCGGTGGATGTTCTCTCGTCGGAAGAACTCGCGCGGCTGGGCAATCCCTCGCCGGTCGAGCTGCTCAAGGCGCTGCCGGTTTCCAGCGGCGTTATCGGCGACACGAACCAGTTCGACAGCCGGTCGCAGGCGACCGAGGGCATGGCATCGGTAAACCTGCGCGGCCTCAGCCCGCAGCGTACGCTGGTCCTGCTCAACAACCGGCGCCTGGTGCCGGCGGGGACGGGGGTTCCCTTCGTCGACATCAACCTGCTGCCGCAGGCGGCCATCGGCCGGATCGAGATCCTGAAGGACGGTGCGGCGGCGATCTACGGGTCGGACGCCATCGGCGGCGTGGTGAACTTCATCACGCGTTCTGATCAGGACGGCTTCCGGGCCGGCGGGGACTACACCTTCATCGACGGCAGTTCGGGCGACTACACCGTGCACGGCAGCTGGGGGCGGCAGGGCGATAGTTACAGCATCCTGCTGGCAGCCGGTTATCAGCATCGCGACGAACTGCTTGCGGTCGATCGCGACTTCGCTGTCATGGACTTCGAAAGAAATCCTGAAGGCGGCTGGACCGGTGGCGGCAACCCCGCAACCTTCCTGCCTCTGGGTGTGATCCCGGGGGTCGGTGTTGCGCCGATCGGCGGGCTTCGCGCCGACCCGCAATGTGCGGCCCAGGGCGGCTATGTCACCGCGGCCGGCTGGTGCCGGACGCAATATACCGGCTTCGACGCCCTCGTTGAGGAAGAGGATCGCTACCAGCTCTACGGTCAGCTCGATGTCGAGATCGCCGAAGGCCTCGACTGGGACATCAGCCTGCTCTACGGCAATGACGAGATCCCGCACTACCGGACCTCGCCGATGTACCTGCTCACCCAGGCGCCGTCCGCGATTCCCGAGGTCGGCGGTTCGCCCAGCGGCTTTATCGTTCCGGGGAACAATCCGGGTTTCATCGAGATGGTGACCAACAATCCGGGCATCGTTCCTGCGGGCACTGTTGCGGCCCTTTTCCCGACCCTTCTGTTCCGGCCGCTGCTGGCGGGCGGTAACCCGGCCTTTATCGGCAATCCGGACGATCTGGGTGCGTCTACCGGGCGCCGCGAGAATGAGAGTTTCCGCATCTCGTCCGGCCTGACCGGGCAGATCTCGGACTCGCTGCAGTTTCAGGCGTCGGTCACTTATCACAAGTTCGAGCGCTATTTCGACGGATACGACTCCTTCGGTGACCGCGTGCAGCTCGCGCTGCGCGGCTTCGGTGGTCCGAATTGCGATCCGACGACCTCGGCGCCCGGTACGGGCGGCTGTCTGTGGCTCAACCCGTTTGGCAATCAGGTGAGCGGCGCCAATCCCAACACGCCCGAGCTGATCAACTGGTTCTTCGTCCAGTCGACCAGCTTCCTGGAGACCGAGCTTTTCGTGGCCGACTTCACCCTGTCCGGCGATACCGGCTGGGAGCTGGCCGGCGGGCCGGTGCTCTTCGGGGCCGGAGCGCAGTACCGCAAGAACGACTTTGCGGCGACCTATGGTGCCAACAACAATATCGCGGTGAATCCCTGCCGCGATACGCCGGTCACCGGGTCGACATCCTGTGCTCAGCAGAACGGGGCGCTGGCCTTCCTCGGATCGAATGCCGACTCGCAGGCGGACAATGATGTCTATGCCTTCTTCGGCGAGCTGCAGCTGCCGGTGACGGACGACTTCAACGTCCAGCTGGCGGCCCGCTTCGAGGATTATGGCGGGGAAACCGGATCGACCTTCGATCCCAAGATCACGGCGCGCTGGCAGATCACCGACACCTTCGCCCTGCGGGGTTCGGCCGGTACGACGTTCCGCGGCCCGCCGGCGCAGCAATTGTCCGACCGGAATGTGACATCGCTGCAGGTGATCGCGAACAGCTTCCGCCCGGTCGATGTCTACGGCAATCCGGCGTTGTCGCCGGAGACCGCGACGAACTACTCGATCGGTCTGCTGATCGATACGGGCGCCTTTACCGCCAGCATCGACTACTTCCGCTACGAGATCGAGGATACGATCACCACCGAGCCGCTTTCCGGCATGGTGGCGACCATGTTCGCCGATCCCGCAAACTGCACGGATGCGGCATTCACGGCCTTGCGTGAGCGCTTCCAGTTCAATGATGGCGGCGGTGTGCCCGGCGCCGGTACGTGTGCTGTCGGGAATATTTCCCGGGTGCGGACCGGCTGGGTGAATGGTGGCGACCTGACCAGTTCCGGTGTCGACTTCATCGTCAATTACGACTTTGGCGATGTGCTGGGCGGCCAGCTCAATGCCGGCGTCACGGCCACCTACATGCTCGGCAACGAGCTGGGTGAGGAAACGGTCGAGGGCATTGTTGTTCAGGACGGGTTCGACGGTGTCGGCTACCTGAACTTCCAGACCACTGCCTATCCGGTGCCGGAATGGAAGGCGCGCGGATTTGTCGAATACACCTACGGCAATTTCGATGCGCGGCTGACGATGAACTATATCGACAGCTATCGCGACCAGCGTGCCGACAGCGGCACGGGTCCGTTCGCGCCCAATGCCAACATCCCCGGTGCGCCGGTGCTGATGCAGGGTGCGACGATCGACAGCCAGGTCACGACGGACTTCAACCTGATCTACAATTTCGGCGAGGCGACGACCCTGTCGTTCACCGCGTTGAACATCACGGATGAAGATCCCAGCTTCGCGCGGCTGGACTACAATTACGATCCGTTCACCGGCAATCCGCTTGGCCGGGTCTTCCGCGTGGGGGTCAATACCGAGTTCTAGGTGTTGCCTGCCCGGACAAGAAGAAGGGCCCGGGCGT
>NZ_JBDWAS010000053.1:0-12929 GCF_039978735.1 Maricaulis sp.
ACGCACAAACTCCCGCCGCTCATCCATCGCACAAACCTCGCGCCAGACCATCGCCGCCTCCTGTCCAAGAGACGAAATCCAAGCCACAAGGTGTCAACCATGTCTCCGAACACCCGTTAATGATGTCCCCGGGCTGAACACCTGTTCCGGGGTCTGGTTGAGGGGCAAGACATCGCGAGCAGCGCGAAGCCGGCCCGTTCGGCAGGCCCCGGAACATGTCCGGGGAAATTGGGTTGAGCGTGTGTGAGGGAGAGGGGGAGCTGAAGCGACAACCTCCTCCATCACCCTACGCCTTTTTCCGGCCGGACGCCCGGCGAAGGCCGGGCGAAGCGCCGGGATCCACGGGAGGCTCACCGCTTGAAATCACCCTCGGTCGATCCCGGATCTTCAGCCTGCCTGCGCAGGCTGAAGCCTGCGCCCGCGAAAGCGGGTGGCCGGGAAAAATGGTTAGAGTTGGTGGCATAACGATCACCGTCACCCTGACGAAAGTCAGGGCCCAGTTCACAGGGCTGGGTCGTCGCGAGTTCGCACTTACCCCTCATGACGGCCCGGCAGGAGCTGAGCCTTCCAGTCAAAATATCGCTTTGCGATCTGGGTCCTGACTTTCGTCAGGATGACGGTTTATGGAGTACAGACACCCACCCTATTCCGGATGCGAATCCAGCTCCTGGGCGACGTCTGTGGGGATGTCGGCGGGGCGGGAGGTGAAGGTGTTTTTCAGGGCACCGAAGATGGCCGCCAGAACGACGAGCGCCAGCCAGACGCCGCCGATCTGCAGCGCGCGTTGCGGCAGCGGATCGAGATAGCCGAAATCGCGATAGGCCAGCGCCACCAGCGCGCCATAGACGGCCAGGGCGATCACGGCTGACCAGACGGCAAACGGTATTTTCATGGCGGCGCCCTCCCTTGACGGGAAAGCTAGCAAGCGTAGTGCCAGCTCACAACCAGCCGCGCTCGCGCGCGAGCCGGGCGGCCTCGATCCGGTTGGCCGCGCCCAGTTTGGAAATCGCGCTGTGCAGATAATTGCGCACCGTGCCCCGTGCCAGCCCCTCGGCCTCGGCGATGGCGGGACTGTCCATGCCGGCTTCGGCCAGACGCAAAAGGCGCCGCTCGGTATCGGTCAGCGGATCGGCCTCGCTCCAGGCCTGTTCGGCCAGACCGGGCGCGATGACCCGCTCGCCCGCGGCCACACGGCGCACGGCTTCTGCGAGCTCGGTCGAGGGCGTGTCCTTGAGCAGGTAACCGCTGACGCCGGCCTCCAGCGCCCGTCGCAGATAGCCGGGCCGGTCGAATGTGGTGACGATCAGCACACGCGTCCTTGCGCCATCACGGCGCAGCTGGGCCGCCAGTTCCAGACCGGTGAGACCGGGCATTTCGATGTCGGTGACGAGAACGGCCGGTTCGTGACGGCGAACCAGGTCCAGCGCCTCGCGGCCGGTCGCTGCCGTGCCGGCCACGGCGATATCGCTTTCCAGCGACAGGAGAGTCGCCAGCGCGTCGCGCAGCATGGTCTGGTCTTCGGCGATGACGATATCGATCATGAGGCCGTGTCCCCCTTGCCCGCCGGCCAGACCGCGCGCAGGGCACTGCCGCGTCCGTCCAGCCCGCGTGCGGTGTGAAGCGTCATGCCGGCCTCGGCCAGCCGCTGGCGCAGCCCGTCCAGACCGCCGCCGGCAAAACGCGCGCCGCCGCGGCCGTCATCGGCCAGGGTCAGCACCAGTCCCGCCTCGTCCTTGTGCAGGGAGATGGCGACACGGCGGGCCCCGGCATGGCGCAGCACATTGGTCGCGCCCTCGCGCACCACCATGCCGAACGCCCCCGCGGCCAAGTCGGACAGGGCTGTGTCGTCCGCCAGATCGAGGGCCACGTCCAGCCCGGCATCGCGCAAACGGCCGGCGATCTCGCCGGCGACCTCGGCCAGTGGCCGCACCCGCAGCCCGGTGACCGCCTCGCGCACTTCGGCCAGGGCATCGCGGCCGATCTGCTGGATCGCGGCCAGCTCGGCCCGCGCCCGCTCCGGGTCGGCGTCGAAGAGACGATTGGCGAGGTCGGCCTTCAACGTGACGACCGACAGTGTGTGGCCCAGAAGGTCGTGCAGGTCGCGGGCGATGCGCTGGCGCTCGGCCTCGACGGCGCGGGCGGCGGCATCGGCCTCCATCTCCTCGCGCACGGCCTCGCGTTCCTCGCTGCGGGCCGACCAGGCCGTCGCCGCCGCGATGATCGCGCCGAAGACGAGATAGGCCAGACCGTAGAGAACGGGCACCCCGCTGATCAGACAGCCGGCGACCAGGGCCATCAGCCAGGCGGCGAGACCGATGCGCTGCCACTTCCGGTCGCGGATGCGCGCCATCATGGCGACGGCAAAGATGAGATAGACCGCGGCGCCCGGATTGACCGTCAGCAGCCAGAAACCCAGCAGCTGGACCGCCAGCGCCGCCGGCAGGCTGGTCCAGTCGCGGCGGATCATGGCGAAGACGAAGAGGCAGAGGAAAAGCGCCGTCGCCATGATGGTGACGGCCAGGGTCTCGCCGGCCGGTACGCCGTAGAACCAGGGCGCAAACGGCAGCACCAGATAGACCAGATAGATCCAGGGCCGGTGGGGCGAGAGATGCCGCCACCACCGGCCTTGTGTCTTCACGTTCTGCAGGCGTGGATTCACGCGGGCTGCTCCGTCATCGCGCTGGCTTGAAGGCCCTTCTTACGGCGCAAACGGCCCAGTTCCCAGCGCATCCCGCCCGCCGCCAGCAGGTAGAGGACAGCGACGGTCAGCGGCAGTACGTCGAACCGGCCTTCCGGGAAGGCGTACCAGAGCACGGTCACTGCGGCGACGCGCACGATGGCGTGGATCAGGCAGACGCGGCTGCCATAGGTCCAGCCGATGACCGGCCAGTGCAGCGTCATGCCGATGGCGAGGCTGAGCGGGGCGGCGTCCGGCGAGATGCCCAGAACGATGAAATGGACCGGCCAGAGCATGTTGATCGACATCACCGAGAGGAGGCCAACCCCGGCGATCGGCGATTTCGACTTCATGAAGGGCGAGGCGAGGGGTTTCTGCAACAGGAGGCCCAGCGGGAAGATCATGCCGGACAGGGCCGCGGCGGTCAGCGCCCAGTCTGCTGGCGGCAGGTAGCGGCTGAGCACGGCCAGGGCGATCCAGTAGATGGCGCCGGCCACGGGCAGGGAAATGCCGCCGCCGGCATCGAGATAATACTGGTCCTTGACGCCTTGCAGCTGGGTTTTGAAATCATCGGTCATGAGAGGGCTCCGGTGTTCGTATCCGGAGCCACTCTCGCGCTGCAGCCGCCCTTGCGGCAGAAACAGGTCTCACCGATCGGACATGACAGGTGTCACGCCGGGCATGGCACCCGCCCCCGGCGGCAGCACCGCATCTTGGCGGGGCGCGCAACGCGTGCTATCCGCTCGGTTACATGGCATCTTTTTGACAGGGGTTGCAGCAATGGCGGCTGATCACGTTCGCGGCGAGATGGACATTTCCCAGCACAAGTCCACGTTCGACGGTTTCATGGCCGTCAGCACCTGGGGCGCACTGCTCACCGGCGTGACGGTGCTCTACCTCACGCTCGCCTTTGCGGTCGGCATGGACTGGCTCGCCTCGCTGATCGGCGTGGCCATTGTCGGCGTGATCGCCGGCCTCGTCCTGCAGATGAAGATGAGCTGGTATGTGACCGTGGGCGGCCTGTTCGTGTTCGGACTGGTCTGCGGCGGCGTGGTGCAGCTCTTCAGCCTCGCGCTCGGCGGTTAAATCTGCCCCGCCGGCAGCGCTATACTGCACTGCACAAAGAAATTTTTCTGCAGGCCTTCCCCTTCGGGAAGAATTCGACCATGCTCGCCGCAAACAAGCCAAAAAGCGGCGGGAGACCATGCGAATTGCCATTCTGAAGGAGCGACATGCGGGCGAGACCCGCGTGGCCGCGACCCCCGAAACTGTCAAGAAATTCGTCGGCGCCGGCCATGAGGTCGCCATCGAGAAAGGCGCCGGCGTGGCTGCGGCCATTCCGGACGACGCCTTTGCCGAGGCCGGTGCCACGATCGGCACGGCAGCGGCAACGCTGAAGGGCGCCGAGGCGCTGTTCGGTGTGCGCACGCCCGACGAGGCCACGCTCGCCAAGCTGAAGGGCGTGCTGCTCGTCTGCCATCTCGAACCGCACGGCAATACCGCCAGGGCCGAGGCCCTCGCCAAGGCCGGGATCGACGCGCTGGCGATGGAATTCGTGCCACGCATCACCCGCGCCCAGGCGATGGACGCCCTGTCCTCTCAGGCCAATCTCGCCGGCTATCGTTCGGTGATCGAAGCCGCCGAGCTCTATGGCCGCGCCTTCCCGATGATGATGACGGCGGCCGGCACGGTCGCCCCGGCCAAGGCCTTCGTCATGGGGGTCGGTGTTGCCGGCCTGCAGGCCATCGCCACGGCCCGCCGCCTCGGCGCCATTGTCACCGCCACGGATGTGCGTCCGGCGGTAAAGGAACAGGTCGCCTCGCTGGGTGCGAAATTCATCGCGGTCGAGGACGAGGAATTCAAGCAGGCCGAGACGGCTGGCGGCTATGCCAAGGAAATGTCCAAGGAATACCAGGCGAAACAGGCCGAGCTGATCGCCAGCCACATCGCCAAGCAGGACGTGGTCGTCACCACCGCCCTGATCCCCGGACGCCCGGCACCGAAGCTCGTCTCCAAGGCGATGGTGGAGAGCATGAAGCCCGGTTCGGTGATCATCGACCTGGCTGCGCCCACGGGCGGCAATTGCGAGCTGACCAAGGCCGACGAGGTGGTCGAGCACAAGGGCGTGAAGATCGCCGGCTTCGCCAACCTGCCGGCCCGGCTCGCCGCCGACAGTTCCGCGCTCTACGCGAAAAACCTCGCCAACCTGCTGCCGCTGCTCGTCGACGATGAGGGCAAGAAGGCGCCGCACTGGGACGATGAAGTCATCCAGGGCATGGCGCTGACCAAGGATGGTGCCGTCGTGCATCCCAGCCTGGTGAAGGAAGGCGCGTGATTTTCGCATTCCTCCGCAATGTGATGGCGTGGCTGGCGGCCATTGTCATCGTGTCTGGAGTGATGCTGTTGTTCCTGGGCGCGTTCTCCGGAACTCTGCTGGCGGCCGAACCCCTTGACGAATACGGCCGCCAGGCCGGCCTCAGCGCCGACGCCCGACTTGTTACGTATGCCGCAGGCATTGCAGCCCTTCTCACGGGCGCTGTTCTGCTCTTCGGCCGGAGCCAAATTGGAGGTTTCAATGGAAGCCGTTGATCCCGTCATCTTCCGCCTGGCGATCTTCGTCCTGGCGGTCTTCGTGGGCTATTACGTCGTCTGGTCGGTGACCCCGGCCTTGCACACGCCGCTGATGGCCGTCACCAATGCCATTTCCTCGGTCATCATTGTCGGCGCGCTTCTGGCGGCGACAGCCACGGCCGGCAGCGAGGTCGCAGGCCAGGCCGCGTCCGGCGGCGGTGCGGGCTTCTCGCGCGGGCTGGGCTTTGTCGCCATCATCCTGGCGAGCGTGAATATCTTCGGGGGCTTCCTGGTCACCCGGCGCATGCTGGCCATGTACAAGAAGAAGGAGCGCTAGACATGTCCGTCAATCTGGCTGCCCTCCTCTATCTCCTCTCCGGCATTCTCTTCATCCTGGCCCTGCGCGGCCTGTCGAGCCCGGAAACCGCCCGCCGCGGCAATCTGTTCGGCATGGCCGGCATGGCGCTGGCGATCGTCACCACCCTGCTCGCCGTCGACCTGGATGCGCTGTCTCTGGTGCTGATCGTGGCCGGTATCGCCATCGGCGGCGGTGTCGGCGCGGTGATCGCACGGCGTGTGCCGATGACGGCGATGCCGCAACTGGTCGCCGCCTTCCACTCGCTGGTCGGCATGGCGGCCGTCCTGGTCGCCGCGGCCGCGCTCTACGCGCCGAACGCCTTCCACATCGCCGACGCGCTGGGCAATCTCAAACAGCTCTCCCTGTTCGAACTGTCGCTGGGCACGGCGATCGGCGCCATCACCTTCTCCGGTTCGGTGATCGCCTTTGCCAAGCTGAACGGCAACATGTCTGGCGCGCCGATCATTCTGCCCGCCCGGCACATACTGAACATCGCCATCGGCGTCTTCATCGCCCTGATGATCGCCTTCCTGATGGCCTCGGGCGGCGACGCGAAACTCGCCTTCTGGCTGATCACCCTCGCGGCCCTCGTGCTGGGCATCACGCTGATCATCCCGATCGGCGGCGCTGACATGCCGGTCGTGGTGTCGATGCTGAACTCCTATTCCGGCTGGGCCGCCGCGGCGCTGGGCTTCACGCTGGAGAACACCGCGCTGCTGGTCACCGGTGCGCTGGTCGGCTCGTCCGGTGCGATCCTGTCCTACATCATGTGCAAGGGCATGAACCGCTCCTTCATCTCGGTGATCCTGGGCGGGTTCGGCGCCGACAGTGCCGCGTCCGGCGATGCCGGTCCGCAGGGCAATGCCAAGATGGGCTCGGCCGACGACGCCGCCTTCGTGATGAAGAATGCCGGCAAGGTCATCATCGTGCCGGGCTATGGCATGGCCGTCGCCCAGGCGCAGCACGCGCTGAAGGAAATGGCCGACATGCTGAAGGAGGAAGGCGTCGAGGTCTCCTACGCCATCCACCCGGTCGCCGGCCGCATGCCGGGCCACATGAACGTCCTCCTGGCCGAGGCGCAGGTGCCCTATGACGAGGTGTTCGAGCTGGAGGATATCAACTCCTCCTTCTCCAATGCCGACGTCGCCTTCGTGATCGGCGCCAATGACGTCACCAATCCGGCCGCCGAGGACGATCCCGGCTCACCGATCTACGGCATGCCCGTCCTGCAGGTCTGGAAGGCCCGCACGGTCTTCTTCGTGAAACGCTCGCTGGGATCCGGCTATGCCGGGGTGGAGAACCCGCTCTTCTTCCGCGACAACACGATGATGCTGCTGGGCGACGCCAAGAAAATGGTCGAGAGCATCGTCAAGGCACTCGACTGACGGATCCCGGGAAGCGGCGCGACGATGTGACCGCTTCCCGCTTGGCCCCCGTTGCGCATGATGCAGCCTGCCGGATCGGAAGGGGATATCATGCATACGGTTCTGGGCTGGTTCTGCTTCATCACCCTGTCGGCAACGGCCGGTCTGCATGTCTATTGGGGACTGGGCGGCCTCTGGCCGGCCGACAATGCAGCGGCGCTGTCGCGCACCGTGATCGGCACGCATGGCGGCGTCATGCCGCCGGCCGGACTGACGCTTGTCGTCGCAGCCCTGATCTTTGCCGCCGGCAGTTTCGCCTTCGCACGCGGCGTGCTGGCCTGGGACTCGCTGATCCTGCTGCGCGTCCCGCTGGCGGGCCTCGCCCTGATTTTCCTGCTGCGCGGCGCCGTGACCTATATCCCAGGCCCGTTCACGCAGGCCGCCGAACCCTTCGCCCACCTCAACGCGGTCTATTTCTCGCCGCTCATCCTGGCCCTCGGCGCCGCCTTCACCGCGCTGGCCCTGTCGCCGCGCAACTGAGCCGGTAGCGGGTCAGGGGCAGGCCCTGCCTAGTGCGCGAGGCCGCGATAGACAAAGCCCGCGATCCGGGGCGTGCGCGGTGTATAGGCGGCATCCATCGTATCGATGTGAAACCCGCCCTGTGCGATCAGCCGGTCCATCGGGCGGGCGAGATGACAGCCGCCGCCGATCCGCTTCCAGACCGGTTCGACGCGTCTTTGCCAGCGCGCGACGCCGGCATCCGGCGCCAGACCGTGTTCCAGGAAGATCAGCCGCCCGCCCGGCCGCAGCACCCGCCGCATCTCGGCGAGCGCGGCCGGCGCGTCGGGAATGGTGCACAGGGTGAAGGTCAACAGCACGGTATCGACACTGTTATCGTCCAGCGGCAGGGCCTCGCCGGGCGCGTCGAGCAATTCCACCGGCACAGCCTGCCGCGCAATGGCCCGGCGCGCCTTCACCCGCATGCCCGCCGACGGCTCGACACCGATCACCCGTTCAACGCGGGCGGCATCGTAGAAGGGCAGGTTCGTGCCCGATCCCAGCCCGACTTCCAGCACCACGCCTTCGGCCTGCGGCACGATGGCGCGGCGATGTTTCTCGATCGGCCGCGCGCCGCAGGCACAGGCGATCAGGTTGGGCAGGATGCGTTCGTCGTAAAACCCCATCACTCCATCCTGTGAAAATGGAAGGGCACGGTTTCCACGCGCCCGTCGGAGCGGCGCATGTCGAGAAAGGCTTTCAGCCCCGTCTCGCCATCGCGCTCCAGCACCAGGCCCGAGAAGATCACGCGATCCCCGTCCAGCGCAAGAAACTCGAAACTCACCTGTTCGCCGTTTTCTTCCCAGCCGGTGAAGTCGCGATTGAAGTGCTTCACATGATAGCCGAAAGCGCCGTCGGGATTGTGGCCGATCATCAGCATTTCGGAGAATTGCAGCGCGCCGTCGGCGCTGTACTGGAAGGCTCCGACCAGTTCGCCCGATGCCGTGCGCATCCAGCACTCCGACATCTCGCCCGCAAAACCGGGCCCGGTCCAGCACCCTTCCAGCCAGCCAAGTGCAGCGAGAACCTCGTCCGGCTCGCTCGCCTTCGACGGCGCCGAGAGCAGGCCCAGCCCCGCCCCCAGCCAGACCATTGCAATCAGAATGGCACGCATTTGAAACCCTCCCGCATCCTGCACTGCCCGCCTGGCAGCAATGACGTTGACACTAGGGCATAATCGGGAGAAAGGCGTTCCATGCCTTGCGACATTCTTGCGTTGCGCGATGCGCGCGCCATACTTGACCGCGCGGACGTGTTCGGCCGACTTGCGCCCTTCGATCCGCGCTGGGTCGGCTCGATCCCGCTGGATGTGCACGGACCGGACGCCGATGCCGATGTCGCCTGTACGGCCGGACCCGATCTCGCCGTCTTCCGCGACGCCCTGATCGCCGCTTTTCCCGGTGCTGCCGTCGCCGACAATGAACATGCCGGTGAAGCCTCGGTGATCGCCCGGCTGACACTGGAGGGCATGCCGGTGGAGATTTTCGGCCGTTGCCGCCCGGTGGAAACCCATGAAAGCTATATCCACTGGCTGGCCGAGGATCGCCTTCTGAACCTGGCCGAAGACCGGTTTCGCGAAGATATCCGCACCGCCAAGGCCGGCGGGCTGAAGACCGAACCGGCCTTTGCCCGGGTGCTGGGCCTGGGCGGCGATCCCTTTGCCGAACTCCTCAAGCTCGCCTCACCCGGCGACGACGCCCTGCAAACGCTGATCCGCGGCGCCGGCTATGCCACGAAGGGCACGGCGTCCTAGCTGCCGCCCGGTCCCGGGTCGGTGCCGGTGCGCAGCCAGCCGGTGATCGAGACCCGCGCGGCGCGCACCTTGTCGCCGACACGCGTCACGGCGTGCGGTTGCGGCACCTTGAACATCGACAGCGTATTGCCGCGCGGCACGAAGGCGGTCTCAACGCTGCCGTCCGGGCCGTAGAATTCCAGCAACCCGCCCCAGCCCTTTTTCCAGCCATCGGACAGGGTGAGCACATAGGCCGCGACCCGGTTCTTGCCGGCCACGCCATCATCATGCGTGGTCAGGAAATGGCCGCGCGTATAGCGGGTCAGCTGGGCATCGGCGAAGGCAATGTCCGGCGCGTCGAGGATGGTGCGCATGGGATCGAGAAAGCGGTCGGAATTGATCAGCTCGAACAGGTCGCACAGCGCCGGCACTTCCCGGCGCAGCTCGCCGCGGTGCCATTTGTCGTAGATCGAGTAGGTGTCGTAGAGATAGCCGAAGCCGCGCCGGGCCTCGGCATCGACATGGCGCTGGAACTCGGCCTTCTGGACCGGAGACTGCTGTCCCATCGCCGCGGAATCGAGATCGATATGGCGGCCATTGAGCTTGGTCACCAGCGTCCAGCGCGGCACCGTATCGATAGCCGCACGCGCCGCCGCCAGCGTGTCATCGTCCAGCAGGCTTTCTACCTGGCAGCGCGTGGTGTCCGCCATCGCCTGGCGCGGCGTTTCGATATCCAGAGTGGGCGAAAGTGCAGACATGTCTTCCTCGTTCCGGGCCGTGCGGCATAGCTCTGGTTTTTGAGTGGTCGCATTTTCGAACCGCAAAACCGGTTCCCACTTTTGCTGAAAATGCTCTAAGCACAACCGGCGCAGCGCGGCGTTGCCGGATCAATCTCCAACCGCCGCGCCTCGATCGTTTCACCGCATTCCACGCACCAGCCATATTCGCCATTGTCCAGCCGTTCGAGCGCGGCGTCGATGCGACGAATTTCCTGCGCCCGCCGGGCCTCGGCCGCCTTGGCCATCGCCTGCACCTGCAGGGAATCCTGGCGTGACAGCCGCCCGACCGATTGCTGGTCGAGCGCCACGGGCTGCCGGTCCTCGCGCGCGGCCGCGGACAGATCCCGCAATTCCTCGCGCAGCACGAGAAGCCGCGATCTGGCTGTTTCCGGCTCGATGGACATGATCTCCCCGACTGTCTTGCAGCGCTCACTATCGCCCCGCGAGCGGTGGGGGCCAAGACCGCGCTGCAGCCGCCCGCCCGGCAGCGGACCGGGCCGGGAGGGACGTTTTGCTGTTCAATACCGGTGGATCACTGCGCGGCGCACCTCTAGTTTCGCAGGACACGATACTGAGGGGCATCATGTCAGAGACCATTCTCGCCTTGGACGGCGTTTCAAAGACGTTCAACGGCAAGCCCGCCGTCCGCGATGTCAGTTTTTCCGTGGAACGCGGCCAGATCACCGGCTTCCTGGGGCCGAACGGCGCCGGCAAGACCACCAGCCTGCGCATGTCGCTGGGCATTCTCACGCCCGATCGCGGCACGGTTTCGCTGTTCGGCGGCCCGCCGCGCCCGTCAGCGCTCGACCGCGTCGGCTTCCTGCCGGAAGAGCGGGGCATCTATCGCAAGATGAAGGTGATCGATGTGATCGTCTTCTTCGCCCGGCTGAAGGGCGTTGCCCCCGCCGAGGCCCGCCGCCGCGGCCTGCAGATGCTCGAGGAATTCGGCCTCGCCGAAGTCGCCGAGAGCAAGGTGAAGACCCTGTCCAAGGGCATGGCCCAGAAGGTCCAGATCATCTCGACCCTGGTGCACGAGCCGGAATTCATCATTCTGGACGAGCCTTTCTCGGGTCTCGACCCGGTGAACCAGTATGCGCTGGAGCAGGTGGTGCGCCGCCAGGCCGAGGCCGGGCGCACCGTGCTGTTCTCGACCCATGTGATGGAGCACGCCGAACGCCTGTGCGACAAGATCGTGCTGATCGCCAAGGGCCGGAAAGCCTTTGACGGCACCGTCGCGGAAGCGCTGGGCCAGGTGCCGCGGCGCGTGACGCTGGAGATCGTCTCCGATCATGATCTTTCCCAGGTACTGGCCGGCAAGGGCGAGGTTCACCGCGAGACCCAGGGCGAACACGAGGTCTGGATCGTCGATCTGGGTCCCGGCGTCGATGCCCAGGACATTCTCAAGGCCTGTGTCGATGCCGATGTGAAGCTGACCCGGTTCGAACCGGTGCGCGCCCATCTGCACGATGCCTTTGTCCATCTCGTCGGCCGCGAAGCCGCCGCCCCGGAAGCGGAGACCGTCTGATGCGCAATATCTATCTCATCGCCCGCCGCGAATTCCTGTCCTATGTCGCGACCTGGGGCTTCTGGCTGTCGCTGCTCTCCGTGCCGCTCTTCATGGCGCTGGGCTTCGGCATGCCGATCCTGATCGAGAACTCCCAGCCGACCCGCTACTACGTGCTGGTCGACGAGACCGGCGGCCGTCTGGAAGAGGCCGTGTTCGAGCAGATCGGCCAGTCCCGCGCCGACGAAGCGGAACGGGTCCGGCAGGCGGCCAGCGAGATGCTGGGCGACAATCCGCAAATCCAGGCCGCACTGGACCAGTCGGTCCAGCTGGAGGATGACGGCTATATCCGTGTCGATGCCGGCACGACCGATCTCGACGCGCTGCGGCCCTATCTGACCGGCGATGCCGAGCTGGAAACGGCCGACGGCCCGCAGCCGCTCTTCGCCGCCATCTTCCTCAGCGAGCCCGTGCCGGGCCGTGTCGAGATGGCCTATTGGAGCACCAATCTCACCGACCGCGACCTGCGCCGCGATATCCGCGACGCGCTGCGTGACTACATGCATTTGCGGCATCTGGTGGAGAATGGCGTCGACCCGACCCTGATCGAGGCCGCCGAAGACCTCGAACCGGTGGTGCGCGAGCTCAATCCGGAACGGACCGACGAGGCCGCGGAAGTCACCGAAAGCGAACGCCTGCCCATCGTGATGGGCGTGGCGACCGCCTTCGGCCTCTGGATCGTGATCTTCTCGGTGGTGAACATGCTGCTCACCGCGATGATCGAGGAGAAGGGCAACAAGGTGCTGGAAATGATGCTGGCCTCGGCCCGGCATCATGAAATCCTCACCAGCAAGCTGCTCGGCGTCGCGGCCGTGTCCGCCACGCTGCTGATCTTCTGGGGCGGTCTCGCCTCGATCGGCGGTCTGGCGATCCAGCAATTGATGGCCGCAGCCGATATTCCGGCAGCGGAAATCCTGGCCGCCCTGTTCGATCCGGCGCTGCTGGGCCCGGCGATCGGCTATTTCATCGTCGGCTATCTGATGTATGGCGCGGTCTTCCTGGCGATCGGTTCGCTGTGCGAGACGATCCAGGACGCCCAGACGCTGATGAGCCCGATGATGCTGGTGATGATGATGCCGCTCTTCCTGGTGATGATGGCCATCGATGCGCCCGACTCGCCCATCGTCGCGATCGCCAGCTGGATCCCGCTGTGGACGCCCTTCATCATGCTGGTCCGCCTGCCCCAGGATATCGGCATGATCGAGATCATCGGCTCGACCCTCGGCATGGTGTTCACCGCCATGGTGGTGATCTGGGGGGCCGGCGTGCTGTTCCGCATGGGCGCCCTCAACCAGGCCAACCAGGACACGGTGAAGAACTGGTTCC
>NZ_JBDWAS010000054.1:0-55174 GCF_039978735.1 Maricaulis sp.
CGCCCCGGAAGCGGGGCTTCCGGGGCCTCTCCTTCGCCAGAAGATCTGGCGCCATGGCATATCGGAACAGCGGATCAGCCGATCGTGGAGCGCAGCATCCACGCCGCCTTCTCGTGCGCGGTCACGCGTGGCGCGAGCAGATCGGCAGTCGCCTCGTCATTATTCTCGTCCGCGAGCGACAGCGCCTTGCGGATCGTGGCGACGACGGCCTCGTGCCCCTTCACCAGATCCTTCAGCATGTCATTGGCCTGGGTCTCCTCACCGCCGGACTTGATCGAGGCGGCTTCGGCCATCTCGTTATAGGTGCGCGGCGCGACAAGGCCGAGGGCGCGGATGCGTTCGGCAATTTCGTCCGTCGCCGTCCACAGCTCGTTGTACTGGGCTTCGAACAGGCCGTGCAGATCGTGGAAACGCGGACCGGTGACGTTCCAGTGATAGGCGTGCGTCTTGAAGTAGAGCGCGTAAGTGTCGGCCAGAACGGCGGTCACGGCCTTGGCCATGGTTTCGCGTTGCGTTTCGGACAGACCCATATTGATGCTCATTGTGTTCTCCATTTTTGGTTCGCGTGCGGCCGGGCCGCGGCATCGGTTCCTATATGAGCCCCCGACCCTCATAATTCAAATGAGGATTAATTGGGTCAGCCATAAACTTCGCCTATACCTATTTCAGCGAAGCGCAGAAGCGCTGGATCCGCAGCCCGGCTTCCTTCAGCGACGCATCATCCGTCGCATAGGAAATCCGGAAACCCGGCTCCAGACCAAAAGCCACCCCCGGCACGACCGCCACGGCTTCTGCCTCAAGCAGGGCCGAGCAGAAATCGGTGTCGTTCTCGATGCGCGTTCCGTCCGGCGCCGTCTTGCCGAGCGCGCCGGAACAGTCGGCGAAGACATAGAAGGCGCCTTCCGGCGTCGGCGCAACGAGACCGTCTGACGCGTTGATTGCTTCGAGCACCAGATCCCGGCGGCGCAGGAAGGCGGCGTTGCGCGCTTCCAGGAAGCCGTGATCGCCGTTCAGCGCCGCGACCGACGCCCACTGGCTGATCGAGCACGGGTTGGAGGTGGTCTGCGAGGCGACCTTGCCCATTTCCTTGATCAACGCCTGCGGGCCACCGGCATAGCCGATCCGCCAGCCGGTCATGGAATAGGCCTTGGACACGCCATTCATCGTCAGCGTGCGGTCATAGAGTTTAGGCTCGACCTGGGCGATGGTCGCGAATTCATAGCCCTCGTAGACAATGTGCTCATACATGTCGTCGGTCATGACCCAGACATGGCTGTGCCTGAGCAGCACATCGGCCAGCGCCTTCAGTTCAGCCGCCGTATAGCCGACACCCGTCGGGTTGGAGGGCGAGTTGAGGATCAGCCAGCGCGTCTTCGGCGTGATCGCCGCTTCGAGCTGTTCCGGTGTGATCTTGAAGCGGCTCTCGATGCCGGCACGGATCGGCACCGGCGTGCCGCCGACCAGGTTCACCATTTCCGGATAGCTCACCCAGTAGGGTGCCGGAATGATCACCTCGTCGCCTGGATTCACCGAGGCGAGCAGCGCGTTGTAGATCACCGGCTTGCCGCCCGTGGACACATGCACCTGGGCCGCCGTGTATTCCAGACCGTTATCCCGGCGGAATTTCTTGATAATGGCGTCCTTGAGTTCGGGAATGCCGTCGACCGCCGTATACTTGGTCTCGCCGCGGCGGATCGCATCGATCGCTGCTTCCTTGATGTGGTCCGGCGTATCGAAGTCCGGCTCGCCGGCACCCAGCGAAATGACGTCAATGCCCTTCGCCTTCAGGTCGCGGGCCTTCTGGGTCACGGCGAGCGTGGCGGAGGGTTGCACGCGCTGCAGCGCAGCGGAGGGCGTAAAGGTCATGACAGTGTCCCGGATCTTGTATGCGAAGACACGACCCTAGTCGGGCTTTCCGGGCCCGCCAATAGCCCAGCCATGCAGTATCGCCAAAACCGCACAGCGTTTTTGCATGGCTGGCGGGAATGATGCTCGGCCTGTCTAGTTGGGGAATTCGACGCTGCGTTCGAACTGGTCGATCAGCGCGACTACACGCTCGAACTCCAGCCCGGCCTTGGCCTTCAGGATATAGCCCGCGATATTGAGATCATAGGCTGCCATCCTGTCGGTCTCGGCGTTCGAGGTCGTCAGCACGAAGACCACCGCGCGGTGCAGTGCCGGGTCGCGGCGGATCTCCCGCAGCAATTCGATCCCGTTCATACGGGGCATGTTGAGATCGAGCAGGATCAGGTAGGGCGTCCTGATCGGCTCGCCGCCCTGCCCTTTCAGGATCTCCAGCGCTTCTTCACCGTCCCGGGCCGTGCGCACCGGATTCTCGAGCCCGCGCTCCTCGACAGAGCGCAGGATCGTCTCCCGGTCGATTTCGTCATCGTCGACCACAAACAGCGTGACGGGCACTCTGGACACCGGAAGATGGGGCTGTATCGCCATGTCTATTCCTCAGCCGGTGGAATGTGGGGCCATTCCACAACAAAACGGGTTCCGCGGGCCGTCGCGGGATCGGACACCACGCGGATGCGTGCGCCGGCCAGCTTGGCGGCCTTGCTCACAATCGCCAGGCCGATGCCGCTGGCTTCAAACTCGTCGCGCGGCCGCAGGGTCTGGAAGATCTCGAATATACGCGCATGGTGCTGCTCAGGGATTCCCGGGCCATCATCAGCGATTTCTATCTCGTAGGCCATCTGCGCGGCGCGAACCGTAATCTCGATCACACCCCGGTCGCGATCATGATGTTTGGCCGCGTTCGACACGATGTTGAGAACGACCATGTCGAACAGGGCCCGGTCGGCAAGCAGCTCGTCACCGCCACCCGCGAGCCGCACCTCCATGCCTGGCGGCAGAGCGGCAAGCGCCACATTCGCTTCCAGGGCCTCCCGGACAGAAAACCGAGTCAGACCGCGTTCGGACCGTCCGACCCGGGAGTAGGCCAGCAAGGCATCGAGCAAGTCCTGCAACCGCTCCGCGCGACTGTCGAGCTGGGCGAGATAGCGCGCGGTGCGCGCGCTCGCGCCGTCGCCGATATCTGCCCGCAGCCAGCTGGCAAGCTGCCGGATACCGCGCAAGGGCGCCTTCAGGTCGTGCGAGGCGACATAGGCGAACTTGTCCAGCTCCCGGTTTGCGGCCATCAGCTCGGCATTGGCCCGGCGCAGGCTGCGGGTCTCCCGGGATTCGTGGACGAAATGCACAGCCACGCCGATGAGGGCCGTCAGCATGAGGCCGGCGGCCAGCACGATCTCCGGCAGCGCCGACCGCACAGCCATATCGGGCGCCACAGCCCAGAGCATGCCCAGGCGCTGCGCCTCATAGTGATCCAGCGCCAGCCAGAGGCCGGCCATCACGGTCAGCGAGGCAACGACCGCTGGCGCGATGAGGGCAAACGACCGATGCGTATCCCGCCGGGCTTCCACATCCCAGGCCACCAGCGACGCGCCGATCCCGAAGACCAGGAAACCCAGCGAAGTGTGGATCGCCATCCGGGTAAACTGGCTCCAGCCGAACAGCGCCTCGATCCCGGCCGCGTAACCGGTCAGTGACAACACGGCCAGGCCGACGATTGCGGGGCTGAAGACCAGAAGCAGGCTCCTGGAAAGCCCCGGCTGCCAGACTGGAGCCGCGCAGGCCAGAAAGGCCGCACTCAGCAGGAAGGCGAACGCCGTATTGGGCGCCATGCGGCCGGGATGGGTCGTCTCGACCATTGTAAAATGGTCTACAAAGAGCTCATCAATGCCCAGTGACCCGCCCGTCAGATACTGCAGCGCGGTCAGGCCCGAGATCAGCGCAAGCGCACCGGCGCATACCCGGACCGCCCACTTGTGCCGCCGTGCCAGAGCGCCCAACCCCGTCCCTCCGAGAAGAAAACACAGCGCCGTATTGAACTGCATCGGGGTGAATTCAGGATTGATCTGGACGATGGTTTCGGACCGGACCCACCAGCCGACCATCACCACAGCGCCGAGAACGACCAGCGCGAGGCTGATTCCCTCCAGCACAAAGCGCATACAGCCGCGCCGCGCCTCCTGGGGGCGCACCGGTCCGGCATGCGGTGGATTTTGCGTCAGCCCCATCAAGCCCAGACTTGTCTCGCGCAAAAGTGTTGCAAGCGCCCCGATAAACTACTGGTTTGCAAAGCAATAAACAAACAAAACGTGCGAAACTGCCTGCACGTGGCCCCGTCAGCCGCCCCGCAATCGCCCCACTTTTCCCCCTGATCGCCGCATTCCCGCCCTGCCGCATCCGCGATCGCGGTCCAGCGTACCTTTGGACAGGGAGGCCGGCCGCCCCCTGCCGCACCCTCGCAGAGGCGGGGCGGCCGGCGCGTTTCGGGGAGTATCCAGATGACATCCACACACCGCAGCCGCGGGTCCGGTTCGCAGGGCGGTTTCGCCCTCGTTCTGGCCATCGCCGTCTTCATTGTTTCGCTTTTCCTGTGGACGGAGGCCCGGGCCGACACGCCGGCGCCTCAGGATGCCGGCCTGGTCCGCCTTTCGGAGATGGAAGAAAGCGCGCTGCTGATCCGCACCGTCGATGCCGGGCTCTATATCCCCGCCCCGCTGGTCGCGACCGATATCGCGCTCGATATTGCCGGCCCGGTCGCGCGCGCCACGGTGACCCAGCGTTTCGAGAACCCGTCGGATGCCTGGGTCGAGGGAATTTACGTCTTCCCCCTGCCCGCCGACGCCGGCGTCGACCGCCTGCGCATGCAGGTCGGCGACCGTTTCATCGAAGGCGAGATCCATGAGCGGCGCCAGGCGCGGCGGATCTATGAGGACGCCCGGGCAAACGGCCAGCGCGCCAGCCTGCTCGAGCAGGAACGCCCCAACATGTTCACGACGTCGGTCGCCAATATCGGTCCCGGCGAGACCATCATCGTGCAGATCGAATACCAGGATGTCGCCCGCCTCGCCGATGGCACGTTCGAACTGCGCGTGCCGCTGGCGATCACGCCGCGCTATATCCCGGCCGATGCACCGCAATTCGTCGCCGAAGGCGCGAACGCCCCGGCCGCAGTGCCAGACGCCCACCGCATCACGCCACCCTTGATGCACCCCGATGGCGAACCGGAAAACGCCCTGCGCCTGCCCGTTTCGATCACCGCCCGCCTGCAGCCGGGTTTCGAACCCGGACAGATCGCCAGCCTGTACCACGCCACCCTGGTCGAGCGCCTGGGCGATGGCGATGCGCGGATCTCGCTCGCCAACGGTCCGGTGCCGGCCAATCGCGACTTCGTGCTGACCTGGCGCCCGGCCGAGGAAGACCGCCCCAGCGCCGCCCTCTTCACGCAGACACTGAATGGCGAAACCTATCTTCTCGCCCAGGTTCTGCCACCGGCATCGCTGGGCAGCGATGCGCCTCGCCAGGCGCGCGAGACGGTGTTCGTGATCGACAATTCAGGCTCCATGGCCGGTTCCTCGATGCGCCAGGCGAAGCGCGCCCTCCTGAGCGCACTCGACCGCATGCAGCCCGGCGACCGGTTCAACGTCATCCGTTTCGACAATACGATGGAGCAGGTCTTTCCCGCGCCGGTCGACGCAACCCGGGACAATCTCGACCGGGCGCGGCGCTTCGTTCGCGGCCTCGACGCCAATGGCGGGACCGAAATGCTGCCCGCCATGCAGGCCGCCCTGGTCGATGCCACGCCGCAGGACGCGGCGCGCGTGCGCCAGGTGGTCTTCCTGACGGACGGCGCCATCGGCAATGAGGACACGCTGTTCGCCGCCATCCATGACGGGCTGGGCCGGTCGCGCCTCTTCCCGGTCGGTATCGGTTCGGCGCCCAACACCTATTTCATGAGCCGCGCAGCGCGCGCCGGTCGTGGCACTTTCACCCATATCGGCGATGTTTCCGAAGTCGCCGGCGCGATGGACGCGCTCTTTGCGGCACTGGAACGCCCGGTGATGACCGACCTGGACGCGCTCTTCCCCGAAGGTGCGCTGAGCGAGATCTGGCCCGCGCCGCTGCCGGATCTCTATTATGGCGAACCGGTGCTGATGACCGCCCGCCTCGACAGTCCGGCCGGCAGCATGCGGCTGGAAGGCCGGATGGGCGAGACCCTGTGGCAGGAGGACCTGTCCCTGTCCGCCGCCCGGCCTGCGAACGGCATCGCCACGCTGTGGGCCCGCAACCGGATCCGCGCGATCGAGGAGCTGCGCTATCAGGGCGCCAGTGCCGAGGCGATCGATGCCGAAGTCCTCCAGACCGCGCTCGACTTTCATCTCGTCTCGCGCCTGACCAGCCTGGTGGCCGTCGATGTAACGCCCGCACGGCCGGCGGACGAGGCTCTGACCGCGCGCGATGTTCCCTTGATGGTGCCGCACGGCTGGGATTTCGACGCGGTGATGAACCGCAGCCCGGAGCGGCAGCACCGTGCCGCACTCGATCCCGCCCTTATCGACCGCCTCGCCCCCGGCACGCCGCCCGCGGCAGGCGATGTGCAGGCCCGCAATGGGCTGGCCTTGCCGGCAACCGCAACGCCGCGTGAATGGCTGATCCTGCTGGGCGCCCTGATGGCCCTTTCCGGTCTGGCCTGGCGGGTGGCGCAGCGGAGGCAGCCCGCATGCTGAGCCTGCCTGCCCTCGCAAAAGCCGCGTCGCTGGCCCTCATCGCCGCCGGCACCGCCCTTGTCGGGCAGGGTGTCTGGATCGGTGCCAAGGCTGAAATTGCACAAGTCCTGCTCGCCAGAGCCTGGGCCCGTGCGATCGACGGAGAGACCGCGCCCACACCATGGCCCTGGGCCGATACCTGGCCCGTGGCGCGGCTCTCCGTTCCGGCCCTCGGCGAGCACGCCATCGTGCTGGCCGAGGCGGGAGGCGAAGCGCTGGCCTTCGGCCCCTCCTTGCTCACAGCCTCTGCAGCGCCCGGCGAAGCTGGCATCTCGGTGATCGCCGCCCATCGCGACACGCATTTCCGTTTCCTGCAGCATGTCGAACCGGGCCAGACCGTGATCATCGAACGGACGGACGCACCGCCGCTCGCCTTCCGGGTTACCGGCAGCGAAATCGTCGAGGCGGCCCGCTCGGGCATCGAGACAGGCATTGGCGGACCGGCCCGGCTGGCGCTCGTGACCTGCTGGCCCTTCGACGCCGTTACCCCCGGCCCCTTGCGCTATGTCGTCTGGGCCGAACCGGTCGCGGTGACCACCTGACGCAATCGTAACACCTGCGCGCACTGGTCAGGCCTGCCGCGCTCCGCTATGCATGACGCACGGCGGGGGCCGAAGGGAGGCTGGATTGGGCGTTGCGTTGTTCGCGCCCCCGACCGAGGTCCTGCGCCGCCGTTTGCTCGCCGGTGCGCTGTCGATCGCCGCAAACGGGGCTTTGCTGCTTCTTCTCATCCTGTTGCCGCACCGGTTCGCCTCCATCGAGCGGCCGGACGCAATCGATGTGGTTTTCGTGACCCTGCCACCGCCTCCACAGCCTGCAGAGGCTGTGGAACCGGATCTGGAACCTGTTGCGCAACCTGAACCTGACACACCGGAAGCTGTCGCCGAAGAACCGGTGGCCGAGACCGCGGAGGCGATCCCGCCCGCGCCATCGACCGAGCGAGTAGAGGCGTCCGCGCCTGAAGTGTCCCAGGAGCAATCGGAAGAGGAAGAGGTTCCTGCCGGCGGTGGCGGCGCGCCGCAACGGCCGACCGAGTTCATCGGCGACGCCATGCCTCTGCCCCGAAGTGCTGTGGGTGGACCGCAAGGTGCGGTGCGCGATGTCTTTTGCCTGTCCTCGTCCGACGCCAATCGCGACGCGCTCGGCTGCCCGCCCAGCGACGGTTCGGAAGGCCTCTACATGCTGCAGTTTGCCAGTCCGGAGAATATCGCCAAGGGCGAAGCGGCCTTTGCCAATCTTTCAGGCGCGCAGATCCGCGCCCTCTATACCGGGCGCGGCCTGCCCGTCCGCGACCTGGACGGCCAGTCGACCCTGGCCGACCCGACGGGGCGCATGACCTCCTCGGCCGACCAGATGCGCGACAGTCTCCCCCCGCTGGTGCCCGACCCCGCATTCGGCGATTGACGCCAACGCTCCGGCAAAGTCCATTGCGGCCATGAATTTCCTGTCCGACACCACTGCCCCCGCCCACCCGGCGCTGATCGAGGCGATCGGCGCCGCCAATGCCGGATTTGCCGCCTCCTACGGCGCCGACGAGATCTCGGCCCGGGTCGAGGCCCGCCTGAAGACGATTTTCGAGACGGATCTGAAGCTGCTCTTTGCAGTCTCCGGCACGGCGTCGAATGCACTCGCGCTCTCAGCCCTGTGCCCGGCGCACGGGGCGATCCTGTGCCATGACGAGGCCCATATTCATCGCGACGAGCGCGGAGCGCCGGAATTCTTCACTGGTGGCGCCAAGCTGATTCCCCTCGCCGGCGCGCATGCGAAGATATCGCTCGAAGCCCTCGACCGGGCACTCGGCGAGATTCCCGAAGGCTTCGTCCATTCCAGCCCGGCCCGCGTGCTGTCACTCTCCAATCTCACCGAAAGCGGCACGGCCTATACGCCGGCGGAAGTGGCCGACCGCGCGGAACGTATCCACGCGCGCCCCGCCTTCGTGCACATGGATGGCGCCCGTTTCTCGAACGCGCTGGTAACGCTCGGCTGCACACCGGCCGAGCTGACCTGGAAAGCGGGGGTGGATGCGCTGTGTTTCGGAGCGACCAAGAATGGCGCACTCGGTGCCGAGGCCATCATCCTCTTCCCGTCTGTCATGGACCGGTTCGAGGAGCTCCAGGCCCGCCAGAAGCGGGCGGGTCACATGGCACCGAAAATGCGCTTTCTCGCGGCCCAGTTCGAAGCCTGGCTGAAGGATGATCTCTGGCTCGATCTGGCCGGCACCGCCAATGCCCATGCCCGCGCCCTGGCCGGCGGGCTGGATGCGCTCGACGGTGTCGAGGTGATGCATCCGGTGCAGGGCAATGAGGTGTTCATCCGCCTGCCCGAAGCGCTGGGCGACCGTCTCGTGGCGGCCGGAGCCCGCTTCTATCAGTGGCCGGACGGCTCCTGCCGCTTCGTCACCAGCTGGTGCACGCAGGCCAGCGAGATTTCCGCGCTGCTGGATGCAGCCCGGGCGTAGATTTTCCGCACAGATTTTCCGGAACGCGCACCCCTTGAACGGGCGGAACAAAAGGTGTACATCCTGTGCGTGCAACGCGGGAGATCGCCATGTCTGCGAATGTCGGTATCGTCTTCGATCTGGACCAGCTCGGCTTCGATCCCTATGGCCGGGTGATGATTTCGGACCGCGCCGCCGGCGCACGCATGGCGGGGGTTCTCGAACAGGCCGACGCCATGGCCTGCCATTCCGGATGCGGCGCGCCCCTGAGCTGTGACACTGCCCTGATCGCGCGCGAGGAGCTCGTGCGGATCGGCCCGGACTATCTGGTCAACAATCCCGATTTCGGCACCATTATCCGCAAACGCAAGGCTGTGGGTGCCCAGGACGTGGTCATCGTCTTCTCGGTCTACCGGAAAGTGGATCTGGATGCGGCGGCGTGAGCGAGGCCTCAGCCCGCAGCCTTTTCCTCGTCCGTCGACCGGCGCCACGGGCCGGTATAGCGCGGGTCCTGGCGGCGGCGGCGGTCCGGACCGAAATAGGTCGAGGCCTTGATGAAGCGGCGGGGCCGCTCGATCAGCGCCGTGATGCGATGGAAGAGATCCACCGGGCGGACCGGTTTGGCCAGGTATTCGTTGACGCCCGCATTGATCGCCTCGATCACTTTCGAACGGTCCGTGTGGCCCGTCACCATGATGATCGGCAGATACTTGTTGGCACTGTCCGACGCCGTGCGGACCAGGCGGGTGAATTCCAGCCCGTTCAGATCGCCCAGCATGTAGTCGACCAGGGCAAAGTCCGGATTGACGTCGCGCATGGTCTCGAACGCGTCGGCCGCATCGCGCACCTCGACGATCGTGCGCACGCCGAACCCCTGCAGGATGGTGCGCAGGATGGTCGACATGTGCGCATTGTCCTCGACGATCAGGACGCGGATACGGTCGAAGCTGCCGGACATGGAATCTCTTGGGGGCCGCGGTGAATCAGGTGTGCACCGCGATAGTGCCAATTCGTCCTTAACCAAGTCTTGACCGCACTGGCCAGAACCGCGCGAATGTGCCGAAGTGCCGCATCCCCGCCTCGCTGCTCCGCGCGCCGCCTGATCCGTGCTAGTGTTTTTTTGTACCGCCGAGGCTGTCGCAACCGACCGAAAGGGCGTCGTCATGAATATTGCGGAAGAAATGGTCCGGAAACTGGTCCTTCAGGCCCGGGCTTATGACAGCAAGGAAACGATCGAGGATTATGAGCGCGACCCGGACAGCGGCGAGACGGATGCCGTCGAGACGCTGCAGACCGGCGACAATGACCCGATCCGCTCCGAGCTGGAGGACTGGATCGACTCGCTGGACGAGGAGGCCCAGGCTGAACTCGTCGCGCTCTACTGGATCGGCCGCGGCGATTATGACGGCGCGGACTTCCCCGACGCCGTACGCGAGGCGCGCGCCCGCCGCACCGGCTCGACCGCGGAATACCTGCTCGGCGCACCGCTGCTGGGCGACCAGCTGGAGATCGGCCTGGATGCGGTGATCGAGGCCGACGTCTACGACGACGCCTGACACGCCTTCCCGGTGACACGCCTTCCCGGCGACGCGCCTTCCCGGGGACACATCTTCCCGGCGGCACGCCATCCCGGCGGCAGGCTGGAACCGGCACGGCACCGCGCTAGTTGTACCGGCATCGCCAGATGTCCGGAGATCCCATGCGCCCTGCCCTGATCCTGCCCCTCATCCTGCCCCTGCTGGCGCTCGCCGCCTGCTCCCCGCCGCGCGACCGCCTGGCTGGCGACACGCCGCCGCAGACCGTCGAGGCCGTCGACCTGCAGCGCTATGCCGGGCTGTGGTTCGAGATCGCCCGCGCCGACCACAGTTTCGAGCGCGACTGCCAGGGCGTGACCGCTTTCTACACGCCGCAGCCGGATGGCACGGTCGGCGTTATCAATCGCTGCTGGAAGAACACGCTAAACGGCGAGCTGGACATCGCCGAGGGACGCGCCCGCTATCCCGACCCCGCCGACACGGCCAAGCTGGAAGTGAGCTTTTTCGGCCCCTTCTTCGGGGATTACTGGGTGATCGACCTGGGCGAGGATTATAGCTGGGCGGTGATTTCCGAAGCGCAGGGCCGCTATCTGTGGATCCTCGCCCGCGAGCCGCAGCCCGGCGACGCCTTCATCGAGGCCCGTCTGGCCGATCTGCGCGAGCGCGGCTTCGATACCGAGGGCCTGATCTTCCCGCAGCAATGGGCAAGTCTCGAAGCGATGCCGCGCGACGGCCTGCCGGCCGCAGCCAGCGATCAGCCCTCCAGCACCCAGTAGGTGTCGGCATCGGGGCGGTCCGGCGCGTCCGGATCGTCGCCGGGGCGCGGCTCATTGCGCGCCGACAGCACATCCAGGATGCGCTCGCCCAGCCGCTCCGGCTTGACGGGTTTGACGAGGTAGGAATTCGCCCCCGACTGCACGGCCGCCTGCATGACGGCGGTTTCGGTGTGGCCGGTGAGGACGATGACCGAGACATGGTGATTGCGGACCGACGCATCGCGCCGCAGGCGGCGCACCAGGCTCAGCCCGTTCTCGTGCTCCAGCTCGTAGTCGAGCAGAACGGCATCGAAGCCGAGCGTGTCGAGATAGGTGAAGGCGTCGGCGATATTGCCGACCGCATAGACATCGCCGCAGCCGAGGCGTTCCAGCAGCCGGGCAATGAGGCTGCGGATCGAGGGGATGTCCTCGACGACCAGGATTCTCAATCCATCCAGCATGGAACCGCCGTACGAGACCGGCCCGCTCCACGGCGCCGGTGAGTGAGCGTGAGGGGGATCAGGCCTGTTTGCGGGCCAGCGCTTCGCCGGCTTCGGCCTGACCGGTCAGCTGCAGGATGCGCTCGCCGAGCATGCGCGCCGTGACCGGCTTGGGCAGGACAGCGTCCGCACCGGCTTCACGCGCCTGTTCGGCCAGGTATTCCATACCCGTCGGCGCCAGCAGGATGAGCGGCAGCTCCGGCATCGGGCTGGTCGCGGTATCGCGGAAGGCGGCGATCAGCTCCACCCCGCTCGTCCGGCCCAGATCATGATCGATCAGCGCTAGGTCGGGCCGGCAGACGCGGGCCATGATGAAGGCCTCTTCGCGGTCGGTCGCCTCGTAGATCCGGGTGACACCAAGGCCGCAGAGCAGGGTTCGCAGGACGGTGCGCACCGAAGGGCTGTCATCGACCAGAAGAATGTTGACGGCACTGTCTGCAAGCTCGGACATCGGGGCCTCCCTTGTTAAGGCTCCACTATGCGCGCTGCATGCTTAACGCCCGGTGACCGGCGGATCATTCCGTATGACCCCTCATGACATAACGCTGGCAGGGACCTCACCCCGCCTGCACCCGCAGCACTGGCCGAGCGGCGCCGGAGTGCGCATATTCGGCGCATGACCAAGCTCACCGTCGACGATACCCTCACCGCGCCCGAAGACTTCGTGCTGGACCAGCTGCCGTCCGCGCCGGCCGCCTGGACGCCGCACCGGCCCGACCGTCCGGAAAAGTCCGAGGGCGGCGAGCGCTTCCGCTGCGTGTCCGAATTCCAGCCCATGGGCGACCAGCCGGCAGCGATCGCGGAGCTCGTGGAGGGGCTGACCAGCGGCGAGCGCGACCAGGTCCTCCTCGGCGCGACGGGCACCGGCAAGACCTTCACCATGGCCAAGATCATCGAGGCGGTGCAGCGCCCGGCCCTCATCCTGGCCCCCAACAAGACGCTGGCGGCCCAGCTCTACGGCGAGTTCAAGAGCTTCTTCCCGCACAATGCCGTCGAGTATTTTGTGTCGTATTACGACTACTACATGCCCGAGGCCTATGTGCCGCGCACCGACACCTATATCGAGAAGGAAAGCTCGATCAACGAGGCGATCGACCGGATGCGCCACGCCGCCACCCGCTCGATCCTGGAGCGCGACGACGTGATCATCGTCGCCTCGGTGTCCTGCATCTACGGTATCGGCTCGGTGGAGACCTATACCGCCATGACGTTCGAGCTGAAGCCCGGCGACGAGGTGGATCCGCGCGAAATCATGCGCCGGCTGGTCGATCTGCAATACACGCGCAATGACGCCGCCTTCATCCGCGGCACCTTCCGCGTCCGCGGCGACAATCTGGAGGTCTTCCCGGCCCACTATGACGACCGCGCCTGGCGCATCTCCTTCTTCGGCGACGAGGTGGAGGCGATCACCGAGTTCGACCCGCTCACCGGCAAGGCGATGGCCGAGCTGAAGAGCGTGAAATTCTACGCCAATTCGCACTACGTCACACCGCGCCCGACGCTCAACCAGGCCATCGTCCAGATCAAGAAGGAGCTCAAGGAACGCCTCGCCTGGATGGAGGCCGAGGGCATGCTGCTCGAGGCCCAGCGCCTGCAGCAGCGCACCGAGTTCGACCTGGAAATGCTCGAGGCGACCGGCTCCTGCGCCGGTATCGAGAATTATTCCCGCTACCTCACCGGCCGCAAGCCGGGCGAGCCGCCCCCCACCCTGTTCGAATACATCCCGGAAGACGCCCTCGTCTTCGCCGATGAGAGCCATGTCTCCATCCCGCAGCTCGGCGCGATGTACAAGGGCGACTATAACCGCAAGAAAACCCTGGCGGATCACGGCTTCCGCCTGCCCTCCTGCCTCGACAACCGCCCGCTCAAATTCGAGGAATGGGACGCCATGCGGCCGCAGACCGTCTCGGTCTCCGCCACGCCGGGCTCCTGGGAGCTGAACCAGACCGGCGGCGTCTTCACCGAACAGGTGATCCGCCCGACCGGCCTGATCGACCCGCCGGTCGAGGTGCGCCCGGTGGCGAAGGACGGCGCCTCCCAGGTCGATGATGTGATCGACGAGGCCCGCGCCACCGCCGAGCGCGGCATGCGCACCCTCGTCACCACGCTCACCAAGCGCATGGCCGAGGACCTCACCGAATACATGCATGAGCAGGGCCTCAAGGTCCGCTACATGCACTCCGATGTCGACACGGTGGAGCGGATCGAGCTGATCCGCGACCTGCGCCTGGGCGTCTATGACGTCCTCGTCGGCATCAACCTGTTGCGCGAGGGCCTGGACATCCCCGAATGCGGCCTGGTCGCCATTCTCGACGCCGACAAGGAAGGCTTCCTGAGATCCGAAACCAGCCTCGTCCAGACCATCGGCCGGGCGGCCCGCAATGCCGACTCGAAAGTCATCCTCTACGCCGACACCGTCACCGGCTCGATGCAGCGCGCCATGGACGAAACCGAACGCCGGAGAACCAAACAGCTCGCCTACAACGAAGAACACGGCATCACCCCCCGCACCATCACCCGCGGCATCAGCGACATCCTGGAAGAAGTGATGGAGAGCCAGGCGAAGGGACGTGGAGTCGCGAGCAAGGGGAGAGGCAAGAAAGCCAGCGGCAAGCCGAGCGGCGTCTCGGATCGCGGTCAGGCCGCGCTGGCCGGAGAGAATATCACGGCGGTGATCGCCGATCTGGAGAAGCGGATGCGGGAAGCGGCGGCCGATCTGGAGTTTGAGACGGCGGCGAAGCTGAGGGATGAGATTATGGGGTTGAGGGGGGAGTAGCGGCGGTTTGGTCGTCCGAAGCTTCAGCGAAGGAGGATAGCGAAGTTGCGTGGGGAGTGAGGGGTTGAGTGCATGACCGAAGCGCGGTTGCACCTCGAATCCAGTCAGAACGAGGAGGAAATGAGAAAGTGACTATGAAGGCGATTGAGGTTTCGGCTGTTGGAAAAGCATTGTTTCCCTGCGGGTCGACAGCAAATCGTTGCAACGGAAGGATGCATGTGCATAGTTCGCATTTCAGCTAGCAAACAACACCGAAGCTAAATGCGCGTCACTGACCCAATCGTAGGCAAACTCGACCAAGGTTTAATTTTTTGCTGCGCAAAGGCAGAGCGATATCGAACAAAAGAAGTTTTCGGAGTTGTCATAACAGCGCGATGCGATATCGAACAAAAAAAATTTCCAATACTTAATTACATTCCCGTCACCCACTTTAAAGATTGGCTCAATGTAGACGGATTTGACATTCTTAGAGAACGTTCAAAAAGAAATGAAAACGCCACGTTCAGAAATTGCCTAAAGAATGTAGAACTTCCTGAAAGCCTCCTAAACACACACTCGCACAGAGACATTATTGAGAAATATCACGATTTGATACAAAGTAAAAAATCAAAATTCTCCGATGCAATAGCGCAATCTTGCGAGAAAATTGAGTTTCTTGAATCATGCACCAAACACAACGCGGAATCCGTATCGCAACTTTTCACAAAGTACAAAAAAGAGGCCGAAATAATTACACGAGAGCTAATTAGCCACAGACTATCAGGTCATTACTATTTACCAGACATAGAACCAAACGCAAACTCAAACGGATATGTCGCACTTCTACGCGAAATCCGATACCTGCCCCAAAGTTTAGCGTCGGGCATCGCTTCAGGAATCGACCTAGAAGCCGAGACAGAAGACGAGTGGATTGGCTATCTCAGCTCTGATCCAACCAGCTTCGCCATGCCAGTCGGCGTCCTGACATCGCCAAATATCGAACATGTCTTGCAATCAGTATCGTTCCTTTTCGGGCGCATAGGACTTCCGGATCCTCCTCCCGATCAGGTAGCCAAACTACTAGAACAGCACCCGTAGAATGGGGGACATCCATGAAGACGCTTACGATTGACGCCGAAACAATCCAACGCATTGTATCGAGCCGTCAGATGCAATCCGTCGAATTTGAGCAAGGAAAGACCCTCGCCGCAGTAATAACAGGCCAAGCCCATTCTGCGAAAATAGCACCTGAGATTTGTGTAACCCATCGCCTTGGTCACGTTTTCCTCACCGGTACACCTATCCAAGCAGACACAAAATTTTTGGTGATAGACGCTGAACAAGCCGAAGCATTCACGGGTCTCACAGACGCCAACGCCCTTTTCGCGTTTCAAAAGTTGGCCCGCTTTACGAAAAAGTCCTGGGAGGGACTCAGTTTAAATTTCTCCGAGATGCTCGTCGCCGGAACAACGAAGGCAGTAATCTTCCCATTCCCTGGTTACCTGCCAAAGCCATTTCGGTTCGTATTGGAGCGGGACCCAATGCCGGATCGCCTCAAAAAGCGAGGACAACAGGGCCGGTTCCTTCTCGTCTACAAAGCCGGAACAGAAAGCGGAGATGCTAACCGCGAAGAAGCATCGCTCACCAATTTCAGAAAAGTCTTGGATCAAGTTACAGACCTACGAGCCACACCACCAGCTCCGCCCATCAAAGTCGAAACCCAACCTTCCCAATCAAATCCACTTCTAGTCTCTGAATTGAGCGAACAATCCTATAGTAACATCGGTTCGCTTCGCCGATTCGAAGACTGGCAGCCTTTACTTACTGAGCAACAGAAAAAATTCGTAGGGAGTGGCATCTCCGGCGCCCATCGAATTGAAGGCGCTGCAGGCACAGGCAAGACACTCTCTCTTATTCTTAAAGCGATTTTCGAGCTTCGCCGGGCATCAGCTGAGAAGAAAAGCTGCAATATCGCCTTTATTACCCACAGCCACGCAACAAAAGAGGCCATCTCCCAAGCATTTCGCGTTATGGACACGCAACACTTCCAAGACCTTGATAGAAAAATTGATAGACAGTCGCTTTCGATACGAACACTTTTTGAGCTTTGTAGCGAACAACTCAGACACTCAATTAGTGAAACTGAATTCATAGATCGGGACGCTTTGGAGAGCAAAGAAACACAGCTTCTCTATATCGACGACGCTCTCGCTGCGGCAAAAAAGAGTGATTTAGAGTCCCATGCACGGTTTATGTCTAAGGAGCTAATCGAAGTTATAAAAAACGAGGACGCCTGGAAGGTGGTTCAGATGCTCCAGCATGAAATCAGCGTTTCGATAAAGGGAAGAGCATCAGAAAATATTGATGAATACAAGCGAGTTCCACCGCTGAAGTATGGGATCCCGACAAAAAACGAAGCCGATAAGGGATTCGTATATACAATTTTTCGCTACTACGAAGATGCGCTTGGAAAGATCGGAAGCTTTGACAATGACGACATAGTACTTTCAACGACGGGGCAGTTGGATACGCCAATTTGGCGGCGAAGAAGAGTAAATGATGGTTTTGATGCAATTTTCATCGATGAAACACACTTATTTAATATAAACGAACTTCATCTTTTTCACTACTTTACAAAGCGTGATGTGTCTCACCCAATTATATACTCGGTCGACAGGTCTCAGGCCGTTGGCGATCGGGGATGGACAACGGAGGACATCGAAAATTCTATTGAAGATAAATTTTCAAGCTCAACCGCGGCGGAGTCTGACCGGTTCAAGACAATATTTAGGTCTTCACCAGACATCGTTAACTTGGCTTTTTCAATTGTGTCGTCTGGCGCGACTCTATTTACAAACTTCGATAATCCGAGCGACGCGACATCATCAGCTTTTAACGAGGAAGACGAAAGAAAGGCAAGCACTCCAACATATTTTCACTGCACAAACGACGAGACCATGCTGAATCGAGCATTTTCTCACGCAGAAGACATTTGCAGATCGCTAGATTGTTCACGAAGTGAGGTATTGATAACCACTCTCGATGATAGAATTTTCAAAAAATTGATGGAAATTGTTACACAGCGAAACAAACCAGTAACAGTACTTAAAAAGCGTGGCGATCTAATGTCTGTTAGATCCGCCTCCCAAGCCGGCCATCTTGTTTTGGGTCATGTCGACTACGTAGGCGGGTTAGAGTTTCAAGGTGTCGTAATCGTTGGTGTTGACGACGGGCGCGTTCCTCCGAGCGCCAACGGAGACGCCGAAGCTAGCAAGAACTTCCTGTCATACTCTGCTCATAATCGGCTCTATGTAGCCGTTAGCAGGGCAAAGTATCGCGTAGATTTGTTGGGTGATAAAGCGCGAGGGCCAAGCAAACTTTTGGCTAGTGCCATTGAAAGCAAGCTTCTTTTGACCGAGTGAGCCCACGGAACATCTGGAACAGACACTACTCTTAGGGAAAGTGACTCACATACAATCTCCGCTGACAAACGCCGACTACGTCCCCTCCCCACACAGCGCCTTTCTCCCGGAAGCGCGGCAGCGCTATCCGGGACTGACATGGCCGGGGACAAGCAAGACGCTCGCCCCGCAGATCCCGGCTCTCGCCCGGCTCAAGGCCGGGCCTGCGGCCGGGAGAAAGCCGGCGCTTTCATGCGCGGCGGCGTCTCCACCCCCAATAGCCGACGCGCCAGGCCCTGCTCGGCTCCGGCTATCCGGCTTGAGTGCGGAACCGCGGAGCAGCGCCCTGGGCGCGCCTGGCCCGGACAAGCGGAGGCGGCGCGCCGGCCTGCGGTTTGCGGACGCCCTTGCACGGGCGCGCGGTGGAGCCTGGCCTGTGAGCCGTCCTTGAGTGGCCGCTGCGCGGCCGCCCCTCACCCTGCCCTCTCCCCGGTGGGGGAGAGGGGAGCTGGTGCCGGAACATTCACCGTCATCCTGACACCCGCTTTCGCGGGCGCAGGCTTCGGTCAGGGCCCAGTTCATAGGGCGGGGTATTCGTGAGTTCGCACTTGTTCCGCACGTCGCCGATCGCGATCCGAGCCCGCCTCGCCCAAATCTCCCTTTACGATCTGGGTCCTGACTTTCGTCAGGATGACGGTGTTTGGGTGTGGTTGAGAGCTTCAACAGCCTCCCTTGTCATCCCGCATGGATACCCGGCGCAAGGCCAAGCCTGCGTTTCGCGGCCGCCCCTCACCCCCGAAAGCCCCTCCGTTTTTCCCGGCCGGAAGCCCGGCCTTGAGCCGGGTGGAGTGCCGGGATCTACGGGAAACTCATCGTTTGAAATGATCTTCGGTCGATCCCGGATCTGCAGCCTGCCTGCGCAGGCTTTCATCCGGGAAAAATGGAGAGGGAAGTGGAGCGTGGTGGGGAAGAAACCCCCACCTCACTTCCACGGCGCATCCGGCATGAAGGGGATATCCGTGTCCTCCGGCCTGGCGCCGGCGGCGGTCAGCATGGCGTGGACCTGGCCGCGGTGGTGGGTCTGGTGGTTGAAGAGGTGGGTGAGGCAGACCCAGCGCGGGGTGACGAAGCGGCCCTTGCCGGTCGAGGACGTCCAGTGCAGGTCGGGCTCGATATCGGCCGCGGTGAGGCCGGCCGCCCAGTCGATCAGCCAGGCGTCGAAGGCCGCGCGGTCGCGGTTCAGCGTCTCCCAGTCGCGGGTTTCCAGATAGTCGGCCTCCAGGCCTTTTCCGTCCGGGAAGGGCCGGCCGGCCAGGCGGGACATCCAGGCCTCGTCGCCCCAGAGGATATGCGCCAGCGTGGTGTGGATGGATTTGAAGAAGGCGCCGCGATCGGCCCGCCGCGCCGCCTCGTCCAGCGTGTTGGCGGCGCCGTAGAGCGAGCGGTTCTGCCAGCGATTGTATTGCGCCATCAGGCGCACATGGTCCGGCGATATCATGGCTGTCTCCCCGTTGTGCTGACGGGGATGTAGGAGGCCGGCGGCCGTGTGGCTAGCCGTCCCCGGTGCGATCCAGCCAGCGTGACACGAGGCGGGCATTTCTCAGATTGGCCTTGAAGCCCAGGTCGAACAGATCGCCCAGCACGGGAATCGCGCCGATCACCAGGTCGAGACCGGTATTGATCGCCATGCGGACAATGAGGTGCGCCGGTGCGCCCAGCGCCACGGCGCGGATGATGATCCAGAGCGCCGGGGCGAACATGGCGAGATCGCCCACGCCCGGCACGAGGCCGATCAGGCTGTCCAGTCCGAAACGGATGCCGGTGCCGGGAATGGTAAAGCGCGCATCGAGCCAGCGCGCCAGCCGCTCGATCCGCGCCTTCTCATCCGCCCTAGAGACGGGGAGTTTCGCCATCCAGTTACCTCGCCGGAATACCGGGTGTGTCACGGGTTTTAAGTGGTCGACCTGTCCGAACCGCGGAACCGGTGCCCACTTCCGCTGGACAGGTCAACGGCGCGCAATAATCCACACCGCGTGAACAATCCCCGGAATATAGCCCAGAATGGTCAGGATGATATTGATCCAGAACTGGGCGCCGATACCCACCTGCAGGAAGACGCCCAGGGGCGGCAGGAGGATGGCGGCGATGATGCGGAGAATATCGCCGCCGGTGACGGTCTGTTCTTGTGCCATGACATGCGTCCCTTCTGATTGATCCTGCGCCTGCAACGTGCGGACGCAGAGAAGCGTTCCCGCGCGGCCTGCAGCACGTGCATTGCAGCAGACTGCGACAATACGGCGAAAATTCGCCTCAAATCCGGGCGTCGCACTGAACCGGGCCGCAAGACATCGCTGCTTTCATCAATCGCGGATGCACCAGAGGGACCGTCCAGGACGGGCGGGTTGAGAGGTGAGCGATGTCCGAAGAAAAACCGCGCCGGCGCATGGCCCAGGTCGTCGTGTTTGCCTCGCAGAAGGGCGGATCCGGCAAGACCACCGTGTCGGCCCACATGGCCGTCGAGGCCGAGCGCTGCGGCGCCGGTCCGGTGGCGCTGATCGACACCGACCCGCAGGGCTCGATGGCGAAATGGTGGAATGCGCGGGCCAGCGAGACGCCGGCCTTCGCCCAGGTCTCGGTGCCGGATCTGGGCCGCGATATCGATTTTCTCGAGCGCGCCGGCTACCGGCTGATCGTGATCGACACGCCGCCGGCGGTCACCTCCACCATCGCCGAAGTGATCACCCATGCCGATCTCGTCGTGATCCCCACACGCCCCAGCCCGCACGATCTGCGCGCGGTCGGTCCGACGGTGGATATCGTGCAGATGCAGGGCAAGCCGCTGGTCTTCGTGGTCAATTCCGCCACGGCGCGGGCGCGGATCACCGGCGAGACCGCCGTCGCCCTCTCCCAGCACGGCACCGTCGCCCCGGTCACGCTGCACCACCGGGTCGATTTCGCCGCCTCGATGATTGACGGGCGCACGGTGGGCGAGGTCAACGAGACCGGCCGCTCGGCCCAGGAAGTCGCCAATCTGTGGGCCTATTTCGAGGACCGCCTGTTCCGCCTGCGCGGCGACTCGATGGCGATGCTCGACCGGGCACCGCGCCAGACCTTCGAACAGGACATTCTCACCCCCGCTCGCGCCGGCATGGCCGGCCTGGACGATGGCGAAGAGGAGATCGCGCTGGAGGACCGGCCCGGCTATGCCCTGCCGCCGCGCTTCGGCACCGGCAGCCAGCCGCCACCGCGCCCCGCAGCCCCCGCCGCACCGGAAGCCTCGAACTCGAACTGGGACGGGGTGGAGCGGCGCAAGAGCGATCAGGGGCCGCCGAAGGGCCAGGCCGATCGCCGCCGCCCGCACATGCCCTTCGGACGCCGCCACCTGGCCTGAGGACGGAGACGGTCGATGAGAAAATACGCCAGCCTTCACGCCGGACTGCTCGCCCGCAAGGGCGAGGCCGCGCCCGCCATCCCCTCCGGCTTTGCCGGCGCCAGCTATGTCGACCGGCCGGCCCAGCCCGTCCCGGTGCCCGACGAACGGCGCGATGTCGAACTGCGCAGCGACCGGCCGCTCATCGCCCGCAAGCCTGCCGACGAGACCGGCGACCTGCCGGCGGCCTGCTGCGGCGGTGGCGATCTGCCCGACCTCGTGGAGGACCCGCATGCCGGGATCGCGCGTTCCGGCCGCGCCGAAGTGCGTCTGACGGCCGAGCAGAAACGGCGGCTTCGGACCGTTTCGGTGCAGACAGGCCAGTCCCAGCAACGTATCCTGTCAGCCGCGCTGGATGCCTGGCTCGACCAGCTGTGCAAAACGCAGATGCGCCATTGTGCGTGTCTGAAGGCCCGTCCGGAGGCGCCGGACCTGCTTTGACGCATGGCCGCCATGCCCGCGCGACGCGAGAGCATTTCGATTTTGCCACATTCTCGGCAAGATTATCGTTAAAACGCCCCGTTCTCGTAACAATAAAGCGCGATCGAGGGGGATATGCCGCATTCTTGTTTCATCAATCCCTTCTTCCCTCTCCCGATTTCGCTCCGCTCCGGCTTCTTGAGTGGCCGCATTTTCGAACCGCAAAACCGGTGCCCACTTTTGCTGAAAATGCCAGGCCGTTGGTGGACGCATTTTCGACCGCAAAACCGGTGCCCACTTTTGCTGAAAATGCTTTGGCCGGACATCGCTGAGACCGGATCATGCGGCACCGCACCCGGGCGACCGCAGCAGACGAAGAGGGTATCGTGACGGCCAGCTACTCCATGGAAGGGTTCTCGCTGACGCTGAATGACGGCGTCATCGAGCTCCATACCGACGGCGATCTGGGCCAGGGGTCCGAGCAAGCGCATGCGCGCGCTTTCGCAACCCTTGCGAGCCGCCTTCACTCGCGCCTGATACTCAATGATGTGCGCAGCGCTGTTTTCAGCCTGTCATCCTTCGAGTGGGAGGAACGCATGCGCTTCATCGCGCGGGAGCTCAAGGGCTATCAGACCGCCTATGTCGTCCGGCCGGACCAGGTGAAAGGCGTCGAGAAATTCGTCGCAGCGCATGAACGCCTGGGCGATACGGCCGCCTGGTTCACGTCCAAGGCCGCAGCCCGCGCCTGGCTGAAAGGCTAGAGCAGGATCGTTTCCTGCGGAATCGACCCTGCTCCGGATTCTTGGGCGGTCGCGTGATCGAACCGGTGAACCGGTGCCCACTTCACCTGATCACGCTCGACTTGAGCGGTCGCGTGATCGAACCGGTGAACCGGTGCCCACTTCACCTGATCACGCTCCAGCAACCTAGCCTATTGCACCGGCCCGCCGGCGCCGCCGGCCAGACGCTCCGCCAGGATCGCCTCCATCTCGCCCAATCGTGCCGTGCTGTCGGCCGCCTCGAGCAGGCGCTGCCGGTCGAGCGCACCGAAGGGCGCCGACATCGACAACTGATCGACCACGGTGACAAGCGGCGCTTCGGCGACGCTTTCCCAGTCTGCCGCCACATGCTCGCTCTGGAACCAGGCCTGCAGCATGCGGATCAGACGGGTCCGGTCCGCCTCCACCTCGCGCCGCGGCTCGATATCCATGAAGAAGGGACCGTAATTGGCCCGCGCCACGCGATAGGGCGTCTGCGTGTCCGCTTCGCCGGTCAGGACGAAACGGCACACCCCGGTCAGCGCAATCAGATAGCGGCCATCCTCGGTTTCCTCGAAATGATCGAGACGGCCCGCCGTCCCCACGCCAGCCAGGGCCGGCCGGTCCGGCGTCCCGCCGGGACGGACCTGGATGATGCCGATGTGCCCGCCGCCGGCCCGCACATCGTCCAGCATGTTGAGATAGCGCGGCTCGAACACGTTGAGTGGCAGCCGCTCGCCAGGCAGCAGGATCGTGCCGCCCAGGGGAAAGAGCGGCAGTTCGTCCGGGAGTGTCCGTGTCTTGCTCATACCGGAGGAAATAGGTCCCGGGCCCGGCCGCGCCAACCCCGGCTAGTCGGCAAAGGCGCTGCAGGGCGCCTCGGGGGCCAGATGGCAGCCGGCCTCGACATAGGGTTTCAGCCGCGCCCCGATGAAGTGCTGCCACACATTGCGGACGACGCCCGCAAGCTCCGCATCGATCTCGCCCGACATGTGCAGCTCGACGGTGAACCGCGTCGCCTCGCCCTCTGCGGCCTCGTCCAGTTGCCAGGACGAGACGAGATCCACGGCGCGGCCGGACAGGCCCAGCGGACCGTGCAGGCGCAGCTGGTTCGGCGCATTCACGAAGATCACCCGCGCATGCAGGCTGCCATTGTCGCTGTCCGCCTCGAAACGCTCGTAGAAGCGTCCGTCGAAGCGCGGCTCGATGACCATTTCGGCCGGGTTTTCCGAAAAGCTGTGATCCCACCAGCCGGTCACATCGCCCGTGGCCGCGTCGAACACTTCAGCGACAGGCGCCGCGATCTCGACGGTGACAGACGTCACGAAACCCTGCGGCTCGAAGGCCTGCACCCCGGCCGGCTCCTGCACGGCCGCAAGGCCCGCCACCAGCGTCATCAGCAAAGCCGACATCCTGCCCTCCCCGGTCTACCGGTTCAGACTAGAGCATTTTCAGCAAAAGTGGGCACCGGGTTTGCGGTTCGAAAATGCGACCACCAGGGACCGGCATTTTCAGCAAAAGTGGGGACCGGTTTTGCGGTTCGAAAATGCGCTGAAACGCTCTAGGCGTCCGCGTCGGCCCCGTCCCATGAAAAATGCGTGATCTGTTCCAGCTTCGGAACCGCTTCGCCGGGCGCGAGAAGCCGGACCTCGCATCGCAGTACGCACCCCTCACCCTGGCTGCATACAGGCGTCACGGTCGCGATACCCGCTGCCGACAATCCATTCCGGTGGGCGGTCACTGCCAGCTTGGCGTACTGCACGCGGCCATTGAACGCCCCCTCCCCGACCAGCCGGTCGAGCATGCGGTCGATGTCCCGGCCCAGTTTTCCGCGCAGGGGCTGCCCCAGATCGGCGGGCGTCAGGAGGGGAAACAGGCGATAGCTGTCATGGCTGAGCAGTTCAACGACCACCTCGCCATCGCGCATGGTGAGCAGACCGCACAGATTGGGACTCTCGACAACGCTGGTGCGCACGGCCGCATTCAGCCGCTCGCCGGGCGAGACCAGAAGACGGCGCCTCAGCTTGGCCTTGATGTGGGCCGGGGGCTGGGCAACGCTTCGCTCCCACTGCGACACGCTGGCCTGGCTGACCCCAAGCTGTTGTGCCAACGCATCCTGTTTGAGATTTTCCAGAAACCGCAACTCTTTGATTTTACGCGACCAATCCATTACCCAGTAACCGTAGTTTTTGTATGTCTTTATGCGAAGCTACCAAGCGCATCCGGCTCCGCCAAGCCAGAAGTATTTTACTATCAGGGTACTTCGCGCTCTACGGTTATACGTCTGAATTCGGAACCGGATTTCAGGAGCCGGTGGGCGTTGTGCACAAGCGTTTCGAACGTCGCGGACTCCGGCTCCGGGATCCAGGGCAGGCGGCGCTGGATTTTCGGTGCGTCCCGCACAATCACGCTCCAGTCGGGAAACAGGCGTTCGGGAACCTCCTCGAAACCGGCCAGAACCAGACCGCCATGGCGGCTGTCATTCTGGATCCGGCAGAAGGTGTTCGACAGCATGCCGCGCGGCCCTTCGAGAATCTGCACGAAGAGATTGCCGTCGACCACGAGCACGCCGCTGAGACCGCGCTTGGGGTTGTTGCGCAGGCCGGCCGTCAGGATCGAGCGGAGGATACCGTTGTTCTCGTCCGGCGTGTCAAAATACCAGTTGCGGCGGCTGAAGAAGGCAAGACGGCACAAAAACATCGCCGCCCCCTAGCCCGCACGCGAGGACAAGCGGAAAGCAGGGCGAACCGAGCGATCAGTTGCAGGCATCTGTCCCTCCCGTGACAAGATGCCCCGGAGGTTCGGCTCGCCCTGTTAACATTCAATTAAATTTGACGATTATTGCCGTTTATTTTCAACGATTTATGTGTAGTATAATATTATTCTGCCACAAGTTGTGTCGCCCCCATCATGTCGGCCTTTCCCAGCGGCACGCCAATATTGCGCAGGATGTTGTAGGCCGTTGCGGCATGAAACTGGGTGTTGGCGAGCACGAAGTTCTGCAGATAGCGCCCGCGCGGCAGGGTCAGATCGCCGATCGCCCCGGCGGGAAAGGTGATCGAGCCTACGGGATCGGCGCTCAGGGCCGCCGGATCGAGCGCCCAGATCGCTTCACGCGCCTTTGCGAGCCGGAGACGAAGCGCCTCGAAAGACGTCTCGTCATCAGGCATGGAGACCGGATCGCGCCCGGCCAGCCGCGACAGGCCCCGCACGGAGAAGTCGCTGACGAGCTGGATCTGCTTTGTCAGGGGATACATGTCGGCAGCCAGACGCCAGTCCAGATAGACCGCCTCGTCGACACCGCGTTCCTTTGCGTGCGCAGCGCCCTTGGCCAGGATGGTGTCGAGTGCCCGGAAAGTCTGATCGAGCTGGATCCGCGCAATGTCGGACAAAGTTGTGGTCATGGTTTCCTCCCGCAAGACCAATTGACCGGCAGGAGATGGGAAGCCGGTCCGCTGTTGCAAGAGAATGGAGGGCATGCGCCGATGTCGCTGGACACGCCTGTCCCCGGCCGGGCAGCCGGGGACATGAGCGTCATCGAAGCGGGTTAGACTCGGTCGCCGAAGCGGCAGACCGGATCGCCATTGGCGTCCCAGGCGGTCAGCCGGGCGGAAAAATCGGCGCCTGTATCGATCAGGAGATCGGAGACCGCCACCGCGCCGTCGCCGGGCGGGACATCGCCTTCCTGGACGATGTCGAAACCGCCACCGCCGGTGCGCTGGGTGACAACCATCCGCCAGGTCCGGGTCCGGGAGGGGGCGCTCCAAGCCGTCAGCAGAAGACCGTCAGAGGTCTGCGAGACATCGATGCCACAGGCCGCCTCGCCGCCGCGGATATGATCCGAAACGAGATCGGGAAGCGGATCGGCCTGGGCGACGAACCAGAGGCCGGCGGCCGAAGCGGCCGATGCGAGAATTGCCAGTTTACCTGTCATGACAGCCTCCTTTTTGCTTGCTGTCTTCCTGTCCCGGACGGGTCCCGGGAAGCCTGGCAGCCAGGCTCCCCCGGGACGGTCGCCGGGCTAGTGGTCCCCCTGGATAACCAGGGTCACATTGCCGCTGCCCGTCTGCGTGACGCGGGCGTTCTGGCCATTGCCGACCTGGATCACGCCGGCGGCATTGTTCGAGCCATACTGGTCGGTGACGGCCGTGTTGTTGGCGCCCATCTGCGAGATGCCGGAGATGTTGCGGCGGCCGGTCTGGACACTGGTCGCGTAGTTGTTGCGGCCCTGCTGGCCGACGACGGCGTCATTGTCGCGGCCGTACTGGTCGACATGGGCCTCGTTGTAGCGGCCCTGCTGGCCAACCGTGGTGCCGTTGCGCGCGCCGTCCTGGATGACGGTGACGTACTGGCGCTCGCCGCGCTGGTTGATCACCATGTGCTGGCGATAGCCCGTCTGACGGCCGGCGACATCATTGCGATAGCCTTCCTGGGCGATGCTCACGCGGTTGCGCGATTGCGCCTCGGCGGCGCCCACCGTTCCAAGAACCGAAACCGCCGCGAGGGCGCTGGCGATGAGAAGACGTGCTTTCATGATCTGTACTCCTTCCAACTGGCCGACGCCCAATGCATCGAAGCCTGACCCTTGTTTAGCGAAGGCCCGATGAGCGGATGCTGAGGGCGGTGTTCAGACTTCGATCAGGTGGATGAACGCCAGCTGACCCGGCTTGTCCGGACCAAAAAAGTGGCCCGGAACAGGATGTTCCGGGCCTTCAGTCGGGGTCGCATGGAGAGCGGCTGAAACTAGTATCGGCGTGCGAGGGGCTGCCGGACGGGCGCCGGTGTGCTCAGGCCCGGGCGGGCAGACGGAGCCGGACGCAAGGCGCCGATGCCGATCGCATCGACACGGCGGCTGGTGCAGATCCGGCGGCCGCGCGCGTCATAGACGTCCAGCTGGGCAGCGATACGCGACGGGTCCACCTGGGGCGTGCCCATCTGCGGTCCCGGTGCGCGCATCTGGATGAAGTGACGTTCCAGCTGCGACTCGGCAAGCACCGCCTCGCGGCGGCCGCGGCTGTCATAATCGCCCGCCAGCTCGGCCAGAACGGCATTGCCCGGTCCGCGGCGCCAGAGCGTCAGCGTGTAGTGGCCCTGATGGCCGCCCTCGACTTTCGCCAGCAGCGGACCGGAACGGTAGGCGCGGTAGAACTGCATGCCGCAGGTTTCGCCGGCGGCCAGCGGCACACCGCGGATCCCGTCGACCGCGGGTACGGTCTGGGCCGATGCCAGGCCGGGCAGGCCCAGCAGGGCGGCCAGGGCGGCGGCAGCGATGGATCGGGATGATGTGCGCGGCATGTCGGTCGTCCTCGTGAATGATACGAGGGCACTATCCCGCAACGGCGCTGAGCCTGCGATGACCCGTCCGGTCAGCTGGCGTTCATCTTGGTCGCTGGAAGGCGGGGATCAGGACGCGGCGGCCGTGCGGCGCGGTGCGGCCGTGGCACCGCTGTCGGTATCGGGCAGGACAATCGAGGCCTCGACCGTATTGCCGGTGCCCAGCCAGTTCACCTGCGAGAAGCCCATCGAGCGGGCCAGACGGGCGGTCTTGCCGCGATAGCCGGCACGGGCCGGATTGGCCATTTCCGCGGTTTCCGCATCGATGCCCTGCCCGTCATCCTGTACCAGCACGCTGATCGTGCGCATGCCGCGATGGACACCCACCCGCACGCGCCGGCCGGCAAAGGCCGGCTCCGCCATGCGGGCATTCAGCTTGCGCGCCCAGCTGCCGTCGGCGAGGCCCTTGGCCTTCTCGGTCGCGTCGAATTCCAGATTGCCGTGCTCGATCCCGTTCGCGATCAGCACATAGAGCCCGACAGCGGCCCGGCGCGGGTCGGGGCAGGCATGGCCGATGAAGATCGCGACATCGCGCGCCTGTTCCAGCGTCTGCACGGAAAACTCGCCGCCCGCAAAGGCCGCCATCGCACCATGACCGATATCGTGCGCGGGCGGGACGGCGAGCGAATAGGCCCGCCAGGCCCGCAGGCCTTCGATGGCATTGGTCAGCGTGCCGGCATCGGTGTCGTGATCGAGAAAGACGTCGGCACCGGACCGGCGGGCGGCCGCCGTCACCAGCAGGGAGACCTGGCCGGGTGCGGCATTGCCCTTCGCCTCGGCGATCCGCGCGGCGTGGGCATCGTCGGCAACGACCAGCGAGACAGGGCCTTCCTCGTCCATGGTCGGGCCCATATACACCGTCATGCCCAGCCCCTTGGCCAGGGCCCGCGACACGACGCGGGTGCGGTTGCTGTCGGCCATGCACAGCCAGATACGGTCAGGAGTGCCGGTGTCGGCGGTCGCCATGTCGTCTCCGCTTCGGGTTTCGGCGCAATTCGCGTTTCGCCGGATCATGCCGCGATATGATTAACAATGACTGTCCCGCGCTGTTCGCGCAAATACACGCTGACGACGAGACTGCTGACGCCATGCTGTCAGGGCGGGGAGCGTAAGAACATTGGGTGAACGGTGCTGCGCGGGGCAGTGCCGGATTATCGGGACCCGCCCGCCATGTACGTCCTCTACACCTTTCCCTTTTCCCAGCACGCCCGGCGCGTCATCACGCTGCTGGAGGCCGAGGGCCTGCCCTGGACCGCCCGCCATGTCGCGATGGACAAGGGCGAGCACCTGTCCGACGCCTATCTGGCGATCAATCCCAACCACCAGGTTCCGACCCTCGTCGAGGGCGATCTGAAAATCCACGAATCCACCGCCATCCTGCGCTTCCTGTGCAATCGCCATGCGCTGGAGAACTGGTACCCCTCGCCACCCACCGTGCGCGCGGAAGTCGACCAGTGGACCGACTGGTGCCAGAGCCGCATGGCGCAGGCCGTGATCGATATCGTGTTCAACTCGGTCTTCGCACCGCCGAGCCTGCGCGACGAGGATGCGATCGCGCGCGGCAAGTCGCGCATGGCGGAGCTGGCACCGATGATCGAGAAACGCCTGGCCGACCGGGCCTGGATCGCCGGCACCGCCACGCCGACCATCGCCGACCTGGCCATTGCCAGCAATATCGCCCAGCTGGGCCTGGCCGGCTGGCGGCCCGCGACGGGGCGGCTGAAGGACTGGTATGCGCGCATGTGCGCCATCGAGGCCTTCACCAATGCGCTGCCGGAGATGGAAGGAGTGTGATCAGGTGAAGTGGGTACCGGTTCACCGGTTCGATCACGCGACCACTCAAGTCGAGCGTGATCAGGTGAAGTGGAAACCGGTTCACCGGTTCGATCACGCGACTACTCAAGTTCCTGCCTAGTAAGCGCGTTCGACCACGAAGTCGGCGAGATCGCCCAGCGCCCGGCGCCAGGCATTGTCCGGGAAACCGGACAGGGCCGCCCGGGCGCGTGCCGCGTGATCGCGGGCCTGTTCGACCGTGGCGGCCAGTGCGCCGTGCTCGTGCATATAGTCCAGCGCGCGTTCGAAATCGCCGTCTTTCTGATCGGTCTCGGCAATCACGCGGCGCCAGAAAGAGGCCTCGTCCGGACCGGCCTGTCTCAGGCTCAGCGCGACCGGCAGGGTGACCTTGCCCTCGCGGAAGTCATCCCCGGTCGACTTGCCCAGCTTGGCGGCTGCCCCGCCATAATCCAGCGCATCGTCGACCAGCTGGAAGGCCAGGCCCAGTTCGCGGCCATAGGTTTCCAGCGCGGCTTCCTCGTCGGACGGCCGCGCCGCGACAATGCCCGAGACCTGTGCCGCGGCAGCAAACAGCGCGGCGGTCTTGGCATCGATGATCTGCATGTAGGTGTCGACCGAGACGCCGATATCCTTGACCGCGGAGAGCTGGCGCACCTCGCCCTCGGCAATCGTGGACGCGGCGGCCGACAGCACGCCCAGCGCCTTCATCGACCCGGCCTCGACCATCAGCGAGAAGGAGCGCGCGAACAGGAAGTCGCCGACCAGCACGCTGGACGCATTGCCCCAGACCAGATTGGCCGCGACCTTGCCGCGGCGCATGCCGCTCTCGTCGACGACATCGTCATGCAGCAGGGTGGCGGTGTGGATGAATTCCACGGCCGCGGCGAGCCGGATCGGCGCCATGTCGGTATGGCCGAGCATGTTGGCCGCGGCGACCGTGATCATCGGGCGCACGCGCTTGCCGCCAGCCTCGATCAGGTAGCGGGCCAGTTCCGGGATCAGCGCGACATGGCTGTCCAGACGCTCGAGAATGAGCGCGTCGACACGGCGCATGTCGTCATAGGCCAGGGTGGCCAGGCGTTCGGCGGCGTTCTCCCGCGCCGGAACGTCTGCCGCGTCGGCTTTCAGCATGCTGTCCAAGCCAGCTTCCTCTTGCACCCGGTGAAACGGATCGAGACAATAGAAATCCGATCCCCGCGCGGCAAGCCGCGGAGGCGGTGACGAAACAGCACAGGGAATGAAAAGCCCGTGAAAGATGTCCTCAAGACGGCCGATCCGGTGAAGCTCTCCTTCGCGCGCTCGGTGCTCAGCGATGCCGGGATCGAGAGTTTCGTGCTCGATGAGGGCATGGCCTCGATGTATGGCGGCGGCATCGAATTCGTGAAGAAACGCCTGTCCGTCATCGACGAGGAGGCCGATCGCGCACAGCGCCTGATCGACGAAGCGCTGGCGGAGAGCGAATGAGCGCGGCGGAGAAGATCACCGAGGACCGGCTGCTGGACGGACAGGTGCTGCTGCGCCAGGGCGCCGACGGTTATCGCGCCGGCATGGACGCCGTGCTGCTGGCTGCCGCCATCGATGCCCGTCCCGGCGACCAGCTGGTCGAGTTCGGCTGCGGCGCCGGTGCAGCGCTGCTGTGTGCGGCCTGGCGGATGCCGGGCGTGCGCATCACCGGCTATGAGAAGGACGCCGCCACGGCCGGGCTGGCGCGCGAGAATGTCGCCGCCAACGCGCTGGACGGCAATGTCGAGATCGAGACGGCGGACATCGCCCGTCTGGGTGCCGGGCACGGCGCCGACCAGGTCTTTTTCAACCCGCCCTATTTCGACGATCCGGGCGTTCTGCGCGCACCCAAGGACGGCAAGCGCGACGCCTGGCTGTCGGGCAGCGCGCCGCTGGGCATCTGGATCCAGGCCGCCGCGCGCAGTCTCAACGCCAAGGGCAAGCTGACCCTGATCCACCGCGCCGACCGGCTGGGCGATATCTGTCACGGGCTGGAGAAGAGTTTCGGCTCGGTCGTGATCAAGCCCGTCCATCCGCGCATCGACAAGCCGGCCAAGCGCGTCATCGTCTCCGCCCGCATCGGCGGCCGCGCCCCGCTGGTGCTGCTGCCGCCCCTCATCCTGCACGCCGGCGAGCGGCACTCCCCCGAGGCCGAAGCCATAATGCGCGGCCGCGCCGTGGTGGAGATGGGCGGATGATCGCCACCGCGCTCCTTGTCCTTCTGGCCGTCATTCTCTGGCTGGCTTTCGGGCGCCGGAAGACGGCCAGCCGCGATGCGGCCGCCGATGCGGCGCGCCGGGCGGTGGAAGCGCGGCTCGATGGCGGTGCTGCGCCGCAACAGGAAGCGCAGCGGGACAGGGACTCCCGTGCTTGATTAGGCGGGCGGGCTTGCCTAGTGTCCGCCCGATTTCTGCCGCGTATTCTTTCGCCGGGACTTTGAGATATGGCCGCCGACACTGCGCCCTCCTTCCAGGAGCTGATCCTGCGTCTTCAGACCTATTGGGCGGGGAAGGGCTGTGCCATCCTGCAGCCCTATGATGTGGAGGTCGGCGCCGGCACGCTGCATCCGGCCACGACGCTGCGTTCGCTCGGCCCGCGCCCCTGGCGCGCCGCCTATGTCCAGCCTTCGCGCCGCCCCGGCGACGGGCGCTATGGCGAGAACCCCAACCGGCTGCAGCATTATTACCAGTTCCAGGTGCTGCTGAAGCCCTGCCCGGCCGACATCCAGGACCTCTATCTCGGCTCGCTCGACGCCATCGGCATCGATCGCGACCTGCACGATGTGCGCTTTGTCGAGGACGACTGGGAAAACCCCACCGTGGGCGCCTGGGGCCTGGGCTGGGAAGTCTGGTGCGACGGGATGGAAGTCAGCCAGTTCACCTATTTCCAGCAGGTCGGCGGGCTGGATGTCGACCTCGTCTCCGGCGAGCTGACCTACGGGCTGGAGCGTCTGGCGATGTATGTCCAGGGCGTGGAGAATGTCTACGATCTGGATTTCAACGGCGCCGGCCTCAAATACGGCGACGTCTTCCAGGAAGCCGAACGCCAGTATTCCGCCTTCAATTTCGAGCATGCCGATGTCGACATGCTGATCGAGTGGTTCAAAGGTGCGGAGAGCCAGTGCAAGGCGCTGCTGTCGCTGGACAAGCCCCTGCCCCTGCCCGCCTATGATTTCTGCCTGAAGGCCTCGCACCTGTTCAACCTGGTCGACGCCCGTGGCGCCATTTCCGTCGCCGAACGCGCCAGCTGGATCGCCCGCGTCCGCGAACTCGCCAAGGGCTGCGCGGAAGCCTGGGTCGCCAGCGAACGCGCGCTGCTGGAGCAGGCGTGATGGCGGCTGTCTGCACCTCCGCCACATCGAACAGGGATTTCCCCCTCATCCGCCGCTTCGCGGCACCTTCTCCCCAGGGAGAAGGGGTGTCCCGGCGGCGCTTCCACAACCTCCCTCTCCCCGGGGAGAGGGATCAAGGGAGAGGGGGAAAACACCGCCCTCTGCCGGTGAGCGCCATTCGCACCCTCACCCTCGTCACGGAGGCCACCCGATGAAACTTCCCCTTCGCGGCGGCTGCCAGTGTGGCGAGGTGCGTTATGAGGTCACCAAACAGCCGCTGACGCTCTACACCTGCCATTGCACGACCTGCCAGCAGCAGTCCTCCTCGGCCTTCGGCATGTCGATGCTGGTCGAGCGCGACGGATTCCGCTTCCTCAAGGGCGAGGTGGCGGCCTTCACCATTCCCACCGAGTCCAAGTCGAACAAGCTGGGCCTGTTCTGCGGCAAGTGCGGTACGCGCATCGCCAACGACACTGAGGGCCGCCCGGCCCTGTCGCTGAAGGCCGGCACGCTGGACGACCGCGCCAAGCTGCGCCCCGTCGGCCATATCTGGACCCGTTCGGCCCAGGGCTGGATGACGTTCGACGAAAACGCGCTGACCTATGACAAGGCGCCCGATGACAGTTATTACGCGCTGATGGAGCGCTGGGCGGCACAAGAGCACGCCTCGTAACGGAACCCGATAATGTCCGAACTCCTGTTTGAAATCTTCTGCGAGGAAATCCCCGCCCGCATGCAGCCGAAGGCCGAGGCCGATCTCGAGCGTCTGCTGGGCGAGAAACTGACGGCGGCGGGTCTCGCCTGGTCCTCGCTGACCACGTTTGCCGGACCGCGCCGCCTCGGCCTCGCCATCGACGGCCTGCCGGTGAAGACGGAAGACGTGCGCGAGGAGCGCAAGGGTCCGCGCGTCGGCGCACCGGACAAGGCGGTGGAAGGCTTCCTGCGCGGGGCCGGTGTCGACAGTCTGGACGCCTGCGAGAAGCGCGAGGACAAGAAGGGCGAATTCTGGGTCGCCATCATCGAAAAGCCGGGCCGCGCCACGGCCGAAGTGATCGCCGAGGCGATCCCCGAGGTGATGAAAGCCTTCCCCTGGCCCAAATCCATGAAGTTCGGCGAGGACGGCAAGGCCCAGCGCTGGGTGCGTCCGATCCAGCGTCTTCTGTGCCTGTTCGACGGCCAGGTGGTGGATTTCGAGGTCTATGGCATCGCGACCGGCAATCTCACCGAAGGCCATCGCCGCATGGGCCGCGGCCCGTTCGAGATCACGGATTTTGCGCAATACACGAAAGTGCTGCGCGAGGACGGCCATGTGATCCAGCAGCGCGAGGAGCGCGAGGCGATCATTCTGGAGGGCGCGCGCAAGGTGTGCGCCGATGCGGGCCTGGAACTGGTCGAGGATCCGGGGCTCCTGACCGAGGTTGCCGGCCTGGTGGAATGGCCGGTGCCGCTTCTGGGCGAGATGGATCCGGACTTCCTGGACCTGCCGCCGGAAGTCATCACCCTCACCATGAAGACCCACCAGAAGTATTTCGCGGTGAAAAAGCCGGGCGAGGCCGGCGTGACGTCGAAATTCGTCGTCATCGCCAATCAGGTCGCGCCCGATGGCGGCCAGGCCATTGCCGCCGGCAATGCCCGCGTCCTCTCGGCCCGCCTCTCCGATGCGCGGCATTTCTGGGACAATGACAGGAAGACGCCGCTATATGATTGGGACAGACCGGGCGATGATATGTTCACCCAGCTCGAGAAGGTCACTTTTCATCAGGAGCTTGGAACAGTAGCGGACAAAGTTGACCGAGTAGCGAACCTGTCTTCGAAGTGGGGTGAGTGCTTCACCTATGATGCTGCGTCGGCCTACCGAGCTGCACGCCTCTGCAAAGCGGATTTAGCCTCACAGATGGTGTATGAATTCCCAGAACTCCAAGGAGCAATGGGACGCTACTACGCCCTTGATCAAGGTGAGAACGCCGACGTCGCAAATGCGATCAAGGACCACTACAAGCCACAAGGTCCCACTGATGAGGTTCCGACCTCGCCGGTCTCGATGGCTGTAGCGCTGGCAGATAAGTTGGATACTTTAATCGGCTTTTGGTCAATTAATGAGAAACCCACTGGCTCAAAGGATCCATTCGCGCTTAGGCGTGCGGCTCTTGGCATCATTAGAATTGGTTTGGAGAATGACGTGAAGCTCCCTTTGCGGAAGCTCATCAGCGATCACTCTTCCGATTACTTCGCAAACAAAATAATGGAGTTTGTTCAAGGTGCTGAATCGCCGATTGAGGCGTTAGCTGACGACCTCCTCGCCTTCTTCGCCGACCGCCTGAAGGTCCACCTGCGCGATGAGGGCATCCGCTATGATGTGATCGACGCCGTCTTTGCCCTCGGCGATGACGACCTCGTGCGCGTCACGGCCAAGGCGCGCGCGCTGCAGGCCTTCCTCGACACCGAGGACGGCGCCGCCCTCCTCTCCGGCTATAACCGCGCCTCCAACATCGTGCGGGCGGAAGAGAAGAAGGATGGCGAAGGCGCTTTCGAGGGTGCGCTGGACGCCGGTTATCTCGCCGCCGCCCCGGAAGACCAGGAACGCGCGCTGATCGCCGCCGTCAACACGGTGAAGGGCGAGGCCCAGCAGGCGCTGGTCGCGGAGAATTTCGAGGCTGCCATGGCGGCCCTGGCGACGCTGCGTGCACCGATCGACGCCTTTTTCGAGCATGTCACCGTCAACAGTGAAGATGCCGCGTTGCGCCGCAACCGGCTTTTCTTATTGTCGCAAATCCGCACGGCCGTCCGCGCCGTCGCAGATTTCGACCGGATTGCAGGCTAGAGGCATCATGTTTCCGATTGACCACGACCATTCCGGCGCGCACTTGCCAGAGGCAGGTTCCGGCCGCGTCGTGGAAACAACAAACACCGTGTCATCCCGGCCGGATGCCCCGCTTTTGGCGGGGCGCAGGGCCGGGACCCATACGCGCCGATGCCGGCCGGAAGCAGGTTCGATATCCGCGACAGCTGGACACGCATCGGGATTATGGGTCCCGGATCTCCGCCCGGCCCGGGGCCGGGCATGCGTCCGGGATGACAAGGATTTTGCGGTGTCGTCCGAGGCCCCTCATCCGCCCTTCGGGCACCTTCTCCCCGGCCGGGGAGAAGAAAGTCGTGGCGCAGGCCACGTCGCACATCTAACTCCGGGAGTTCGATAGCATGAGCGCACAGACCAAATGGGTTTACGCCTTCGGTGGAGGGGACTCGGAAGGCGAAGCCGGCATGCGTGAGCTCCTTGGCGGCAAGGGGGCCAATCTGGCCGAGATGGCCAAGCTGGGCCTGCCGGTGCCGCCGGGCTTCACCATCACGACCGAGGTCTGCACCGCCTATTACGAGAACGACCACGCCTATCCGGCCGATCTGGACGCCCAGGTCGAGGCCTCGCTGGCCAAGCTGGAAGCGACGGTCGGGAAAAAGTTCGGCGATCCGTCCAACCCGCTGCTGGTCTCGGTGCGCTCCGGTGCCCGCGCCTCCATGCCGGGCATGATGGATACGGTGCTCAATCTGGGCCTGAATGACGAGACCGCCGAGGGCCTGGCGAAACTGTCCGGCGACCGCCGCTTTGCCTATGACAGCTATCGCCGCTTCATCCAGATGTATTCCGACGTGGTGCTGGGCGTGGACCATGCCGTGTTCGAGGACATCCTGGACGGGTTCAAGGACGATAACGATTATTCGCTCGACACCGAGCTGTCGGCCGATGACTGGGTCCACATGGTGGCGCAGTACAAGAAGGCCGCCGCGCGCGAGCTGGGCCGCGACTTCCCCGCCGATCCGCGCGAACAGCTGTGGGGCGCCATCGGCGCCGTGTTCGGCTCGTGGATGACCGAGCGCGCCAAGACCTATCGCCGCCTGCACGACATCCCGGCCAGCTGGGGCACGGCGGTGAATGTCCAGGCCATGGTGTTCGGCAATATGGGCGAGACCTCGGCCACCGGCGTCGCCTTCACCCGCGACCCGTCGACCGGCGATACCGGCTATTACGGCGAATTCCTGGTCAATGCCCAGGGCGAGGACGTGGTGGCCGGCATCCGCACGCCGCAATGCCTCACCGAGGCGATGCGCGAGAAGATGGGCGACGACAACCCGTCCATGGAAACCGCCATGCCGGAAAGCTTCGCCGAGCTTTCCGCCGTGTTCGACAAGCTGGAACGCCATTATCGCGACATGCAGGACATCGAGTTCACGGTCGAGGCCGGCCGGCTCTGGATGCTGCAGACCCGCAATGGCAAGCGCACCGCCAAGGCGGCCCTGAAGATCGCCGTCGACATGGCGTCCGAAGGCCTGATCACCACGGACGAGGCCGTGATGCGCGTCGATCCGGCCCAGCTGGACCAGCTGCTGCACCCGACCCTCGATCCGGAAGGCGAGCGCGATGTGCTGACCACCGGCCTGCCCGCTTCGCCGGGCGCGGCCTGCGGCAAGGTCGTGTTCGACAGTGACGAGGCCGAGGAGCGCCGCAAGGCCGGCGAGAAAGTCATCCTCGTGCGCATCGAGACCTCGCCGGAAGACATTCACGGCATGCATGCCGCCGAAGGCATCATCACCGCACGCGGTGGCATGACCAGCCACGCCGCCGTGGTGGCCCGCGGCATGGGACGCCCCTGCGTCTCCGGCGCCGGCCAGATCAAGATCGACTATGCCAACCGGCAGTTCGCGGTCGGCCGCCGCATCATCAAGGACGGCGAGACCGTGACCATCGACGGCGCCACCGGCCAGGTCCTCTATGGCGAAGCCAAGATGATCAAGCCGGAGCTGACCGGCGATTTCGCCAAGCTGATGACCTGGGCCGACACGCACCGCCGCATGAAGGTGCGCACGAATGCCGAAACGCCGGCCGACTGCCAGACCGCCGTCGATTTCGGCGCCGAGGGCATCGGCCTGTGCCGTACCGAACACATGTTCTTCGAGGCCGACCGGATCGCCGCCGTGCGCGAGATGATCCTGTCGAACGACCAGGACGGCCGCGTTACGGCGCTGGACAAGATCCTTCCCATGCAGCGCGAGGACTTCAAGGAGATCTTCCGCATCATGGGCGAGCGGCCCTGCACGATCCGCCTGCTGGATCCGCCGCTGCACGAATTCCTGCCGCACTCGGAAGAGGATGTGGTGGACGTCGCCAAGGCGACCGGCCTGCCGGCCGATCAGCTGCTGGCCCGCGCCCGCGACCTCGCCGAGAGCAATCCCATGCTGGGCCATCGCGGCTGCCGCCTGGGCATCACCTATCCGGAAATCTACGAAATGCAGGCCCGGGCGATTTTCGAGGCCCAGGTCGCCGTCGAGACCGAAACCGGCTTCCAGCCGCTCGCCGAAGTGATGATCCCGCTGGTGGCCACCGCTGCCGAACTGTCCATCCTGAAAGCCCGCGTCGCCGGCGTCGCCAAGGCCGTTGCCGAGGAGACCGGCGGCAAGCCGAAATACCTGATCGGCACGATGATCGAATTGCCGCGCGCCGCCCTGCGCGCCGGGGATATCGCCCGCGATGCGGAATTCTTCTCCTTCGGCACCAATGACCTCACCCAGACCACGTTCGGCCTGTCGCGCGACGATGCCGGCAAATTCCTGAACGACTATCTCGAGGCCGGGATTTTCGAGAAGGATCCCTTCGTTTCGCTGGACCGTGACGGTGTCGGCGATCTCGTGCGCATCGCCGTCGAGCGCGGCCGCGCCGAGCGCGAGGGTCTCAAGCTGGGCATTTGCGGCGAGCATGGCGGCGATCCCAACTCGATCGATTTCTGCGAGGAAGTGGGCCTGGATTACGTGTCCTGCTCGCCCTATCGCGTGCCGATCGCCCGGCTTGCCGCGGCCCAGGCCCGGCTGCGCCGGCTCTGAGCAGACACGGCGCAAGCCAGCCATTCTTTAGCGGATGGCCAAGGCAAGCCAAGAGAAACACAAGAGAAATCGGCTCTTCCCTTGCGAGGGGAGAGTCATTTCTTATTTGTAATCGACGGGTGATATTGACCTGACAGGCGCACGCCCATAGATACGCGCTCCTTATTTCATGAAGGATTCAGTAAGCAGCGGCCATGATAGATTCGGAGAATCTGCAGAGTGATTCGACGAATGGTCAGAACGAACAGTGATCGGATGAATCTGGACGACGCACGCAGCCAGCAGAAGCAGCTCGCGACCGCATTTCACATGCTGGCCGCCCTGGTGCTGTGCGCCCTGACCATCCTGGTCCTGAACCTGGCCTCGGCCCGCGCGCTGGAACAGGACGAGACGCTGCAATGGCAACGCCTGGCCGGCACCTATCTCGCCCGCGGCGATATCGGTACCGACTGGCAGGCCCCGCGCACCCTGCGCATCGCCTCCATCCTGCTTGAGTCCGACAGCGAAGCCGGCGCCATCCTGCGCGCCCGCTCGCTCGACGATCTGCAGACTTTCGACAGCTCGCACTTCTCCACCGCCGCCAATCTGACCTCCGAGGTCGATTGCCTGGGACTGGCCATCTATTACGAAGCGCGCTCGGAGAGCTTTGTCGGCCAGCTGGCCGTCGCCCAGGTCATCATGAACCGGGTCCGCCATCCGGCCTATCCCAGCACGATCTGCGGTGTGGTGTTCGAGGGCGCCGAACGGATGACCGGCTGCCAGTTCACCTTCACCTGCGACGGCTCGATGATCCGCGAACCGCGCGGCCGTTCCTGGCGCCGCTCGCAGCTTGTCGCCCAGCACGCCTTCATGGGGTTCGGCCGCGACGTCACCCGCCGCGCGACGCATTATCACACCGTCGCCGTCGATCCCTACTGGAACGACAATCTGGTGCGCACGCGCCGGATCGGCACGCACATCTTCTACCGCTTCCCGACGCGCCGCGAACGCGATGCCGGGATTCTGCGCGAACGTGACGCCTGATCGTCACCGCAATGGGCGCGTCATGTGCCCCTTATGGTGCACTTGTGTCATACGGATGATGCACCAATTTCGCTACTGATAGACGTCCAGACCGGCCGCATCGGCCCGTTTGCGGACCTGGCGGTGGAAGATCCAGAAGGCCGCAATACCGGCCGCCAGGGCCAGCGCATTGATCCAGCCGCCACCCAGCGCCCGGGCCGTCAGGGCCACGGCACCGCAGCCCGCACTCCACACCGCCCACAGCCCCGCCACGCGGCGATGACTGGCCCCCAGCGCGATCATCAGCTGATAGGCATGCGCCCGGTGCGCCACAAAGGCTGACCGACCGGCGCGCACCCGCGCGGCCATGGTCAGAAGCACGTCAGCCAGAAGCGGCAGGATCAGCAGCGGCGCCAGCCAGACCGCCCCCTCGCCCGACATCCGCGCCCAGACCAGCGCGAGTCCGGCAAAGACGACCGCCATTCCCAGCGCTCCTACATCGCCGCAGAACAGGCGTCCACGCGCGCTGGCCAGCGGCGCATTCCACACCGCAAATCCGGCCATTGCGCCTGCGACACCGAATGCCGCCACGGCGACACTGCCCTCAGCCAGAACGCCCAGCGCCAAGGCGGCCGGGATCAGGACCGCAGCAATCAGCCCGTCCGATCCGTCCATGAAATTGACCGCATTCGCCGTGGTGAAAATCCACAGCGCCGAGCCGGCCAGTCCGATGAGCCAGGGCAAGGCGATCCCCAGCTCTGTGACCGGTCCCGCCATGCCGGCCACGGCAATCGAGACCAGGGCCAGAACCATAAATTTGAGCGTCTCGGACAGGGTGACCAGATCGTCCAGCAGACCCAGCGCAGCCGCGATCCCGCCGCCCAGCGCAATCCCGGCCAGCGCTGCGCCGGTTGCCGGACTGCCCGCATCCAGCAGCGCCCAGGCAGCAAACACGCCCGCCATCGCCCCCAGCCCGCCACCGCGCGGTGTCGGATCGCGATGATTGGAACGCTCATTCGGACGATCCAGAATACCCGCGCGCAACATCATGCCGGCCACCGCCAGCGCCACGAGAAAAGCCGTCAGGGCAGAAACGAGCCCGGCCATCATGCCGGCATCTCCGGCGCTCCCAGGATCACCGCCTGCGCGAAGCCGGGATAGGCTTCAGCGGCGCTTTCCGCTTCGTCCATCGTATCGAACAGGGCAAAACAGCTGGCACCAGACCCGGTCATCCGCGCGAGCCAGGCGCCGGGCTGGGCGTGCAGCCATTCCAGCGTATCGCCGATCACACCTTCCCGGCCGATCGCGACGGCTTCCAGATCATTGGCCTCGCCGGTCAGCCAGCCGGCCAGATCGCCCTGATACCAAGGCCCGTCCGCCAGCGGTCTGGGATCCCGGCTGTCGAAGGCGACAAACACCGGTCCCGTGGGAACGGCCACGCCCGGATTGACGATGACGGCCGGCAGGCCCGGCCCGATCTCGACCATCTCGATCCATTCGCCGATCCCGCGCATGCGCAGCGGCCGGGAATAGAGACAGGCCGGCACATCCGCGCCCAGGCCAAGCCCCAGCTCGGCCAGCCGGTCGAGCGGCCAGTCCAGCTTCCAGAACCGGTTCAGCGCCCTCAGCGTCGCTGCCGCATCGGCAGAGCCGCCGCCCAGCCCGGCTTCCACCGGGATCGCCTTGTGCAGATGAATGCGCGCCGCGCGATCAAGACCCGCCGCACGCTGCAGCGCCACAGCCGCCTTCATGACGAGATTGTCGTGCCCGCCGGCCAGTCGGCGCGAGGGTTCGCCGGACATTGTCAGCAGGAAGGCCGGACTGTCATCGACGCGGATTTCGTCGCCCCAGTCGGCAAACACGACGAGGCTGTCGAGGGGGTGATAGCCATCCGCCCGGGCTCGTCCGACCCGGAGGGTAAGGTTGACCTTCGCCGGTGCCAATTCCCGGACTTCGCCCGGGCTCACGGCTCCGGCACCTCGGCGGTGTCGGCCGGTGCGTCGCCATTGGCGGCATAGACTGGCGTGTGTTCCGGCGGCTGGCCGTGCTCGAGGCGATACTCCAGCCCCTCGCGCTGCTCGTCCGTGGGGCCGAGATCGATCGCGCGGCGCCACTGGAAGCCCGCTTCCAGCCGGCGGCCGACCTGCCAGTAGGCATCGCCGAGATGGTAGTTGGCCGTCGCACTGCCCGGATTGAGTTCCGCCGCCCGCTCCAGCTCCTGCACCGCCAGATCGTAATGGCCGAGCTGGTAGTAGGCCCAGCCCAGGCTGTCGATCACATTGCCGTTCTCCGGTGCCATGTCGGCGGCCTGCGCGATCATCTCGAAGGCCTCATCGACCCGCTCGCCGCGATCGATCCACATATAGCCCAGATCGTTGAGCACGGTGGACTGGCCCGGGGCCAGCTCCAGCGCAGCAAGATACTCGGCCTCGGCGGCTTCCCAGTTGTCCAGCATCAGATAGCAGGACGCCCGGAAATAGTGATAGCGCCAGTCGTCCGGCAGGCCCTGTTCGCGGTTGAGCGCCATCGCCTGACCATAAAGATCGACCGCTGCTGCCCATTCACCGGAGATCCGTGACATGTCGGCGTAGAGCAGGATGGCCTCTGCAGCTCCGGTCCGCTCGGCGAGATCGCGCGCAGCAGCATGGGCCGCCTCGATCCGGCCCAGCGTCGCCATCAACACGATCCGGTCGATCTGGGCGCCCAGCCGGAACGGACCTTCTGGAACCGAGGCATATTCGGCCAGGGCGAGATCGTGCAGGCCGATCCGGTCGAGCGAGCCGGCCAGCACGATGTGCAGCGGTGCGAGATCCGGATCCATGCGCTGGACCATGCGCATGTAGATGATGGTGAGGTCCATGTCGGCCTGGGCCGCCAGATCGGCTGTCGGTCCCAGCACGGCGCGGGCGGCCAGTCCCGGAATGTCCGGCCGGCGCGGCGCCCGCCGGCCCTGGCTGGCGGCCTCGTAGAGCGCCTGGATGCTGGCCTCGTTCGGGTCGTCTTCCAGATAGGTCTCGAACAGGGTCGCGGCCTCGGCGCGGCGCCCTTCGCGCATCAGGAAGCCGCCATACATTTCCGTCGACAGGCGGCGGAAGGTCGAGGTGAAGACCGCCGAACGGTAGGCCGCCTCGGCCGCCGCCGGATTGCCCGCGGCCTCGAACAGCATCGCCTTGTGCAGCCACAGATGCGACGCCAGAAAGCCCGGCGCCTGCATGTCGCCGACCTCGGTCAGGGCTTCGTCGCCCCGGCCTGCGCCCATCAGCGCCCAATGGCGCAATATGTCCTGGAAGAAGGTGTTATAGGGGCCATAGTCCGGCGCCGCGTCGAGAACGCTCAGGGCCGTGCGATAGTCGTGACGCGAGATCCGGTCGGAGGCGCGGAACAGGGTCGCCAGCCGGCTGGGATCGCCCGCCTCGCTTGCCGAGACGGCCAGGGCCGAGGCCCGGTCCAGATCGCCGGCGATGACCGATGTGATGAAGGCCCGGTCAGCGAGCACCGAATTGCCCGGCAACCGGTCGAGCGCCTCGAGATAATAGTCCGCCGCTCCCGCCGCGTCGCGGTTCACACCGGCATAGCGGGCCGCCAGAAAGGCGCCATAGGCCGAGGTTTCTTCCTCGGCCGGCATGGTCACGCAGGATGTCAGGGCCGTTGCCGCGAGCAGTGCCGGCCAGGCGCGCAGGATGCTTGTCATGGCGTCATGCTCGCTCCGCACCGTCCGGGGCGCAAGGCCTGATGGCTGTGCGCCGGATTACATTCCCGCATACATCGGACCGCCGCCGCCTTCCGGCGTGGTCCAGTTGATGTTCTGGTTGGGATCCTTGATGTCGCAGGTCTTGCAGTGGACACAATTCTGGGCGTTGATCTGGAAGCGTTCCTCGCCCGTCGTTTCGTCCTTGATCCACTCATAGACGCCGGCCGGGCAATAGCGCGCCGACGGGCCGCCATAGACCTCCAGTTCGGAGGCCTTCTGCAGATCCATATCGGCCACCTTGAGGTGAACCGGCTGGTCTTCCTCGTGATTGGTGTTGGAGATGAAGACCGAGGACAGACGGTCGAAGGTCAGCTTGCCGTCCGGCTTGGGGTAATCGATCTTGCGGAACTTCTCCGCCGGCTGCGTGCTTTCGGCGTCGGTCTTGCCGTGACCCATCGTGCCGAAGGGCGACCAGCCGCCGAAAAGCGTGTTGCACCACATGTCCAGCCCGCCCAGGGCGATACCGATCGTGGTGCCGAATTTCGACCAGAGCGGCTTGGCATTGCGCACAGCCTTGAGGTCCCTGGCGACCCAGGAATTCTCGTAAGCCGCCTGATATTCCGCCAGCTCGTCATGCGCGCGGCCGGCACCGATGGCGGCAAACACGCTTTCCGCCGCCAGCATGCCGGTCTTCATGGCGTTGTGGCTGCCCTTGATGCGCGGCACGTTCACGAAGCCCGCCGAACAGCCGATCAGCGCACCGCCCGGGAAAGCCAGTTTCGGAACCGACTGGAAGCCGCCTTCGGTGATGGCGCGGGCGCCGTAGGAGATGCGCTCGCCGCCTTCCAGCACGTCGCGGATCGCCGGGTGCGTCTTCAGGCGCTGGAATTCCTCGAAGGGCGAGATCCAGGGGTTCTTGTAGTTGAGGTGAACGACGAAACCGATCGAGACCAGATTGTCGCCATAGTGGTACATGAAGGAGCCGCCGCCGGTGGAATTGTCGAGCGGCCAGCCCATGGTGTGCTTCACCATGCCGGGCTTGTGGTTCTCCGGCTTCACGCGCCAGAGCTCCTTCAGGCCGATGCCGAATTTCTGCGGCTCCTTGCCCTCGGACAGGCCATAGCGGCCGATCAGCTTCTTGGCGAGCGAGCCGCGGGCACCTTCGGCAATCAGCGTGTACTTGCCGCGCAGCTCCATGCCCGGCTGGTAGCCATCCTTGTGACCGCCGTCGCGGGCCAGACCGAAATCACCGGTCACCACGCCCTTGATGGCGCCATCTTCCTCGATCACGTCGGCAGCGGGAAAGCCAGGATAGATTTCAACGCCCATCGCTTCGGCCTGCTCGCCCAGCCAGCGGCACACATTGCCCAGCGAGACGATGTGGCAGCCATGATTGCTCATCAGCGGCGGGAAGAAGAGCGTCGGCAGGCTGATCGAACCGGCCGCACCGAGCACTTCGAAAATGTCGGTCTTAACGGGATCGTTGAGCGGCGCACCCTTCTCGGCCCAGTCGGGGATAAGCTCGTTGAGCGCCTTGGGATCAACGACGGCGCCGGACAGAATGTGTGCGCCCACCTCGGCGCCCTTTTCCAGCACGGCGATCGACAGCTCCTGCCCGGCTTCATCGGCGAGCTGTTTCAGACGGATCGCGGCCGACAGACCGGCGGGGCCGCCCCCGACGATCACCACATCGTATTCCATGGATTCGCGTTCGATCGGTGCGTCGGTCATTCCAGCTCCCACTCTTTTCTCATCGGTTTCAGCACTGCCCCGCTTGCAGGCCTTCGGTCATACCTTAGGATCGAATACCCATCTAGCGTGTCCGGCTGTCCGGATCAAAGTTATTACGTTGACGTACGCGTAAGCCATGTCCAACCCAGGTGCCACACTCGACCCGCACGACGAAAAGGCTCTCAAGGCCCTGATCGCGTGGTGGGAGGAAGCCGGGATCGAGCTCGATGCTCCGATCCAGCGGCCCCGGCCTGCGCCGGCGGCCGGTGCGGCGCATGACCGGGCGTCTCCCTCATCAACACCCACCACCGTCCGCGATACGCAACAGGCTGCCCCGCAGCGCACCGCCACCGCGGCGGCGGCACGGGCAGCCGGCTATGGCCTGACATCCGATGACGGCCCCTCGGCGCGGGAACTCGCGGCCGGCGCCGCCACACTGGACGCGTTGCAGGCCGCGATCGCGCAGTTCGAAGGCTGTCCGCTCAAGCGCACCGCCCGCAACACGGTCTTCGCCCGCGGCAATCGCGAAGCGCGGATCATGGTGGTCGGCGAAGCGCCGGGGAAGGAAGAGGACGAACAGGGCCTGCCCTTCGTCGGCCGGTCCGGACAATTGCTGGACCGCATGTTCGCGTCGATCGGGCTGGGAGCCGACGATCTCTATATTTCCAACATCCTGAACTGGCGTCCGCCCGGCAATCGCACGCCGACCCAGGAAGAGATCGCGATGTGCCTGCCCTTCATCGAACGGCACATCGCCCTCAAGGCACCGGACATTCTCGTCGTCGCCGGCGGTATCTCCGCCCAGTCCCTGATGCGGACATCGACCGGGATCACCCGGCTGCGCGGCCAGTGGGGCGAGTATGCCCTGCGCGATGCGGCGGGCGAACCGACCGGCCGGACCATTCCGGTCCTGCCCGTCTTCCATCCCTCCTACCTGCTCCGGCGGCCACCGGAAAAGCGGCTGGCCTGGCAGGACATGCTGGCCCTGGAAGCGCGCCTTGCTGGCCGGACGCAGTCCTGACGACAGCGCAAAACGGCATTATCGCGCTGATTTCGCTGCAATTATTGCCCAAACCGTGACGCAACTCATACTCGTAATAAACTATTATGACCTCCGATTTGCAACCGTTGATTAACCCTAAAACCGCGACGGTCTTCCGCGAAATCTGGCTCAAATCCGGCTTGCCGGACCCGGCCTTACTCTTGAGCGGAAGGGCTCTCTCCTCATGTCCCGGGACACACAACTTACCGGCGTCGAGCGCCGGTTCGACAAGGACCAGGTCATCGTCACGAAGACGGACCTGAAAGGCCGCATCACCTACGCCAACGACATCTTCCAGCAGTTGTCGAACGTCACCGAGAAACAATCGCTCGGCCAGCCGCACAGCTTCATCCGCCACCCGGACATGCCGCGCTGCATATTCAAGATGTTCTGGGAGACGATCCAGGGCGGAAACGAGATTTTCGCCTATGTGATCAATCGCGCCACCAATGGCGATCACTACTGGGTCTATGCCCACGTCACCCCCAGTTTCAACGATGCGGGTGACATTGTCGGTTATCACTCCAACCGCCGCAAACCGGAGGAGCGCATCCTCAAGGAAGAGGTCATCCCGCTCTACACCGCCCTGCGCGAGGAAGAGGCCCGGCACGAGAATGCCAAACAGGGTCTCGCCGCCTCGACGGACAAGCTGACCCGCCACCTCGCCGATCTCGGCCTGGAATACGACGAATTCATCTGCACGCTCGGCCAGGGCCAGCGTCGCGGTTATCGCTAGGAGATCGTGCGATGTTTGTGACCAAGGAACGCAAGGCCATCCGCCGCGCGGCGGAGATAGTCCGCGCCGTTGCCGAAGGCGATTTCGAAAAGCGTATCATCGGCGTGTCAGACGACCCCGAGATCGCCGAGATGGAACTGGCCATCAATCTTCTGATCGACCGTACCGACGCCTATCTGCGCGAAAGCCAGACCTGCGTCGAGTATGTCCGCAAGAACAAGCATTTCCGCCTGATCCCCGAAACCGGCATGGTCGGGTCGTTCCGTAATGCCGCCCAGGCCGTGAACACCACGCTCTTCGGCATCAAGTCCCGGCATGAGAGCTTCATCGAACTGGCCGGAGGTCTGGAAGCACAACTGGCCGACGTCATGGACAAGGTCTCCGAGACGATCGGTTCCCTGCGCGAGACTGCAGACCAGCTTTACGCCCGCTCCAGCGACGCCTCGGAGCGCTGCACCAGCGCCGCCGCCGGCGCCGAGCAGGCATCCACGAACATGCAGAGCATCGCCGCCTCGGCCGAGGAGCTCACCTCCTCCATCTCCGAGATCAATCGCCAGGTGGTCAGTTCGGCCGATCTCGCCGCCGGCGCTGTCGAGAAGTCGCGGGCGATGAATGCGACGATCGAGGGCCTGACCGGTGTGACCGGCAAGATCGGCGATGTCGTTCGCCTGATCGAGGCCATCGCCGACCAGACCAACCTGCTCGCGCTGAACGCGACCATCGAGGCGGCCCGGGCCGGCGAGGCCGGCAAGGGCTTTGCCATCGTCGCCCAGGAAGTGAAGACGCTGGCCGGCCAGACCGCCCAGGCAACAGACGATATCGGCCACCAGATCCAGGACCTGCAGCGCACCATGACCGGCGCGGTGTCGGCCAACTCGGTCATCTCCTCGGCGATCGAGGATATCAATACGGCGTGCAATGCCATCGCCGCCGCCGTCACCGAACAGAGCGCCGCAACCAGCGAGATCGCCCGCAATGTCAACGAGGCCGCCGCCGGGACCGGCGAGGTTTCCAGCGGCATCGGCGTGGTTCACTCCGCCACCGAGTCCACCCAGGCCTCGGTCGAAACGGTGATCAGCTCGACAGACATCCTCCTGCGCCAGGAACGCAGCCTGAACACGCTGCGAGACAATATCTCCAGCTTCCTGGTTGACCTGCGGAAGGTGGGCTGACCCGGCCCGCCTTCCACTTTTTTCGGCCGCGCCCCGAAAATTGTTCTTGATTTGTTCTCTTCGTGAGTCATAGTGCGCTCATGACCGAGCGCCCAGGTGGCTACGCCCTAAACGCCCCTCAGGCGGCCCCCTCTGCCGGATCCCCCACCGCCCCGGGGGCCGGCGTCCGGGGCCGGGGCGCTCGGTCTAACGCATCGGGCCGGTACGAGGCCTTTGCCCGCGAAGCTTTCGATGATGGATGGACCGAGGCAGATGCGCCGGCGCCGCGCCTGGGCACGACGATCCTGAAGGATGCGTCCCGTTCCATTGTCGCGACCAACAGCTCGCCGGACATTTCCTTCGACCAGTCGATCAATCCCTATCGCGGCTGCGAGCATGGCTGCATCTACTGCTATGCCCGGCCCAGCCACGCCTATTGGGGCTATTCGCCGGGCCTCGATTTCGAAAGCGTGATCTTCGCCAAACCCGACGGACCGGCCTTGCTGGAGGCCTTCTTCAACCGGCCGGGGTACCAGCCCAAACCGATCGTGATCGGCGCCAATACCGATGCCTGGCAGCCGGTCGAACGGCGCCTGCAGCACACCCGCGAAATCCTGAAGGTCTTTGCCCGCTACCGGCACCCGGTCAGCTTCATCACCAAGTCAGCGCTGGTTCTGCGCGATCTGGACATACTCGGCCCGATGGCCGCCGATGGCCTCGCCAAGGGCGCGATTTCCGTGACCACGCTCGACCGGCGTCTGGCCCGCGACATGGAGCCCCGCGCCGCAGCGCCCCACCGCCGGCTCGAGGCGGTCCGGGGACTGTCGGAGGCGGGCCTGCCGGTCACGCTGATGATGGCGCCCATCATTCCAGCCCTCAACGACAACGAGATCGAGGCGGTCTTCAAGGCCGGCGCCGAAGCGGGTGCGGTGAATGCCTCCTACGTGCTGCTGCGCCTGCCGCTCGAGATCAAGGACCTGTTCCGCGAATGGCTGCAGACGGCCCGGCCCGACGCGGCCGGACGCGTCATGTCGCTGATCCGCCAGATGCGCGGCGGGCGTGACTACGATCCGCAATGGGGCACGCGCGGCCGCGGCCAGGGCCCGCTGGCCGAACTGATCGTCAACCGCGTGCGCGCTGCCATACGCCGCTACGGCCTGACCGCACCGCGCACCGAACTCGACTTTTCCAAATTCGAACGCCCTCTCGGCTCCGCCGGCCAGCCGAGTCTTTTCTGAGCCGCCGCGAGAACCAGAGCTTGCAAGTCAGCCATAAAACACGCTCTTTATTCATCCAGGCCCGGGGGATATGGAATGCGGCTTTTCGTGTGCTTGATGCTCGTCCTGGCGGCTGGCCTGGCTGGCTGCCGGAAGTCGGATGTCTATGAGAGTTTTGTCGCCGAAGATCTGCGCGAGACGCGCACAAGCGCGCTCGAGGCCGTGGAAAGTCGGGATACCGAAGCCCTGATCCGTCATTTTGGAGACTGGGCAGACACGGAGGAATTCCGGGGCAGGCTTGACGCGTTTCTCGCCGGGATGCCGGCCGGTGAATGGCTCGATACGCCGGAACTGGCAGGCGCCCATCGCTCGCGTTCGCAGGTCGTCGGGGGCCAGCCACTCGACAACCAATCGCTCGTCTACATCACGCGGACCGGGGCCGAGCATGTGAGGATCGATCTGACCTTTACCCGAACCGGCGACCAGCCCTGGGCATTGCATCACGTCAATGCCTATGCGTTCCAGCCCAATCCGGGCATTTCCTTCACGGACGGAGCGATGACGCCGGTCCGCCTGGCTTCCCTGGCAGCCGTACTGGCGAATTTCACCTTTGTTGTGATCACACTGATTGCAACCTTCCGCTTCCGGCGGATCAAGCGGCGTATCCTTTGGCCGCTCTTCATCATCGCCGGTTTCCCGGTCTTCGGCTTCAACTGGACCAGCGAGGCCTGGTATCTGGTAGCACCCGGCATTTCCTCATCGGAAGCCGGCGTCTACTTCCGGTTTCTGGAAATCACCTTCTTCGGCGCCAGTTTTGTCGATGCCTCCCCGGTCGCGCCCGTCATACTGGAGCTTGGCGTACCGATCGGCGCAATCCTGTTCTGGTACCGTGTGATGCGCGGCGGTCCGACGCGCAAGGCTGAGAAAGTGCCGCGCTAGATCAGGCGCGGTCACGCAGCAGGTCACCGCTGCCGCCATTGACCTGGTCGGCAATGGCCTGGCGCTGTTCGGCCGAGAAACTGTCAAAGCCGGGCACATGCCCGCGTGAAACCGGCCGCGAGACCAGGAAGCCCTGCAGAACGAGGTCGGGCTGGCAGCCCAGCGCGGCGAGCTCACCGAACGTCTCGACTCCTTCCACCACGACGCTGATGCCCAGCGCCCGCGCCAGATCGATCGTCGCCTGGACGATGATCTGCGCTTCGCGATCGTCTTCGATCCCGGTGATGAAGGAGCGGTCGATCTTGATCTTGTCGAAGGGGAAGGTGCGCAGATAAGCGAGCGAAGAATACCCCGTCCCGAAATCGTCGATGGCCAGACGCACGCCAAGATCCTTCAGCGCCCGCATCACCTGCAGGGCCCGGTCCTCATCGTCGATCAGCACGCCCTCGGTAATCTCGACCACCAGCCGGCCCGGTTCGAGACCGGACGCCCGCAGCGCCTGCTGGACGCTGAGCACGAGATTGCCCTGGCGGAACTGCGCCGGGCTGACATTGACGGCAACCCGGCGGTCCTCGGGCCAGCCGACCGCTTCGCGGCAGGCCGCCCGGATCACCCATTCGCCCATTTTCAGGATCTGGCCGGTTTCCTCGGCGATCTGCACGAATTCCGCCGGCGAGACATAGCCCCGCTTCTCGTCATTCCAGCGCACCAGCGCCTCGTAACCGACGATCTCGCCATCGCCGAGGCGGACCTGGGGCTGGAAGTGGAGTTCCAGGAGTTCGTCCTCGATCGCCATGGCCAGGTCGGCCTCCAGCAGGCGGCGCTCCTGCAGCATCCGGCCAAGCTGGGGATCGAAGCCGCGCACCTGGTTCCGGCCCTGCCCCTTGGCGTGATAGAGGGCCAGATCTGCCTGGTTCATCAGCCGGTCCGGATCCTCGCCATCGAGCGGGAAAACCGTCGCCCCGCCGGACGCACTGACATTCAGCGTCAGCTGGTCGATGACCACCGGCACGCCGATATGGTCGACCACGCGCTGCGCGGTGCCCAGCACCTCGTCATGACCGGACACATCCGGCAGCACGACAGCAAATTCATCACCGCTCAGGCGCGCCGGGATCGCCTTGTCCGGCAGCGTGTCGAGCATGCGTTCGGCGACTGCCTTCAACAGCGCGTCCCCGGTCGCATGGCCATGGACGTCATTGACTTCCTTGAACCGGTCGAGATCGAAAATCACCACCGCGACCATGGTGTCGTTCTGCCAGGCCTGCTCGATGGCGTCGTCGAGAGCCTCGCGGAAACGCAGCCGGTTGGGCAGACCGGTCAGGGTGTCATGGTGGGCCAGGTGGGTCATCCGTGCCCGTGCCCGCTCCTCCGCGGAGACATCCCGGAACACGAGGACGTCCGATGCCTCGCCGTTGAAATCGATCTTGCGGGCCCGCACCTGCACCGTCAGCCCACCGCCATTGCGGCCGCGCAGACGGCAGGTCACCGGCCGCGTGTCATCGATATCCGCCAGGGCCGACATCGCGGCCGCATCGAGGGCCAGCTTGCTGACGGGCATGTCGAGCAGATCCGCGCGCCGCAGGCTGAGCATGTCGCAGAGCGGTTCGTTGACCTCGCGCACGAGGCCGTCGCGGACGACGGCGATGCCTTCGAAGGTCGCATCGGCCAGCGCCTGCAGACGCAGGGCCTCGGCCTGGCGGCGGGCACCGAGGATGACATCCAGCGCCGCTGCAGCCAGACCGACGCTGATCACGAAGACCACGGCGAGTGCCACGGTAATGGCCAGCAGTTTCGACGAGACCGCGGCGTCGTAAAGCACGCCGGGAACGGACGGCACCAGCTGCATTGCCGACATCGCGGTGAAGTGCAGGCTCACCACGCCCAGGACGAGCAGTGCACCTGCGCCTGCCAGCCCGGCGAGGCTGCGGACGCGGACCAGAACCGTTGCGCTCGACGCCGCGAACAGCATGCCGGCGCCGATGGAAGCCAGCACCAGCGGTGCGTCCCAGACGATGTTCGCACCGACATTCATCGCGTCGATGCCCATGAAGTGCATGGTCGCGATCCCGGCGCCGACGACGGCGCCGCCCAGCGGGGCGCCATAGGCCTGCGGCATGCGCACGGCATAGGTCCAGCCGCAGCTGGTCACGAAAATGGCGAGAAGAAGCGAGCCGACCGTGCCGAACAGGCCGTACTCGACCGGCACCGGCGCTTCATAGGCCAGCATGGACACGAAGTGTGTGCCCCAGATGCCGACGCCGGTGACGAATCCGGTCACGATCAGCCACAAGGACTGCCGGTCGTCCGGTGCCGACTGCCCGCGGCGCGCCATCCCGACAGCCGCAAAGGCCGACAAGGCGCACAAAAGGGCGGCAACCGCGACGAGCCGAAGGTCATGTTCGACCGTCACGCAATAGAAAACGCGATACACTCGGCGCCTCGAAGGAACTGCTTGGCCATGACCCTCTCAGCAAAAGACAAGGATTGCCTTAACGCTGTGGAAAACGCTGCAGATATGCGTGTCGCAGGCGTCGACGAGGCCGGTCGGGGTCCGCTTGCGGGGCCGGTCGTGACGGCCGCCGTCATCCTCGATCCGGCCCGGCCGATCACCGGTCTGGGCGACTCCAAGGCGCTGACGGCGCGGCGGCGCGAGGCGCTGGCCCGCGAGATCCGCGAGAAGGCCTGGGTGGGGATCGGCATTGCCGAGCCGGCCGAGATCGACCGGCTGAACATCCTTCACGCCACGATGACGGCGATGGCGCGGGCCGTTGCGCGCCTGCCGGTCAAGCCAGTCCGGGTCCTCATTGACGGCAATCGCGTGCCCGAGGGCCTGCCCTGCCCGGCCGAGGCGATCGTGAAAGGCGATGCCCGTGAACCGGCGATCGGCGCGGCGTCGATCATTGCAAAGACGCTGCGCGATGCCCTGATGGAAGAGGCCGCCCGGCGCTTTCCCGGCTACGGGTTCGAGGGGCACAAGGGCTATCCCAGCAAGGCCCACCGCGAGGCCCTGATGGCCCTCGGCCCCTGCCCGATCCACAGAATAAGTTATGCGCCGGTGCGCGAAGCCCTGCGAATCGCCGGGTTATCCCCAGATGCGGCCGGCTGTGGAAAACTTGATTGATGCTTAACGGCCCGTTAGCCATAGGCGCGGGAAAACTTCCCCTCGCAAGAACGAGTGGAGTGGCGTGTCATGGCAGAGTCCCGGATCGACCAGATTCTCGAGGGAGAATGCGTGGAGGTGATGAAGTCGCTTCCCGATGCGAGCGTCGACCTGGTGTTCGCCGACCCGCCCTATAATCTCCAGCTCGGCGGCGACCTGCACCGCCCGGACAATTCCAAGGTCTCCGCAGTCGACAATGACTGGGACCAGATCGGCGGGTTCGACGAGTACGATCTCTTCACCTGGGGCTGGATGGAAGAAGCGCGCCGCGTGCTCAAGCCGAACGGCGCGATCTGGGTGATCGGCAGCTATCACAATATCTTCCGTGTCGGCGGCATTCTCCAGGATGCCGGCTTCTGGGTGCTCAACGACATCATCTGGCGCAAGACCAACCCGATGCCGAACTTCAAGGGCACGCGCTTTACCAATGCGCACGAGACCCTGATCTGGGCTGCCAAGTCGAAGGAGGCCCGCCCGACCTTCAACTATGCCGCCATGAAGGCGCTCAATGACGGCGTGCAGATGCGCTCCGACTGGACGCTGCCGATCTGTTCGGGCGGCGAACGCCTGAAAGGCGCGGACGGCAAGAAGGCGCATCCGACGCAAAAGCCCGAAGCCCTGCTGCACCGGGTCCTGCTGTCGACCACCAATCCCGGCGATGTCGTGCTCGACCCCTTCTTCGGCACCGGCACCACCGGCGCCGCTGCGAAACGCCTCGGCCGCCACTTCATCGGCATCGAGCGCGATCCGGACTATCTGGACGTCGCCCGCGCCCGCCTGGCCGCCATCACGCCGGCTTCGACAGAAGCGCTGAACGTCACCCAGTCCAAGCGCGCCCAGCCGCGCATCCCGTTCGGCGCCCTCGTCGAGCGCGGCCTGGTAAAGCCCGGCGACACGCTCTACTGCCCCAAGGGCCGCCATTCGGCCCGTGTGCGCGCCGATGGCACGCTGATCGCCGGCGACCGCGCCGGCTCCATCCACCAGGTCGGCGCCCAGCTGCAAAGCGCCCCGTCCTGCAATGGCTGGACCTACTGGCACGTCCGCACCAAGCAGGGCCTCGCCCCGATCGACATCCTGCGCGCCGAAGTCCGCGCCACCCTGGACGGCTGAGTTCTGACCACAGCGCACCTTCCCCCGGTCCGCTCCACTTCCCCCGGCCTTGTGCCGGGGCCAGGTTGAGCCTCCTCCTGAAATGCCGCTAGGCCCCGGAACAGGTCCGGGGAAAGCGGCAGTGCGCATTTCAACCTCTTCCATTTTTCCCGGCCACCCGCTTTCGCGGGCGCAGGCTTCAGCCTGCGCAGGCAGGCTGCAGATCCGGGATCTGCTTGCTGCGTGAAGCGTGAGCGGCTTCCAGTCGGTCCCGGACAGCGCTGCGCGCTTCCGGGAAAAACTGTGTGTTTGCAGATGAGGAAACACGAAACCCTCCACGGCGCTGTGCGCCTGGAGCGATGAGAGGGGTGCGGGATGCACGGCGGACATCGCGTGTCCGATTTGAAGCTTTGGTGGTGATGCCCGAGGCATCCCGCACGCGGAGATTTACCCGGATCCCTTGCGGGAC
>NZ_JBDWAS010000055.1:0-8134 GCF_039978735.1 Maricaulis sp.
GGCCCCCTGGCCCCCCTGATCCCTGGCCTCCTGATCCATGCACCCTGAGGCCTGCCCCTTGTCGGGAGGGGCTGCGGGTTTTGCGCGCCGGTCGCCAATATCGCCGAGGGCGCCTATATCCAATGTCTTGAGTGTGATGCCGGACGGGGGAGTAATCATGGTGAAATTTGCGATCCAGGATATCGAGGAGACCACGGGCACGGGCTATCCCGCCGAATATGCCGGCGTCGTTAAGGGGCGCCATGCGCGGCGGCTGGGCATGGCGGCCGGGCTGACCGGCTTCGGCGTCAATCTTGTGCGTCTGGAGCCGGGGGCCTGGTCGTCCCAGCGCCACTGGCACACGCATGAGGACGAGTTCGTCATGATGATGGAAGGCGAGGCGGTCCTGGTCACCGATGAGGGCGAAACCGTGTTGCGCGCCGGCGATTGTGCGGGCTTTCCGGCCGGGGTGGAGAATGGTCACTGCCTGCAGAACCGCTCGGGCGCCGATTGCGTCTTCCTGGTCGCCGGCGGGCGTTCGGACGCAGACGCGGCCTTCTATCCCGATATCGATCTGGAGGCGAAGCCGGGCCGCTATTCCGACCCGGACTGCTTTCGCCGCAAGGACGGGTCGCGCTTCTAGCCCTTGAGGGGCTTTTCCATTGCGAACCGGTCGAGGCGTTCGCCGCGAACCTCGACCGTCTCGGGCTGTGTGATCTCGAAACCCATCGCCGAAAAGGCCGGTTGTGCCATCAGGCTGGCATGGACGGTGAGGCGGGTCTGGCCCGTCTCGATCGCCACTTCCTCGATCGCGGCATAGAGCCGCCGGAACAGGCCCGAGCCCTGGAAGCCGGGGCGGATATAGGCGAAGTCGACATAGTCCGGCGGTGCCAGCGACATGAAACCGGCGGCGTGGCCGTCCTGTTCGGCGATGAAGATCACCTGCCCGGCGAGGCGCGTATTCCAGTCATCGCCGCGGCGCGGTTCCGGCACCCAGGCCTGGCGCTGTTGCGGCGTATAGCGGCTGGGCGCATTGTGGACGGCGTCGAACATGATCTCGCCCAACGCGGTGAAATCCGCCGGGGCGGCCCGGCGGATCGTGACTATGTCGCTCATGAGCGTGGCCTGCGGGCTAGTGCGAGCGCCCGTGCGTCTCGCGATAGCGTTCCATCGAGACCGAGATCTTGAAGGTTTCGCGGTATTTCGGCGAGCCGACCGGACGGGGCGGGTGTTGCGAGGTGAGGGCGAGAATGCGTTCCAGCGTGTCGTGCGCCGCACCGGACTGGCCTGCACCGATATAGGCGTGCAGCTCGACCAGCGCGTCGGACAGCGGGTCGCCGCCACGGATGATGAAATAGGGCTCGTCCTTGCCCAGCTTGTTCAGCACGTCGAATTCCGACGGATTATTGGCGGACCCGTAGGGTGCTGCCGGGTCGGCCACCGCCGGACGGTCTGTCTTGGTTTCGTCGCTCATGACGCGCCCCTTTGTGTTCGAACAGGCGCATCCCATCAGATTCGAGCCGCAACGGGTAGCGGCACGTCAGCGCAGGGGCTGTTATAAACGGGGCGGCAGATCAGGGAGGCGCCGTCATGATCGGTGCGGCAAGGCTGGCAGGATTGGCAATGGCGATGGTGGTGACGACAGCGGCAGCAGGCGCCCAGGAGCGCGGCCCGGACCAGGTGCGGGCCCGCGAGATCGGTATCGCGCCCGGTGTGCTGGTGCCCGGTCCGCTCAATGCGATCACGGATGTGGCGGGCGTGCGGGTCGGCCAGGTGACGCTGACCGATGCTGAAGCCGCGATCCGCACCGGTGTCACGGCGATCCTGCCGCATGGCGGCGATCTTTATGCCGACAAGGTTCCGGCCGCCCTCGCCGTTGGAAACGGCTATGGCAAGCTGATGGGGGCGACGCAGATCCGCGAGCTGGGCGAGATCGAGACGCCCATCGTGCTGACCAACACGCTGGCCGTGCCGCGGGCGGCGGACGGGATACTCGACTGGTCGCTGGCGCTGCCGGGTCATGAGGACATCCGCTCGCTCAACATGGTGGTCGGCGAGACCAATGACAGCCGGCTCAACGACATCCGCGCCCGGATTGTCATGCCGGAACATGTGGTTGAGGCCATCGAGAGCGCTCCGGACGGGCCTGTTGCGGAAGGCAATGTCGGAGCCGGCAATGGCACGGTGACCTTTGGCTGGAAGGGCGGAATCGGCACGTCCTCTCGCCGCCTGCCCGAAGCTCTGGGCGGTTGGACGCTGGGCGTGCTGGTGCAGACCAATTATGGCGGCATCCTGCAGATGGATGGCCTGCCCGTCGGCGAGGAGCTGGGGCAGTTCTATCTCTCCGACCATGTCGCCGACGATCGGGCTGATGGCTCAATCATGATCGTGCTCGCCACCGATGCGCCCCTGTCCGACCGCAATCTGGAACGTCTCGCCCGGCGCACATTCGCCGGCCTGGCGCGCACCGGTGCGTCGATCACCAACGGGTCGGGCGATTACGCCATCGCCTTCTCCACCCATCCCGATGTCCGCCGCACGCCGGAACGCCGCTTAGACATTGCGACGATTGCCGACCTGCCGAACGGCCAGATGTCGCCGCTGTTCCAGGCCGCGATCGAGGCGACCGAGGAAGCCATTTATAACGCCCTCCTGATGGCCGAGGATATCGACTACCCGGTTGTCGGCTCGGACGCCGTGGTGCACGCCCTGCCGGTCGAGCGGGTGCGGGCGATGGCCGCGGCGCGGGACGCGCGCTAGGACAGGCCATGACCACCGCGAAGCGCATAGCCATTATCGGGGCCGGGCCGGCCGGCCTGATCGCTGCGGAATATTTGTCCGCGGCGGGGTTTGGCGTGGATATCTTCGAGAAAATGCCGACGCCGGGCCGCAAATTCCTGATGGCTGGGCGCGGCGGTCTCAACCTCACCCATTCCGAACCCCTGCCGGCCTTTCTGGGCCGGTATCGCGAGGCGGCGGACTGGCTGGGGCCGGTCATTCTCAAGCACGATCCGGCGGCGCTTCGGGCCTGGTGCGAGGGGCTGGGGCAGGCGACTTTCGCCGGCTCGTCCGGCCGGGTGTTTCCCGAGGCGATGAAGGCGTCGCCGCTGCTCAGGGCCTGGCGGAAACGGCTGGAGGATCAGGGTGTTGTCCTGCATGTGAGGCATTGCTGGACCGGCTGGGACACAGAGGGTGCGCTGGTGTTCGAGACGCCGGACGGACCGGTCACGCACCGCGCCGATGCGACGCTTCTGGCGCTGGGCGGGGCGAGCTGGCCGCGGCTGGGATCGGACGGACACTGGGCGGACATTCTGTCACGTGAGGGCGTCACAACGGCCCCGTTCATGCCCTCTAACTGCGGCATGGAAGTGACATTCAGTGACATTACCAGGGAGCGTTTCGCCGGCACGCCGCTGAAGACGATCGCGCTCACCCTGGGCGGGGAGCGGGTCGCCGGCGAGGCGGTGATCGCCCGCTACGGGCTGGAAGGCGGGGCGGTCTATGCGCTCGCCGCACCCATCCGCAACGCGCTGGCGCAGGGACCGGTGACGCTGCACCTCGACCTGCGCCCCAACCAGACCGCCGAGGCGCTGGCGGCGATCCTGGCGCGGGCGAAAAAGGGCCAGTCCCTGTCCAACCGCCTGCGCAAGGCCGGCCTTACGCCGGCCGCCATCTCCCTCCTGCGCGATGCGGTGGCGGATCTGCCGTCAGACCCGGCCACGCTCGCGGCGCTGATCAAGGTCGTGCCGCTGACCGTCACCGGCCAGCGCGGTCTCGAGCGCGCCATCTCCTCGGTCGGGGGTATAACACGCGCGGCGGTGGGTGAGGATTTCATGCTGACGGCAAGGCCCGGCGTTTTCGCCGCCGGCGAGATGCTGGACTGGGATGCCCCGACCGGCGGCTACCTCCTGCAGGCCAGCTTCGCAACGGGGATAGCGGCCGCGAAAGGCGTGAAGGCCTGGCTGGCGGGATAGATGCGAGGGACATGTACCTCGGGTACGTGTCCCATGGGAAAGGTGAGATCGCGGGTTCTCGACGGGACACGTACCGAAGGTACATGTCCCTCTGCTGCCCCCTACCGCAACAGCTCGTTGATCGCGGTCTTGGCCCGCGTCTGCGCGTCCACGCGCTTGACGATGACGGCGCAGGCGAGCGAGGGGCCGCCCTTGGGGTCGGGCAGCGTGCCGGGCACGACGACGGCGTATTCGGGCACTTCGCCGCGGGTGATCTCGCCGGTGGCGCGGTCGACGATCTTGGTCGACTGGCCCAGGAAGACGCCCATGGAGATCACGGCGCCGGTGCGTACGATCACGCCCTCGGCCACTTCCGAGCGCGCACCGATGAAGACATCGTCCTCGATGATCACCGGGCCTGCCTGCAGCGGTTCCAGCACGCCGCCGATCCCGACGCCGCCGGAAATATGGACGTTCTTGCCGATCTGGGCGCAGGAGCCGACCGTCGACCAGGTGTCGACCATCGTGCCCTCATCCACATACGCCCCGATATTCACATAGGAGGGCATCAGCACCGTGCCCGGTGCAATGAAAGCCCCGCGGCGCACGGCGCAGGGCGGCACGGCGCGGAAGCCGGCGGCCTTGAAATCCGCCTCGCCCCAGCCCTCGAATTTGGAGGGCACCTTGTCCCACCATTTCGAGCCGGCGACGCCGCCCTCGACCAGACCCATCGGATTGAGCCGGAAGCCCAGCAGCACGGCCTTCTTGAGCCATTGATTGACGGTCCAATCGCCATTGCCGGCGCGTTCGGCGACGCGGGCCTTGCCGGCATCGAGCAGGCCGATCGCCGTTTCCACCGCCTCGCGCACCTCGCCCGTCGTGTCGGCAGACACGCTGTCGCGATTGTCCCAGGCGGTCTCGATGGCGGATTGCAGGGCGTCGGTCATGGCTCGCTCGTCAGGCTGATACGGAGGATGAGCGCGACTTAGCACCGGTGCGGGAGAGGGGAAAGTGCGCCGGTGCGGGCGGGGCCGGACGGCATGGTTTCAATTCGCGCTTTTGCATTAACGTCAAATTTCGCCTGCCGCCCACAAAATCATTGATTGTATTCCAAAGCTGTGCCGTACTCGCCTTGAACGCGAATTTGTCGAGCCCCTGTCGCGTGAGGACGGGGGCGGTTCCGGCCCGCCGGCCGGCGCGTAGCGGAGGGATGATATCATGCGAAAATTCTTGCTGGGCTCTGCCCTGACCGGGGCGCTGGGCGCTCTGACCCTTCCGCTGGGCGCAGCCGCCGCCCAGGAAACCGTCACCTACACCTATGACGCCCAGGGGCGTGTGGTCGAGGTGCAGCACTCCGGCGGACCCAATCACGGCGTGAAGCGCGAATACGAATACGACGACGCGGACAACCGCACGCGCAAGAAGACGACCGGCGCCTGACCGGCGCGTGTCCCTGCCTGTCTGACGTCTGTTCCAGTACCCGATTTCCGGAGTGTCTCCATGCCGTTCGTCCGCCTGCTGTCCGCCGGCCTTGTCGCCTGTCTGCTTGCAATTTCAGCGTTTGCAGCGCCGTCCTTCGCGCAGGGCGGGGCGGCCCTGCCACTGGTCTATCCCGCGGTCGACGGCAATGGCGTCAACCTGCCGAGCGGCGACTTCACGACGCGTTCGCCGGGGATCAGTATCGGCGATCCGGCCAATGGCGGTCTGAGCTATTCCCAGAACTATATCGGCAATGACTGGCACCACAGCGTGATGGCCGGAATCGCGTCCTACGGATCGACCTATACGGTCTCGCTCTTCAGCTCGGCGGAGACATTCACCAAATCCGGATCGAGCTATGTGCCGGTGCGGCCGACCGGTTCGACCCTGGTGCAGAGCGGGACGACTTTCACCTATACCACCGCCAACGGCACCGAGGTGATCTATACCGAACAGGATATCGGTCACCAGGCTTTCTACGGGGCCAATGAGGCCATCGTGCAGTCGGTGACTTTCCCCAATGGCGAGGAGTGGGTCTACCACTATGCCGTTGCCTTCGAGTCGGCGATGTGCGGCGGCATTCCCTGCATGGATCTCGACAAGGCGTATTCACGCCTCCAGGCCGTCACGACCAATCGCGGCTACCAGCTCCATATCAGCTATGCACTCGATGCGGCGTCCATCGATCCGGCCGAGGCGGCCTACTGGGCCCGCCCCACCGAAGCCGTGCTGTTCAACATGGCGGACGAATATTGCGCGCCGATTGCGACATCCTGCTCGCTGTCCGGCACATGGCCGACGCTCACCATCGGCAAGACCGGCAATGACTGGCTGTATACCGACAATCTGAGCCGTGTGACGCGTTTCGTGCGCGACGGGTCCGGCAATGTCACGGGCATCCGCCTGCCGGGCAGCGCGTCGAACGATGTCACAATTGCCTACACGTCCGGCCGTGTGTCCTCGGTCAGTGTCAACGGGCTGACCACGGCCTACAGCTATTCCGACAGTGGCGGCACCCGCACCACGACGGTCAATGCGCCGGGGCCGGCGGGCAATACCCAGGTCGAGTCGAGCCTGTCGACCGGCCTCGTGACGGCCGTGGTCACGCCCTCGTCCGACCGCACCGAATACACCTATAATTCCAGCCGCCAGCTCACCCGCATCACGGCGCCGGAGGGCAATTCGGTCGCCTATGGCTATGACAGCCGCGGCAATGTGACCTCGGTGACCGAGCGCGCCAAGGTGGGCTTGTCCACCGTGACGCGGATGACGGCGGGCTATCCCACCAGCTGTTCCAACCCCTTGACCTGCAACCAGCCGAGCTGGGTCAGGGACGGCGCCGGCAACCAGACCGATTTCACCTATGACAGCACGCATGGCGGCGTGCTGACGGTGACGCAGCCCGCCCCGGCGGGCGGGCTCGCCCGGCCGCAGATCCGCATCGTTTATGACGATTTTTATGCCTGGTATCACAAGGACACCGGCCCGGTCATGTCCGGCCCGGGGCCGATCTACCTGCCGGTCGAGAGCTCGACCTGCCGCCAAGGCTCCGGTCCCAGCTGCACCAATTCATCCTATCGCATCGTGACGACGATGGTGTACGGCTCGTCCGGCGTGGCGAATAATCTCCTGATGACCTCGACCACCGAGGCGGCCGGCAATGGCGCGCTCAGCGCGACCAGCACGATGCAATACGATGCGGTGGGCAATCTGGTCTCGCTCGACCCGCCCCTGCACGGCACGAATAATCGCACGGTCTTTGCCTATGACGCGCTGCGCCGGCCGACCGGCCAGATCGGGCCGGACCCGGATGCCGGCGGTCCGCTGACCCATTCCGCACAGCGCACCACCTATAATACGCGCGGCCAGGTGACCCAGGTCCAGTTCGGCACCATGCCCGGCTATGGCAGTGCCTGGACCAGCTTCTCCGAGATCGAGCGCCAGACCGTCACCTATGACACCTCGCACCGCCTTTCGGCCTCGCGCCTGATCACCGGTTCCAGCACGCATGCGCTGGTACAGTATTCCTACGACACTGCCGGGCGTACCGATTGCGTGGCCCGGCGGATGAACCCGGCCACCTTCGCCAGCCCGCCATCCTCGGCCTGCACGCTGGCGACGGCCGGCAGTTACGGGCCCGACCGGATCACCCGCACCGCTTATGACACGTCCAGCCGGCGCACCCAGGTGACGACGGCCTACAACACGTCCGCCGCAGCCGTCGAGGCGGCCTGGACCTATACCGACAATGGCCGGGTCGCCAGCCTGACCGATGGCGAGAACAATCGTATGACCTATCACTACGATACGTTCGACCGGCTGCAATACACCCGCTATCCCTCCTCGACCCAGGGGGCGGGCACGTCCAATAGCGGCGATTACGAGCAACTGACCTATGACGCTTATGGCCGCATCGTCTATCGGCGGACACGCTCGAACAACACGTTCGGCTACACCTACGACAACCTCAACCGGATCACCAATGTCAACGCGCCCTCCGGCACGGCCTCGACCAGCTATACCTATGACAATCACGGCCGCATCCTGACGGTCTCGAACGGGTCGCAGACGATCACCAATGTCTATAACGGCCGCGGCTGGCTGGCCTCGCAGAATGACGGGGCAAACGGCACGGTCAGCTATCTCTACAATGAGGCAGGCCAGCGCACGCGCATGACCTGGCCGGACAGTTATTACGTCACCTATGCCTATACGCGCGGCGG
>NZ_JBDWAS010000056.1:0-77787 GCF_039978735.1 Maricaulis sp.
CGGCGAGGCCATCGGCAGGGACGACCGGCAAAAAGCTCGACCGGACCGTCCCCGCCGGTTTCGAGACGGGGCCCGCAAGGGACCCGGGTAAATCTCCGTGTGCGGGATGCCTCCGGCGCCACTCACACAAACACATAAAACTCCGGCTCCGGCCGGCATCCCGCACATCCTCATACCGCCAGGCGGAGACGCCGTGGCGCCATACCTGCTTGAAAAGGCTAGATTTCCGGAACGCTCGACCGGCCCAGCGACGGTGTGCCGCCGGCATATTTCACCAGCATCTCGATGCGTTTGGGGATTGGCGGGTGGGTGGCGAACAGGCCCATGAAACCGGTCTTCGGGTTCTCGATGAACATCTCTCGCACCTCGTCCGGCGCCGTCTCGATCTCGGAATGGCCGGAAATCTTGTTCAGCGCCGCGATCATGGCGTCCGGATTGCGGGTCAGTTCGACCGCCCCCGCATCGGCCATGAACTCACGGCGGCGCGACAGGGAGAAGCGGATCACGATGGCCAGAAGATAGGCGATCACCAGGATGGCCAGAGCCGCCACGATCACCAGCCCGCCCGAACGCCCGCCGGAGCGGCGATCGCCGCCCGAGCGCAGACCGAACCAGAAAATCCGCCGGAAGACGATCTCGGCAACAAAGGAAATGATCCCCACGAAGATGATCGCGATTACCAGCAGGCGCACATCCTTGTGCCGGATGTGCGAGAGCTCGTGCGCCAGCACGGCTTCCAGCTCGGCATCGTCGAGCCGGTCGATCAGGCCGCGCGTCACCGTCACGGTGTACTGCCCCTCCCGCAGGCCGGACGCATAGGCATTGAGCGCCGGTGTCTCGATCACCGCCAGGTGCGGCATGGTGAGACCGCGGGAAATGCAGAGATTTTCCAGGAGGTTCCAGACGCGGGTCTCGTCCTTGCGGGAGATCCGCCGTGCGCCGGTGGCGGCGTTGATCATGGACTGGTGGAAGAACCAGGCGATCACGAACCAGATCGCGGCAAGGCCCAGCGACCAAGCCGCAATGCCCGGCAGGCGGGCGAGTTCGGCGGCGACGAGATCGGGCTGGGCGCCCTTGCCGGCATAGCTGCCGGCATAAGGGTCTGCCAGGCCGACGGTGAGCCATGTCACCGCCAGCCCGAGCAGGATCAGGAGGATGGGAAACCCGGCCAGCAGCAGGACGGATTTGAGATTATTGTTCCAGATATGGGAGCGAAGTCCGGTCGCGCCCAGAAACATGGTCTAGAACTGCACCTTCGGGGCCGCGCGCTCGGCTTCGCCGACTTCGAAATACTCGCGCTGCTTGAACCCCATCGAGCCCGCAATGACGACAGCCGGGAATTGCTCGGTCGCCGTGTTGTACTCGTTGACCGCATTGTTGAAGAAGCGGCGGGCGGCGGCGATCTTGTTTTCCAGGTCCGCCAGCTCGTTCTGCAGCGACAGGAAGTTCTGGTTGGCCTTGAGGTCCGGATAGGCTTCGGACAGGGCAAACAGCTGGCGCAGCGCGCCGGAGAGCATGTTCTCGGCCTCGGCCAGGCCTTTCAGCGAGCTCGCATCGATGGCCTGCTGGCGCGCCTTGGTGACGTTTTCCAGCGTGTCCTTTTCGTGCGCGGCATAGCCTTTCACCGTCTCCACGATATTGGGCACCAGATCGTGGCGCTGTTTCAGCTGCACATCGATATCGCCCCAGGCCTGGTTACATGTCTGCCGCAGCGCGACGAGACGGTTGTAGACCATCACCAGGAAGATACCGATGCCGATCACAAGGATCAGAAGGATAATACCGGCGTCCATATGTCGTCTCCTGTCGGCAGGACGTTGAATGTCTTACGAGACTTACCTATTCCGCCTTCGCCTGTGAAGCGAGGAATTCCGAGCCGCGCGGCGCAAAGCGGAGCGAGCGCGGGAAGCCGCGCGGCGCCATCTTGCCGGCCTGCGCCCGTTTGGCGGTCCACAATTGCCAGTCTTCCAGATTGAAACGCCGCCCGGCCCCGTCGAGCCAGGTCAGGCCCTCTTCCGCCGAGAAAGTGGTGGCATCGGCGAGACGCGCACCCTTGCCGCCCATCAGCCGCACGCCCTTGCCGCGCGACATCTGGGGGATTTCCTCCAGCGGGAAGACCAGGAGTTTCTTGTTCTCGCCGATCAGCGCGCAGGTGTCGCCCATGGCCGGAATGCACAGCAGTGCCTCATCGCCTGCCATCAGGTTGAGGATCTGCTTGCCGCCCTTCTTCATGGCGACGCAATCCTTCTCCTGGATACGGAAACCGGTATTGCCGGTCGAGGCGACCAGCAGGGTGCGCTCCGGATCGTATTTGAACAGGCCGATCGGCGCGGCGTCCTCGGGCAGGTCGACATGCAGCCGCACCGGTTCGCCATGACCGCGCCCGCCCGGCAGTTTGGAGGCTTCCAGCGTGTAGAACTTCCCGTCCGTCGCGAACATCAGGAGCTTGTCCGTCGTCTCGCACTTCACGGCGAAGGCCGAGCGGTCGCCCTCCTTGAACTTCAGCTCGGTAACGTCGTTGATATGGCCCTTGAGCGCGCGCACCCAGCCCTTCTCGGACAGGACGGCCGTGATCGGCTCGCGTACCACAAAGGCCTCGATCGGGGCGTCGCCGGCAATGTCCGGCGCCTCGCCGAAAGCCGAACGGCGGCGGCCCAGCGGTGTGGATTGCGCATAATAATCGGCGACCTCGCCGATCTCCTGCCCGACCTTCTCCCACTGGCGTTCCGTGGAGCCGATCAGCTCCTTCAACACCTTGCGCTCGCCCCGGAGTGCTTCGTCTTCCTTGCGGATTTCCAGCTCTTCCAGCTTGCGCAGGGCCCGCAGGCGCATGTTCAGGATGGCTTCGGCCTGGCGCTCGGTGAGCGAGAAGGTCTCGATCAGCTTGGCCTTGGGCTCGTCCTCGAAACGGATGATACGGATCACCTCGTCCAGATCGGCATAGACGATGAGATAACCGGCCAGCACTTCCAGCCGGTCTTCCACCTTGGCCAGCCGCGTCTCGGCCCGGCGAACAGCCACCTCGCGGCGGTGCTCCAGCCAGATCTGCAGCACTTCCTTCAGCCCGATCACCCGCGGCGTACCGGTGGGATCGAGCACATTCATGTTCAGCGAAATGCGGGTTTCCAGATCGGTGAGCTTGAACACCGACTCCATCAGCATTTCCGGATCGACGAGCTTGGATTTCGGCTCCAGCACGAGGCGGATATCCTCGGCGCTCTCGTCGAGAATATCGTCCAGCAGCGGCAGTTTCTTGGCATCCATCAGCTGGGCGATCCGCTCGACCAGTTTGGACTTCTGCACCAGGTACGGGATTTCGGTGATCACCACGCGCCACATGCCGCGGCCGAGATCTTCCTTCTCCCACTTGGCGCGAACGCGGAAACCGCCGCGGCCGGTCTCGTAGGCCTCGCGGATCGATTCCGGCGATTCAACGATCGTGCCGCCGGTCGGGAAATCCGGCCCCTTCACATGTTTCAGGAGCGCGTCGGTTTCGGTCTCCGGATTGTCGATCAGCGTCAGTGCGGCCGCACAGATCTCGGCGACATTGTGCGGCGGGATAGAGGTTGCCATGCCCACGGCGATGCCGGTCGAGCCATTGGCCAGAAGGTTCGGGAAGGCACCGGGCAGGACCAGCGGTTCGCTTTCGGACCCGTCATAGGTCTCCTCGAAATCCACCGTGCCGTGCTCGATATCGCGCAAAAGGAGTTCGGCGGCCTTGGTCAGGCGGGCTTCAGTGTAACGCATGGCGGCCGCGCCATCGCCGTCGATATTGCCGAAATTGCCCTGCCCCTCGACCAGCGGATAGCGCGAGGCGAAATCCTGGGCCAGACGGACCAGCGCCTCATAGACCGACTGGTCGCCATGCGGGTGATATTTACCGATCACATCGCCAACCACGCGGGCCGATTTCTTGAAGGCCTGGTCCGGGTTCAGCTTGAGCTCGCGCATGGCGTAGAGCAGACGCCGGTGCACCGGCTTCAGCCCGTCGCGTGCGTCCGGCAGGGCCCGCTGGGTGATCGTGGAGAGCGCATAGGCGAGATAGCGCCGCGACAGCGCGTCCTCGAACTTCTCCTCGATAATGTGCCCGCCGTCCGGATCGAAATGATCGCCCATGCCTCAACGCCTCGTGATTCGGAGACGGTCAGTATAGCGGATGGGCGCAAGCGAGCAGGGTTCCGGCACAGGATTTACTGTGGGCAAACGCCGTCAGGCCACCGCGACCGGCGTCTCCAGCAAGGTCGAGACATAGCTTTGCTTCCTGAGGAGGAAGGCTCGCAGCAGTTCGGGATAATCCTCGGCGACAGCCCCGCGCACCGAAGCCCGCTCCGCCAGTGCCCGGCGCCAGTGCGCCACCTTGCCCAGCCCGGTGAAGATACCGAAATCGCCGATCGCATCGAACGTGTCGAAATATCGGAAGATCGGACCGTAGACGGCATCGACCAGACAGAAGGCCTCGCCGGCGAAATACGGCCCCTCGCCCAGCACGCCTTCCAGCCGGGCAAAACCGAGGGACAACGCATCGGCCTTGTCCTGGAAGCTCTTGCGATCCGGGGCGCTGTAAAGGCCGGCAATCAGATTGAGCTGGGCCGAACCGAACTCGATCCAGGAGCGGTGACGGGCGCGTTCGAGCGGGTCGCCGGGGTGCAGGGCCGGCGCGAGCGTATCCTCGAGATACTCCAGGATCACGGCGGATTCGAAGATCGGCGTGCCGTCCACCAGAAGAACCGGGACCTTGCCCAGCGGGGAGATGTCCAGGAACCAGGCCGGCTTGTTGGCCAGATCGATATCGACCCGTTCGAAGGGCACACCCTTTTCCGCCAGCGCAATGGCGGCGCGCTGGACATAGGGGCAGAGCGTGTGACTGATCAGGCGGAGCCGGGGGCGAGCGTCGGTCATGGGACTTCCCTTTTCATGCAGATGCATGAAAAATGGGATCCAGCAAACTATATGCAAGTGCATGGATCAGAAAATTTCCACCACCTCCGCCCAGATCCGCGCCTGGATCGCACTCAACCGGGCCTGGACCCGCGTGTCCGGACGTGTCGAGACGCGGCTGAAACAGGCCGGGCATCCGCCGCTGGCCTGGTACGACGTACTCTGGGAGCTGGAGAGGATGCGCGATTGCTGCCTGCGTCCTGTGGAGCTGGAGGCGCGCCTGCTGATCCGGCAGCACAACCTCTCCCGCCTCCTCACCCGGATGGAAACAGCCGGAATGGTGGAGAAGCTGCGTTGTCCGGAAGACGGGCGCGGCCTGCAGATACGGCTGACGGATACCGGCCGCGAAGCGCGCAAGGCCATGTGGGAGGTTTATCGCCCGGCGCTGGACGAAGCTCTGGGCCCTCTGTCGGTAGTTGAGGCCGAAGCGCTGGCCGAGCGATTGGATGGGCTGGGTGTATAGGCTTCGGCGGTCGCTCGTTGTCTGAAGCATCCCTTTTCAGTTTTCCCGGACTTGTTCCGGGACCTGGCGAACGTGAAGGCATTTCATCGATGCAGGAGGAATCATCGGTGCGCGCGCCTGGCCGCGTCGCTTCAACCCGGCCCCGGAACAAGTCCGGGGGAAGTGCGGGTGCGGAAGTAATCTCTCCCGGCTAGAGACGCCCGATCCGCTCCAGCTCGGCGATCAGCCGGGTGCGAGCTTCGGGCAGCTGACGGTCGACGGGCCAGAGGACGCGGCGTTCGAGGAAATAGCCGGTCAGTTCCAGCCCCTTCGCGACATCGCCTTCAGCAATCTCGCCGGAGCCGCGCATGAAACCCGGCAATTCCAGCAGCTTGGCCGCATAGGGCGCCGCTTCTTCGCGGCACACGGCGCGTCCGGTGCGCGGCGAGACATGACTGAGATCCCCGGTCTCGCCCGTCACGGCGCATTTCTTCAGATCGAGCCCGTAGCCCAGATCCGACAGCACGCCCGCCTCCCAGCGCACATAGAGCGCCGGCCAGACGTCCTCGTCCCCGAAGGCGGACAGCAAGAGCTCGAACCCGGCATGTACTGCCGGATGCGCCTCGCGCTCCGGCAGCGCCATCACGGCCAGCGCGCAGGCCGCATTGAGACCGGCCAGAGCGGCCCGGTCCTCCATCACGCCGCCGGCGCCGAGATGGTCGGCCTCGATCTGGAACATGCCCAGATGCTCGGCCAGCCGGGCACGCCAGCCGACGGTGACCTGATTGCCCGGCTGCAGGATCGGCCGCATGGATTTCGAGCGCGCCCCCTTGACCAGGCCGGCATGCCGGCCCTGGCTCTCGGTCAGGATTTCCACGATGGCACTCGTCTCGCCATGCGGCCGCACCGCGAGGACAATGCCCTTGTCACGCCATTCCATGGCGCATCCTTAGACGAGTCGGCGAATGGCCCGAAGGGCATATTCTCGCCGCACCGCGTCGGCTGCACGGCGGTTAATCTGCGGTTAGGCCAGCTATCCTAGCGTGCGCCCCGGGACAAATCGGGGGGTCGTCATGCGCGCATTCCATCTGCTTGCAGTTTTCGTGATTCTGGGTCTGACCGCTGGTTGCGCCAGCCGCGACGCCGTGGGCGCCCACCAGATCCCGGGCCCTTACTACGGCGCCGGCGTGCATGTCCCCACCACCTCGCCCTATTCCCGCCAGATGGCGCTGGGCGCCGTGACGGGCACTTCGCAATTTTCCTGGTTCCTGCCCGAACCCAACCGGACGGTCTTCCGTCCGCGTTTCCAGGCGGCTTTGGAATCAGCCGGGCTGGCGGCCCCGGATCCCGCGGCGGCGCGCTATATCGTCAGCTTCCATTTCACCGATATCGACGGCCCGGCAATCGGCTCGCACATGGATGCCGAGATGATCGGCCGGGTGACGGTGGTGGATCGCGCTCGCGGCATACGCATTTTCGACGAACCCGTCGCCGCCTATCGCGAAGCCTACTGGCCGGGCATTTTCGAGGATGACTGGCGCACCCCGGCTCCGCTGCATGTGCTCAACATCTTCCCCTTCTTCTTCGACAGCCCGTGGCTCAGTGTCGGTCCGCGCAGCGATACCGTCTATCCGCCCTATTCCGCTCCGGAATGGGTGCCGCTGGTGCCGATCCGCATGCGCGAAAGCGACGGCGTGCTGGTGCGCTCGGATACGGGACGCGTCTATGGTGCGCGGTCGGGGGCAGAGCGGGCCTGGCAGGTCAATGCCGCCGTATCAGACGCCCTCACGGCCGCCTTCCTGCGCGGCTTTGCCGATGCCGGCCATATCGAGGTGGCACGGGTCATTCCCTGCACCGGCGGCGCCGATCTGCGGGCACTGGAACTGGAGCTGATGCGCCGGGGCGAGACCTTCATCACCCGGCCGTGCGACGCCGAGTTCAGCGTCCGTCGCACCAATGCCGGCGGCTGGTAGTCCTCAGACGTCGAAATCCAGGCCGACATCCTTGTAGTGGGAGCGGCGGGCCATCCATTTCGGATCGACCTTCACATTGAGGAAGAGGTGGACCTTGCAGCCCAGCACCTCTTCCATTTCCTTGCGGGCCGCCTCGCCGATGGCCTTGATGGCGCTGCCGCCCTTGCCCAGCACGATGGGTTTTTGCGTATCGCGCTCGACGATGACGGACTGTTCCACCCGGATCGAACCGTCGCGCAGCTTCTTCCACACCTCGGTCTCCACCATGGAGGCGTAGGGCAATTCCTCGTGCAGGCGCAGATAGACTTTCTCGCGCGTGATCTCGGCTGCCAGAATGCGGGATGGCAGGTCGGCGACCTGGTCTTCGGGATAGTGCCAGACACCCTCGGGCATCAGGCCGGCGAGGAAGGTCTTGAGCTGTTTGACGCCGGAACCGGTCTTGGCGGAGATCATGAAGACGTCCGAGTAGACGCCCGTCTCGTAGAGCTCCTGCGACATGGCCAGCAGATAGTCCCGGTCGATCATGTCGACCTTGTTGAGCGCCAGGATCGCCTTGCGGCCGGATTTGTTCAGACCGTCGATCACGCGCTGGTCGTCCTGGACCATGCGCTTGTCGCCGCTCTTGGCACCACCATGTTCCAGCCGGGCCCGTGCACCGGCATCGATGACGTGCACGATGGCATCGGCATCCTCGGCACCGCTCCAGGCGGCTGCGACCATCGACTTGTCCAGCCGCCGCTTGGGCGCAAACACGCCGGGCGTGTCGACCAGCACGATCTGGCTGCCCCCCTCCAGCGCCACGCCGCGCACGGCGAAACGGGTCGTCTGGACCTTGTGGGTGACGATGGTGACCTTCTCGCCGACCAGGGCATTGACCAGGGTCGACTTGCCGGCATTGGGCGAACCGATGACCGCGGCAAAGCCGCAGCGGGTTTGGGGCGTATCAGACATGCTGTCCTTCGCGTTCGAGAAGTGCGGTGGCCGCAGCGCGTTCGGCGGCCTGTTTGGAACCGCCCTCGCCGATCGCCGGATCGAGCGGCGAAACGGTGACTTCGACGGTGAAGACGGGACGGTGATCCGGCCCCGAGCGTTCGGTGAGCTGGTAACGCGGCACGCCGCGCCCGGTGCGGGCCGCCCATTCCTGCAGGGCGGATTTGGGGTTTTCCGGCTTGGCCTTCAGCGCCTCGATGCGCGGCCCCCAGAAACGGTCATAGAAGGCCTGCGCCGCCGGGCGCCCGCCATCCAGATAGATCGCCGCGATCAGCGCCTCGCAGGCATCGCCCAGGATCGAGGTCTTGTTGCGGCCGCCGCCACGTTCCTCGGACCGGCCCATTTTCAACGCCTCGCCCAGATCGATCGACCGGGCGACATCGGCACAGGCATTCTTGTTCACCAGCGCATTGAGGCGCGGCGCCAGCGCACCTTCGCTGGCCTTGTCGAACAGGCGGAACAGGGCTTCCGCCGTCATCAGGCCCAGCACGCGGTCGCCGAGGAATTCCAGGCGCTCATAGGAGCGCACGCCCTTGCGGCCATCGCCATAGCTGGCATGGGTCAGGGCGCGGTCGATCAGGCTCTTGTCCTTGAAGGCATAGCCGATCCGCGCTTCCAGTTCGCTCTGGGCGTCAGCCATGGAGCATGCCGTCCAGATGGTGGCCCAGCGGACGGGCCTCGATCACCACGAAGGCCTGGGCCCAGGGATGGTCGTCGGTGATGGTGATATGGGCATGGGCCTCCATGCCCTGCGGCGTCAGCATGCGCAGCCGGTCCAGCGCCCGGCCGGTGAAGGCGAGCGTCGGTTTGCCGCCGGGCAGGTTGACGACACCGATTTCCTTCCAGGATACGCCGCGCGCAATCCCGGTGCCCAGCGCCTTGGCCCCGGCCTCCTTGGCCGCGAACCGCTTGGCATAGCTGGCCGCCCGCATGCGCCGCGCCTCGGATTTCGCCTGTTCGATCTCGGTAAAGACACGCTGCACGAAACGGTCGCCGAACCGGTCGAGCGACTTCTCGATCCGGCGGATATCCATCAGGTCGGAGCCAAGGCCGATGATCATGAAGACGGCTCCGCCCGCGCTTCGGCGATCAGGCCGCGCATGGTCTCGACCGTCTCGCGCAGACCGCGGAAGATCGCCTCGCCGATCAGGAAATGGCCGATATTCAGCTCGGCGATCTCGGGAATGGCGGCGACCGGTTTCACCGTGTCATAGGTCAGGCCGTGGCCGGCATGGACTTCCAGGCCGCGGCCATGGGCGATGGCGGAGGCCTCGGCCAGCCGCTCCAGCAGGCGTTGCTGCCCGGCCGTATCGCCGGCCAGCGCCGCCTCGCAATAGGCGCCGGTATGCAGTTCGACCACGGCGGCGCCCATCGCCTCGGCGACGGCAATCTGCACCGGGTCCGGCTCGATGAAGAGCGAGACACGGATCCCCGCCTCGCCGAGCTGTCGCACGAAGGGCGCGATATGATTATGGCCGGCGGCCACATCGAGACCGCCCTCGGTCGTCCGCTCCTCACGCTTTTCCGGCACGATGCAGCAGGCATGCGGCTTGTGGCGCAGCGCGATCTCCAGCATTTCCGGGGTCGCGGCCATTTCCAGGTTCAGCGGCAGTTCGATCTCGGCCATCAGCCGGTCGATATCGGCATCCGTGATATGACGGCGGTCTTCGCGCAGATGCGCCGTAATCCCGTCCGCCCCGCTCTCGGCCGCTTGCCGGGCCGCACGCACGGGATCGGGATGAGCGCCGCCGCGGGCATTCCGGATCGTCGCCACATGGTCGATATTGACGCCGAGACGCACCGTCATGCCAGTCCGCGGCTCCCGGGCTTGATCGCCGGAATGGCTTCCAGTTCCGGCGGCAGCTGGTCGGCCGGATAGGCCGGCACCTTGTATTCGGTCAGCGCGATCAGCGGCACGCCGACATCGGCCTCGCCGCCCGAGCGGTCTACCAGGCACGCCTCGGCCAGCACGGTGGCGCCGGTCGCCTGGATCGCCTCGATACACTCGCGGGAGGAAAGCCCCGTGGTGACGATATCCTCGACCACCAACACCTTGTCCTCGGCGGAGAGTTCGAAGCCGCGGCGCAGGGTGAATTCGCCGTTCTCGCGCTCGACATAGAGGGCTTTCAGCCCCATCTGGCGCGCGGTCTCATAGCCGGGGACAATGCCGCCGACGGCCGGAGAGACGATCACGGTCGGCTGTTCGGAGAGTTCGGCCTTCACCTTCCCGGCGAGCGCGCGGCACAGTTTTTCCGTCCGCGCCGGATCGGCGAACACCTTGGCCTTCTGCAGGAAGACCGGGCTGCGCAGGCCCGAGGACAGGATGAAATGGCCTTCCAGCAAAGCACCGGCAGCGCGGAATTCGGCCAGGACCTCGTCGCGTGTCATCTATTCCTCGCTCTCTTCGTGTTCGGCGCGCTTGCGCTCGGCGGAAACGACCGACGGGCACATGCGCAGCGCCGCCAGGATATTGGCCAGGTGCCGCGTGTCGAACACCTCGACGTCGAATTCCATGTCGAAAAAGTCGGTCGAGCGGCGACGCGTCTTCACGCTGGCGATATTGCCGCGATTCTCGGACACGGTTTTGGCGATCTCGGCCAGCACGCCCTGCCCGTTGTGCAGCACCGCCTCGATACGGGCCATGGACACTGCATTGTCCTCGGCCTCGGCCGTCCAGGCCAGGTCGAGCCAGCGATCCATCTCGTCTTCTTCGTGATCGGCCAGCGTCTCGCAGTCGATCGTGTGGATCTCGACGCCCTTGTCGGGGATCAAAAGGCCGACAATCCGGTCGCCCGGCAGCGGCGAACAGCAATCGGCAAAGTGCAGCGTCACGCCCTGTGTGAGGCCGCGGCCGCGCACGAAGAGGCGCGCCTTGTCGTCCTCGATCAGTTCGCGCTCGGTGACATCGCCGCGCTCGTCCAGGCGCCCCGGGAAGACCGCATCGAGCAGATCGCCGGAAGAGACCCGGCCGCGGCCGAGCATTTCGTAGAGCTCTTCGGCATCCTTCAGATCGAGCCGTGCCAAGGCATCGCCCAGATCGGTCTCGACCAGCTGGCGGCCTTCACGGCGGAAGGCATGCTCGGCCATGATCTTGCCGATGCGCTGGAATTCGTCGCGTTCGCTTTCGCGGATCAGGCGGCGGATCGCAGCCCGGGCGCGGCCAGTGATGGCCAGGTTTTCCCAGCCCTGCGGCGGCTGGCGCACGCCGCCCTTCACGATCTGCACGACATCGCCATTGCGCAATTGCGTGCGCAGCGGTCGTTCGCGGCCATTGATCTTGGCCGCCACCGTTGTGTGACCCAGCTCGGTGTGGACCGCATAGGCAAAGTCCAGCGGAGTCGCGCCGGCCGGCAGGGAGATCAGATCGCCCTTGGGCGTGAAGCAGTAGACCTGGTCGGCGAACATCTCGAGCTTGGCGTGCTCGAGGAATTCGTCCGGATCGCCGCCCTGGTTGAGGATTTCCACGAAGGGCCGCAGCCGCTCCAGCGGATCGCCACCGGCGGCCTGGGCCGCGGCGGGGTCGTATTTGTAGGTCGAGTTCTTGTAGCGCCAGTGCGCCGCCACACCGCTTTCGGCCACCGCCTCCATGTCCTCGGTGCGGATCTGCAGCTCGACGCGGACATTGTGCGGGCCGATCACCGTGGTGTGCAGCGAGCGGTAATTGTTCGGCTTGGGCAGCGAGATGAAGTCACGAAACCGCTCGGGCATGCAACGCCAAGCCTGGTGGATCACGCCGAGGGCGCGATAGCACTCGTCCGGCGTCGTCACGATCAGACGGAAGGCATAGATGTCAGCGATTTCCTCGAAGGTGAGCCCCTTGCGCTCCAGCTTGCGCCAGATCGAATAGGGCCGTTTCTCACGTCCGAAAATCCGCGCCTCGATCCCCGCCTGCTCCAGCCGGTCGGTGATCGCCTGCGAGACGGCAGAGACTTCCTGGGCGTGCTCGTCGCGCAGGAGTTTGAGACGCTTGTTGATCGACTCGTGGGCGGCCGGGTTGATGTGTTCGAAAGCCAGATCTTCCAGCTCGACGCAGACCCGGTTGATGCCGATCCGCCGCGCCAGCGGAGCGTAGATTTCCAGCGTTTCGCGGGCGATCCGCTCGCGCTTGTCCGGCCGCGGAATGGCGCCCAGCGTACGCATATTGTGCAGCCGGTCGCACAGTTTCACGATCAGCACACGCACATCGGCCGAGATCGCGACGACCAGTTTCTGCAGGTTTTCGGCCTGTTTGGTGCGCTTGGAGCGCAATTCCATCTGGCCCAGCTTGGTGACGCCATCGACCAGGCTGGCAGTCTCCTCGCCGAATTCGCGGGTGATGTCTTCCAGCGTCGCCGGTGTGTCCTCGACCGTGTCGTGGAGCAGCCCGGTGCACACCGTGGCCACGTCCATGCGCAGGTCGGCGAGGATCATCGCGACCTGTGCGACATGGGCAAAATAGGGTTCGCCCGACTGGCGCCGCTGCGGCCGGTGTGCTTCCTCGGCAAAATCATAGGCGCGCCGCACATAGTCGGCGTCCACCTTCGGAAAATACCGATGGATGCGTGCGACCAGCTCGTCCGCACTGGGAATGGCGGGCGGCGGCGATGCCAGATCGGGTGACGTCGCGCCGTGGTTCAATTCGCTCTACAGACGGCCGTCAGGCGCGCCGTCCCTGTCGTTCTGGAGCGCCTTGAGCATTTCCGCTTCGTCGAGCTCGACGGGCGGAGCCGGCAGGGCTTCCATGTCCTGCTTGGCGTCTTCCTTGGCGGCGTCTTCCTCGTCCTCGCTCGGCAGCACGCGCTGAAGGCCGTGCACGAGGCTTTCCTTCAGGCTGTCCAGGTCGAGGGTCTCGTCGGCGATCTCGCGCAGCGCCACGACGGGATTCTTGTCCCGGTCGCGATCAATCGTCAGCGCCGAACCGGCCGAAATGTTGCGGGCGCGATGCGCCGCCATCAGGACGAGGCGGAAACGATTGGGGATTTTATCGATGCAATCTTCGACGGTGACGCGAGCCATGCGCGCGATCTCCTTGAACCAGCGCTGGAGTTGGAACCGCGTTTCCTAGCTCTGCCGCCCTGCAAAAGCAAGGCTTCAAGGCGCTTTCTGCGGAACCGTTTGCAGCTTTGACATGGCGTCGCGGTCGCCGCGGGGCAAGGCCTCGACCAGATCGTCGATGCTGCGGCCGCTCACAGGATCGTGCCAGCCGGGTGCAATCTCCTGCAGCGGCAGGAGAACAAAGGCGCGCTGCGTGGCCCGGGGATGGGGAATTTCCAGCCCGTCTTCGGCCTTCAGAACAGCGCCGCGATAATCGATCAGATCGAGATCCAGCGTCCGCGGCGCATTGCGCCGGCTGCGCTCGCGGCCGAACCGCGCTTCCACCCGGTGGAGAAGATCCAGCAGTGCGCGGGGCGAAAGCCCTGTCCCGATTTCGGCGACGGCATTCACATAGGGCGGATCGCACGGATCCGGCCAGGCCGGGCTCGACCAGTCCGACGAGCGCGCCACGACGGACACGTCCTCGCCCGCCAGCGCCTCGAGCGCCAGGGCCAGCGTTTCCTGCGGCGTGCGGCCGCCTTCTGGAAGGTTGGCGCCAAGCGCGATATAGATGGCCGCAGCAGACATTTTCGATCCGTGATTTTTTAAAGGATACAATCAGATGGCATTTTATCCCGACGAGCGCATCGGTCTTTTCATCGACGGCGCCAACCTGTTCTCCACCACCAAGGCGCTGGATTTCGACATCGACTTCAAGCGGCTGCTGGATGAATTCCGCAAGCGCGGCAAGCTGATCCGCGCGAATTACTACACCGCCCTCCTGGAGCATGAGGATTACAATCCGCTGCGCCCGCTCGTCGACTGGCTGGACTATAACGGCTTCTCGGTGATCACGAAGCCGGCACGCGAGTTTACCGACGATAGCGGCCGCCGCCGCATCAAGGGCGATATGGATATCGAACTGGCGATCGACATGGTCGAGGCCGCCACCTATCTCGACCACATCATCCTGTTCTCCGGCGATGGCGATTTCCGGCGCGCCATCCAGGCCGCCCAGTCCCGCGGTGCCCGGGTGAGCGTGGTCTCCTCGCTGAAGACCCAGCCCTCCATGGTCTCCGACGATCTGCGCCGGGCCGCCGACACCTTCATCGAGCTGGCCGATCTGGAAGGCATGATCGGGCGCAACGGAGGCGGTTCGTGAGCGCAGCCTATCCGGCCGAGGCCCCGCTCGACTGCCCGCTCTGCCCCCGCCTCGTCGCCTTCCGCGAAGCGACGGCGCGCGACCATCCGGACTGGCACAATGCGCCGGTTGAATCCTTCGGCGATCCGCAGGCGCGGCTTCTGGTCGTGGGGCTGGCGCCCGGGCTGCGCGGCGCCAACCGCACCGGCCGCCCCTTCACCGGCGACTGGGCGGGCGATCTGCTCTACGCCACGCTGGGCAAGTTCGGTTTCACCCGCGGCACCTATGACAGCCGGCCCGATGACGGGCTGACGCTTGTCGATGCGATGATCACCAATGCCGTGCGTTGCGTGCCGCCGGAGAACAAGCCCGTCGGTGCGGAAGCCAATGCCTGCCGCCCCTTCCTCACGTCGCGGATTGCGGCCCTGCCCCGGCTTCAGGCTGTGCTTTGCCTGGGCAAGATCTCGCACGACAACACGCTGCGCGCGCTGGGCCACAAGATGAAGGACGCCACCTTCGGTCACGGCGCCCGGGCGAAGCTGGACGGTCCCAACGGCCCGCTGCAGCTCTTCGACAGCTATCACTGCTCGCGCTACAACACGAATACCGGCCGGCTCACCGAAGCCATGTTCGACAGCGTGTTCGCCGACATCCGCACCTATCTCGACGCCGGCTGAACCGCCGCCCGGGCCGCATCCAGTCGATCGAGCAGAACCTCGATATCGTCGGGGCCGGTCAGATAGCTGGTGATGCAGGCCCGCAGCGCCGTTCGCCCTTCAAAGACGACATGTCCCAGCCAGGCCTGGCCATCTGCTTCCAGCCAGGCCGCGAGGGCTGCACTTTCGCGGCCGTCGGGATCCTCGAACAGCACGACGGGCAGCGGCGAGGCATTCCGGATGTTCCAGCCGCGCGCCGTGAGCCCGTCACGCAGCGCATCGGCCAGCGCGAACTGGCGATCGAACATGGCGCGATAGCCCGCAACACCGATCGTGCGCAGCGTCATCCACAGCCGCAGACCGATGAAGCGCCGCGACCACTGATAGCTGGTCACATAGGCATCCACCCCGTCGCCGGCGGGCATATAGCTCGTCGCCACGGCAAAGGCGCGGGACAGGGCCTCGGCATCGCGCACAAAGACCATGCCTGCCCCCATCGGCACGGCGAGCCATTTATGGGCATCGACGGTCACGCTGTCGGCCCGTTCGATCCCGTCCAGCAGCGGACGGCGGGTCTCGTCAACGATCAGCGCCCCGGCCCAGGCTGCATCGACATGAAGATGCAGACCCGTCTCTGCCGCGATATCCGCACAGGCATGCAGCGGATCGATCAGGCCGGCATTCGTGGTGCCGGCCGTGGCGGCGATCATCACCGGCGCCGCACCGGCGGCCCGGTCGTCCGAGATCGCCCGGCGCAAGGCATCGGGATCGAGCCGCCCGGATCCGTCCGTCGGGATGAGCGAGACCGCGTTGCGTCCCAGCCCCGCGGCCCGCGCCAGCTTGATCCAGGCCAGATGACTATCGGCAGAGGCATAGAGACGCGCCGGGCCCGGCAGGGCCGCGGCCCCGTCCGCGTCATAGCCAGGAAAAAGCCGCGCCAGCGCCACCTGCAGGCCCGTCGCATTGGCTTCCGAACCGCCGGAGGTGAAATGACCGGTCGCGGTCGCCGGAAAGCCGAGCGCCTCGTTCAACCACGCGATCAGCTTGCGCTCCATCATCACCGAGGCCGGCGCATGACTGACGACGCACAGTTGCGGATTGCGCACGGCAGAAAGAAGATCGGCCACAACGCCGGGCCAGGCCGGCGTCGGGTTGAAATAGCCGAAACACCGCGCGTGCGCCGAAAGAAGATCGCCGTCGGCCATCAGCGATGCCGCTTCGTCGACCGCACTCTGCAGCCCTTTGCCTGCAGACAGATCGATCCGCGACAGGCGTTCGCCGATCGTGGCGGCAGGCACCGCCGGGGCGACCGGACCGTTAACCATGGCAGAAAACGCGGCCTCTACAGACCTCGAGACCCACGCCAGGTCGGCGCCGACATCCTTTTGAACCAAGGCGTTGAGCGGAGCCTCCTCCGGCTTGTCCACAGATTTCATGTTTTGTTAACCCTCTCACTGACACCGCTGACCGGTGTCTTCATCAAGCCGTCAAAAAACTGCAGCGCCACCCGGAACTTGTCGCGACATCCGGGGTTACAGAAGCCGACAGTGTGTCCGCGATAATCCGTCAGACTGTCGGCCGCCACCGGCTTGCCCGACCAGGGGCAGGTCTCGTTCAGGACCGTATCCATTCGCCCAGATTGCATCGCTCTCTTCCTTCCCGCGTCGCTTTGCGGTTTGATATTTCGAAGAAGCGATGGCACAAATGACGTTATGCCCACATTTCCTGCCAAACCCGAACACATCGAACGCCACATCGCCTTCCTGACCTATGACCGGGTCAAGCTGCTGGACGTGACCGGTCCGCTGCAGGTGTTTTCCGATGCCAACGAGCTGCTCGGCCGGGATGCCTACAACACCACCCTCGCCTCGCTGTATGGCGGTCCGGTGACGACCGACACGGGGGTCGCGCTGAACACGCGGCGCCTGGCCGGTGTCGGCCTGGACACCAGCGACACGCTGATCGCGTGCGGCGGGGACGGGGTCTATGCGGCCAGCCGCGACAACCGGCTCGTGGCCGGTATCCAGCGCGCGGCGGAAAAGTGCGGACGCGTGGCCTCGACCTGCACCGGCGCTTTCCTGCTGGGCGCCGCCGGACTGCTCGACGGCCGGCGCGCCGTGACCCACTGGCAGCGCTGTAGCGATCTGGCCCGGATCTGCCCCAGGGCGGATATCGATGCCGATCCGATCTTTATCGAGGACAAGGGCGTGTGGACATCGGCCGGTGTGACCGCCGGGATCGACCTCGCACTTGCACTGGTCGAGACCGATCACGGCCGCGACCTGGCTCTCGAGCTGGCGCGCAACATGCTGGTCTACGTCAAGCGGCCCGGCGGCCAGTCGCAATTCTCCGAAGCGCTGAAACAGCAGACCCAATCGGCCACCGGTAAGTTCGACGCCCTGCATTTCTGGATGAAGGACAATCTGACGGCCGACCTGCGGGTCGACGCCCTCGCCCATCGCAGCGGCATGAGCCCGCGCAATTTCGCCCGGATCTATACCGAGGAAACCGGCATGACACCGGCCCGCGCCGTCGAGCAGATGCGCGTCGAGGCGGCCCGCGCCATGCTGGAAAATCCCGGCGTCAGCATCAAGACCATCGCCATGCGTACCGGGTTCGGCAATGACGAACGCATGCGGCGCAGCTTTGCCCGCCAGCTGGGCATCACGCCGCAAGCCTATCGGGACCGGTTTGCCGTGGAAGTCGTGGACAGCGTCGCGGGCTGACGCGGGTCAGCCGTAATTCTTCAGAAGACGGGACTTCTGCTTGTCCCATTCGCGGCGCTTGATCGTCTCGCGCTTGTCGACGGTCTTCTTGCCCTTGGCCAGGCCGATCTGGAGCTTGGCGATCCCGCGATTGTTGAAGAAGAGCCGCAGCGGGATGATCGTCCGCCCGTCGCGGGTCACCGCGCCGGCCAGTTTCTCGATCTCGTTGCGCTTGAGCAGGAGCTTGCGATGGCGGCGCGGCTCATGGTTGAAGCGGTTGGCCGGTCCGTAGGGCGGAATGTCGGCATTGACCAGCCAGATCTCGCCGCGCTCCGGGCTGACATAGCTCTCGGCGATATTGGCCCGGCCTTCGCGCAGGGATTTGACCTCCGAGCCCATCAGCATCAGGCCGGCTTCGAACGTCTCCTCGATCTCGTAGTCGAACCGGGCGCGCCGGTTGACGGCGACGGCGCCGGTCTCTGTCTTGGGTTTGCTCATGGGCGCATCATCTAGGCCGCGTCCAGCAGTCCGGCAATGACCATCGCCTCGCGGACTGCAGCCTTCGACGCCTCGTTCGGCTCGGTCAGCGGCAGGCGCAGCTCGGTATTCATCACGCCGAGCAGCGACATCGCATACTTGGTCGGGCCGGGGCTGGCCGAGGTGAACAAGGCATGGTGCAGCGGCAGCAGCCTGTCATTAATCTCGCGCGCCGTGTTCCAGTCACCGGCCAGCGTGGCCGCCTGGAATTGCGCGCACAGGGCCGGCGCCACATTCGAGGTGACGGAGATCGCGCCGACACCGCCTGTCGCATTATAGCCCAGTGCGGTCGGATCATCACCGGACAGCTGCACGAAATCCGTGCCGATCAGGCGGCGGTGCTGGGTCACGCGGGCGACATCGCCCGTGGCATCCTTGATGCCCACGACATGTTCCAGCGTGGCGATACGGGCCACGGTATCGGCCTGCATGTCGATGACGGTCCGGCCCGGCACATTGTAGACGACGATCGGCAGATCGACGGCGTCATTGATCGCCTTGTAGTGCTGGAACAGGCCTTCGGCATTCGGCTTGTTGTAGTAGGGCGCGGCAATCAGGCCGGCATCGGCACCGAGTTCCTTCGCACGGATCTGGTTCTGGATCGCGACGGCGGTATTGTTCGAGCCCGTGCCGGCGATCACCGGGACGCGGCCGCGCGCCGTCTCGACGACGATCTCGACGACACGCATATGCTCCTCGAAGGTCAGCGTCGCGTTCTCGCCGGTGGTTCCGCAGGGCACCAGGCCGTGCGAACCGGCCTCGATCTGGCGTTCGGCCAGCGCGGCAACGGCCGCCTCGTCGACGGCACCATTCTTGAACGGCGTGACCAGCGCAGTGATGGACCCTTTGAACATGTTTCAATCCCGGAAACCGAAAAGCGAGCGCGCGACCATATCGGCGGGCACAGAAACGGCCAAGTCTTGTTGTCAAGTCTGGACAGTGAGCCGGTCTTGCAGCGATGATGTCATGCCCCTTCGGTCAGAAAGTGTCCTACGATCCATGATCGCTCGTTGCCTTTCCGCGCTGGCACTCATTGCCCTTGCCGTGCCGGCCTCTGCCCAGATTCCCACGCCGCGCATGCGGCCGGATCCGGTGAATTTCTCGCAATACCTCTCGGACGCCGATTTCACGCGCTTCCAGCGCGGTCTCGACGCGGCCGACGATGAGGACTGGATCCGCGTGCGCGAGATCCGCGATGAACTCACCGACACCTCGGCCCGCGATGTCCTGCTTTGGCGCATCGCCCTGGGCGATGCCCGCGCGAGCTTCCTCGAACTCGACATGGCGCTGAACGAGCTGGACAACTGGCCGCGGGACAGCTTCATCCGCTCGGAAGCCGAGTCCAAGATCGATGAAAGCGGCATGACCGCGCCCTTCATTGTCTCCTGGTTCGAGAACAATCCGCCGACGACCGGACGCGGCGCTGTTGAATACGCCGAAGCGCTGATCGAGACCGGTCGCGTCGAGGAAGGCGAGACCCTGCTGCGCGAAACCTGGCGCAATGAATTCCTGCCCCTTTCGGTGCAGAGCGAGACCTATCAGGCCCATCGCGACCTCTTCACCGAAGACGATCACATGGCGCGGATCGACTATCTGATCTGGTCGAACCAGCGTACCGCAGCGCGCCGGGTCCTGCCGCTGCTGTCGGGCAATAATCACGACCTGGCCGATGCCCGCCTGCGCCTGGCCGGCCGTCAGAGCGGTGTCGACCGCGCCGTCGATCGCGTGCCCGCCTCGCTGTCGAACGATGCCGGGCTGGTGTTCGAACGCGCCCGCTGGCGCCGCCGGGCCGGTCTCACCGACACCACGCTGCCGCTGCTGCTGCAATTGCCGGACAGCTACGGCAATACCGATGCGCTTGAACTGATGTGGACCGAGCGCAAGCTCATGATCCTCAACCTGGTGCGCGATCGCGATTACGAAACAGCCTATGCCCTGGCCCGTGCCCATGGCATGAGCGAAGGCGCCGATTTTGCCGATGCCGAATTCGTCGCCGGCTGGCTCGCCCTCGTCCACCTCGACCGTCCCGAAGAGGCCCTCGCCCACTTCACGCATCTGCGGGACAATGTCTCCACGCCGGTCTCGCGCTCGCGCGGTTCCTACTGGATGGCCCGTGCTGCCGATGCACTTGGCCGCCACGGGGAAGCTGCCGCCTATTATGCCGAAGCCGGCGAGCACTCGACCGCCTTCTACGGCCAGCTCGCCCTGGCGCAATTGCCGGATGCCTCCGGTGGCGGCGTCATGGCGCTGGAACGCGAGCCGGAGCCGGACGAAGCGACCCGCGTGCGCTTCGAAGCGCGACCGCTGGTGCGGGCGATGCGGCTTCTGGCCGAGCAGAATGAGGAATACTATTTCCGCCTGCTCTCCTACCGGCTGGACGACCAGCTGAGCGATCCGGCGGAATCGGTGCTGCTGGCCCGTCTGGCGAGCGAATATCTCTACATGCGCCAGTCGGTGCGCGCCGCAAAGGCGGCCCGCCAGCGCGGCATCATCCTGCCGCAAAGCGCCTATCCCACGATCACCCTGCCCCAGAGCGCGGCGCTGCGTCCCGAGGACGCCCTGACGCACTCGATCATCCGCCAGGAGACCGAGTTCGGACAGCACGCGGTGTCCGGCGCCGGTGCCCGCGGCATGATGCAGATGATGCCGGCCACAGCCCGGCAGACCGCGCGTCAGGTCGGCGTGCCCTATCGCTTCAGCTGGCTGACCGACGATCTGGACTACAATCTCACCCTCGGCATGCATCACCTGGCCGATGTGGTGGAGGATTTCGACGGATCCTACGTGCTGGCACTGGCGGCCTACAATGCCGGTTCCCACCGCGCCCGCCGCTGGATCCAGGACTATGGCGATCCGCGCGACCCGGATGTCGATCCGGTCGACTGGGTGGAGAGCATCCCCTTCTCCGAGACCCGCAATTACGTCCAGCGCGTGATGGAGAATCTGCAGGTCTATCGCTCGCGTCTCGATGACGATGCGGCCGTGCCGCTGCTGATCGAGGAGGATCTGCGCCGCGGTTCCGAACCCGTCCTGATCTTCACGGACGAGGCGGGCATGGCCCGGCCGGCGAATGTGGAAACGGACGAACTCGAACCCGGTGAAGCCGGTCTCGACGACGAGGGCTCCGAACCCGGCGACGAACCCGGTTTCGAGGACGAGAATTACGAGCAGACCGACGAGTCGGATCGTTAGGTAGACGCTTGCGGGTAAAGGCCGGCGCGGCGGCGCCGGCGGCTGCCGTCTAGAGGCTTTCCAGGGCGCGGGTGAACATGGCGCGGTCGACATTGCCGCCGCTGGCAATGACGCACACCGTCTTGCCACGCGTCTCGACCCGGCCGGTCAGCACGGCCGCCAGGGCCACCGCACCGCCGGGTTCCACCACGATTTTCAGATGTCGCCAGGCAAAGGCCACGGCGGCCAGGGCCTCGTCATCGCTGACGGCTGCACCGCCCGCCAGCTGGCCGGAATTGATCGACCAGGTCAGCTCACCCGGTGTCGGCGTGATGATCGCGTCACAGACCGAACCCGTCAGCCGCTCGTTGACTTCCCGCTTGCCGCTGGCAAGCGAGCGGCGGAAATCGTCGAACCCGACCGGTTCGGCTGCCCACACCTGGACGGCCGAGTGATGGTGCAGCATCGCCATGCCGGTCCCGGCGATCAGACCGCCACCGCCAGCCGGACAGATCACGATATCCGGCACGGCCCCGGCTTCGGCCATCTGTTCGCTGGCTTCCAGCGCAGCCGTGCCCTGGCCGGCAATGATGAAGGGGTCTTCATAGGGCGGCACCAGGACGCGGCCCTCGGCCTCGGCAATGGCGCGGCCCATCTCCTCGCGATTCTGGGTGCCGCGATCGTACTCCACGACCTCACCGCCCCAGAATTTCACACCCTCGACCTTCGAGCGCGGCGCGTCGGCCGGCATCAGGATCTTGGCCGTCGTGCCATTGATCCGCGCCGCCGCCGCAACACCCTGGGCGTGATTGCCCGAGGAATAGGCCATCACGCCGCGCGTCTTTTCATCTGCATCCATGCGCGAAATGCGGTTGAACGCGCCGCGGAACTTGAATGATCCCGTGCGCTGCAGGCATTCCGCCTTCACGAACACCCGGGCGCCGGTGCGCTCGTCGAGCACGTCATTGCGCAACAAGGGCGTTCGGACTGCATGTCCTGCCAGGCGTTCCGCTGCGTCGGCGATATCGGAATAGGACGGCGGGGTCAGCGGGCTGGACATCGGAACTCTCCCGGTATGAGACGCAGATTTGGCTGGCGAAAGCCGTCAGGACCCCATAGGCAATTCACATCGATTGAGCAAAGGGATTGCGCCGCAGCCCGGGAATTCGTTTGATGGGAAAAACACCACAACAACGCAACGGTTGACCAGTTAAGGGGAGAGAGCATGACATTCCGCGCACACATGATGGATTGTCCGTTGATGATTTCGGACATTCTTGTCCACGCGGCCAAATGCCATGGCGGCCAGGAGATCGTGACACGCCTGCCGGAGACGGGCGAGATTCATCGCGAGACCTATGCCGAAGCACATACGCGTACAAAACAGCTGGCGAATGCGCTCAAGAAGAAGCTGAAGATTCGCGAGGGCGACCGGGTCGCCACCATCGCCTGGAACTCGCATCGCCATTTCGAGCTCTATTACGGCATTTCCGGCATGGGCGCCGTGGTGCACACGGTCAATCCGCGTCTCGATCCCAAGCAGATCGTGTGGATGCTGGAGCACGCCCAGGCCAAGGCGGTCTTCTTCGACAAGCAGTTCGCACCGATCGTCGACGGCATCTCGAAGATGTGCAAGTCGGTGAAGAACTGGGTGCTGATGACCGACAAGTCGCACGCCGATGCGGTCAAGACCAAGTGCAAGACCTATGAGGAACTGATCGCCGAACAGTCGTCCGATTTCGACTGGCCGGTGTTCGACGAGTACACCGCGGCCGGCCTGTGCTACACTTCCGGCACGACGGGCGACCCCAAGGGCGTCCTTTATTCCCACCGCTCCAACGTGCTGCACGCCATGGCCTGCTCGGCCTCGGACGTGATCGGCGTCGGCGCGCGCGGCACCCTCCTGCCGGTGGTGCCGATGTTCCACGTCAATGCCTGGGGCATTCCCTATGCCGCACCGATGAACGGCGCCAAGCTGGTCATGCCCGGCGCGCAGATGGACGGGAAGAGCATTCACGAGCTGATCGAGGGCGAGAAGGTCAATTATGTCGCCGGCGTGCCGACAGTGTGGCTGGGCCTGCTCAACTATCTCGAACAGGAAGGCAAGCGCATCGACTCGATCGATCGTGTGCTGATCGGCGGCTCGGCCCTGCCCGAAGCGCTGCTGCGCGCCTATGAGGACAAGTATGACGTCGTCATGCAGCAAGGCTGGGGCATGACCGAGATGAGCCCGCTGGGCACGGTCAATGCCTCCCTGCCCAAGCATGACGCGCTGGACCGTGAAGAGCAGATCAAGATCAAGCTCAAGCAGGGCCGTCTCGTCTTCGGTGTCGGCATGCGTATCGTCGACGATGAAGGCAAGGAACTGCCCTGGGACGGCAAGTCCTCCGGCCATGTTCAGGTGCGCGGTCCGTGGATCGCCTCGGCCTATTACCGCGGTGCAGGCGCCGACAGCTTCACCGAGGATGGCTGGTTCAGGACCGGCGATGTCGCCTATCTCGACGGCGATGGCTATATGACCATCACCGACCGTTCCAAGGACGTTATCAAGACCGGCGGGGAATGGATTTCCTCGATCGATCTGGAGAACGCCGCGATGGGCCATCCGGACGTCGCCATGGCGGCTGCCGTGGGCATGCCGCACCCGAAATGGCAGGAACGCCCGCTGCTCGTCGTCCAGCCCAAGCCGGGCATCACGCCGGACGCCGGGTCGATCCTGGACTATCTGCGCGGCCAGGTGCCCAAATGGTGGGTGCCGGATGCGGTGGAATTCATCGACGAGATGCCGATCGGCGCCACCGGCAAGATCCTCAAGACGAAGCTGCGGGAAATCTACAAGGATTATGAATTCCCGACGGTCGACGCCTGACCGGTCCTCATCCGCAATGACGGATTATGTGGCGCCCGCCCCTCTTGGGGGCGGGCGTTCACGTATGGTGTTACAGCCCCTGGCCGCCGGAGACCTCGATCCGCTGGGCCGTCAGCCAGCCGAAATCGCCGGTCAGCAGGCTGGAGATCGCGCCACCGATATCGTCGGGCTGGCCGACCCGGCCCAGCGCCGTCACCGAGGCGATTTCGGCATTCATCTGCGCATTGTCGCGCACCATGCCGCCGCCGAAATCCGTCTCGATCGCGCCGGGCGCGACCACATTCACGCGGATGCCGCGCTCGCCCAGTTCACGGGCCTGGTATCGGGTGAGCGCCTCGATCGCGCCCTTCATCGCGGCATAGGCGGCAAAGCCGGGCAGCGTGATACGGGTCAGACCCGAGGAGATATTCACGACATGCCCGCCATCGCGGATCAGCGGCAGCAACGTCTGGGTGAGGAAGAAAACGCCCTTGAAATGGGCATTCACCAGCCCGTCGAACTCGGCCTCGGTGACTTCGGCGAACGGCTTGTAGACGCCATGGCCGGCATTATTGACCAGGAAGTCGATCCGGTCGCACTGCCAGCCCTCGGCCAGGACGGATTTCACGGCCTCGGCAAAGCCGGCGAAGCTGGCAATATCGCCGGCGTCGAGCTGCAGGATCGCCGCCCGGCGTCCCAGCGCCTCGATCTCGGCCATGGCGCTTTCCGCCTCCGCGCGATTGCCGCGCCAGGTCAGGATGACATCGACGCCCTTGCGGGCGAGATGCATGGCGGTATTGCGGCCCAGCCCGCGGCTGCCGCCGGTGATCAGGGCGATGGGGGTGGTTGATTGGGTCATGGGAAAGGCTCCGGTGTTCAAGACGCCCCTCATCTAGCGGCCGCACCGATGCCCGGCCTGCCGCATGCTCCGGAAAACTTGCCCGATCCTCCGGAACTCCGGCTCGCCCGGCTTGCGCGGCAAACGCCCCGCGCGTAGTCCATACCGGCAGGAGCACCGCATGACCGACCTCGACACCCTGAAACACGACATGACCCGGCATGCCGACCGCATGGGCTTTGACGCCCAGCCGAACGCGACCGGTGTGCCCGGACTCGACCTTGTGCGCAGCCGGGCACCGACGCCGCTCGATATCGTCGACTACCGGCCGATTTTCTGCCTGGTCCTGCAAGGCGCCAAGCAGACCGTGATGGGCGATACCGCGCTCACTTTCGCCGCCGGCCAGACCCTGATCGTCGGCCTCGACCTGCCGACCACGGCGCGCATCGTCACGGCCAGTGCCCAAGCGCCCTATCTTTCGCTCGGCCTGGAGATCGATATCGCGCTGCTGCGCGAACTCATGGCCGGACTGCCACAGGACGCGCTGCCGCCACCGCGCGAGCAGTATCGCTGCTCCGCGATGACGGTGACCGCCGCCGACCCGGCCCTTGTCGATGCCATGGCGCGTCTTTACCGCCTGCACGACCAGCCGGACGATCTACCGGTCCTGGCACCGCTGACGATCCGGGAAATCCACTATCGCCTGCTGCGCAGCCCGGAGGCGCCACTCCTCGCCAGCCTGACCCGGCCGGACAGTCATGCCAGCCGCATCGCCCGCGCCATCGGGCGCATCCGCCGCGAGTTCGACACGGCCCTTCCCGTCGCCGATCTGGCGCGCGAGGCGGGCATGAGCGCCTCGGCCTTTCACGAGCATTTCCGCAGCCTGACCGGCACGACACCGCTGCAATACCAGAAGACGCTGCGCCTGATGGAGGCCCGCCGCCGGCTCACGGACACGGCCGAAAGCGTCTCGGCCATCGCCTTTGCCATCGGCTATGAAAGCCCGACCCAGTTCTCGCGCGAGTACAGCCGCCAGTTCGGCCGCCCGCCGCGTGCGGAACGGGCGCTCAGGACCGCCTGAAAGAGCCGGTTCCCCGGACATTCCCGAGGCCTCCAAAGAGAGGCGGGACGAAAATCCGTCCAATCCCCCCTTCCCCGCTATTGCGCTCTTCCGGGGGCGCTCATACATTCATATCGAAATTCGATATGAAGTGGAAACGGAGATGGAGATCGTCATGATGGGTGGAGCGGAGTTCGGCATCATCGCCTTGCTGCTGATGTTCCTGCCGACGCTGATCGCGCTCTTGCGCGGTCACGACAACACCTTTGCGATCTTCCTCACCAACCTGCTTCTGGGCTGGACGGTGATCGGCTGGGTGGTCGCACTGATCTGGTCGTTCACGGCAATCCGCCGGCGCATGCGGGCCTAGGGTTCCCCCAACCCCGAACGGGAAACCGGTTCCCTCACTCCCGGTTTCCCTGGCAAAAGCGCCCCGATCAGATAACGGTTGGTCGGCAAATCTAGCGCCCGGATCCTCCCCCGATCCGGGCGCTCTGTTTTTTTGAGGGTGATCAGTTGTGTGTTTCCCCCTCATCCGCCGCTTCGCGGCACCTTCTCCCCAGGGAGAAGGGGTGTTCTTGCGACACGCGGGATCGAAACTCCCTCTCCCTGGGGAGAGGGTTGGGGAGCGGGGGAAGACACCGCCATCGGCGGGTTCGCTCACAACCAGGTCGTGATCTCGTCCAGCGACTTCTTCACCAGCGCGTGTTCCGGCACGGTCGCGCCGTCGGCCGGATAGCCGCCGACGATCAGCATGTAGGGCTTTTCGGTCACCGGGCGCTCGCAGACCTCGTTGAGGAAGCGCATCGGGTTGGGTGTGTGGGTGAGCGTCACGAGCCCGGCCTCGTGCAGCGCCGCCAGCAGGAAGCCGCAGGCGATGCCGACGCTCTCATTGATGTAGTAATTCTTCTTGTCCTGCCCCGCGCGCTCGCCGCCGCGCTTCTGGGCGAAGACCGCGATCAGCACGGGCGCGGTTTCGAGAAACGGCTTGTCGGCATCCGTGCCCAGCGGCGCGAGCGCCTCGAGCCATTCCTCCGACGCCTTGCCGGCATAGAAGGCGCGTTCCTCGGCCTCGGCCGCCTCGCGCAGCGCCTTGCGGCGTTCAGCGTCGGTCAGAACGACGAAATGCCAGGGCTGGTGATTGGCACCGGACGGCGCCGAACCGGCGGCCAGGATGGCCTGTTCGACAATCGCGCGATCGACCGGACGGTCCGAATAATCGCGCACCGTGCGGCGGCGGCGGAGATTTTCCGTGAAGGCCGCAACCCGGGACGACATGTCCTCGGGCGCATATTCGACAAACCCTTCCAGCGGAACGCGTTTCTCGGCACCCATGATCAGCTCCAGTCCAATACTATATTGCCCGCCGTGAGGCTGGCTTGTGCGGTGATTTCGCGGGGCTCGGGCCGGTCGGAAAACCGCGAACCGTGTGGCGCATGTGCATTGAACCATATGACGCCTGCGAACGCCTAGGCGCATCAGTTTCTCGCAGACCGGGAAAGGCGAGTGGCGCGATCCGATGCCTCATGGGAAGGGTTTAACCGGTTCGGCGAGTATCTGCATGCGCTAAGCCGTCAGTGAAAGATGGTAAAACGTCAAAATGCCATACCAGGCGCCGCCATAGGGCAGCGCGGCGGCGGCGGACCAATGGCTCAGACCGGCTGAGTCTGCAGCTTTCAGATCAGCCGTCAGACGCGACAAGGGTATTGAGCTTGCGATCGCGAGAGCAACAGGCGGGAGGAAAAGGATCAGACCTGGCAGGATCCGATCAACAAGCGGCGCCTCCCCAGCTACAAAGATTTTCCAACCCAGAGCAAGAATAACCGCAACGGGCAAAAGCAGGATGCTGGACATCCCTTTCAGCGCCAGCCCGACGTGGATCAGGCCTGCGCGGAGAACCAGAAAGAAAAACAGAAAACTGATTGCCCCCATCATCAGTCCGGACACGAGCGCGACGGAACCTGTTTCTATCGCGTCCGCGACACCCATGATCACCCCCAGTCCAGGACCACCTTGCCCGACTTGCCCGCGCGCATGGCGTCGAAACCTTTCTGGAATTCGTCGGCGGCATAGCGGTGGGTGATGATGCGCGAGACGTCCAGACCGCTTTCGAGCATGGCGATCATCTTGTACCAGGTCTCGAACATCTCGCGGCCATAGACGCCCTTCAGTGTGATGGCCTTGAGGACGAGCTGGCCGAAATCCACCTCGATCGGCTTTGACGGCAGGCCGAGCATCGCGATCTTGCCCCCCATCACCATATTGTTGAGCATCGAGCCGAAAGCCTGCGGCGCGCCGGACATTTCCAGGCCCACATCGAAGCCTTCGGTCATCTTCAGCGCCTTGCGCACATCGCGCAGGTCTTCCTTCGAGACGTCGACCGTGCGGATATTCGGTGCGACCTGGCTGGCCAGGTGGAGACGATGCGTATTGATGTCGGTGAGCACGACATGGCGGGCGCCGACATGGCGCGCGATCGCCGCCGCCATGATGCCGATCGGTCCGGCACCGGTGATCAGCACGTCCTCGCCGATCATGTCGAACTGCAGCGCCGTGTGCACGGCATTGCCCAGCGGGTCGAGAATGGCGCCCATCTCGTCGGGCACCTCTTCCGGCAGCGGCACGACATTGAAGGCCGGCAGTTTCATGTATTCGGCAAAGGCGCCGGGAATGTTCACGCCGACGCCGCGCGTGTCGGGGTCGAGGTGGAAACGGCCTGCCCGCGCCGCGCGCGATGTGGCGCCCACGACATGGCCCTCGCCGGACACACGCTGGCCCACTTTCACGCGGGTCACATTGCCGCCGACCTCGACGATCTCGCCGGCATATTCATGGCCCACGACCATCGGTGTCGGCACATTCTTCGCGGCCCAGTCATCCCAGTTGTAGATGTGGATGTCGGTGCCGCAGATCGCGGTCTTGGTTATGCGGATCAGCACATCGTCCGGGCCGATCTTGGGCATCGGCACATCGTCCATCCAGATGCCTTCTTCCGGCTTGGCCTTGACCAGGGCTTTCATGACGTTTCCTCGACCTTTGCTAGCGGGTGCCCTTCTTGCGGGACCCTTTGGGCTTGGCGAGAAAATACATCACCGCAGCGGCGGGAAAAGTGAGCATGAATGGAATGAGCAGTATGCTCATGATTTCCGCGACATGCCCGTTCGAACCGGTCAGCCAGGTGAGGCAGATGGCGAAAGCGGCCAATGCAGGCGGCACCGCCAGCCAGCGCCGCCACTCATGCCAGACCGGCCGGCCGGAGAACCATAACAGGGCCGACAGCAGCACCGCATAGGTCGCCATCAGCGCCCATTTGATCCAGGTATCCTCGCGCAGGAATTCGATCCGGATCGGCAGGAAGCTGTCGAACACGAAGGAGGCCAGCTCCAGCGCCGGCGGAGCATTCTCGAACACTTCGTCCGACAGGCAGTCGCGCAGGACCGGATCCCCGGCCTGATCGTCCGGCACGGTCTGGGCGTTGCAATGCGGGTTCTCGACCTCGTCGAGAATATCGTCGATCGTGGCGTTCTCCTGCCAGTCCGCAACGATAGTCGCCACGGCCAGGCCGACGCCGAGAACGGCGAAGATATTGCCCCGCATCGCCATGCCCAGGAAGAGGCAGGCGGCCATGCCCGCATAGGCGATGGGGAAGAAGACATCGATGAACTGCACGTGCCGGATATAGTCGCGCATCTCCGCGCCGGCCTCGCCCTGCAGGAAGTCGAGATGCGCCACCTGCGTGGCGAATTCCAGGGCCAGGATGGGGGTGCTGAAACCGGAATGCAGCGGCACGGCCGGTTCCGGCGGCGTGCCGAAGGCCAGCGTCAGCAGGGTCGTTGCCAGCGCAAACAGGATGCAAAGCCCGAAGGCCCAACGCGATGGTGTCATGTCAGCCTCCCCGTCCCCGGCAGGATTTGGGCATGATCGGCGCGCCGCGACAAGGACTGCGTTTGCCGTTCAAAATTTTGTCATCCCGGCGGGATGGCCCGCGAAGGCGGGCCGCAGGGCCGGGAGCCATAGACTCGATATTGGCCAAAAGCGGGTTCGATAGCGGAGTCTGTCAGGCGTGAACCCGGATTATGGGTCCCGGACCTGCGCCAGCCCGAGGCCGGGCATTCATCCGGGATGACAGGGCTGCCGGTTCTGCGGCTACCCCTCTAGCATCCCGGCGACATACTCGCCGATGGCCAGCGAGGCCGTGAGCCCCGGGCTTTCAATGCCGAACAGCGTGACCAGGCCTTTCATGCCGTGCTGGCCGGCGCCGTCGATGCGCCAGTCCGGGTGCGGCTCGCCGGGGCCGTGCAGTTTGGGGCGGATACCGGCATAGTCGGGCACCAGAGCACCGTCGGGCAGGTCCGGCCAGAAACGGCGGATCGTGGCGTAGAAGGCCTCGCCGCGGGCCGGGTCGACGCTGTAATCCTCGGTCGCGACGAATTCCAGATCCGGCCCGAACCGCGCCTGCCCGCCCAGATCGCGGCGGTAATGCGTGCCCAGCGCGCCGGGAATGGGCAGCGGATAGACGAGGTGCCTGAACGGCGCCTTGCCGGCCATGGTGAAATAGACGCCCTTGCCCAGATGCAGCGGCGGGATCGCATCGGCCGGATAGGTCTCCACCGTGCCGGCCGCCGCCTGGGCACCCAGACCGGCCGCGATCACCAGATGGCGCGCCGTGACCTCCGTCGCATGATCGCCGCCCGTACGGATCGCAAAACCGCCGACCTCCAGCGGCCGGGCGCCTGCGAACGACGTGTTGACCGCAATCGCCCCGCCCCGGGCAGAAATCTCGCCGGCCAGCGCATCCATATAGCCATGGGCATCCATAACGCCGCTGGTCTGCGAGAGAAGCGCTGCCTCGGCCCGCAGCCCCGGCTCCAGCGCCCGCGCCTCGGCGCGGGTCAGGCGCTGCATGCCCTCCACACCGTTCGCCTCAGCCTGGTCGAGGATGGCATCCAGCCGCTCGATCTCGTGCGGCTCGGTCGCCACGACCAGCTTGCCGCAACGTTCATGCGCTACATGATGGCTGGCGAGGAAATCATGGAGCTTGCGGCGCCCCTCGACGCACAGCCGCGCCTTCAGCGAACCCGTGGGATAGTAGAGCCCGCCATGGATCACCTCGGAATTGCGCGAGGAGACGCCCTGCCCGATCGCCTTTTCCTTCTCCAGCACGATCGTCTCGAAACCGCGCTGGACCAGGGCATAGGCACAGGCCAGCCCGACAGCCCCGGCCCCGATGATGATGGCGTCCGTATCGTGGGTCATGCGGTTTCTGGCGCAAGCGATGAACCGGCGCGCCAGCCGTGAAGGCTCAGCACTGTGAATGTCGACACCGTCAGGACCAGTACGGCGAGTCCCGTGACAAGACTCCACCCCGCTATCGCTGCAGCCGCCACTGTCAGGGCGAGCATGGCCGGCGGGACAGGCGCCCAGACAGGCAAGGCCGTTCGCAGGAGGTTGAACAGCGTAATCTGCGACAGCGCGATGCCGAAGAAGAACCAGAATGCGCCGGGCTGGCCTAAAACAGACCGGACGAGAAACCCGTCAAGACGCGGCTGATAGCGCGCCGCGATATTGACCCGCCCGTTTGCTCCCAGACAGGTTTCCGGTTCGCTGCGCGCCATTTCGACATTGCAGGGCCGCGGCTTCAGGGCGTTCGCCGTCGCCTCGATACTGCTTTCGGCGAGCAAGGCTCCGAAAGAAGTCATCGCCCAGGTAGCCAGGATCACCACCCACGGCAGACAGGCATCCCGAAAGCGCCAGGCTCGCTCGCGGTGGAGCAATGCCAGCAAGGCGAGCGGCAATGCGATGATGGCGGGATATAGCAGGCCGGCCCTAGTCTCGAAGCCCGCCAGAACCTGACCGGCTGCCGCGGAAAGCCCCGGCCCTGTGCCGTCATCGCCCGCAAAGAAGGCCTGCGCCAGCGGGAGCCATATCTTTTTCCCGGCACCGTCGGCAGAGAGCGGAAAAGCCAGCAGGACAATGAGCAGCGCGCCTGCCGCAGGCGGCAGCAAACGCCAGAGCCAAACAAAAGTGCGTGCCTGTTGCGGCTGCATATCCCCTCCCGAATCCGGCGCATTGGCCGTCCTCGAAAGAAAACTAGATGACGCAGCGCGCCTTGCCCACCTCGACCATCGTCCGCGGCCAGAAAAGCGAAAGGCCGCCCCGCTTTCACGCAGGGCGGCCTCATTTCTGTGTCGACGCGGGCGGTCAGCCTTCGGCGGCGCTGACCGGCGGGAAGATGCGGCCGAGGGGGCCGTCCTGCGGAATGGGCAGCAGCAGGATCCGGCGCACCGGGTTCCAGGCCGCGCCCAGCAGGACAACGATCCCGCCCAGCACCAGCAGCGTCACGGCGACGACCACGCCGGCGCCCAGATCGGTCGAATTGACGATGACGCCGATCGACACGCCCGCAGTGACCAGACCGGAGACGATCAGCGCACGCCGGTTGATCAGCAGCGAGACCAGCGCGAACAGGCCGATCACCACCAGAGCGGTCACCGCAAGGCGCATCGCCTCGGCACTGTCGGCCGCCAGCGCGGCAAACAGGTTGATCGCGTCAGGGTTCGCGAAATCGCTCTCGTCGAGCGTGAGGCCGACCTGCGCCATGTTGAGCACGGCGCCCAGCAGGATCGGCGCGGCGAAGAAATGCAGCCAGAAGGCCGTGCCGGACAGGCGCGTTTCACGGCCCGGGTCGCGGGCATCGAACAGGATCCCGGTCGCCAGCAGGGCGGCACCGGCGGCGACATTGATCGCCGGCATCCAGACGATGGCCGTATAGGGCTCGATGACCAGCAGGGTCAGCACGGCCGTCATCACCGCGCCCGCCCCGACCAGACCTCCGGCAAACGGCAGGCGGTAGACGCGATAGTAAGCGATCATCGGCAGCACGAAGGCGAGGCCGAACACGACCGGCATGACGCGCACCGAAAGCGGGATCTGCGACACGACCGCCATCACCGCTTCGCGGCCGAAGGCCATGTTGTCGGCGCTCTCGCTGCCCAGCTCGAAACTGCTTTCGGAAATGCCCGTGACGTGGATCAGGAACTGCGCATAGCCCCAGACCAGCACGATGGCGGTCGCAACACCGAACACGCCCGACAGGACGATGCCCGGCAGGATGCGGCGCTGTTTGCCGACCAGAAGCGCGGAGAGGAACCAGGCGAACACGGCGATACCGCCGATCAGCGCCATCAATATGTTCTGCCAGGCCTGGCTGCCTTCGGCCATGTCGAGCCCGGCCATCACCTGGCCGGCGCCGACGCCGAGCCCGCCCAGCAGGATCAGCACGCCGAGCGTGGTGAAGATGTCGTGGAAATTATTGAGGAAGGGCAGCATCTCGTCGGAAGGACGGGCGCTGCTGGCGCGTATTTCGCTGGTATCCGTCATATCGGTCCCCTGTGTCACCGTTACCCGTGTGATGCCCCCAAGCGATCATTCGGATGCAGGAATTCGCCACAAGGGCGAAACTGCCGGACAATACTAGCGCCATTCGGGCAAAGGGGCAGCGGGAAACCGATGGCGCCCGTCCCCTCAGCAAGACGCCGGCACCGCTGCAACGGTACCGGCGTGTCCGGCCTATTCGGCCAGGTGACGGCTGGCTTCCAGGATCGGCAGCCCGGCCTCGGTCGGGATGTAGATCACATCCTGGCCGTTCTCGCCCAGCGACTGGATCCACAGATAGCGCAGATAACCTTCCGGACCGCCCAGGCCCTCGGCCACGATGGCATTGGCTTCGGCGACACCATGGGCGCGCGCAATCTCGGCCTGGGCATTCAGCTCCTCGGCCTCCAGGCGCGCCTGGGCCTCGAGCACGGCGATACGGCGGTTCTGCTCGGCGCGGACCAGTTCGGCCCGGCCGGCCAGTTCCTGCTGCCAGACACCATACTGGGGCAGCCCCCACATCAGGGCACCGACAGACACGGCAAGGATGGCAGCACCGCTAACAAGCAGACTGAGTTTCATACGTCCCTCCATTCCAGCTAAACTCTTGAACACCAAGACGTTAGCCGGAAAACCCATAGGGAATTAGAGGGATTGCGCCCCGCCGAATCCGGGAGGGATTGGCGGGTCTGGAATCCGGGGTCAGATCTATTCGGGCGGGTCAATACGCTCGATCTGGACATTTCCGGGACCAGTTATCGTGAACTCCGTTGTATTCGAAGAGTCTTCAACAACCAAGAAATTCATTACAAAAAACGCAACAACACAAACAAAAAACACAAAACCGAAAAGAGCTGACAAACTTATTCTATACATTTGCTGAACAGCCATGAAAGTTTTAATTACAAAATTCTTGCGTTCATAAATTTTGAAATACGGACTGACTCCAAATTTTAGCGGGTCTCGATCACTGTATCCTGAAAAGTCCTCGAACTCATCTTTTCCGTCAATTCTAACGGCTATATCTCTGGATCTCATAATATAATGATTCTGAAATGTTTTATAAACTCCAGCGCAATACCAAAATGCTATAACCGCCAAAAAACGCTAGAACAATAATTGCAGGCTCCTTTGCTTGCATTGCAACAGCCAATATTGCTGTAACAGAAACAACGGCCCAATTCTTTATCTGCACGATAAACGCGTCGTACGACTGTATCTGGGCTTCAGTAACCTTGTACTCCTCCAAGAGGACATCATTCTCGCTCATGTTCCCCCCAAAAACCGCTACAACAGAATGCTAGATCACCCCCATCGCCTTGCCCACCCTGGTGAAGGCGGCGACGGCACGGTCGATCATCTCCGGCGTGTGGGCGGCGGACATCTGGGTGCGGATGCGGGCCTTGCCCTTGGGCACCACCGGATAGAAGAAGCCGATCACATAGACGCCCTCCTCCATCAGTTTCGCCGCCATTTCCTGGGCCAGTTTCGCATCGCCCAGCATCACCGGAATGATCGGGTGCTCGCCCGGCAGGAGATCGAAACCGGCCTCGCTCATGCCGGCGCGGAAGCGTTTGGCATTGTCGAACAGGCGCGCGCGCAGATCGTCGCCCTCAGCCACCATATCCAGCGCCTTCAGCGAGGCGCCTGCAATCGCCGGTGCCAGAGAATTGGAGAAGAGATAGGGCCGCGAGCGCTGGCGCAGCATGTCGACGATTTCCTTGCGCGCCGCGGTGAAGCCGCCCATCGCCCCGCCCAGCGCCTTGCCCAGCGTGCCGGTGACGATGTCGATCTCGCCGAAAACACCGCAATGTTCCGGCGTGCCGCGGCCTTGTGAGCCCATGAAGCCGTGGGCGTGGCAATCATCCACCATGGTCAGCGCGTCATACTGTTTCGCCAGCCGCACGATCTCCGGCAGATTGGCGATGTAGCCGTCCATGGAAAAGACGCCGTCGGTGACGATCAGGATGTGGCGCGCGCCATCGGCCCGCGCCTGTTTCAGCTGGGTCTCCAGGTCGGCCATGTCCGAATTGGCATAGCGATAGCGCTTCGCCTTGCACAGGCGCACACCGTCGATGATGGAGGCATGGTTCAGCGCGTCGGAGATGATCGCATCCTCCGGCCCCAAAAGCGGTTCGAACACGCCGCCATTCGCGTCGAAAGCCGCCGCATAGAGGATGGCGTCCTCGCAGCCGGCGAATTCGGCGATCTTTGCTTCCAGCTGTTTGTGCAGATCCTGGGTGCCGCAGATGAAGCGCACCGAGGCGACGCCGAAACCATGACTGTCCAGCGTCGCCTTCGCCGCCTCGATCAGCTCCGGCCGGTTGGCCAGGCCGAGATAGTTGTTGGCGCAGAAATTGATGACATGGCTCTCATCGCCATTCGCCCGCACATCGATCTCGGAGAATTGCTGCGAGGTGATGATCCGCTCGCGCTTGTAGAGCCCGTCCGCCTCGATGTTTTCCAGCTCGGCACGAAGATCGGCAAAAAAGGCGTCGGACATTGTGGGGCTCCTTGAGGATTCGTTGCCTTGTTTCTATTGCTCCCGATTTCCATTGTCATCCCGGCCTATGGATCGTCACCCTGACGAAAGTCAGGGCCCAGATCACAAAGCGCGATCGCGCCAATCGGGTTGTCGCTGCGCTCTACGATCTGGGTTCCGGCTTTCGCCGGAATGACGGTGGTGGACGTGGACTATTCTACCAATTCCCCCGGACGTGTTCCGGGGTCTGGCGTTGTCGACAACTTCGCATGACGGCCCACGCCGCCGGGCCCCGGAATTCGCTCTGCTCCTCCGGGGAAAGTGGCTGTGTAAGTTTACACCACGCTCGGCAGATCCAGCCCCTGCTCCTTTGCGCAATCCTTCGCGATGTCATACCCCGCATCGGCATGGCGCATCACGCCCGTGCCCGGATCGTTCCACAGCACGCGGCCGACGCGTTCGGCGGCTTCCGGTGTGCCGTCGGCCATGACGACCTGGCCGGAATGCAGGGAATAGCCCATGCCGACCCCGCCGCCATGATGCAGCGAGACCCAGGTGGCGCCGGAGGCGGTGTTGAGCAGCGCGTTGAGAAGCGGCCAGTCGGCGACGGCGTCGGAGCCGTCCATCATGCCCTCGGTTTCCCGGTTGGGGCTGGCGACCGAGCCTGAATCGAGGTGGTCGCGGCCGATCACGACGGGCGCCGAAAGCTCGCCCTTTGCCACCATCTCGTTGAAGGCCAGGCCCAGCTTGTGCCGTTCGCCCAGCCCGACCCAGCAGATCCGCGCCGGCAGACCCTGGAAGCGGATGCGCTCGCGCGCCATGTCGAGCCAGCGATGCAGGTGCGGATTGTCCGGGATGAGTTCCTTCACCTTGGCGTCGGTCTTGTAGATATCCTCCGGATCGCCCGACAGCGCCGCCCAACGGAACGGGCCGATGCCGCGGCAGAAGAGCGGGCGGATATAGGCCGGCACGAAACCGGGGAAATCGAAGGCGTTCGCAACGCCCTCATCCTGGGCCATCTGGCGAATATTATTGCCATAATCGAGCGTCGGGATGCCCATCTCCCAGAAGTCGAGCATCGCCCTTACCTGCACGGCCATCGAGGCCTTGGCGGCTTTCTCGACGGCGGCGGGATCGCTCTCGCGCTTCTCGTCCCATTCGGCCAGCGTCCAGCCGGCGGGCAGATAGCCATTGACCGGATCGTGGGCCGAGGTCTGGTCGGTGACCATGTCCGGCCTGATGCCGCGCCTGACGAGTTCCGGGAAGACCTCGGCGGCATTGCCCAGCAGGCCGACCGAGACGGCTTCCTTCTTCGCGACGGCCTCGTTGATGATGGCCATGGCCTCGTCCAGCGTGTCGGCCTTGCGGTCGAGATAGCCGGTCTTCAGACGCATCTCGATCCGGCTCGGCTGGCATTCCACGGCCAGCATGGAGGCGCCCGCCATGGTCGCGGCAAGCGGCTGGGCGCCGCCCATCCCGCCCAGACCGCCGGTCAGGATCCAGCGGCCGGCCAGATCGCCGTCATAGTGCTGGCGGCCGGCCTCGACGAAGGTCTCGTAGGTGCCCTGAACGATGCCCTGCGAGCCGATATAGATCCACGACCCGGCCGTCATCTGGCCGTACATCATGAGCCCCTTCTTATCGAGCTCGCGGAAATGGTCCCAGTTTGCCCAGTGGGGCACGAGATTGGAGTTGGCGATCAGCACGCGCGGCGCGTCCCTGTGGGTGCGGAACACGCCCACCGGCTTGCCGGACTGGACCAGCAGCGTCTCGTCTTCCTTCAACCGTTTCAGGGTCGCAACGATCCGGTCGAAACTCTCCCAGTCGCGCGCGGCCCGGCCGATCCCGCCATAGACGACCAGTTCTTCCGGCTTCTCGGCCACTTCAGGGTCGAGATTGTTCATCAGCATACGCAGCGGCGCCTCGGCCGCCCAGTGGGTGGCGTCGAGTTCGCTGCCGTGCCTGGCGCGGATGATGCGGGAATTGTCGCGGCGGGTCTGGGTCAACTTACTTTACCTCTCCGGAATAGAGCATCGCGGCCGCCTTCAGGGCCGCCTTCATTGTGTCCTTGAGCGCCAGGCGCAGCCTGCCCGCCTTGTCTTCGCTGAATGTCCAGGGCTCGCCCTCGTCCATGTAGGCCGACTGGGCGAGTTCCATCTGCAGGGCATGCACGTTGAGCCCCGGGCGGCCATAGGCGCGCGTGATCCAGCCGCCCTTGAAGCGGCCGTTGACGATGGAGGCATAGTCCTCGTGATCCATCATCGCCTTCACCGCCCAGCGCTCGATGGTCCGGTCGCAGCTCTCCCCGCCATTCGTGCCCAGATTGAGATCCGGCAGCACGCCCTCGAACAGGCGCGGCACTTCATCGAGGATGGAATGCGCGTCCCACAGCACGACATAGCCGTGCTCCATGCGCACCTTGACGATCATCTCGGTCAGGGCGCGGTGGTAGGGATCGTAGTACTCGGTGCGGCGCTGTTCGATCTCGTCCTCGTCCGGCTCCTCGCCCGGCCGGTAGACCGGCGACCCGTCGAACAATGTCGTCGGCACCAGTTCCGTCGTGGCCTGGCCGGGATAGAGCGAGGCGCCCGTCGGGTCGCGATTGAGATCGATGACATAGCGCGAATGGGTGGCTCGGATCGTGCTGGCGCCGAGTTCGTCGAGAAAATCGTAGAGTTCCGGCACATGCCAGTCCGTGTCCGGCAGGCCGCGTGCCGCCCCGGTCATCCGCTCGGCCATTCCGTCGGGCAGATGGGTTCCCGAATGCGGCATGGACACGATCAGCGGCGAGCTTCCGCGTTTCTCGAAGAAGACATTCATCTAGGCAATCCCGGGCAATTCACCCGCTGCCGCGACGAGCCCCCTGCCCGTCACCAGGCGGCGGGCACTGGCGATATCGGACGCAAAATAGCGGTCGTCGCCGTAGGCGGGAACCGCCTCGCGCAAACATCTCCGCACGGCCTCGAGCCGCGGCGATGAGGTCAGCCCGTGGTGGAACTCCATCCCCTGCACGGCGGACAGCGTCTCGATCGCCACCACATTGTGCAGGTTCTCCGCCATTTTCAGGAGGCGGAAGGCGCCATGCGTGGCCATGGAGACATGGTCTTCCTGGTTGGCCGAGGTTGGAATGCTGTCGACCGAGGCCGGATACGCCTTCTGCTTGTTCTCCGAGACCAGCGCCGCGGCCGTGACATGGGCGATCATGAAGCCGGAATTGATGCCCGGATTGGGCGTCAGGAAAGCCGGCAGGCCGGAAACGGCCGGATCGGTCAGCAGCGCCACGCGCCGCTCGCAGATCGAGCCGATCTCGCAGGCCGCCATGGCGATCTGGTCGGCGGCGAAAGCCACCGGTTCGGCGTGGAAATTGCCGCCGGAGATCGCTTCGCCGGTATCGGTGAAGACCAGCGGATTGTCGGTGACGGCATTGGCTTCGCGTTCCAGCACCTGGCCGGCCTGGCGCAGAAGGTCCAGCACGGCGCCCATCACCTGTGGCTGGCAGCGCAGGCAGTACGGGTCCTGGATCTTGTCGCAATTCTCGTGGCTGGCGAGGATGCCGGACCCTTCGAGCAAACCGCGCAGCGCGCCCGCCACATCGATCTGGCCGGGATGACCGCGCAGCTGGTGGATGCGCGGATCGAACGGCGCCACCGAGCCCTTGGCCGCCTCGACCGACAGCGCGCCGGACAGCAGCGCCGCCTGGAAACCGCTTTCCACCTCGAACAGGCCGGCCAGTGCCAGCGCCGTCGAAGCCTGGGTCCCGTTCAGAAGCGCCAATCCTTCCTTGGGGCCCAGCCGGACCGGTTCCAGCCCGGCCTTTTTCAGCGCGTCCGCAGCCGGCAGGCGCTCGCCCTTGTACGTCGCCTCGCCGGCGCCGATCAGGGCGGCGGACATGTGGGCCAGCGGTGCGAGATCGCCCGAGGCCCCGACCGAGCCCTGGGACGGGATCACCGGCAGCACGCCGGTGTCCAGCATCGCCTGGATCGCCGCGATCGTGGTCCAGCGCACGCCCGAGGCACCGCGGGCCAGCGACGCCATTTTCAGCGCCAGGATCAGGCGTACGACCGGTTCGGGCAGCGCATCGCCGACGCCGGCGGCATGCGACAGCACCAGTCTTTCCTGCAGCGTCGCCAGTTCCTCATTGGCGATCCGGGTCTGGGCCAGCTTGCCGAAACCGGTATTGAGCCCGTAGACCGCCCGGCCCGAAGCGATGAGATCGTCGACAGTCTGCGCAGCGGCATCGACATCCGCTTTCGCGGCCGGATCGATGGTCACGCCGGCACCGCGCCAGATTGCGGCCCAGTCGGCCAGGGTCATCCTGCCGGGGGTTACGGTCACCGAACTCACAGCCATTCTCCTCCCAGGATACGGCCATGCAGGGGCCGTTTTCCGATCCATTGAACCAGTTCCGCCGGACGCTCGATGTCCCAGACAGCCAGATCCGCCACCTTGCCGGCCTCGATCGTGCCGATCTCGCCGGCTAGACCCAGCGCCCGTGCGCCCTCGCGGGTAATGCCGGCGATCGCCTCCTCCACGGTCAGGTGGAAGAGCGTGCAGGCCATGTTGGCGGCCGTCAGCAGCGAGACGAGCGGCGAGGTGCCCGGATTGGCGTCGGTCGCCACGGCCATCGGCACACCGGCCGCGCGCATCGCCTCGACCGGCGGTCTTTGCGTCTCGCGCAGGGCATAGAAGGCGCCGGGCAGCAGCACGCCCACCGTGCCCGCCCTGCCCATCGCGGCAATGCCCGCCTCATTCGTGTATTCGATATGGTCCGCCGACAGGCCGCCGAACTCGGCGACCAGCTGGCCGCCGCCGGTATCGGAGAGCTGGTCGGCATGCAGTTTCACCGGCAGGCCGGCCGCCTTGGCGGCAATGAACAGGCGGCGCGTCTCTTCCGGCGAGAAGGCAATGGCCTCGCAATAGGCGTCGACCGCATCGGCCAGACCCGTCCGCGCGGCCTCGCGCACCAGCGGGATGCAGACCTCGTCGATATAGGCGCCCGAGCGGCCCTCATACTCCACCGGCACGGTGTGCGCCGCCAGCAGGGTCGCGGAAATGCGCATGCCTGAGGCCAGGCCGACGCCGCGCGCCGCCTTCAGCTGCGCCAGCTCGCTGTCATGCGTGAGGCCATAGCCCGACTTGATCTCGACCGTACCGACACCCTCCTGGGCATAGGCATCCAGCCGCGACAGCGCCCCGGCAGCCAGCTCGGCCGCACCGGCCTTGCGCGTCGCCTCGACCGTCTTGCGGATCCCGCCGCCCGCGCGGGCGATGGCGGCATAATCCTCGCCCGCCAGCTTGCGCTCATACTCGTCCGAGCGGTCGCCGGCGAAGACGAGATGGGTGTGACAGTCGACCAGGGCCGGCGTGATCCAGCGCCCGTCCATATTCTCGGTGACAGCGGCCTCGCCCGGCACTTGCGACATGGGCCCGGCCCAGGCGATGCGGTCGCCAGAAATCCCGATCGCGCCGCCCTCGATAGCGCCATAGGCGGCACCGCCCGGCACCATTGTCGCCAGGCGCGCATTCGTGAGAAGACGGTCGAATTGCATGGGACGGCCTTTGCATGCGGCTAATTGTCTATACAATAAAATCCTCAAACCGAGTCTGTCCAGCGGGGTCATGCCGCCATGGCTGAATTTTACTGCCAGTCCGCCCTCCTGCCCGATGGCTGGGCCGATGGCGTTACGATCCGTGTCGACGAAGCCGGCCTGATCGCCGATATCCGTCCCGGCACATCGCCCGCCAAGGACGCGACCCGGCTGGGCACTGTGGTGCCGGGCCTCGCCAATCTGCACTCGCACAGCTTCCAGCGCGCCATGGCCGGCCTCACCGAGCGCCGTGGCGAGGGCGAGGACAGTTTCTGGTCCTGGCGGCAATTGATGTACGCCTTCAACGACCGCCTCACCCCGGACCATGTCGAGGCGATTGCCGCCTGGGTGCAGGTGGAGATGCTGGAGAGCGGTTTCACCTCTGCCGGCGAGTTCCACTATCTCCATCACGGCCCCGACGGCACGCCCTATGACGACCGCGCCGAGATGGCCGGGCGGATCTGCGCCGCCGCCGCCTCAACCGGTATCGCCCTCACCCTGCTGCCCGTCTATTACCGCTATAGCGGTTTCAACGCCGCCCCGGCCAGCCATGGCCAGCGGCGCTTCCTGCACGATCCGGACAGCTATGCCGCCCTCATCGAGGCTGCGCGGAGGCATGTCGCAGCCCTGCCCCATGCGCGACTGGGCCTGGCGCCGCACTCCCTGCGCGCCGCCCCCGTTAAGGATATTTCTGCCATTCTGCCACTTGTGGAAAACGCCCCGCTCCACATCCATATTGCCGAGCAGACACAAGAGGTTGAGGACTGTCTCGCCGCGACGGGACAGCGCCCGGTCGCCCATCTGATGGACCATGTCGCGGTTAACGCCGACTGGTGCCTCGTCCACGCGACCCATATGGGCGCCGATGAAACAACCGCCCTCGCCCGCTCCGGCGCCGTGGCCGGCCTGTGCCCGCTCACCGAGGCCAATCTGGGCGACGGGCTCTTTCCGGCGCGGGCCTATCTCGAGGCCGGCGGCCGGATCGGTATCGGCTCGGACAGCCATATCCGCATCGATCTTGCCGAGGAGCTGCGCCTGCTGGAATACGGCGTCCGCCTGACCGCCCGCCGCCGCAATGCCCTCGCCGCCCCCGGCCGCTCGACCGGCCGCACCCTGTTCGAGGCCGCCCTCGCCGGCGGGGCCCGGGCCCTGAAACAGCCCGCCGCCGGTCTCACCCCTGGCCAGCGCGCCGATTTCGTCGAACTGGACACGGAAAATCCGCATCTGACGGGACGATCTGCGGACGCCTTGCTGGACAGCTGGATATTCTGCGGCGACAAGGGGTGTGTCCGCTCGGTGCATGTCGGAGGGCAGGCGCAGGTGACAGCAGGCCGCGCCCGGGCGCGCGAAAGCGCGCTCGCCGCCTATCGCACCGCCATTGCGGACCTGCTGCACGGAGGGGGCTGATGCCGCAGATCGAGGCCATCGAACTGGACGGACACGGACCGGTCTACGACCAGATCAAGCGCGCCGTGACGGCGCAGATCCGGTCCGGGGCGTGGAAGCCGGGCGACCGCCTGCCCTCGGAAGCCGACCTGTCCCGATCGCTCGCCACGGCCCGCATGACGGTCAACCGCGCCCTGCGTGAGCTGACCGAGGACGGCCTGCTGGTCCGCCGCCGCCGCGCCGGGACCTTCGTGGCCCAGCCAGACGCCCCCGCCGCCCTGCTGAAGATCGTCGACATGGCCAAGGCCATTCCCGCTCGCGGCCAGGCCTATGGCTATATCTGCGAGACCGACGATACGGTGCCCGCCTCGCCCGGGATCGCGAAAGCCATGCGCCTGCCGCCCGGCGCCCGCCTGCAGCATGTGGAATGCCTGCACACGGCCGATGGCGAGATCGTCGAGTTCGAGGAACGCTGGATCAATCTCGCCCTTCTGCCCGGCGCCGCCCAGGCCGGTTTCGACACGGAAGGCCCCGGCGGCTGGCTGCTGCGCGCCGCACCCTGGACCGAAGCCGAACACACGGTCTCCGCCGTCAATGCCGATGCAGACCTGGCCCGCCGTCTCGGCGTCGAGCCCGGCGCGGCCTGCCTGGTGCTGGAACGCCGCACCTTCCAGGGCCAGGACGTCGTCACCTATGCCCGCCTCACCCATCCCGGCTCACGCCACTCGATGACCGAACGCTTCAGCCCGCAGGGATGAGGCGCACCACGCTGTCATCCCGGATGGATGCCCGGCCTTGAGCCGGGCGCAAGTCCGGGACCCATAATCCCGGTGCTCGCTAGCCTGTCTCAACTGTCGAGCCTGCTTCGGCCGCCAGCGCGCGTATAGGCCCCGGCCCTGCGCCCCGCCTGCGCGGGGCATTCGGCCGGGATGACAAGGCTGAGGCTCTGCCCCTACTCCTGCACCGCCTGCATCAGCTGGCGGATGAACTCGCCGCGCTGGCCGGCATCGATCCAGCGGACGACGGCGACGATGTTGTGTTCGGGATCGATGAAGATCATGTTCGCGCCGGCGCCCAGATAGGTAAAGCTTCCGGCCGGCGCCTCCTCCACCGCGATCGCCGCGCGCTCATCGCCCGGCGTGTTGAGGAAGAAGTTCATATAGCCATAGGACGGCATCACATCGGTCGGCGTCAGCGAACGCTCATACCAGCCCTCCGACAGCAATTGCTCGCCATCCCAATTGCCGCGATGAAGCCCCAGCAGACCGAAGCGCGCCTGGTCATAGGCCGAGATCATCATGCCGCCGCCCCAATGGCCGCCGCCGGACACCGACCACATCGTCTCGCCGCCGATCTCGACATGACTGTTCTCATAGCCGTGCCATTCCCAGGTGCCGGACGATCCGATCGGGTCCATGATCCGCTCGGCCAGCACATCCGGCAGCGGACGCTGCCAGACATGCAGTGCAGCGAGCGCCAGAGCATTCACGCGCACATCATTGTATTCCCACGCAGAACCCGGCTCGGGCGGACCGGCAACAAGGTCGCGCGCGGGATTGTCGCGCGCCGGACGGTCGGCCCAGGCCGGCTTGTCGAACAGCGTGCCCCACCAGCCCGAGGTCTGGCGCAGCATCTGGTCCCAGGTGATCGGCGCATTGTGGTCCGTGCTGAAGCGCCCGTCCGCGACATAGCCGGAGACGGCGTCGTCGACGCTGGCGATCAGCCCGTCATCCACCGCCAGCCCCACCGTGTGCGACAGGAAGCTCTTGGAGATCGAGAAGGTCATGTCGACCCGCTCCAGATCGCCCCACTCGGCGACGATATAACCATCGCGCAGGATGATCCCCGCCGGACCGCCACGCGGCCGCAACTCGCCCACCGGGCTGGAGAAGGGCTCGAACGCCCAGGTCAGCGGCACCATGACGGACAGGTCGCGCACATCGACCCCCGTCCAGCCTTCCGGCGGCGCGGTCTCGTTGGCGATGGCGAAATCCACGGCGGCCTGCAGGGCAACGGGATCCAGCCCCATCTCCACCGCCTCCCGCCGCTCCCAGTCCGCATCCCCCCGCGGCGGGAAATAATCCTGGGCGGTCGCCGTGGCCGTGAGGGCCAGGGCGGCTGTGGCGGCGGTCAGAAAGTGTTTCATGCGGTTCTCCCGGTTGGCGACCTGATTGTGCCGACGCCCGCCATCCTTCCCCTTGATGGGGAAGGGGGACCGCGCCGAAGGCGTGGTGGATGGGGTGGCAGCGAGGTATCGGAAGTTTCCAGCAAGCCTGTCGGCGCCGGGATTCACCCCTTCCGACCCCTCCTTCGCCAAGGCTACGGAGGGCCCACCTTCCCCATCGAGGGGAAGGATGGCGCTGTGCTCCATCAGGCCCTTCCTTTGGTGCACCACGCCCCTCCTCCTACCCCGTCACCCGAATACCCACAGTGACACCGCGCGGTTCGCCGGGGAAGTAGCGGGGGTTGCCGAAGGCGTAGTCGGCGCGGTTGGCGTAGGCTTCGCCGGTGAGATTGCGGATGGCGCCGTAGAGGGTGGTGCGACCGGTGACGCGGTACCGCGCGCGCAGGGTCAGAAGATCGTGGCCCTCATAGGCGTTGAGATTGCCGGCATCGGTGAAATACGCGCCGACATGGGTCCATTCCAGCGACACGTCCGCCCGGGCCACAGGCGTCCAGGCCAGGCGGCCGGTCCACAGCCAGCGCGGCGCCGTGTCGACATCATTGCCCTTTGCGATGCCCTCGCTGGCCGCGCTGACGGGACGGTCGAAGGCATAGGTATGGCGCGCCCAGGTGCCGGTCAGGCCCGCTTCCAGCGTGCCGGTCAGCGTCCAGGCGATGTCGAACTCGACACCGTGATGATCGGTGGCCCCGTCGGTGACATTGAAACCGTCGGCATCGCGGAAGAAGACGTTGGACTTTTCCATTGCGAAGGCGGTGATCTCGATCCGCCCGGCGCCGAGATCCTGGCGCCAGCCCAGCTCCGCACTGTCCAGGGTTTCCGGCTCGATCCCGGTAATCGTCTGACCGGGCTGCAGCCGGTAAAGCTCGGCAGTCTGCGGCGCCCTCACCCCGCGCGCAACACGGCCGAATAGTGACGCGTTTTCTGATGCTTCAAACAAAAACCCGAAGTCTGGTGCGAAGGTGGAAAAATCATCGCTGCGGTCGGGAAGGCGCAGATAGCGGCCCACCGATCCGTCCGCCAGACGGTTGTCATAATCAAAACGCGTCGCCTCCCAGCGGGCACCGGCGATCAGGCTCAACCGCTCGCTCGCCTGCCAGCGGGTCCGGGCATAGAACGCGGCCACGCGGGCATTGACGGCATAGTCGTAGTGATCGCCCTGGACGAAGGAGAATTGCGTCGGGTTTTCCTGGGTTTCCGACAGCCAGCCGCGCGTCCATTCCAGATCGCTGCCCAGTATGATCCGCCAGGTACCGCGCTCGCGATGCAGCGCGCCCTGCACGCCCGCCGAACGGTGCCCGCTTTCCTCCAGCGGATCGGTGGGGAAGAAATGCATGCGGAAGTCCATCGCATTGGCGCGCCAGTAGGGCGTCAGCGACCAGGTCCAGCCCTCCGACGCCTGACCGCGCAGGGCGAGGCTCATCCGGCCGGCGATGGCATCGCGAAAGGCCTCCGGATCGCCATTGGCCCGGGCGAGAGCGCGGTCGCGATAGTCTGCGGCATAGCCCGCCGTCTCCTGGTTCAGCTGCACCAGGGCGGCGGTAAAGCGCCAGTCGATGCCGCGCGTCTCGCCGTCGGCCCGCACCAGGGCGCGCACATGATCGAGACCGGCCGCCTCGCGCCAGCCATCCTCGTGGCGGGCAGACACCGCGATGAGGGAGGACACCGCCTCGCCCGGCCGCGCCAGCACGGCCTCGCCGCGATAGCGTCCGAAACTGCCGGCCTCGGCAACAAGGCGCGAAGGCGTTGCGGCCGGATCGGGCGTGCGCGTATTCACCAGCCCGTGCAGCGCGTTGGAGCCATAGAGCGACGGCCCCGGCCCGCGCAGCACTTCCACCGCACCGGCGAGCGGGCCGATATCCTCGAACAGCCCGTTCACATTGGCAAAACCCGGTGCGCGCAGGGCAATCCCGTCTTCCAGATAGAGAAAACCGCCCGCCCCGGCCCCGCCCGTCAGGACAGGCGAGCGGATCGCGGTGAGATGCTCCGCACCATTGCCGCGATGGATGAAGACCCCGGCTTCCCGGTTGAGCAGTTCGGCCGGATGCTGGGCGGCGATTTCAGCGATCTCGACCGCACCGATCACGCCGATCGACAGTGCCGCCGCATCCCGCACCTCGCCGGCCCGGTCGCCGGTGACGACGATTACGTCCTGGGCGCTGGCCGTCCCCGACAGCGCCAGGGCCGTCACCATCATCGCTCTTGCCAGCATGATCCCGCCCGTCAGCCTGCGTCGGCCGCCATCGCCTGCAACGCCCCGGCGGTCGCCGGATCGGCCGGAAAGAAGGCTTCGATGGCGAGTTCCGACAGGGTGATATCGATCGGCGTTCCGAACACCGTCGTGGTCGACAGGAAGCTCATGATTCCGGCCGGACCGACCACCTGCAGCGGCACGAAGACATCGCTGTGCCCGCCCGATGGCGGCGCCGGCTGTCCGGCCGGGACGGGCAGCGCCTGCAGCTCGGCCAGCAGCGCTTCGAGCACCGGATCGGCCGTCGCCGCAATCTGCGCTTCCAGCCGGGCGAAGAGATGGTCGCGCCATTCCGCGAGATTGGCGATACGCGGCGCCAGCCCGCGTGGATCGAGGCTCAGCCGCAGCACATTCACCGGCGGTTCCAGCAGTGCCGGATCGACGCTCTGCAGGAAGAAGCCGATGGCCGTATTGGCCGAAACCAGCGTCCAGTGCCGATCAATCGCGATGGCGGGAAAGGGTTCGTGACCGGCCAGTACCCGCTCCACCGCCGTCCGGGCGGCGTCCAGGGCCGGGTCGTCCAGGCAGCGCCCCGGATAGGCCGGCGCAAATCCGCCGGCGACCAGCACGCGGTTCCGCTCGCGCAGCGGCACGTCGAGCGTCTCGCACAGATGCAGGATCATGTCGCGGCTGGGCGAGGAGCGTCCGGTTTCCACGAAGCTTAGATGTTTCGAGGAAATCTCCGCTTCGCAGGCCAGGTCGAGCTGGCTCATGCGGCGGCGCATGCGCCAATCGCGCAGCAACTCGCCCGGGCTTCTGTTCGTGGTCAGCATGGCGGAAACCTGCACCGGCACGGGACCGGGTTCAATAACCTCGCAGGTAATTGATCCGGGTAGGTCCGGCGTAAAGGCTCAGGGGCATCGCAACAGCCAGGGAGATATCCTCATGACCGCGATCCGCTCTTATTCCTTCCTCCGGGGCGCCCTGCTCCTCGATGCCGTGGCCACCGGTGCCACGGCGCTCCTCGCCGTCATCGCCGCCGGGCCGCTGTCCGGCCTGCTTGGCCTGCCGTCCGAATTGCTGCGGGGCGCCGGCCTGGTGCTGGTGCCCTTTGTTCTGCTGGTCGCCTGGAGCGGCAGCCGGCAACAGGCGCCGGCCCTCGCCGTCAATGCGATCATCGCGCTCAATGCGGCCTGGGTGGTCGCCAGCCTGGGCCTGCTGGCCTCCGGCGCCGTCAGCCCGACCCTGCTGGGCTATGCCTTCGTGATCGGCCAGGCCCTCGTGGTCGGCGGCTTCGCAGAGCTCCAATTCATCGGACGCCGCAAGGCGCGGACCCAGCCGGCGCTGTAGGCTTCCCCTGCGAAGCGGGGGAAGTGGCCGAGCCCGGCCCTTGGGCCGGGTGAGGTCGAAGGGGGTGAGTCCCATGCGCGCTGCGCGCTGACGCGCTCCGCGGCGCTTTGCGCCGCCCCCTCAGTCCGCTTCGCGGACAGCTCCCCCGCAGGCGGGGCGAGCCCTTCTAGCTCCGCCCCGTCTTTTCCGCGCGCACGGCATGGCGTTTGCGCAGGACGCCGACGACATCCTCAAGCGAGAGGTCGCGGCTTTCCAGCAATACCATGAGGTGGAAGAGCAGATCGGCGGCTTCGGCCTTCAGCGCGGCCTTGCTTTCCGAGACCGCAGCCATGGCCACTTCCACGCCCTCTTCGCCGACTTTCTGGGCCGGGCGTTTCGGCGCCCGCGCCATCAGACCGCCAACATAGGAGCCCTTGGGATTGTCCTTCTTGCGCTTGCGGATGATCGCGCGCAGATGCGCCAGGAAGCCCAGGCCCGGCGCCGGATCGTCGCCAAAACAGCTCACCGTGCCGGTGTGGCAGGCCGGGCCTTTCGGCTTCACCTCGACCAGCAACGTGTCCTGGTCGCAATCGGCGGCAATGGAGATCAGTTTGAACGTGTGGCCCGAGGTTTCGCCCTTTTTCCACAGGCGCTGTTTGGAGCGCGAGAAGAAGTGCACCTTGCCGGTCTCGACCGTCTTCGCCAGCGCCTCTTCATTCATATAGCCCAGCATGAGGACCTGGCGCGTGGCATGATCCTGGACAATGGCCGGAATGAGCCCGTCGGACTTCTTCCAGTCCAGGGTGTTCGCTTCAATCATGGTCTGACCCTGATTCCCTCGGCGGCAAGATAGGCCTTCAGATCGCCTATCTCCATGACCCCTTTATGAAATACGCTGGCCGCCAGCGCGCCGTCGACATTGGCCAATTCGAACACGGATTTGAAGTGTTCTTTTCGGCCGGCCCCGCCCGATGCGATCAGGGGGGTCGAACAGATCGCCCTCACAGCAGCGAGCTGCTCGATATCATACCCGTCGCGAACGCCATCCATGTCCATGCAGTTGAGCACGACCTCGCCGGCGCCGCGGTCGAGGCCCTCGGCGATCCAGTCCAGCGTGCGGCGTTCATCGGTACGGGTCTTGTCCGGGTCGCCGGTATACTGGTGCACCCGCCATTCGCCCTCGATCTTGCGGCTGTCGACACCCAGCACAACGCACTGGCTGCCGAATTCATGCGCCAGCCGGTCGATCAGGTCCGGGCTTTCCAGCGCCGGGGAATTGATCGAGATCTTGTCGGCGCCGGCGAACAGGCGCGCGCGGGCATCGTCGACACTGCGTATCCCGCCGGCGACGCAGAAGGGAATGTCGATCTCCCGCGCAACCCGGCTCACCCATTCCGGCTCCACTGTCGCGCCGCGGGCCGAGGCGGCGATGTCGTAGAAGACCAGCTCGTCGGCACCGGCAGCGGAATAGCGGCGGGCGAGATCGACGATCGCGCCGACATCCTCGTGGTCGCGGAATTTCACGCCCTTGACGACGCGGCCGTCGCGGACATCGAGGCAGGGGATTATCCGTCTTGCGAGCATATCAACGCCTCCGCAAGAGAAAACCGGCCTTCATACAAGGCCTTGCCGGAAATCGCCCCGGCAACACCCGCATCCCGCACCGCCGTGATATCGTCCAGGGACGCGATGCCGCCGGAGGCCTGCCAGGCAATGTCACGGAATTGGGCACTTATGTAGCGGTAAAGTCCCACATTCGGGCCAGAAAGGTCACCGTCACGTCCGATGTCCGTGACAAGTGCGTGACGCAATTTCGCCCCGTCATACGCTCTGACGACATCGTCCAGCGTGGTGTCCGCCAGGTCCGTCCAGCCCTTCAGGGCCGGCCGGTACTGCCCGCCAACCGCCCGCACATCCAGCGCCAGCGTGATGTGTTCGCTGCCATAACGGGCCAGCCATCCGGACACTTTTTCCGGATCCGTTACCGCCAGCGAACCGACGATCACCCGCTCGACATCCATCGCCAGAAGATCTTCCACATCCTCGGACGAACGCACCCCGCCGCCGGTCTGCACCCGCAGCCCCGTACGGCAGATATCGCGGATCGTATCGCCTTGCCGGCGCTGGCCGTCGCGGGCGCCGGACAGGTCGACCACATGGATCCAGCTGGCACCCGCCTCGCCGAACTTTTCGGCCACGGCAACAGGGTCGTCGCCATAGTCGGTGACGGCGTCGAATTCACCCTTGTGCAGCCGCACCACGCGGCCGTCGAGAAGGTCGATGGCTGGATAGAGGATCACGCCTTGATACTCGCAAAATTGGAAAGAATACGCGCGCCCACGGCTCCGGAGCGCTCGGGATGGAATTGACAGCCGGAGACCTGCCCCTGACGCACAATCGCCGAGACGGGAACGCCGTAATCGCACTGCGCCTGCGTCACCCGGCCGGCGGGAACGTAGTAGCCATGGACAAAATAGGCATGGGATCCGGCCGGAATGCCGGTCAGCAGCGGCTCGCCGACAGCGAACCCCTCCAGTGCATTCCAGCCCATGTGCGGCCAGACCAGCCCATCCGGCCGCGGCAGGCGCTCGACCCGGCCCGGCAACAGTCCGAGCCCGTCGACATCCCCCTCGGCCGAGTGCTCGAACAGGAGCTGCATGCCCAGGCATATCCCCATCAGCGGACGCCCGTCGCCAGACAGCGCCTCGGCCCAGCCGCGCGCCCTGAGACGCTCCATCGCCGGTCCTGCCGCGCCAACGCCGGGCAGGATGATGCGGTTGCAGTCCGCCGCGCCGGCCGGTTCGGTGACCACGACATGGTCCAGCCTTGCCCGGTCCAGCGCAAACCGCACCGAGGCGATATTGGCGCAGCCGGTATCGATCAGGGCGATGGTCATGCCAGCATCCCCTTGGTCGACGGCAGCGCGTCGCCCTCGACCCGTACGGCCTTGCGCAGGGCGCGGCCGAAAGCCTTGAAACAGGCCTCGACCATGTGGTGGGCATTCTCGCCCTCGACTTTCACATGGATTGCCGCCCCAAGGCTCTCCGCGATGGACCGGAAGGCATGCGCCGTCATCTCGACCGGAAACTCACCCACGCTCTCGCCGGGAATCTCGCCCTCGAATTTCGCAAACGGCCGGCCGGACAGATCGATCCAGACCGCAGCCCGCGTTTCGTCCATCGGCAGTTCGAACCCGAAGCGGGCAAGACCGCGCTTGTCGCGCAGCGCCTCACGCAGTGCCTCGCCGAAGGTCAGGCAGACATCCTCGATCGTGTGATGGGCATCGATGTGAAGATCGCCCTCCACCGCCACGTCCAGCGCAATGCCGCCGTGCCGGGCGACCTGTTCGAGCATGTGATCGAAATAGCCCACGCCCGTGGCGATGCGGCTGGGACCGTCGCGATCGAGATTGACGGTCACGGTGACATCCGTCTCGGCCGTCTTGCGGCGTTTCGTGCCCGCACGCGGACCGGATGCCGCCGACACGGCCGGCTGGGCTTCCGCCCGCTCGCGGCGCAGACGCATCGCCGTCGCGTGAGCCTCCAGTCCTTCCAGCGCCGCCAGCCGCTCGACGGCGGGCGCCATCGCCGCCGCGCCCTCGGCCGTGGCGCGCAGAATGGTCGTGGTTTTCTGGAAAGCCTCCACCGTCACCCCGCCATAGGCTCGCGCGGCTCCGCTCGTCGGCAGGGTGTGATTGGGACCGGCGGCATAGTCTCCCGCCGCTTCCGGCGTGAAGGCGCCGACAAAGATCGAGCCGGCATGCCGGACCAGACCGACCAGGCGCTCGGCCGCATCGGCCTGCAGGATCAGGTGTTCGGGGGCATAGGCGTTGGCGACCTCGGCCGCCGCCTCCAGCGTGTCGCAGATCACCGTGCAGGAGTTTGCCAGCGCCACCCGCGCGATCTCCGCCCGGGGCAATTGCGCCAGCTGCATCTCGGTTGCCGCGATCACGCGGTCACGGGTCGCAGTATCGAAGCAGACCAGCACGACCTGGGCGGAGGGATCGTGCTCGGCCTGGCTGAGCAGGTCGCTGGCAACGAGTTCCGCATCGGCACGCTCGTCGGCGATGATCATCACCTCGCTCGGTCCCGCCGGCAGGTCGATCGCGGGCCCGCCCGGCAGTCCGGCAACATAGGATTTGGCCGCAGCGACATAGGCATTGCCGGGCCCGAAAATCTTGTCAGCCCGCGGCAGGCCCGCCGAACCGGTCGCCAGGGCCGCAATCGCCTGGGCCCCGCCGATCGCATAGACCTCGTCAATCCCGAGAATGTCGGCCGTCGCCAGGAGCGCCGGGTTCACCCCGCCCTCGCCAGCCGGCGGCGCGACGACGACACTCCGCGGCACACCGGCCAGCTGGGCCGGCACGGCCAGCATGATCAGTGTCGAGACAAGCGGCGCACTGCCGGCGGGCACATAGAGCGCCGCCACGTCGACCGGCGTCGCCCGGCGTGACGCCATGACACCCGGCCAGGTCTCGACGGAATACCCCGAATAGCCCTGGCGAACGTGGAAACGCCGTACAGCGTCCGCAGCCGCCTTCACGGCTTCCACATCAGCCGGATCCATACTCTTGCGCGCTTCACGCAGCGCCTCGGCCGGCACGCGAAAATCGTCCGGCGCATAGCCGTCCAGGCGGGCAGCATTGGCGCGGACCGCTTCGTCGCCACGCGCCCGCACGGCGTCGACAATCTCGCGCGCGGCCGCATCGGCGGTGCCGGTCTCAGCCGGACGCGCCAGCGCCTGACGCCGTTGTGCCTCTGTGGCATCTTTCCAGATCAGCGTGTCGAGCATGACGAACCTCAGGCCAGCATTTTCTCGATGGGCAGAACGAGGATGGCGCGCGCGCCTTCCGCTTCCAGGGCTTCCAGGGTTTCCCAGAACACCCGTTCACGGCAGACCGCATGCATGGCCACCACATCATCCCGTCCGGCGACCTGCGCAATGGTCGGCGCATCGGCGCCCGGCAGGAGGGCCCGGATCGCCTCCAGCCTGTCCTTGGGTGCGTTGAGCATGATGTATTTGGTCTGCGAGCTGGCGATCACACCCTCTGCACGGCGCATCAGCACATTTGCCACCGCATCGGTCTGGGCATCGCGGCCTGCGCTGCGCCGGATCAGAACGGCCTCGCTCTCCAGCACGGTCTCGAAGGCCGCCAGCCCGTTCGCCTGCAGCGTCGCGCCGGACGAAACGAGATCGCAGATCGCGTCGGCAATACGCAGGCGCGGCGCGACTTCGACCGAACCGCGCATCTCGACGATTTCAGCCTCAATCCCCCGCTCGCGCAGATACTGTGCCGTCAGCGCCGGATAGGAGGTCGCAACCGCCTTGCCCGCCAGATCGGCAGACGAGCGGATCTCCCCGCCCTGTGCGGCCGCCAGCTTCAGCGTGCAGCCGGCAAATCCGAGCCGTAGCGCCACATCCAGCTCGCGGGCCCGGCCGCCGGCAGCCTGTTCCTCGCGCAGCACATTCTCGCCGACAATGCCGTAATCGCACGCCCCGGACGCCACGAAATTGGGAATGTCATCATCGCGCACAAGCATCAGATCGACCGACATGTTCTCGGCCCGCTGGTGCAGCTTGTCCCGGCCATAGGCGAAGCGGAGGCCACAGCGCTTCAACAGGTCCATACCGCCCTCGGCGAGGCGGCCCTTGCTTTGAACGGCGATACGCAAACGCGGGGAGGTCACGATTTCGGCTCCTTGAGGCGGTCGAGAATGGTGCGGTAACCCTGCCAGGGCTCCTGGCTAAGAAAACGGGCGACCCGGGTCACCGTCGTGGTGGAAGCGCCGGTCATTTCGGCAATCTCGCGATAGGAATGACCGCCCTCATCCAGCAGCCGCGCCACGCGCCAGCGTTCCACGAGCGTGCGGATCTCGCCCGGCGTCAGCAGGTCGCGCAGGAAGCGGTCGGCCTCGCGCTCATCGCGCAGGGCCAGCAATGCCTCGCAAAGCGGCGCCAGATCCGGCGCCGAAGCGCGCGTGTTTTCAGACAGGTCGTCCATAGGTTCGATCTCCTTGGAAGCCGATATAACGTGTTAGCGCGCTAACACAATAGCTCAGCTCAGCTGGGGTGCAGTGCAGCTTTCTTTCTTCCCCGCATCGCGGGGAAGTGGGCCGAGGCAAAGCCTCGGGTCGCCACGTTTTTTTGGGGGGTCGCGGCCGCAGGCCGCGAACGACCGTCGGGCGAGGCACCGCCATTCCGCCGCGTATCGCGGCGGCCCCTCCCCCGTTTCACGGGTCCCCCTCCCCACGCCGTGGGGAGGAAAGAAAGCCGCTCTTCCCCCACACCCCGCAATCACCTACACATATCCGTAGCTACAAATTGCTGCAGGTAAGCCATGCAATACGACGACATGCGGCCGGTCGCCGAGGAAGTGTCCGAGATCATGAAGACCCTCGCCCACCCCAACCGGCTTCTGGCCATGTGCGCCATGGTGGAAAAGGAGCGGTCCGTCGGCGAGCTCGCCGAGGCGCTCGACATGCGGGCCCAGGCGATGTCGCAGCAATTGGCGATCCTGCGCAACAAGGGGCTGGTGCGAACGCGGCGCGACGGACAGACGATCTACTACGCCCTCGCCGACACGCGGCTGGAACACCTGATATCCACTCTCTACGACACCTATTGCCGGCCCGCCGGATAGGCTAGACAGTCGCCGCCTGCGACCGCGCGCCGCATAGTTTCATATTTGCATGAATATGCACATAACCTATATCGAGTCCGAGTAATCCGTCAGGAGCCCGCCACCATCATGTCCCAGCTTGCCGTAAAGTCCTTCTTCGACCCGGATACTTTCACGATCTCCTATGTCGTGTCGGATCCCGAGACGGACCGCGCGGCGATCATCGACAGCGTGCTGGATTTCGACCAGGCCTCCGGCCGCACGGCGACCCATTCGGCCAATGCGATCATCGAGCACGTGAAAGCAGCGGGCCTGACGGTCGACTGGATCCTGGAAACCCATGTCCACGCCGATCACCTGTCGGCAGCGCCCTATATCCAGAGCCGGCTGGGCGGCAAGATCGGGATTGGTGGTCATGTCACCGACGTCCAGAAAGTGTTCGGCGACCTGTTCGATGCCGGCCCGGACTTCGCCCGCGACGGATCGCAATTCGGCCATCTCTTCCAGGACGGCGAGCGGTTCTCGATCGGCAATATCGAAGCCGAGGCGATCCACACGCCGGGCCACACCCCCGCCTGCATGGTCTATCATATCGGCGATGCGGCCTTTGTCGGCGACACGCTGTTCATGCCGGATTTCGGTACGGCCCGCTGCGACTTCCCGGGCGGCGATGCGCGCCAGCTCTATCACTCGGTGCAGAAGATCTACGCCCTGCCCGACGAAACCCGTCTTTTCATGTGCCACGACTACAAGGCGCCGGGCCGCGATTTCTTTGCCTGGGAGACCACGGTCGCCGAGGAGAAGGCCGGCAATATCCATCTCAACGCCCGGACCAGCGAAGACGAGTTCGTGGCCTGGCGGACCGAGCGCGATGCCACGCTGGACATGCCCCGCCTGATCCTGCCTTCGGTGCAGATCAATATGCGCGCCGGCAATCTGCCCGAACCGGCCGCCAACGGCCTGCGCTATCTCAAACTGCCGATCGATGCGGTCTGACACCTTCATCGATCGCGCTGCCCGTTTCCTGCCGGGGCTCGGCTGGCTGAAAACCTATGACCGTGCGACGCTGGGCGCGGATGCGCTGGCGAGCGTGGTCACCGCCATCCTGCTGATCCCGCAGAGCCTCGCCTATGCGCTCCTGGCGGGGCTGCCAGCCCAGGCGGGGCTCTACGCCTCTATTGCTCCTCTCATCGCCTATGCCCTGTTCGGATCGAGCCGCGTGCTCGCGGTCGGTCCTGTTGCCGTCGTTTCGCTGATGACGGCCGCCGCTGTCGGCTCGCTCGGCCTCGACAATCCCGCCGACCAGATCGCCGCGGCCGGAGCGCTGGCCCTGCTGTCGAGCCTCTTCCTGCTGCTGTTCGGCGTTTTCCGTCTCGGCAGTGTCGCCAATTTCCTCAGCAGGCCGGTGGTGGACGCCTTCATCACCGCGTCGACCGTGCTGATCATCGCCAGCCAGCTGCGTCACATGCTGGGGATCGACATGCATGGCGCGACCCTGCCCGAACTCGCGATGACCTTTGTCCAGGGCCTGGCCGGCTTTGACGGGATCGCGTTGCTGGTCGGCGGAGCCAGCTTGGCCTTCCTCCTGATGACGCGGAGTGTCCTGCCGGCCCTCCTGCAGCGCATCGGCCTGGGCCAGGCCCTGAGCGACAGCCTGGTCCGCGCAGCGCCAGCGGCCCTGGTTGCCACGGCAACAATCGCCGCGTGGACCCTGCATCTCAACGAACAGACCGGCCTCGCGATCGTCGGCAGCCTGCCCTCCGGCCTGCCGCCCCTGCAATTCCCGAAGGTCGATCTCCAGACCTGGCGCGCCCTGCTCGGTCCGGCAGCCCTGATCTCCCTGATCGGCTTCGTCGAAAGCGTCTCGGTGGGCCAGTCGCTGGCCGCCAAGCACCGCGAACACATCCAGCCCAATCGCGAGCTTTTCGGCCTGGGCGCAGCCAATGCCGCGGCAGCGCTGACCGGCGGCTATCCGGTGACGGGCGGCTTCGCGCGCTCGGTCGTCAACGAGACCGCCGGTGCCCGCACACCCTATGCCGGCGTTTTCACGGCGCTGCTCATCCTTCTCGTCGCGGCCTTTCTCACACCAGCCTTCCATCATCTGCCCAAGGCCACACTGGCGGCGACCATCCTGGCGGCGATCTGGAAACTCGCGGACTTCAAGGGCGCCTGGCACGCCTGGACCTATTCCCGATCCGATGGCGCGGCAGCCTTCCTGACCCTGTTCGGCGTGCTCTTCCTGGGTATCGAATTCGGCCTGACGCTGGGCGTTGCCGTCTCGGTCGGACTGGTGCTCCAGCGCACCATGCGGCCGCACTGGGCACGGCTGGGGCAGGTGCCCGGCACACACCATTTCCGCAATGTCGACCGGCACGATGTGATCGTCTCGCCGCACGTGGTCTCGCTGCGGGTCGACAGCGCGCTCTACTTCGCCAATGCGCGCTTCCTGGAAGAGCTGATCTCGCGGATCGCCGCCGGCGAGCCGGAAATGACCGATCTCGTCCTGATGTGCCCGGCGGTAAATTTCGTCGATGCGAGTGCGCTCGGCAGCCTGCGCACCATCAATGCCCGGCTTCAGGAAGCAGGCATCCGCCTGCACCTGTCCGAAGTGAAGGGGCCGGTGGCCGACGGGCTGATCAAGGCCGGCCTGTTCGACGAATTGTCCGGCCAGGTCTTCCTGTCCCACTACGCCGCCCTGCGCACGCTCGATCCGGCAACCACGCTGCGTGCCGAAGGCTGAACATAAACGATGACGCCCCGCCGTTTTGACGCGGCGCGGTTTCGTGTCAGTCTTCCTGCAACGCGGCTCGCAAAGACCGCGATCATATTCACCGGGGAGCGCCCGTGCAGGCCAGGCACGCCGATCTTGTCTTCAGCACCGCCAGCAGCGACAGCGCTGTTGCGCGGTCCTTCGTGGCAGCATCCTGGTCGCGCTCGCTCAATTACCACCACCTCGACCCGGACACTCCGCAAGCGCCCGAACGGCTCACCGGCCGGGAACTCGATCAGGCGCGCGAGCAGGCCGGCCGGCTTCTGTCGATCGCCCGGCCGGCGATGACGCGGCTCCTGCAGACGGTGGGCGATAGCGGGTGCTGTGTTCTTCTGACCGATGCAGACGGCGTGGTGCTGGAGCGGCAGGGATCGCCATCGCATGACCCGGCCTTCAACCGCTGGGGGTTGTGGACCGGCGCAGTGTGGAGCGAGGCGAGCGAAGGCACCAACGGTATCGGCACCTGCCTGGTCGAAAAGCGCGCCGTGACCATCCATCGCGACCAGCATTTTCACAGCCGCAATACCGGGATGAGCTGTATGGACGCGCCGATCTTCGACGAGCGCGGACGGCTGGCCGGTGCGCTGGACGTCTCGTCCTGCCGCCGGGACATGAATGAAAGCCTGGCCGGTCTGATCGGGAATATCGTCACGGAAGCGGCGCGGCGGATCGAGGCGGAACATTTCAGCGCCGCCTTTTCCGGTCACCGCATCCTGGTTGCCCCCGGCGACAGCGCCCGGGGCCCGGCCCTGCTGGCCGTCGACAGCGACGATCTCGTCGTCGGCGCAACGCGCGCGGCGCGGCAGGGGCTGGGTCTGGACGATGCCAGCCTGGCATCGCCGCGGCCGGCGGCGGACCTGCTCGCGGCCGGCTCTGCGACGCCCGGTTTCGACGCTGCAGAGCGCAGCGAGATTCGCCGGGCGCTGGCGCGCAATAACGGCAATGCCAGTGCCACAGCCCGCGAGCTCGGGATCGGCCGCGCCACGCTTTACCGCCGCATGAAGCGCCTCGGTATCGAATAGCGCTGCCGGACTGTCTCACCAGCGAGACAGGTCGGCATTCCGCTTGCCGGGACGGGGCAGACAAGCGCACACCCGGATACGCAGACTTCCTTCCAGAGGCCCGCAAAGGGCTCGTTTCCATGGGAGGAAGACATGAACGTCATCACACAGATCGACCGCGATACCCGTGCGCCCTTCAAGGCGCGTTATGACAATTTCATCGGCGGAAGCTGGCGCGCACCCGCCGCCGGCCGCTATTTCACAAACACCTCACCGATCAATGGCCGGCCGATCTGCGAGATCGCCCGCTCGGACGCGCAGGACGTCGAGGCTGCACTCGACGCCGCCCACGCTGCCAAGGAGGCCTGGGGCCATGCGGCTGTTGCCGAACGTGCCGCCGCGCTCTACGCCATCGCCGACCGGATGGAAGCCAATCTCGAGACGCTGGCGACGGCGGAAACCTGGGACAATGGCAAGCCGATCCGCGAGACCATGGCGGCGGACATCCCCCTCGCGATCGATCATTTCCGCTATTTCGCCGGCTGCATCCGGGCCCAGGAAGGCTCGCTCGCCGAGATCGATGCCGACACGGTGGCCTATCACTTCCATGAGCCGCTGGGCGTGGTCGGCCAGATCATTCCCTGGAACTTCCCGCTCTTGATGGCGGCCTGGAAACTGGCGCCGGCCCTGGCGGCCGGCAATTGCGTGGTGCTGAAACCGGCCGAGCAAACGCCGGCCAGCATCCTGGTCTGGGCGGAGCTCATCGGCGACCTGCTGCCGCCGGGCGTCCTGAACATCGTCTCCGGTTTCGGTCTGGAAGCCGGCAAGCCGCTCGCCTCCTCCAGCCGGATCGCCAAGATCGCCTTCACGGGCGAGACCACGACCGGCCGTCTGATCATGCAGTACGCCTCGGAAAACCTGATCCCGGTGACACTGGAACTGGGCGGCAAATCGCCCAACATCTTCTTCAAGGACGTGGCCGACGCCGATGACGACTTCTTCGACAAGGCGATCGAGGGCTTCGCCATGTTCGCGCTGAACCAGGGCGAGGTTTGCACCTGTCCGTCGCGCGCGCTGATCCATGAAGACATCTATGAGCGCTTCATGGAGCGTGCCCTCAAACGGGTGGCCGAAATCAAGCAGGGCGATCCGCTCGACCCGGCGACGATGATCGGTGCCCAGGCGTCCTCCGAGCAGAAGGAAAAGATCCTCGCCTATCTCGATATCGGCCGCCAGGAAGGCGCCGAAGTGCTGATCGGCGGTGGCGAGGGCCAGGTCGGCGGCGACCTTGCCGGCGGACATTATGTCCAGCCCACCGTGCTGAAGGGACACAACCGGATGCGGGTCTTCCAGGAGGAGATTTTCGGGCCCGTCGTGGCCGTCACGACCTTCAAGGACGAGGCCGAGGCGCTGGCGATCGCCAATGACACGCTCTACGGCCTGGGTGCCGGTGTGTGGAGCCGCAGCGCCAACACCTGCTACCGTTTTGGCCGCGGCATCCAGGCCGGGCGCGTCTGGACCAATTGCTATCACGCCTATCCCGCCCATGCGGCCTTCGGCGGCTACAAGCAATCGGGCGTCGGCCGGGAAACCCACAAGATGATGCTAGATCACTACCAGCAGACCAAGAACATGCTGGTCAGCTACAGCGCTAAAAAGCTGGGCTTCTTCTGATCCTCACCTCCCCGTGGCGGGGGCCGGTTCGCCGGCCCCGTCCATACCGCAAGGAGACCGGCATGACGGAGGAGCTCCGCCAGGAAACCCGTGTGATCGCAACGGACGATGCCCTCGCCCTGATCGCGGAGATCCGGCGCGACCATTCCGACATACTGATCCACCAGTCCGGAGGCTGTTGCGACGGCTCCTCGCCGATGTGCTATCCGGCCGGCGAATTCCGGATCGGCGAAAACGACGTCCTGCTGGGATGGATCGGGCCTGTGCCGGTCTATATCGGCGGCCGCCAGTACGAGGCGTGGAAACACACTCGGCTCATTCTCGACGCGGTGCCGGGCCGGGGCGGCATGTTCTCGCTCGACAATGGCCGCGAACGGCGCTTCCTCGTCCGTTCCCGCCTGCTCCCGCAGGCGTGATTGCGCGACGCGGACAACGCGTTATCGTGCATCCCAACAATCACAATCTACCCAGAACGCCCGGGGAGTGCCCTCATGTCCCATCACGATCCCAACGAAATCTACCCGGTCCCGGAAGGCCGCGCCGAAACCGCGCTGATCAATGCGGAACGCTATACGAAGATGTATCGCCGCTCGCTCGAGGATCCGGACGGGTTCTGGCGCGAGGAAGCGCGGCGGATCGACTGGATGACACCCTTCACGGAAATCTCCGACGTGTCCTGGGACAAGGACGATCTGCACATCCGCTGGTTTGCCGACGGCAAGCTGAACGCCTCGGTCAACTGTATCGACCGACACCTCGCCGAACGGGCCGACGAGACGGCAATCCTGTGGGAGGGCGACGATCCGGCTGACGACAAGGCGATCACCTACCGCCAGCTGCACGAGGCTGTCTGCCGCCTGGCCAACGGGCTGAAATCGATCGGTGTTCAGAAGGGCGACCGGGTCACGATCTACATGCCGATGATCCCGGAGGCTGCCTACGCCATGCTGGCCTGCGCCCGGATCGGCGCGGTCCACTCGGTCGTGTTCGGCGGCTTCTCGCCGGACGCGCTGGCGGGCCGGATTTCCGATTGCGAGAGCCGCTTCGTGATCACGGCCGATGAAGGCCTGCGCGGCGGCAAGAAAGTCCCGCTGAAGGCCAATGTCGACAAGGCGGTCGAGAGCGCCGGCGATGTCGACCAGGTGATCGTCGTCCGCCGCACCGGCGCCGAAACCGCCTGGGACGAGACCCGCGATGTGGACTACGCCACGCTGGTCGCGGGACAGGATACGAACTGCGAACCGGAACCGATGAACGCCGAGGATCCGCTCTTCATCCTCTACACGTCGGGCTCGACCGGCAAACCCAAGGGCGTGCTGCACACGACCGGCGGCTACATGGTCTGGGCGTCGATGACGCATGAATACGTGTTCGACTACCGGCCGGGCGAAATCTACTGGTGCACGGCCGATGTCGGCTGGGTGACGGGGCACACCTATATCGTCTACGGCCCGCTGGCGAACGGTGCCACGACGCTGATGTTCGAGGGCGTACCGACCTGGCCGGGGCCGGACCGGTTCTGGCAGGTGATCGACAAGCACAAGGTCAACACCTTCTACACCGCACCGACCGCCATCCGCGCCCTGATGCGCGAAGGCGACGAACCGGTGAAGAAACATTCGCGCGCCTCGCTGCGCCTGCTGGGCACGGTGGGCGAGCCGATCAATCCGGAAGCCTGGTGCTGGTATTACCGCGTGGTCGGCGACGAACGCTGTCCGATCGTGGATACCTGGTGGCAGACCGAGACGGGCGGCGCACTGATCACCCCCCTGCCCGGCGTGACCGACATGAAGCCGGGTTCGGCGACACGGCCCTTCTTCGGGGTCGAACCGGCCCTGATGGATGCCGAGGGCAATCGCCTGGCCGACAATGGCGCGGCCGAAGGTAATCTTGTGATCGCCCGCTCCTGGCCCGGCCAGATGCGCACCGTCTATGGCGACCACCAGCGCTTCATCGATACCTATTTTACGGCCTATCCGGGCTATTACTTCACCGGCGACGGCGCCCGGCGCGATGCCGATGGATACTGGTGGATCACCGGCCGGGTCGACGATGTGCTGAATGTGTCCGGCCACCGGCTCGGCACGGCGGAAATCGAGAGCGCGCTGGTCTCCCATGACGATATCGCGGAAGCCGCCGTGGTCGGCTATCCCCATGATGTGAAGGGCCAGGGAATCTATTGCTATGTGACCCTGATGGGCGGGCGCAAAGCCGAGGACGAGGATATCGCCGAGATCAAGGCCTGGGTGCGCCAGGAGATCGGACCGGTAGCAACACCGGACCTGATCCAGTTCGCACCCGGCCTGCCCAAGACGCGCTCGGGCAAGATCATGCGGCGCATCCTGCGCAAGATCGCGGAGAACGACTTCTCCAATCTGGGCGATACGTCCACCCTGGCGGATCCGTCCGTGGTGGAGGATCTGATCGAGAACCGGAAGAACCGCTAGCCCCCTCGCCTCTCGCCGTTGCCGGGGAAACCGGCTATAGCGGAGGCGGGACGCCCCAGTGACCGGAGTTCAAGCCTTGCGTATTCGACTTGCCGTTCTCACCACCGGAGCCACCGCCCTTCTCGCCGGCTGTGCCACCGAGACCGTTCCCGCCTGCCGGGCACCCCAATCCTACGAGATGGCGGCTTTTTCCGGCGTGATCAGCCACAATCCGAATGCGCTTGCCGCAGCTACTGCGCCGGGGGCCCTGCGCTCGGCGCTGACCGGCGGCACGCCGGCCGTACGCGGACACTTGTGGGGCCATGATGGTATCACCGACGGCACGGTCGTCGGCATCCTGTCCCAGCCACCGCTCTGCATCATCGACGATCCGTCGGCGCCGGACAGCGAAACGGTGCGGCAGGTCCTGGTTTATCCGCAGGCCCGCTACAGCCGTGTCGCACCACCGCCCGAGACAGCACTCGCCGATGCCCCGCCGCCCTATGGCGTGTCCCGGCGTGACTATCTGTCCTGCCGTTTCGAGATGACGGCAGAAGGCTGGAAGCTCGCGGACCTGTGCGGATATACACGCCCGGTTGCAAGCACGGTCACGGGCTAGAATTACGGGCTGAGATGCGTAGCCGCCGGGCTGCGCCACGGCCTTCCCCGACTCGGTATGGCGCTGTTACCGACGATACCGCCCTTGCGGCGTGTAGCGTTGTTGGTGAGTGCCATGCCCGTCATCCTGGAAGCCGGATCTCCGGCCAGTCTTCTTCTTGTCCGTTTTTCCGGGACACTGGCACCCGACGGGGTTGCCGAAGATCTGGCGCGCATCTCGGAGGAGAGCGCAGGCTATTCGGCCCTCCTCGCCGACTGGCGCGAGGCCGAGATTGCCCTTTCGACGATCGAGTTCATGTCATTGACGGATGACTGGTTCCGCATGCCGGCGGCCCGCCTGAAAGCCGCCCATGTCTTCCATGCCGAGCGGCACAAGGACCAGGCCATGCTGTTCCAGACCAAGGGCTTTCTGGTCGGCGGCCAGTTCCGGGTGTTCACCGGATACGGCGAAGCCCGATCCTGGCTTGATGCCTGGACCGGGCCCCGCGCCTGAGACGACCAACCGTCATCAGCTCTTGTTATTCTGTCAGTCCTCGAATTCCATCAGGCGCATCGGCGCCTTGAGTTCTGCCGTGATCCGGTCATAGGCCGGCAGGGTCAGGAATTCGGTGAATTCGTCCGACAGGACCAGGGCGGACAGGATGTCTGCTGCCGTCTGGATCCGGTCGCACAACTCGTCCTGGCCGGGCACTTCGTCCTGGATGGCCGCGCAGATGTCGGCGATTTTGTTTTCAAGGAAGGCCGCGGTAATCGCGGTGCCCTCTTTGGTGGACTTGTCGAAGCGGCGCCATTGCCACAGCTGGGCGCGGGCGATCTCGGCGGTCGCCGCATCCTCCATCAGATTGCGGATCGGCACGGCCCCGCGGCCGCCCAGCCAAGCGGCAATATAGCGGATGGCGACGTCGATATTGTCGCCGACACCATGATCGGTGATGTCGCCCTCGGGAGCCGCCAGCAATTGCTGGGTTGTCACCGGCAGCTCGTGCGGATCGGCCGGACGATTGATCTGGTTCGGCCCCTTCATGTGCTGGTCGAAGATTTCCATCGCGACCGGCACGAGGTCCGGGTGAGCCACCCAGGTGCCGTCATGGCCGTTCTTCACTTCGCGCAGCTTGTCCTGGCGCACCTGTTCGGTGGCCGCGGCATTCGCCTTTTCATCGCCCTTGACCGGGATGAAGGCCGACATGCCGCCCATGGCGTGGGCTCCGCGGCGATGGCAGACCGAGATCACCCGGCGGGAATAGGCCGCCATGAAGGGCACGGTCATGGTCACCGCCGAACGGTCCGGCAGAACGTGCTCGGCACGCGAACGCAGGCGCTTGATATAGCTGAAGATATAGTCCCAGCGGCCGCAATTGAGACCGACGATATGGTCCTTCAGCTCATAGAGGATCTCGTCCAGTTCGAAAGCTGCCGGCAGGGTCTCGATCAGCACGGTCGCGCGCAGCGTACCGCGCTCCAGACCCAGCTCGTCCTCGGCATGCTGGAAGACCAGGCTCCACAGACGCGCTTCCAGACGGCTTTCCAGCTTGGGCAGATAGAAGTACGGCGCGGTGCCACGCTCCTTGAGTGCTGCGTGATTGTGGAAGACATAGAGGCCGAAATCGAACAGCGAGCCGGACAGGGCGTGGCCGTTGATATGGACGTGACGTTCGTCCAGATGCCAGCCGCGCGGGCGCACGATCAGCACCGCCGCGTCGTCATTGACCTGGTAGCGTTTGCCGGATTTCTCGTCGGTGAAATCGATCTCGCGGCGGATCGCGTCGCGCAGATTGATCTGGCCGTCCAGCAGGTTTGACCAGAGCGGCGCGGTCGCGTCCTCGAAATCGGCCATGAAGCATTTGGCACCGGAATTGAGCGCATTGACCACCATCTTGCGGTCGACCGGTCCGGTGATTTCCACGCGGCGGTCCTGCAGATCCGCAGGCGCAGGACGCACGGTCCACTCGCCGGCCCGGATATCGGCCGTCTCGTGGGGGAACATCAAGAGCGCGCCCTGATCGAGCTCGGCCTGGCGTTCCTTGCGATAGCGCAGCAGGGACTGGCGGCGCTTCTCGAACCGGCGGTGCAGACCGGCCAGGAAGTTCAGTGCTTCATGGGTGAGGATGTCGCCATAGCCGGGCTCGAGATGGCCCAGTACTTCGACGCCGGACGGTGCAATGAGGGTCATGGCTTGCTCCTGTGGGGTTGGAGGCAGGTCCGGGGTGCGCCTTGGGGGTGCGCACCCCGGTGTACAGGCTCGGGCAGGGCCTGCGCTCTATTCGGCAGCGTGGAACTGCGCGGTCTCGGTCGAAGCGCCCATCGCCGTCGTCGACGAGGTGCCGCCGGAGATGGCCAGGTTCACCTTGTCGAAATAGCCCGTGCCCACTTCGCGCTGGTGGCGCGTGGCGGTGTAGCCATCGGCTTCGGAGGCAAACTCGGCCTGCTGCAGCTCGGAATAGGCGCCCATGCCCCGATCGCGATAGCCGGAGGCCAGCTGGAACATGCCGTGGTTGAGCTGGTGGAAACCGGCCAGGGTGACGAACTGGAACTTGTAGCCCATCGCGCCCAGCTCGCGCTGGTAGGTCTCGATCGTGGCCTTGTCGAGATTGGCTTCCCAGTTGAAGGAGGGCGAGCAGTTATAGGCCATCATCTTGCCCGGATAGGCCTTCTGGATCGCCTCGGCAAAGCGCTTGGCCTCGTCCAGGTTCGGCTTGGAGGTTTCCCACCACAACAGGTCAGCGACCTTCGCATAGGCCAGACCGCGCTTGATGCAGTGATCGACGCCCATGCCTTCCTTCAGGCGGAAGAAGCCTTCCGGCGTGCGGCCCGCATCGAAATCGATGAATTCATGATCGCGCTCATCGATGTCGGAATTGATCAGCGTCGCCGATTCCGCATCGGTACGCGCAACGGTGATCGTCGACACGCCCATCACGTCGGCAGCGAGACGCGCCGCAGCGAGATTGCGCTCGTGCTGGCTGGTCGGGATCAGGACCTTGCCGCCCAGGTGACCGCACTTCTTCTCGGCTGCGACCTGGTCTTCGAAGTGAACGCCGGAGGCGCCCGCCTCGATGAAAGCCTTCATGATCTCGAAGCAGTTCAGCGTGCCACCGAAACCGGCTTCCGCGTCAGCAACGATCGGCGCGAACCAGTCGCGGCTGGGCTTGCCGTTTTCCGACACTTCGATCTGGTCGGCGCGCTGCAGGGTGCGGTTGATCTTCTTGGCCAGTTCCGGCGCGGAATTGGCCGGATAGAGCGACTGGTCGGGATACATGGCGCCGGCGGTGTTGGCGTCGGCAGCGACCTGCCAGCCCGACAGGTAGATCGCCTTCAGGCCAGCCCGGACCATCTGCATCGCCTGATTGCCTGACAGAGCGCCCAGAGCATTGATGTAGGGCTCGGTCTTCAAGAGTTCCCACAGCTTCACTGCGCCGCGTTCGGCCAGCGTGTGCTGGATCTGCACGGAACCGCGCAGCTTGGCGACGTCTTCGGGCGTGTAGGGACGCTCGATACCGTCAAAACGGCCTTCCGGAGCACTCGGAACCAGATCCTTGAAAGTCGTCATTCTTGTCTCCCTGACGGGTTGGGGCAGATGCCTGTTGCGTTGCAACAAAGCTGTCAAACAGCAGGGATGGTGTCGATATGGCTTTTCCTATAAAGAGGATGCCGTGTATGATAATTACATTGTCATGATGTAATTTTGTAAATCTGGACACAAAAATGAGTGACGGTCAGGGCCTCGAGAAGATCTTTGCCGGCGCGCGCCTGCGCCGCCTGCGCCGCGAACGCGGACTGACACAGGCCGAAGCCGCCGAGGCGCTGGGCCTCTCGGCCAGCTATCTCAACCTGCTGGAACGCAATCAGCGGCCGGTGACGGCACGGGTCCTGCTGGCCCTCGCCGACGCTTTCGATGTCGATGTGCGTGCCTTTGCCAATGAGAGCGACCGCCAGCTCGTGGCAGACCTGCAGGAAGCGGCGGCCGACCCCGTCCTTTCCGGCTTGGGTCTCGACCGGATGGAATTGTCCGAGTTTGCCGACAGCCAGCCGCGCGCGGCCGAAGCCTTTGCCCGCCTCTTCCAGGCCTATCGCGAGACCACGGCGGCCACCGCCGACCTTGCTACGCGCATGTCGGGCCCGGGCGCTGCGACCGGCGGCCCAGGTGCCGTGCTGGAAAGCGTACGCGATGCGCTGGACGCCCGTCAGAACCATTTCCCCGAACTGGAGGAAGCAGCCGAAGCGCTCGTTGAGCGGATCGGTCTGCGCACCCACCGGCGCGAACAGCAACTGGCCGACTACCTGCAGCATACCCATGGTTTTACCATGCGCGTGCTGGACGAGGATATCATGGCCGGCGCGCGCCGGCGTCTCGACTTTCACGGCCGGCGCCTGTTGCTATCCGAAGCGCTCTCTGCGGGCTCGCGCGCCTTTCACATGGCGGTCGTCCTGGCCAATCTCGAACTCGGCGATTTGCTGGATAAACTGTCTGCCGAGCCTCACCTGCCGGCCGAGGAAGGCCGCAAGCTCTACCGTGTCGGCCTGGCGAACTATTTCGCCGGCGCGGTTCACATGCCCTATGCGCCCTTCCTGAAGACCGCCGAGGACACGCGCTATGATATCGACCGGCTGCAGCGGCGCTTCGAGGTCAGTTTCGAGCAGATCTGCCATCGCCTGACGACGCTGCAGCGGCCCGGCGCCCGCGGCCTGCCCTTCTTCATGATCCGTGTCGACAGCGCCGGGAATGTATCCAAGCGCTTCGGCGGCGGCATCATGCCGTTTGCCCGGTCCGGCGGTGGATGTCCGAAATGGAATCTCTACGACGCCCTGCACACGCCCGAACGCCTGATCGCCCAGACATTCGAACTGCCCGACGGCACGGCGATGCTCTCCCTCGCCCGCGGCCAGATATCGCCCGCCCCGGCCGGGCACCCGCCGGTCGTCCATGCCATCGCGCTGGGATGCGCCCTCGAGCACGCGCCAAAGATCGTCCATGCCGACGCAGTTGCCTCGGTCGAACCGGCCGCCGTCGGCATCACCTGCCGCCTGTGCGACCGGGAAGACTGTGCCCAGCGCGCCTTTCCGCCGCTCAACCGCAAACTCGTCCTCGACAGCCACATGCTGCGCGCCTCGCCATACAGTTTCAACGAGGACTGAGCCGGTTTTGCACTGCACACGCCGGTCGGGTGGAGTAACCTGCCCGAGTGACGGGGGAATCGGCGGATCAGCCGGAAAACGGGGGCGGCGCCGATGCCGGCACGACGATAGACACTTCAATCCCAAACGATGCGCGCCGGCAGGCCTATCAGGCGCCCCACACCATTGCCCGCTTCACTGCCGTTGCGATGATGCTGGCGACGCTGGGCTTCATCTGGCTTGTCCTGTCTCTGGACGGCGCAAACCTTGCCGCAGAGCGGTCCCTTGCCCGCGACAGCGTCCTGCTGATGATCGACCGGGAGCCGTTCGATCTGGCCCCCGATGCCCCCGTTACATTCAGCGGTATGTCCGGCGCAGAACTGGTCATTCCAGCCGCCGACCTGGCAAAGGATCCCAGGCTGGAAACTCCACAGCGGCACCAGCTGGCCGCGCACCTTCGGGCGGGCTTGTCTGCGTCGGCGCGCTTCACTGACCTGTCCGGCATCACGCATACTCGTGAGGTTCGCCCTCGCCAGGCAAGACTGAGCGATTTTGACGGCAGCGACTGGATGGGTCTTGCCAGTGCCCTCCTGGGCGCCCTGTTCGGCCTTGCAGTCTGGGCCTCCCGGCCACAGCTTCCTGCCGCCCTCGCCTATGGCATTGTCGGAGGCCTTCTGCTCGCATCCGCGCTGACACACCGGATGTATCTGAAGTTCGGCCTGCTCACACCGCCCGAGCTTGCGACCACGACAAGCGTGCTGAACGGAGCCGTGCTGCACGCCTTCGGCCTCGCATTCGTCTTCGTCTTCCTGCTCTTCCCGAAATCTCTGCTCACGCCGCGAACAGCGGTAACGGCTGCCGTGGCAAGCGGAATCGCCGCGCTGAGTGTGGTGGCACTCGGTCAGTTCGTCGATCCCCGCATCTCCTATTACACCCAGATGGTGGAATACCTCGCGCTTCTCGCGCTTGTCTGCATTCAGTTCTGGATCGGGCGCAAAGCCACCATCTTGCGCCCCTCGCTGATCATCCTTCTGGCGACCATTCTGCTGGGCATTGCGCTTTACGCCCTGACCGTTCTGCTTCCCGTGTCGGGCCTGGTGAAAGTCACGCTGGGCGAGGACGCCGCCTTTCCGCTGTTTGTTCTGATCTATTGCGGTATCGGCGTCGCAATCGTGCGAACCAGCCTGCTCTCGCTGGACGGCTGGGTGCGCAATATTGTGCTGTCGGTCTCCTTTCTCGCCATAATCCTGCTTGTCGACATCGCCCTGCTCACCTTTGTGACCCGGCAGCAGGATGTCGCGCTCGGCCTCGCCCTCGCCGGAGCTGCCCTGGTGTATTTTCCGCTGCGGGAATGGCTGGCGCGGCGCCAGGAACGCAGGCGCCTGGCCGTGGTTCAGCATGCCCTCTCTCGGGCCGCCGATCTTGTCTTTGCCGCCGACGATCAACAGAGATCGGAAAGCTGGCGTGCTGCCGTTGAAGCGAGTTTCCAGCCGCTGGATATCGAGACCGACCCGGCCCCCGTTCCGGTCCCGTTGATCGGACAGAACGGGACGATCCTTCGCCTGCCTTCACTTGGTGGCGCTCCGGCGCTCCTGTGCCGCCACGCCGATGGCGGACGCCGCCCGTTTGTGGCGGGCGATCTCGACACGGCAGCTGCGCTCATACGCATGACTGAGCGCCTCATCGCAACGCGTGACGCCTACCTGGCCGGCGTGACCGAGGAGCGGCATCGCATTGCCCGCGACCTGCACGATGATGTCAGCGGCCGGCTGATGATCAGCCTGCACCGGTCCGACCACGACGGCATGCGCCAGGATGTGCGTGAAGCCATGGCCGACATCCGCACCATCGTCACGGGCCTCGCCGGGAAGCCGCGGGAGCTGGCTGACCTGATGGCCGATCTGCGGGAAGAGGCCCGCTCCCGCTGCGAGGCTGCCGGTTTCAAACTGGACTGGCCTCCGGACGATATTGCCGAATCCGGGCATCCGCTCGACTACGCGGTCTACCGGCACCTGCTTGCGTTGTTCCGTGAAAGCGTCAGCAATGCCCTCAGGCATTCCGGCGGGAGCGAGGTGACGATCCGGACGACACTCGGCGGCGGACGACTATCGGCCCTCATCACCGACAACGGCACCGCCAAGCCGCAAGACGCCCTGGCCCGCAGCGATGGCGGACACGGTCTGGACAATTGCCGGCTGCGCGCCCGGTCGCTGAACGGTCACTTCGCTTTCGAGCAGACCCCGACCGGCAGCACGGCCCGTTTCGACATCGATCTATCGGCAACGCCCGGTGCGGCAGATCCGGTTCACTGACCCGACAACGCCAGCCTTGCCCAGCCAGCTCGCGTCAGGCGCATCACTGTGCAGTCGTCATCCCCGAAGCGGCGCGGTCCGACCACCTCGAACCCCAGGCGCCGATAGAAACGCTGGGCGTCGGCATTCGTCGCGAGCGGATCGATCAGGATCGCGGTGACCTCCGGCGGCGCAAAGCAGCGTTCGATCGCCTGTTTCATCATCTGCGTACCCAGCCCCTGCCCCAGGCAGTCAGGCTCGCCGATCCAGATATCGATCGCCCGCAGATTGCGCTCGCAATCGCCCCAGTAGTGGGTCGGTTCCTCGGCCGGATCGATAATCTGCACGACACCGACCGGACGCCCGTCTTGCTCGCTGATCAGCGTCTGGAAGGCCGGGCCCGTGAGGCCGATATCTTCGACCCAGTCCGACGGCGCATCGCTGCCGGTGGCGGCTATAACATGCGGCTGGGCATCCCAATGCTGCAGGACGGGGATGTCTTCCGGCGTCGCCGGACGAAGCTGTACGGACATGGCGGCTGCTCCTCGCTGCGTATGTAAGGCAGCGGTTCAGGTCACACCAGATCGATCACGAAAAAGGGACCCGCGACGGGGTCCCTTCAGGCGCGCCACACCGGAAGCAGCCGAGTGTTTCCGGCAATACGGCGTCTGGCTTATTCGGCGGCGCCGGCGACCGCCTTCACATAGGCCGTGCGGACATCCTGGTGGCGCGTGTCCAGGTCCTTGGCGATGGCTTCGTCCTGCTTGGCCAGCGTGTCGAGATCCTGGTCGGCATAGTGCAGCACGCCCATGTCCTCGTAGGCCTTGCGGATTTTCGGCCCCCACAGGCCGATATCCTTCACCACCGGGACGATGCGCTGGAACAGCATCGTCTTGAACAGTTTCTGGATTTCCGACTGGGCCGCCCAGGCGACGCATTCCTCGACCGGAAGGCCAAGCGTCTCGTAGACCTCACGCGCCTCGAACCGGTCGCGCATATGGTAGCAGGCCTCGACCAGGAATTCCTCGCGCTCGTCGCGCTCGGCCTGGGTGAGCTGCGGATAGTAGTCGCGCAGGGAGAGACGGCCGAAGGCAACGTGGCGCGCCTCGTCTTCCATCACATAGGCGTTGACCATGCGCGCCAGCGGGTTCTGGGCGAGATCGCGGATCGTGCCGAAAGCCGCGAGCGCGAGCCCCTCGATCACGACCTGCATGGCCAGATAGGTGAAGTCCCAGCGGCTGTCGCGCAGCGCTTCATCGACAAGCTGGCGCAGCGGTTCGGTCATCGGATAGGCGACGCCGAATTTCTGCATCAGCTTCTTGTAGGCCTCGACATGGCGCGCCTCGTCCATCACCTGGGTGGCGGCGTAGAATTTCGCATCCAGATCCGGCACCGACTCGACGATCTTCGCCGCGCAGATCAGGGCCGCCTGCTCGCCCTGCATGAACTGGGAGATGTTCCAGGCCTGGGCATGACGGCGGAACTCGATCTTCTCCTTCTTCGTCATCTTCTCCCACATCGGGGAGCCGTGCAGCGCGACACCCTCATCGGGCAGCTGCATCGGGTTTTCGAAGTCGAGTTCCTGCGTCCAGTCGATGCGGTTGACCGCATCCCACTGCATGTCCTTGCCCTTCTGGTACAGGTGCATGAGCGTGGTGCGGCCTTCGTCGTATTCGAAATCGAACGTGGCGTCGAATTGCTGCGGAACCGACCAGTGCTTGTCGATTTCCGGCATCGGATACAGCTCGCGGAGCGTTCCCATGGCGCGTTACCTCCCCAGGTGCGACCAATCATTATCTTTAGTGAACATTGTTCACATGACCAACGTGATTCAAATTGCCGCACTTGGCAAGGGGGAAACAAAAATTGTGATGGCGGCTCCGCGAGCCGGCAACCGACAGGCCTACAATCGCCCGCCCGGATGCGGCAAAGCGTGTTCGGCCAGTTCCCGCGTTATGTAGGCGAAGGCGTCGTCGACAGAGTCGGTGCGGTAGATCAGATCCAGATCCTTCGCGTCGATCGTGCCGAACTCGACCATGGTTTCCAGATTCATCACCCGGTCCCAGTATTCCGTACCGAACAGCACCACCGGAACGCGCTTCTTGATCTTGCCGGTCTGCAAGAGGGTCAGCGTCTCGAACAGCTCGTCCATCGTGCCGAAACCGCCGGGCATCAGCACCAGCGCCTTGGCGAGATAGAGGAACCAGAATTTGCGCGTGAAGAAGTAGTGGAATTCGAAGCTGAGCGCATGCGTCACCCAGGGGTTATTGCCCTGTTCGAAGGGCAGCGAGATGCCCAGGCCGATATTGTCGCCATGGGCCTCCGAAGCTCCGCGATTGGCGGCCTCCATGATGCCCGGCCCGCCGCCCGTGCAAACCACGAAACGCCGGCCCGACTTGTCGCGCAGGCTCTTCGACCACTGCGTCAGCCGCGCCGCGAGCTCGCGGGTGGATTCATAGTATCCGGAGAGTTTGAGCTTGTTCAGCGCCGGCGTCTCGTCGTCTCCCGCCTTGCGCAGGGCGTCGAGTTCGGCCTCGGCCTCCTCGCGCGAGCGGATCCGGGCCGAGCCGAAGAACAGGATCGTGTCCTGCACATTGTATTCGGCAAACCGGGCCTTGGGCTCAAGATATTCGGCGAGGATCCGCACCGGGCGCCCTTCGGGCGCATTGATGAAGTCCTCGTCCTTATAGGCCTTGGCGGGGTATTGCTGGGATTTTCCGGAACTCATGTGCACGTCCTTGAAAACAAAGGCGGCGGTTCATCATGCGCCCGCCCTGCGGCCGATGCAATCGGCAAATCGGCGACGTCAGTCAGCCGCCGGAAAGCAAGTGCTGCAGGGCCAGCCCGGCCGTCCCGCCCAGCACGCCTAGACCGGTAACAACCGCCAGCGGCATGCCATATCCGCGGCCGCCCGCTGCCAGCGCCAGCACAGCCTTGGTGACCATGTTGACTGCCACGGCGAGCAGAATGGCGGCAGCGGCGGTGCCCGCCATCACCTCGCCACCGGCCAGCCGGGCTGTCGACAGGGTGATGGCGTCGACATCCACCAGCCCCGAGACCGCCGCGACAAGATAGAGCGTACCGGCTCCCAGCCAGTCGAGCAGCAGGCGGGAGGCCAGGGTCACGATGCCCAGCAGAGCACCGAACCGGAGCACGCCCGCCAGATCGAGCGGATTGTCCAGGCTCAGACCCGGCGTCTTGGTGCCGGACTGGCTGCGCCGGATCAACAGCCAGGCTGCCGCCAGGAAGATCACCACGACAGGCGCCATTGCGAGACCGAGCGGCCGGATCAGCTGCGGCGCCAGCGCCCCGCCGATGATCGCCACCCGGCCGGCCGAGAGCGCGCCGGCGATGATCGCCCCGGCCGCCAGACGGCTGGCATTGTCCGGCGCCTTGGCCGCGAAACGGGCGAAGGAGAGTGTGGTGGCCGTTGACGATGCCAGGCCGCCCGCGGCGCCGGCGAAGACGATACCCCGCGAGGGCCCCGCAATACGGATTGCGGCATAGCCGGTGCAGGAGATCAGCGCGATCATCACGGTCAGGAGCCACAGCTCGAACGGGTTCAGCGCATCCCAGGGATCGATGGTGCGGTTGGGCAGCAAAGGAAGGGCGATCAGCGTCATCGCCAGCAGCACCAGAGCGGCCCGCAATTCCAGCCAGGTGATCTTTTCAAGGAAGGCATGCGCACTGCGCCGGGCTGCCAGCACGATCGCCACGGCCACCGCACCGGCCCCGGCGATCTCCATGTCGCCCGACACGGCAATCGCCCCGAGCACGAAGACCGCCAGAGCCGCCGCCACCCCCGCCAGGCTGAAATCCTCGACAATCTCGACCTCGCGCAGCCGCACGACGATCACCGCTCCGCCGAACAGGGCCAGCAGCACGGCAGGCAGGACCGGACCAGTCAGCGCGTGCAGATGCCCCGCCAGCCCGCCAAGCAGGCCGGCCAGACCGAATGTGCGCACACCGGCGCGACGGATACCGTCATCGCGATGCTCGCGTTCCTGCCAGCCGCGCACCACACCGACGAGAATGCCGATGGCAAGGGCGGCGGCGAGCCGCTGGACGGTTTCGATCAGTTCCATCGCGCGATTTTGACCGGATCGTTTTGCAAGACAAGCGTTTCGCGGCGTACCGTCAGAGCGGCCAGAAGGTCAGGACGGCAGGCACGCCGACGGCAATGATCAGGATTTCAAGCGGCAGGCCCATGCGCCAGTAATCGCCGAACCGGTAACCGCCCGGCCCCATGATGATCGTGTTGTTCTTGTGCCCGATCGGCGTCAGGAAGGCACAGGACGCCGCTACGGCCACCCCCATCAGGAAGGCGTCCGGATTGACGTCCAGCGCCCGCGCGATATCGAGCCCGACGGGCGCGGCGATCAGGGCGGTCGCAACATTGTTGAGGAAGTCCGACAGCGTCATTGTCACCATCATGAGGAGCGCCAGGATCGCCCAGACCGGCAGCGTGCCTGTCAGCGAGAGAATGCCCTGCGCAATGAGCTGGGTGCCGCCTGTCTCTTCCAGGGCAAGACCCAGCGGGATCAGCGAACCCAGCAGCACCAGGACCGGCCATTCCACCGATTCATAGACTTCGCTGGGCCCGACGATATTCAGCAGGGCATAGAGGATAACCACGGCCGCCAGCGCGACGACCAGCGGCACCAGCCCCGTCACGGCAGCCGCGACGGCCGCGACGAAGATGCCGATCGTCATCAGCGCCTTGGAGCGCTGGACAACACTGTGCCGCCGCTCCGCCAGCGGCAGCACGCCGAGCCATTCGGCGGCATCATTCACCCGGCTTTCCGGCCCGAGCAGCAGGACGAGATCGCCGGCCCGGATCGGCAGTTTTCGGACGCGCTGGTGGAAACGCCGTCCCTGGCGAGATACGCCCAGCAAGGTCACGCCGCGCCGGTAGAGCAGGCGCAGATCGGTCGCCGTCCGGCCGACAATGCGGGCGTCGCGCGGCACGATGGCCTCGATCAGCGCCAGCGACTTGCCCGTCAGGCCTTCGTGCGCGTCTGCCCCCGGCGGGTTCAGCTCGGCGGCGCCGATGAAAGCCTCGATCGAGGCCGGGTCGCCTTCCAGAACCAGATGATCGCTCTTGCGGATTTCCTCGCCGGCGGCGAACCCGCCCAGGCGCTTGCCGCGCCGCACCAGGCCCAGAATGGTGACGTCATGGCTGTCGGCGAGCGGGTAGAGATCGGCCGGCGTCTGGCCGATGGATTTGGAGTCCGCCTTCACCCCGGCCTCGGCGACGAAGACACTGCCCACGCCCTCCCCGGCCATGGTGCGCGCTTCGCCCTTGGGAATCAGGCGCCAGCCCACCAGGGTGACGAAACCGATGCCGACCACGGCGCAGATCAGGCCGACCGGCGAAAAGTCGAACATCGAGAAGGGCTCGCCCAGCGCCCGGTCGCGAAATTGCGCCACGACGATGTTCGGCGGTGTACCGATCAGCGTGATCATGCCGCCCAGAATGGTCGCAAAGGAGAGCGGCATCAGGGTCTGGGCGACCGAGCGCTTGGCCTTGCGCGCAGCCTCCATGTCCAGCGACATCAGCATGACCAGTGCGGCGACATTGTTGATGATGGCGGACAACGCCGCCCCCACGACCGAGATCAGGCCGACATGGGCTGGCAGCGAGCGTGTCGATGACAGCACGAAGCGCGCGACAAGCTCGACGGCGCCGGCATTCGTCATCGCCCGCGATACGATCAGGACCAGGGCGATGATGATCACCGCCTCGTGTCCGAAGCCGGCAAAGGCGTCGTGCACCGGCACGACCCCGCCGATCACCGCAATCACCAGCGCGGCAAAGGCGACCAGATCATAACGCACCCGCCCCCAGACCAGCATCGCGAAGACAATGCCCAGCAGGACAAACAGGAAGATCTGGTCATAGCTCATGCGGCGGCAATCTCCGGCGGCAACAGGTCATAACAGACGTAACGCGACTCAAGGCGAAAGGAAGCAGGCTTTTGTCCGTGCCGCCGCTTCGCGCCGTCTCCGGAACAAGCCTGGGGAAAGCAGCACGCTCTCTTTCTTCCCCACGCCGTGGGGAAGCGGGCCGCGACGCTAGCCGCGGGTCGAAGGGGCCGGCGCGGAGCGGCCCTCCGTCCCCACCCAAACTCCACTTCCCCCGGCCTTGTGCCGGGGCCCGGTTGAGCCCACACCCGAAACGCCGCCAGACCCCGGAACAAGTCCGGGGGAAGTGGCGTGTGTTGACGGCACCCAGCACGAAACCCTCCACGGCGCTGTGCGCCTGGAGCGATGAGAGGAGTGCGGGATGCACGGCGGACATCGTGTCCGGATTTGAAGCTTTGGTGGTGATGCCCGAGGCATCCCGCACGCGGAGATTTACCCGGATCCCTTGCGGGACCGTCTCGAAACCTGCAGGCACGGGCCGGTCGAGCTTTTTGCCGGTGTCCCCGC
>NZ_JBDWAS010000057.1:0-121014 GCF_039978735.1 Maricaulis sp.
CAGGGGGCCAGGGGGTCAGGGCTTGATGTTTCAGGGCATCACGCCTTAGGGGGCAAGGCTCCGGGCTTCGAGTTCCGGGCTCGGAATTCCGGGCTTTGAGTTCCGGGCTTCGAGCTCCGGGCTTCGAGTTCCGGGCTTCGAGTTCCGGGCTTCGAGCTCCGGGCTTGCCGTTCTGGGCCCGGAGATCCGGGTTGGAAGCGCGATGCTCGGAGCGTGAGGTTTGAAGCGCGGTGCTTGGGTTTCGAAGCCAAGTCTCAAGGCAAAAGCACTCCCTTATAAGGAATACAAGACACCGCCACTTGCGATGCCAATCATTTTCTCCGATTGCGCCGGTTCTTTTTCGATTGCGCCGGTTCTTTTCCGACTGCGCCGGCTCTTTCTCAGATTGCGCTGTCCTTTCCCTGATCGCGCCGAGCGGCGAGCGCCCGCCTTGTTGACCGGTTCACTCGAGTGGAAGTCCCGCACCGGGGCAGAAACTCCCCGGCTGTGGCGCTGTCAAGAAGCACGCCCCAATGGCGCTGCACGCGAACGAACAGCCCGCGCCACCGGAGACGTGTTGCTCGACCTGCGCGTCGCCGCCGGCCCGGCTCTGCCCCGCCCATCCTTGATCGCTCTCAACATTGACACAGTTCCTTCTAAGCCTTGTAATAACTTCATACCTTCTCGGAGACGGACATGACAGCGCGGAATACGATCGAGCTGGATCTGGAATGTTACAAGGCGCTGGAATCGCACAGGCAGTCGCTGGACGAGAGCGCGCTGGATATTCTGCGCCGAATCCTTCTAAGCGCTAACGACACTTATAAGGAATGCCCGGCAGAGCCCGCGGAGCGGAGTGCGCCTGCCAGAGGCGATGAGGGGAGTATCGGCGGTGGCGCGCCGGATCGTACGAGCCCGACTTTGTCGCCGGATCATATGAGCCCGACTTTGCCGCCCGATCGAACGGGCCCAACGTTGTCACCGGATCACATAACCTCAGCTCTACCGCGAGATCACATAACCTCGGCTCTACCGCCCGATCACCTGGCCTCGGCTTTGCCGCCCGACTGGCAGGATCCGAACGACGAGACGGAAAGGCGGACCGGCAATTATCTCGTCCAGCTGGGCGACAAAGCCTGTTTCGCGTCCAGCCAGAAGGCCGCCTACCGGCTGGGGCTGATCTGGCTGGAGAAAACCCGTCCGGGCCTGCTGGCCGCACTCGCTCATGCCGGCACGCGAAACCGCCGGATCGTGGCGCATTCCCCGGACGCGCTCTATCCGCGATCGCCGGCGCTGGCCAAACATGCTGAAAAGCTGATCGATGACTGGTATGTCGATGTAAACCTCTCGAAGGAACAAAAGCTTTCGCGTCTCAAGACTGCCTGCCGGCATGCCGGCCTGATGTTCGGCAAGGATCTTATTGTTGACCTCTGACACCGGCTTCGATCTCGCCAACCCAATTCCGATCGCCCAGGCGCTGATCCGGCGGCCGTCGATCACCCCGGCCGATGCCGGTGCGCTGGACGTGCTGCAGGGCATGCTCGAAGCGATGGGGTTTGCCTGCCGGCGCTATCCTTTCGGCGAAGTCGACAATCTCTATGCCCGCCTCGGCACAGCCTCGCCCTGCTTCCTGTTTGCCGGACACACCGATGTCGTGCCGCCCGGCGACGCGGCCGGCTGGCAGCGCGCACCGTTTGCTGCCGAGGAGGCCGACGGGGTTCTGTGGGGACGCGGCGCCGCCGACATGAAGGGTGCGATTGCCGCCATGGTCGCCGCCGTGCGCCGCCATCTCGATGCGGCCGGCACGCCGGACGGCTCGATCGCCTTCCTGATCACGGGCGATGAGGAAGGTCCGGCGATCAATGGCACAAAGGCCGTGCTCAAGGCGCTGGAGGCCGAGGGCGAGACCTTCGACCATTGCCTGGTCGGCGAGCCCACCAATCCCAATGCGCTGGGCGACACGATCAAGTCGGGCCGGCGCGGATCACTGAACTGCGAGATCACCGTCACCGGCCGCCAGGGGCATGTCGCCTATCCGGAACGGGCCGAAAACCCGATCCCGCCTTTGCTCGACCTGCTGGCGCGGCTGCGTGCGCGGACGCTGGACAGCGGTGTGCCGCACTTCCAGCCGTCCAATCTGGAAATCACCACGGTCGATGTCGGCAATCCGACCACCAATGTCATCCCCGCCACCGCCCGGGCGCGGTTCAATATCCGCTTCAATATCGCCCATACCGGCGCCGACCTGACCCGCTGGATCGAGGATGAGGCGGCCGGTGTGAACCTGCATTTCGACGGGCAGGTGAAAACCGATATCCATGTCACGGGCGAAGCCTTCCTGACGCCGGCCGGCGCCTTCACCAGCCTGCTGCAGGATTGCGTGGAAGCGGAAACCGGCCGCCGTCCCGCCCTCACGACCGGCGGCGGAACCTCCGACGCCCGCTTCATCCAGGCCTATGCGCCCGTGGCCGAGTTCGGCCTCGTCGGCGCGACCATGCACCAGGTCAATGAGCGCGTGCCCGTCAGCGATATCGAGAGCCTGACGCGGATCTATGCGCGCATCCTGGATCGCTATTTCGAGGATACGCCGGAATGATGCGTCTCGTCGCCGAAGCCTGGGTCGCGGTCCGGGCCAGCTGGCGTATCTTCACCTTCCGGCCGGACTGGCAGTCGGGGTTCGATATCTCGATGGGCGGGTTCTGGCGCTCCTTCGGTGCCATCCTCTTCGCCGTGCCGATGATCGCGATGATCCACATCTCGGGCGAGGCCATCGGCCGCAATCTCAGCTGGACGGACGAGTTCCTGATCCAGGGCCTGTCCTGGGCGCTCTTCCCGGTCGCGGCCGCCATCGCGGCGCAGGTGACCGGTGCCCGCGCCGGTTTCGTCCGCTGGATCATCGTCCACAACTGGGCGGTGCTCTGGCTCTATGCCTATCTTTTTGTGCTGTGGACCCTGTTCACCGCGGGCATTCTGCCGGTCGAGCTGATGAGCATCGGGATCTTCATCTATCCCTATCTGCGCGTGCTCGCGCACTGGCGCATCGCCTATGTCTCGCTGGGTCTGCCGACCATTACATCTGCGCTCGCAGCAGCCGTACCCATTCTGGCGACGGAAATCGCGGTGAGGATCTATTTCACCAGCGTGGTCGTCCCTCAGGCGTCGGGCGGATAATCCACGGCGACGAGGTAGAGCCCGTCCGGCGGCGCGACCGGTCCGCAACGGCTGCGGTCGGCGGCGTCCAGCGCCGCCTTGAAGTCCTTCGGGCTCCACTTGCCCGTGCCGACCTCGACCAGCGAGCCCACCATGGAGCGCACCTGGCGGTGCAGGAAGGAGCGGGCCGAACAGGTCAGCTGCACCTCCTCGCCATAGCGGGAAACCTGCACCGCATCGAGCGTCTTCACCGGGCTTTCCGCCTGGCACTGGGCATCGCGAAACGTCGTGAAGTCATGCTGGCCCAGCAGCGCCTGCGCCGCGTGATGCATCGCGTCGGCGTCCAGGCGTTTCGGCACCCGCCAGACCTGGCCGCGATCGAGGGTGAGCGGCGGGCGGCGGTCGATCATGCGGTAGAGATAATGCCGGCTCGTCGCCGAGAAGCGGGCATGGAATTCATCGTCGACACGCTCGGCTTCCAGCACCGCGACCGGGTCGGGCTTGAGGTGATAGTTCAGCGCATCGCGCACCTTGTCGGCGGCCAGATCCTTGACGAGATCGAGATGCGCGACCTGGCCCAGCGCGTGCACGCCGCTATCGGTCCGCCCGGCGCCATAGACCAGGACCGGCGCGCCATCCAGCCGTTCCGCGGCCCGTTCGAGCGAGGCCTGGACGGAGGGGGCATTGTCCTGACGCTGCCAGCCGGCAAAGGGCGTCCCGTCATACTCGATGGTGATCTTGTAGCGCGACATCAGGCGAGCACCGTGCCGGGCTCGACGCTGTTGCCGCGCAGGAAGTCGGTGGCGTCCATGGCGCCCTTGCCCGCCCGCTGCAGGCGGACGAGACGCAGCGCGCCCTCACCGCAGGCGATCAGCAGATTGCCGTCGAGCACTTCGCCCGGCGCGCCGGAGCCCGTCTCGGCCTTCGCCATCAGCACCTTCACCCGCGCAACCTCCTTGCCGGTGTCCAGTTCGAACCAAGCGCCCGGGAAGGGGGAGAGCCCGCGCACATGACTGGCCAGTTCACCGGCCGGGCGTGTCCAGTCGATCCGTGCTTCCTCGGAGGAGATCTTCTTTGCATAGGTGATGCCCTCTTCCGATTGCGGCACCGCTTCCAGGCTGTCGCGTTCAAGCGCCGACAGGGCGCGCGGCCACATCAGCGCGCCCGCCTCCATCAGCTTGTCGTGCAGGCTGGCCGCGGTATCGGTGGGGGCAATGGCAACGGTTTCCGACAGCAGGATCGGACCGGTATCCAGACCCGCCTCCATCTGCTGGATCTGCACGCCGGTCGTCTCGTCGCCGGCCATGATCGCGCGCTGGATCGGCGCTGCCCCGCGCCAGCGCGGCAGCAGGGAGGCATGCAGGTTGAGACAGCCCAGGCGCGGCGCATCCAGGGCCGCCTGTGGCAGGATCTGGCCATAGGCAACCACGGCGGCGACATCGAGATCGAGCGATGCAAACTCCTCGATCACCTGCGGATCGCGGAAGCTGTCCGGTGTCGAGACCGGAATGCCCAGCACTTCGGCGAGCTGGTGGACCGGGGTCTTCTGCTCGGCCTGGCCGCGGCCGCGGCGGCGGGGCGGCTGGGTGTAGACCCGGGCGACCTCGTGGCCGGCGGCGGCGATCTCGGCCAGAGAGCGGGCGGCAAAGTCGGGCGTTCCCATGAAGGCGAGGCGGAGCGTCATTGTCGATCAACATTCATCTGAGGTTGGGCTTGGGGTGTGATATCGTCCCCGGCAATGAAACGCCAAGAGGAAGCGTCACCCATGAAACTCGCCTGGCTTGTCCTGCCCCTGACCCTGCTCGCCGCCTGCGCCGCCACTGACAGCCCGCCGCCCGGCTATGGCGGACCGGACCCGGTCGTCGTCGGTATCGGCGAGATGTGCGGCGGCAATGTGCGTCCCCAGCGGATCTGCGGCGGTGCGCCGGAGGCCAATTACTGCCGCTATGAACAGGCCGCCATGTGCGGTGCCGCCGACGCGCCCGGCACCTGCCAGCCGCGGCCGCAGATGTGCACCCGGGAATACCGCCCGGTCTGCGGCTGTGACGGCCAGACCTATGGCAATGCCTGCACCGCGGCCTCGGCCGGTGTCAGCATTGTCCATGAAGGCGAATGCCGCGCGGAATAGGGTTCACGGCGGGACGGGATTTGCTTCAGTCACGCAATAATTCGTGATGGCCGGCGATCAACGTCCCGCTACCCCAATAACGGGCATAATGGTAGATCGCACCCGCGTGCCAATCATGGCACGAGGGTCAAGGACACCATACATGCGCATGCAAATTTCCGCTGCCCTCCTGGGCGGCGCGCTTCTGATGGCCTGCACGGCTTCCGAGGACGTCTCCGCAGCCCAGGACGCTGCTCAGGAAGACACGTCTGTCGTGAGCGAAACCGTCACCGAAACCCCGGCCGAAACGGTCGTCGAGGACACCGGTACGGACCACATGTCGACCGACGCTACGGTCGATGCTGAAACCCCGGCCGAAGCGGTGGAAGCCGAAGCGGTCTGCACCCAGGACTATGCTCCGGTGTGCGGTTCGGACGGCGAAACCTACGGCAATGCCTGCGAAGCCGGGCTCGCCGGCGTGGACGTGGCGGCCTCTGGCGAATGCCATACCGACGAAGAGCCGCATAACTAGAGCGTGGTCAGGTGAAGTGGGAACCGGTTCACCGGTTCGACCACGCGACCACTCAGGATTCCGGGGCAGGAAACGATCCTGCCCCGGGCGTCTCCATACATCGAGAACCTGACGGGCCGGTTTCCCAACGACCGGCCCGTCTTGTTTCCGGGCTTGTTTTTGAGCCCTATTCGAAGCCCCAGGGCGGGGGCGGGGCATCGACGGGCCGGGTCAGATCGAACACGGCCGCGAAATGCCGCTCCGGACGGTCCAGCGCATAGGTGAAGCTGTCCTCCGTCAGCGTGATCGACCAGACATTCTCCATCGAGGCCGGAATACCCTCGCGCTCGAACAGTTCGCGCGAGAAATCGTCGGCGGGAAATTCGGCCCGGCTGTCCGTTGGCGGCGAGACCGTGTCGCCGCCATACTGGGTCAGCACATCCTCGCTGCCATCCTCATGACGGTGATCGTGCTTGAGACGCAGATGGCCGTCATCCATGCGCGTGATCACCCAGGTCCGCGACCGGTCCTCCCCGACATGCAGCGGAATGCGGATTTCCGTGTCCGAACACTCCCGCACATGCATGACGAGGCGCTGCGACGCCCAGTCGGCATCGCGCGGATCGTCGCTGGCGACATGCCCTTCGAACGCCTGGCCGCAATAGGCGCCGAGACGGTCGAACAGGTCGGCCTGTTCTGCAGGCTGTGAACAGGCCACCAGGGCCAGCGGCACGAGGCCGGTCATCAGGTGTTTCATTGGCAATCTCTCTCCCCCAATCGCGGATCACCCTGCCCGATCCTTGCCGCAGTGGAAACAATCCTTTTCGTCCGGCGTGGTGGGTCGCGCGGCCGATCATGCCTATCTTGGGGTCAAGCCAAGGCCCGAGCGGCCTCACAGAAAAGGAGCGCATCGCCATGACTGCGACCGATACCCTGACCCGTCCGCGCAAGATCACCAAGGTCTCGCGCGGCCTGCCGACCTCCGACGGGGCCGGCGTGAAACTCACCCGCATGCTGGGCCATCGCGGGCTGATGGATCTCGACCCTTTCCTGATGCTCGACCAGATCCGCTCCGACGACAGCGCGGACTATATGGCCGGCTTCCCGAACCATCCGCACCGCGGCTTCGAGACCGTGACCATCATGCTGGACGGCAAGATGCGCCATGGCGACAACAAGGGCCATTCCGGCGTGATCGAGGGCGGCGGCATCCAGTGGATGACGGCCGGCCGCGGCATCGTGCACTCGGAGATTCCCGAGCAGGAGGATGGCCGCCTCTGGGGCTTCCAGCTGTGGGTGAACCTGCCCTCGCACATGAAGATGACCGATCCGGGCTATCAGGAGTTCGCCAAGGACGATATCCCGGTGGAAACCCGCGACGGTGCGACCCTGCGCGTGCTCGCCGGCAAGAGTGCCAGCGGCGTTGAAGGCCCGGCGAAATCGGTCTCGATCCAGCCGACCCTGATCGACATCGTGCTGCAGCCGGGTGCCACGCTGCGTGAAAGCATCGATACCGATCACACCGCCTTCATCGCGGTTTACAAGGGCATGGTCTCGTCCGGCGAAGGCCGGGTGAGCGATCCCGATCTGGGCGTGCTGGAAGACGGCGACACGATCGAGCTGACCGCCGGGCCCGAAGGTGCCAGCCTGCTGCTGGTGGCCGGCAAGCCGATCAACGAGCCCGTCGCGCGCTACGGTCCCTTCGTGATGAATACCGAAGCCGAGCTGCACCAGGCGGTGCGCGACTTCCAGGCGGGCCGCTTCTAGGCGGAACCGATACCGGCCGGACCCGTAGCATGCGCTGCGGGTCCGGTACCCGGCACACACGCAACACCAGGAAAGGAGAACCCGATGGGCCTCCTCGTCGACGGCCAGTGGCAGGACCGCTGGTATGATACGGACAAGACCGGCGGACGTTTCGAACGCTCCGCCTCGAAACTGCGCAACTGGGTGACGCCGGACGGCGAACCCGGTCCCTCCGGCCGCGGCGGTTTCAAGGCCGAGCCCGGGCGCTATCACCTCTATGTCTCCTATGCCTGCCCCTGGGCGCACCGCACGCTGATCTACCGCGCGCTGAAAGGGCTGGAGGACATGATCTCCGTCTCGGTCGTCGACTGGCTGATGGGCGAGAATGGCTGGACCTTCAAGGATCGCGGCGACGGCATTGCCGGCGACGATCTCTTCGGCAAGGATTTCCTCTACCAAGTCTATCTGGAAAGCGAGCCGGACTATTCCGGCCGCGTCACCGTGCCCGTTCTGTGGGACAAGCGGACCGGCCGCATCGTCTCGAACGAGAGCGCCGAGATCATCCGCATGCTCAATTCCGCCTTCGACGGGGCCGGTGCGAAACCGGGCGACTGGTATCCCGAAGGCAGGCGCGACGAGATCGACGCGCTGAACGACCGCATCTACGAGACGGTGAATAACGGCGTCTACAAATCCGGTTTTGCGACCACGCAGGACGCCTATGAAGAGGCGGTCCGCCCGCTCTTCGACAGTCTGGACTGGATCGAGGGGATCCTGGCGGAGAAGCGCTTTTTGACCGGCGACACGCCGAGCGAGGCCGACTGGCGGCTATTGCCCACCCTGTTGCGTTTCGACCTCGTCTATCACGGCCATTTCAAGTGCAATATCCGGCGGATCGAGGACTATCCCAACCTGTCCGGATACATGCGCGAGCTCTACCAATGGCCCGGCATCGCCGGCACCTGCAATTTCGACCACGCCAAGGCGCACTATTATGCCAGCCATGAAAGCGTAAACCCGACCGGCATCGTCCCGGTGGGCCCGGCGCTGGATCTGGAGAGACCGCACGGGCGGGGGTAGGAGCCAGATGAGTTTCCTCCCCGCGCATTTTTCCCGGCCGTATGTCCCGCGGAGGCGGGACGAAGAGCCGGGACCGACAGCACGGGCATCGCGCTCGCTGCCCGTCCACTAGGTCCCGGATCTGCAGCCTGCCTTCGCAGGCTTCCGTCCGGGAAAACCGTGAAATTCTGAAATGAAATGGCGGAGAGTCGAAAACCTAAGCCGCGTCGCGGGACTTGTCTTTTTCGGCTTTCTTCACCTTCTGCACCGCCCGCTGCCGCTTCAGGCGCGAGAGGTAGTCGATGAAGAGAATGCCTTCCAGATGGTCCATTTCGTGCTGGATGCACACTGCGAACATGCCTTCGGCGATCTCGTCGCGCTCATTCCCGTCATAGTCGAGATATTGCACGCGGATGCGGTCGGGGCGCTCGACCTCGTCGAACACGGCCGGCACCGACAGGCAGCCTTCCTCATAGGGACGCAGCGTGTCGGACGGGTCGGACAGGACCGGATTGACGAAATAGCGCGGCTGCGGCTCCTCGTCGGAACCGGCCAGATCCATCACGATCACGCGCTTGGGCACACCGATCTGGATCGCGGCGAGACCGATGCCGTCGGCCGCGTACATCGAGTCCAGCATGTCGTCCATCAACGCACGGAGCTCGTCATCCACCCGGTCGACCGGTTGGGAGACTTCCTTCAGACGCGGGTCCGGGACGGTAAGAATGTCACGTATAGCCATGCCCCTAAAATAGTCGCAGCGGCTTAACGGTTCAAGAATTCGCCGCTTCTGATGCCGTATCCGGCGCAGCCAGGGCAGGCGCCTCGCCGGACGCGTCATCCTCATCCAGCCCGGCGGCATCGAGATACTCGCTCGGCAGGGCCTTGCGGGCATTCGCCCCCAGCGTCTTGAGCATCTCGGCCTGGCGCACCAGATTGCCCCGCCCCTCGACCAGCTTGCCCTTGGCGGCCGACCAGGCATCCTTTGCGCCGTCGATCCGCTTGCCGACGGTTTCCAGGTCCGACACGAAGCCCTCGAACTTGTCGTAGAGCGCGCCGGCGCGGTCGGCGATATCGATGGCATGGCGGTTCTGGCGGTCGATCGTCCACAGATTGCCCACCGTGCGCATGGCCATCATCAGCGTGGTCGGCGTGGCGATCATCACATTGCGGTCCCAGGCATAGCTGGACAATTCCGGATCGTTCTGCAGCGCCAGCGAGGCCGCGCCCTCGAGCGGCACGAACATGAGGGTGAAGTTCACTCCCTCGTAAAGCCGCGCATAATCCTTCTCGCCCAGCGCCTTGATATGGGCGCGTACCGAGGCGATGTGCTGTTTGAGCGCCGTCTTGCGCGCGGTTTCGTCCTCTTCATTGACGCAGCGCTCGAAGGCGACCAGCGAGACCTTGGAGTCGATCACCAGCCGGTGTTCGCCGGGCATTTCCACGATCACGTCCGGCCGCAGCAGCGCGCCGTCATCATTCCGCTCGGTCTGCTGGGTGAAGTAATGCTCGTTCTCGCGCAGCCCGGCGCGTTCGAGGATGGTTGCCAGCACCATCTCGCCCCAATCGCCCTGCACTTTCGAGGAGGAGCGCAGCGCATTGGCCAGGTTCTTGGCGTCCGCCGACATCTGATGCGCGTCCTTGCGCACCGTTTCCATCAATTGCTTGATTTCGCCGGCATGACCGGAGCGCTCGGTCGCGTCCTTCTCGACCTTCTCGCGGAAATCCTTCAGCTGTTCGCGCAGCGGATTGAGCAGGGTCTGCAGGTTTTCCGTGCTCTGCTTGTTCAGCTCGGCACCCGACGCCTTGAGGATCTCGTTTGCGGTGAGCTTGAATTGTTCGCTCAGCCGCTCGCGCGCCTTTTCAAGCTCGGCGAGCTTTTCCCCGTGATGGCGCTGCGTGGCGTCGTGCTCGGATTTCAGGCTGGCAAAGTCGGACGCCAGCCGGTCCCGCTCGGCCCGCAATTCCTCGGACTGTTTGAGCAGGCGGTCGCGCTCCTCGCGCACGCTTTCCAGGCGCGCCAGCTTCTCGCGTGCCTCGACGGCTTCGGTCGCGCGCTGCTCTGCCGTCTCGCGCCATTGATCGCGCTCGGCCCGCAGGGTTTCGGCCTGGTCGGCGGCAAACCCGTCCTGCGCCTTCGGCCGCCGGAAGAGCAATACGGCCAGCAGCAGGATGACGAGCGCCAGCCCGCCAAGCAGGAGCCAGGTTTCCGGAGCGATTTCGGTCAGCATCATGGGGTCGCCTTGTCTTTGCACGTCATTCTGCGTGAGTCGGTCGTGTGCGGCCACAATGCCGGCCCGCCGCGACAGAAGCTGTCACATCCCTCGGTCGCCCGCCGTGCTCGCGCAGGAGGGGAAAACGGCCCCGATCCTGCATCCTGCCCGCTACGGGATGTAGGAGAGCGTGCATGCACGTGCGTATCGTTTCAATCGGAGACATGACCGGCGAGCAGGTCGCGAAATGGAACGCCTGGGCGGCCCCGCATGGACGCCTGATCAGCCCCTATTTCCATTACGAGTTCACCGCCGCGATCGCCCGCGCCCGTTCCGACGTCCGCATTGCCATTGTGGAACAGGATGGCGAGATCGCCGGCTTCTTCCCGCACCATGTCGCCCATGACGGCGTCATCCGCCCGGTCGGGGCACCGATGAGCGATTATCAGGGCGTGATCGCCCGGCCGGACGTGCAGATCCCGCTGGAGCGGATCGTGCGCGCCTGCGGCGGTTCCGCCATGGTGTTCGACAACTGGCATTGCCCCCGGGGCGGCTGTGACCGCGCCCGCCGCAGCCGCGACGGCTCGGTGATGGTCGATCTGGCCGGCGGTGCCGATGCCTATTTTGCCGCCCAACGCGCCGAATACCGTGACCATTTCCGCAAGACCGCCCGGCGCCAGCGCGCGGCCGAGCGCGATATCGGCCCGGCGCGCGTCGTCATCGGCGATACCGATGGCAGCGCCTTTGCCCAGCTGGATACCTGGAAACAGACCCAGTACGAAACGACCGGCAAGCTGAATGTGTTCGGCATCGGCTGGGTGCGCGAGACCCTGAACGATCTGCGCACACTCGATACGGCAGGCTTCTCCGGTCTGACCGCCTCGCTCTGGTTCGGCGACCGCTTGGCTGCTGTCGAGTTCGGCCTCAGCGCCGGCGGCGTCTATCATTCCTGGTTCCCGGCCTATGATCCGGAACTGGCCCGCTATTCGCCTGGCCTCCTCCTGCTGCACGGCCTGTTCGAACAGGCCGCGGAACACGGCATCGAGCGCCTCGATCTGGGCCGCGGCGGTCTGCACTACAAGAAATATTATTCCAGCTATGAAGTGCCGCTGGACCAGGGCCGCGTCCTGGTGCCCGGCCTCGCCTCAACCGCGATCCGCAGCTGGGAAATCGCCGAGAAGGCCGCCGGCGTGATGCCGGGTGCCGTCGCCGAACTGCCGGCCCGCCTGCGCCGCCGCTGGTCCCAGGTCAGCGCCTTCCAGCCGCGCCTGGCCCCCCGCCTGGCCAGCTTTGCCGGATCGATTTCGCTGTAGGTCATCGGCACCTGCGACAAGTTCGCCGGGCGGCAGCCCGGTGGACGACGGCCAGCGCATCGATATCCCTGTCCCTGCAGGCATCCTGGCCCGTGACCGGCTCCAACCCAACGTCCGGTATTCATATATAACAATCACGGGTTCAGCTTCTCGAAACCCTGGCCGGGAGAAAGCGGCCATGTGCTGTTGTTTCGAGAGACCCCAAATGATCCAGCTTTCAAACCTCTCCATTTCCCTGAAAATTCTTCTCGTGGCCGGTCTGCTGTCTGCGGGCACGATTGCGCTTGCGGCGATCGGCGTCGCGAGCATCTCGAAGCTCAAGGCCTCTTCCGAGGCGGTCGAGCGTGTGTCGAATGAAATCCGTATCGGCGGCCGGATGGGCCAGAACGCGCTCGAACTCAGCCGGGCAGAGTATCGTGCCGCGGCGGACCCGGCCGTCATCGGGCAGGTCCGCCAGCAGATTGACGAGAGCCGCGCGGAATTCCGCGACCGCCTCGAGCGCGCCTCGGCCCTGGCCGGCCCCGAACAAGCCCGTCTCCTCGACGAGGTCGAAACCGGATACGAGGCCTACATCGCCGCGATGACGACGGCGTTCGACGCGATCGAACAGCTGGAACAGACAGAATTGACCGAGGCTGAAACGGCCGCGATGGACGCGATCCAGACCTCCCGTCAGACCATGGAAACCCTGCGCGCCGCCATCGCGGACTATGTGAACTTCACGGACGAAAAAGGGGCAACGCTCGTCGACGAGGCCGCAGCCCTGTCCAATACCGTACGCGGCGTGCAGGTGGTCGCCGGTCTCGCGGTCACAATCGGCGGGTTTTTCCTGGCGTTCTTCCTGAGCCGGACCAGTATTGTTCAACCGCTTGCGCGCGTCGTGCGCAATCTCAAGCGTGTTGCCAAGGGCGATCTGGAGGTCGACATCTCCGGTGCCGACCGCAAGGACGAGATCGGCGATCTCAATCAGGCGCTGCAGCACTTCATCGAAGCGGCCCAGGCGCAGCGCGCGCAGATCGAACGCGAGCAGGCCGATGCCCGCCGCAAGACCGAACGCGCGGCCCGCGTCAAAGCCCTCACCGACGCCTTCGAGGAAGAGATCGAAGCGGCCATGGCGACGCTCGCCAGCGCGGCCGAGGAACTTGCGGCGACAGCCAACTCCATGTCGTCCACAGCCGAAGAGACCAGCGCCCAGACCCAGAGCGTGTCGTCGGTCACCACCCAGACGTCCGCCAATGTGCAGACGGTCGCTGCGGCGAGCGAAGAGCTTGCGACGGCCATTGCCGAAGTCGCCCGCCAGATCGACCGGACTGCCGAAATCTCGGACACTGCGACCGAGCGGACGCAAGGCGCACTGACCGAGATCGATGCGCTGAGCACGGCGGCCCGCGAGATCGAGGATATTCTGGTCCTGATCGCCGGCATTACCGAACAGACCAAGCTGCTGGCTCTGAACGCGACCATCGAGGCCGCCCGCGCCGGTGAGGCGGGCAAGGGCTTCGGTGTTGTCGCCAGTGAGGTGAAGACGCTGGCCAACCAGACCGAACAGGCCACGGCCAGCGTCACCGAGCAGATCCGCACGATCCAGCAACGCACCCAGACCGTCGTCGACTCGGTCCAGGGCATCCACAGTGTCGTGAACGATGTGAACGAGATTTCGACGGCCGTTGCCACGACGGCCGAACAGCAGACCGCTGCCACCAACGAGATCAACCGCAACATCACCGAGGCGGCCACCGGCACCGAGGAAGTCACGCGCTCCATCAGCATGCTGGAAACGGCGGCCGGCAGCACGTCGGCTGCAGCGACCCAGGTCGCCTCGACAGCCGAGGAACTCTCGCGCCGGAGCAATTCCATCAAGGCGGACATCCAGCGCTATCTGGCCGAGGTGGAAGCGGCCTGATCCGGTGCGGCGGGCGGTGGACAACACTCCGCCCGCCTCTTCATTCATGAACCGCATCGCCCTAGATTGTTCCGGCAATGAGGGAGATGAGCATGCGCGTTGCTGCCGCCGGGCTCGCCCTTGCCGTCCTTGGTGGACCGGCAATGGCGCAAGACACGATCCACGAGACCGAACAGGCCGATTTCCGCGTCGAGACCGTCGCGACCGGGCTCGAATTCCCCTGGTCCCTGGCCTTCCTGCCGGATGGCGACATGCTGGTCACCGAGCGTGAGGGCGGTCTGCGCTATATCGATGACGGAACGCTGCGCGAGGCCCCGGTCGAGGGTCTGCCGGACATTCTGGTCGACAATCAGGGCGGGCTTCTGGGCCTCGCCCTGCACCCGGAGTTCGCGGAGAATCGCTGGGTGTATTTCTCCTTCGCCGAAGGCACGTCCCGCGCCAATCACACCGCGCTCGCCCGCGGCCGGCTGAGCGAGGACGGAAGCAGGCTGGACGAGGTGGAACCCCTGTTCCGCGTCAATTTCGACAAGCAGCGCGGCTATCATTTCGGCGGCCGCATCCTGTTCCTCGAGGACGGCACCCTGCTGCTCACCCTGGGCGAAGGCGCCCAGTATTTCCTGGAAGCCCAGAACCTGGACAATCATCTGGGCACGATCGTGCGCCTCAATGACGACGGCACGGTCCCCTTCGACAATCCCTATGTCAGCGCCAATGGCGCCCAGCCGGAAATCTGGAGCTATGGCCACCGCAATGTGCAGGGCATTGCCCGCAACCCGCAGACCGGCGCCATCTGGGCGCATGAGCACGGCCCCCGCGGCGGCGACGAGATCAATGATATCCGCCCCGGCCTGAATTACGGCTGGCCGGCCATCACCTACGGCATCAACTACAACGGCACGCCCGTCTCCGATGCCCGCGCGGCCGAGGGCATGGAACAGCCGCTGTGGTACTGGGTGCCCTCGATCGCGCCGTCGGGCATGGCCTTCTATGACGGCACCGGGTTTCCCGAATGGCAGGGCGATCTGTTCGTCGGCGCCCTCGCCGGCTCGATGCTCGTGCGCTACGAGGTCGAGGGCGACCGGATCATTTCCGAGGAAGAGCTGCTGACCGAGCGCGGCGACCGGATCCGCGACGTACAGTCCGGTCCGGACGGGCATATCTATCTGCTGACCGACGATCTGGAAGGCAGCGTGCTGCGGCTGGACCCGGTCATTCCCTGACCGGGCGGCTAACCCCGCATGTCGGTCAGCGACCGGCCTTCGGCGATATTGCGCAACAGATAGACCAGCGGCGTGTCGACCGCGGCGACGAGCAGTTTCACCACGACCTGGCCGAGGATGAGACTGCCGATCGCGGCCAAGCTCTCGATCCCGCCGAAGGCCACGGTGATGAAGATCGTCGAATTGAGGATCTGCGACACCATGGTCGACAGGTTGTTGCGCAGCCACAACCGGTTGCGGCCGATGTCGCGCTGGCGCAGATGGTGGAAGATCAGCACGTCCGCCAGCGCACTCACGAAGAAAGCGACAATGCCGGCGAAATTGGTCCGGATGCCTGAGGAAAATACCGAGACGAATTCCGACTGGCGCTCGGCGGTCCAGCTCGGCGCCGCCGAGACGAACCCGGCGACATCCTCGAAATACATGGCGTAGAGGATCAGGAGCGCCACAACGAAACGCATGATGACGCCGATCAGAACCACGCACAGCGCGTAGCCGCGACCCCACACCTCGCTGATCACATCGGTCGCCAGATAGGTGAAGCAGAAGGCCAGCGTGCCGGCGGGCACCAGCACGTCAAGCGGGCCGAGATGGATGACCTGCACCTTGATCGCCGTCAGTGCGGCCATCACCAGCGAGACCATGAACAGGCCCGTGCAGAAGAACAGCACGAAAGCCTTCCGCGTAACCCGTTCGGGATTCATCCCGCTGTGTGCGTGTGTATCGTCCATGCCGCCCCCGGCCGTCCGGTGGCAGTCTAGGACGATTTGCCGCTTTGCCTAGTATCGGCCGGAAAGCGCGCGCTCAGACCGCCGACCGGCTGCGGAAAGCCGCGGCCAGCGTGCCGTCGTCGAGATAGTCCAGCTCGCCGCCCACCGGCACACCGCGCGCCAGCGAGGTGACCGACACGCCGCACGGCTCCAGCTTGTCGGCGAGGTAGTGCGCGGTGGTCTGGCCGTCGACCGTGGCGTTGAGCGCCAGGACGATTTCGGTCACCGCCTCGTCGCTCGCCCGTTCGATCAGCTTGGCGATATTGAGATCGTCCGGGCGCACACCGTCGAGGGCCGACAGGACGCCGCCGAGAACATGATACCGCCCCTTGAACGCCCCGGCCCGCTCCAGCGCCCACAGATCGCCGACCGTCTCGACGACGCAGATTTCCTTCTCCGCGCGGTTCGGCGCGGCGCAGACGGCACACGGGTCGGTGACATCGAGATTGCCGCAGGTCGAACAGGCGCGGATCTTGTCGGCGGCATCGGCCAGCGCATCCGCCAGCGGGCGCATCACGGCATCGCGCTTGCCCAGAAGGTGCAGCGCGGCACGCCGGGCCGAACGCGGTCCCAGTCCCGGCAGCTTGGCCAGAAGCGTGATCAGGCGTTCGATTTCCGGGCCGGCAGAAGCGGTACGCATCAGAAGCTCTCGATCTGTCTGAGGGACATGTACCTTGGGTACGTGTCCCCGAAAAAAGCCTATCCCCGAAAAAGCCGGTTTCTTCTGGATTGCGGCAGTCGTGGAGGTCTTCCCGGGACGCGTACCAGAGGTACACGTCCCGCCTCCCATATCTAGAACGGAAGGTTCATGCCGGGCGGCAGGTCCAGCCCGCCGGCCGCTTCCTTGAGGACTTCCTGCTGGCGCACCTCGGCCTTGCGCCGGGCGTCGGCATGGGCCGCCAGGATCAGGTCTTCCAGGATTTCCGGCTCGTCCGGATCGATCAGGCTCTTGTCGATCGAGACACGCTTGAGATCGCCCTTGGCGGTCATCGTCATCGCGATCAGGCCGGCACCGGCCTCACCGGTCACCTCGGCCTCGTCGAGCCTGGCCTGGGCTTCGGCCATTTTCTGCTGCATGGCCTGCGCCTGTTTCATCAGGCCCATCAGGTCTTTCATGCCCGTCTCTCCGTTGTCTTCTCGTCTGCATCGCCGTCGGCGGCCGGCGCCTCGCGCACGGCGACAATCTCTGCGCCCGGGAAGAGACGCAAGGCTTCGGCTACAGCGGGATCCTGCCGCGCGCGCTCCAGCTTTTCCTCGGCCTCGCGCTGACGGCGTTCCGCCCAGGTCTCGCCGCCCCGCACTTCATGATCGGCCAGGATGGCCCAGCGCGCGCCGGTCCATTCCTGCAGCCGCTTGGCCAGCCGCTGGGCCAGATCCGGCGGGTAGTCCTCGACCGGCTGGAAGGTGAAGGAGCCCGGTCGGAAGGCGCCGGGCCGCACATAGCGCTCGACATCCGACTGCAGGGCGATGTCGCGCTTCTCGCGCAACAGCGCGATCAGCGCCTCGAACGTCCGGGGACCAGGCAGTTCGCTTTCGGCTTCGGCAGGCGCAACCGGCGCGGCAGGGCGGTCAGCATGCGCCGGCGCTTGTGACGCCGGCTCAGGCTTTCCCGGCGCCTCCCCGGCCAGAGAGGCGGGCGAGGCGGCAGGCGAAGAGTCAGGCGGAGCGGCGGGCGGATGTCCGGCCAGGATGCGCGCGGCCTCTTCGGGCGGCGGCAGCGAGGCCGCAGCGGCCAGGCGCAGCACCGTCATCTCGGCCGCGGCCAGCGCATCTGGTGCATTGCGCACATCGTCGAGCCCCGTCAGCAGGATTTTCCAGAGCCGGGTCAGCTGAGCGAGAGACTGTTTCTCGGCCAGGCCGGCAATGCGCTGGACGGTATCCGCCGCCTCGCCGAGATCGGCGCCGGGACCGGCCGCCTTCACCCGCGAGAGGGCATGGACATAGTCGAGCAGGTCGCGCGTGATCACCACCGGATCGCCGCCGGCATCGTAGAGCGCGCCGATCTCTTCCAGCGCATCCGCCGTCTTGCCCGACAGGGCCTGTTCGAGAAGGTCGAGCACGCGGGCGCGGTCGGCCAGGCCCAGCATGTCGCGCACCTGAGGCGCGGTGACCGGGCCGGTCTCCTCGCTGCCCTGCACGATCGCCTGGTCCAGCAGGGACAGCGCGTCCCGCACCGAGCCCTCGGCGGCGCGCGCGATCAGGGACAGGCCCTCGCGATCGACAGACGCGTTTTCCAGGCCGCAAATGCGTGTCAGATGATCGGTCAGAACCTCGCGGTCGATCCGCTTGAGATCGAAACGCTGGCAGCGCGACAGCACCGTCACCGGCACTTTGCGGATCTCGGTCGTCGCGAAGATGAACTTGGCGTGCTCGGGCGGTTCCTCGAGCGTCTTGAGGAGCGCATTGAAGGCCGAGGTCGACAGCATGTGGACCTCGTCGATGATGTAGACCTTGTAGCGCGCGGACACCGGCGCATAGCGCACACCGTCGAGGATCTCGCGGATATCGTTGACGCCGGTCCGCGAGGCGGCGTCCATCTCCATCACATCGACATGCGCGGAGCGCGCGATGGCCTCGCAATGGCGGCCCGGTTCGGACAGCGTCATCGCCGGTCCGTCGGCCGTGTCGGTTTCATAATTGAGGGCACGGGCAATCAGGCGCGCCGTCGTCGTCTTGCCGATACCGCGCACGCCGGTGAGCATGTAGGCATGGGCAATACGGCCTGCCGCGAAGGCATTCGTCAGGGTGCGCACCATGGCGTCCTGGCCGATCAGGTCCTCGAATTTCGACGGACGGTATTTGCGGGCCAGGACCTGGTAGCCCGGGTCCGGCGCCGTCTGCGGCAGGTCGAGACCCGGCATCAACGCTTCGCCCGCTGCGGTGTCGTCAGCTGGGAGCGGCGTATCGTCCATGAGGGCTCTTCTGGCTGCGGCTGACAGACCCTGTACCGGGGGCGTCCCCCGATCCGGGCGGCGCGATTGCGCGTGGAAGACCGGACAGCGACCCGGACGAAACTCGTTACGGCTGCTTCCTTCCGGACCTGACCGGGTTGGCGAGGTGCCCGTCCACCGCCGGCCTTCCGCCCCCTATATCGCCCGCCGGACAGCGTCATGCAAGCCGCGGCCTGCAGCCTTTTTCGCCGTGGCCTCACCCGGCCGGCGGGCCCGGCAGGCTGTCGCAGGACACCGCCTCGCCCAGGCCGAGTTCGGTGAAGGGAAGCACCGCCAGCGGCCCCGCCGCACTGCCCAGAAGCCCCGCCAGCACGCCCTGCAGCACAGACGGTGCCGCATCCACATCGATGTCGGGATTGCGCAGGGTTCCGTTCACGGCGACACCGCCCAGCAGATTGCCCCAGGAGACATCCTTCGCCTCTGCGGCGACAGCAAGCGCCAGCCGTTCGGTCTCCAGCGAGACCTGGCCGTCGAGCGCGACGACACTGTCATCGGTATCGACGAGGACGTTTTCCGCCTGAAGCCGGCCATCGCGGGCGCGGAACACGCCGCCGGCGCAGTTCACGGGAATAAAGCCGGGATCGGCCTCGTCTTCCGACAACCGCAGCAGCAGGATTTCGCCGACATCGAGACCGGCGCCCTCGACCGCGAGATGACGGATCCGGGCTCCCGGCGCCGCCTGCGCGGTGATCTCGCCATCGGCCGAGGCAAAAGCGGTTCGCAGGTCCGCACCGGTCATGGCCAGCGCGAAGGCGACATGCATCTGGCCCCGGGCCAGCCGTCCATTGCCGATCGAGGCCAGCTCGAACCCGTCCAGCTCGCCTTCGGCCTCCGTGCGCACCGTGTCTGTGCGGGCATCGATCGTCGCATAGGCGGTCAGGCGGCCCCGATCCGCCGTCTCGAAGGCCAGCGGCTCGAACGTCATCACGCCATTGTCCAGTTCGAAAACGATCTCCATCGCGCTCAGCGGAACGGCGCCGGCCTGCACATTGCGGGCGCTAAAACGCACCCGGGCGTCGGCGGTGCGCACGCGTGTGGTATCCAGACGCGCATTCGGGATCAGCCGTCCGCTGGACGCATAGGCCCGGTTCGCCGCTTCCTGTTCGTCATTGGCGGTTGTCCGGTCGATATCTGACGGCGCGCCGATCACCACGCCCAGATCGTCGAAGTCGAGATTGTCGGAGGTGAGGTCCGCCGTCAGCCGCGGGCGCGGCCGTCCGAAATCGGCGGACATGGTGCCGGCAAGATCGGAATCGCCGACCAGCCCGTTGAAGGGGCTGAACGTCCAGATACCGTCTTCGTGGGCGACGTCTCCATAGAGCGAGAAGGGCGGCGTATCCGGCGCCGACAGGCCGAAAACCGCCGCCAGCTCGGCGAAGTTGCGCCCGTGCATCTCCATCTCGCCGGAAAACCCGTCCAGCGACAGGCCTTCGGCCGACCCGTTGAGATGCAGCACCGACCGACCGCCTGCCGCGGTGAGACGGAAATCCCCGCTGGCGAGATTGCCCCGCGCTTCGGTGATGATCAGCAGAGCCGGCTCCCGCCCCGGCCGCTGTATGCTCAGCCGCAATTGCGTGATGTCGACATCGCGCACAGTTGAGAGATAGCCCGGCAGGCCGCCGGACCCGTCACGCCCCCGCATGCGGTAGGTGAAGGCGGCCTCGTCGATCCCGGCGAAAGCGATGAGCTGGCGTCCCGGGAGGATCCCGGCCGGGTCGAGATGAAGATCGATCGTCTGCGCCGAGCCGGTGCGCTCGATCTCGAGCTGGCGCAGATGGAGCACCGGCTTCAGCCCGGGGCTCACCCAGGCCCCTTCCAGCGCCACGGGCCGTCCGGCCATTGCTGCCAGGCGCGCCTCGACAAAGCCGGTCGCGCGATCCGGCGACGAGAGGAACCAGAATCCACCCGTCACCATCACCGCGAAGGCGGCGGTCAGTACTGCCGCAAAAACAAGTATCCGCCTGACTGTTCCCACACCACCGAACGCCGCGTCGCGCAGCGCGCCTCTGTCTCGTTCTCAATGGAACGTTGCAGCGGCCCGGCGGTTCCCCTCAGTGCCGGCAAGCCCGGGCTAGTGCGCGAAGACGGGTTCGGCACTGTCCAGCCGGGCCGCCGCCGCGAGCACATCGGCATGATGATCGAGCACGGCGATGAGTTCCTCGCTGCCGCCCGAGGACAGCAGGACGTCACGCCAGTATCCCGTCACCCGCGCCTGGGTCTCCAGCCAGTCGCGCACAGCCATCTGGGCGTGATGGGCGCACAGGGCTGACGATCTTTGCGATTTCGGATCCATTTCGACACCTCCTGCCGCGACAATAATTGCGACTCATTCGCAAATGCAAGTGACAAATCGGCGCCGCCCCCTGCGGCGCGTCGCCACGCTTGCCTTTGCGCGTCTCCCCCGGAAAGGTGCTGGAAGGAGGATGCGGATGGAAAAGCTCGAGCTGACCTTTCTCGGCGCGGCCGGCACGGTGACCGGGTCGCGGCATCTTCTCAGTTCGGCGGGACGGGACATCCTGCTCGATTGCGGCATGTTCCAGGGCCGGCGCGACATCCGCACCCGCAACTGGTCCGGTTTCGGCATCGACCCCGCGCGGATCGACGCCCTCGCCCTGTCCCACGCCCATCTCGATCATTCCGGCTATATCCCCCGCCTCATCAAGGACGGGTATCGCGGCCCCGTCCTGTGCACCCCGCCGACGCTGGATCTGTGCGAAATCCTGCTGACCGACAGCGGCTATCTCCAGGAGCGCGATGCGGAATACGCCAATCGCAAGCGCTTCTCGCGCCACGACCCGGCCCTGCCGCTCTACACCGAGGAAGACGCCAAGGCCGCGATGGAACAGTTCGACAGTGTCGAATTCGGCGAGACGGTCGAGCCGGTTCCCGGAGCGCGGCTGGTATTCCGCCGGGCCGGCCACATTCTCGGCGCCGCAACCGTCACGCTCGACTGGCAGGGCCGGCGCATCGTGTTCTCCGGCGATCTGGGCCGCGAGGACGATCCGCTGCTGCCGGATCCCGACCCGGTCGGCCGCGCCGACTTCCTGCTGCTGGAAACCACCTATGGCGACCGCCTGCACGAACGCCGCGACGTCGCCGACCTGCTGCACGATGTCGTCGAGCGCACCGTCCGGCGTGGCGGCACCGTGATCATCCCCGCCTTCGCGGTCGGACGCGCCCAATTGCTGACCTGGCATCTGTGGCGGCTGAAATGTGCCGGCCGGCTGGACTCCATCCCGGTCTATCTGGACAGCCCGATGGCCATCGATGCCAGCATCCTGCTCAACCGCCATGTCGGCGAACACAAGCTGAGCGCTGCCGATGCCCGCGCCATGGGCCGGATGATCGAATATGTCCGCGACACGGAGCGGTCCAAGGAACTGACTGCGGACCCCATGCCCAAGATCATCATCGCCGCCAGCGGGATGGTGACCGGCGGACGGGTGCAGCACCACCTCAAGGCCTATGCGCCGCACCGGCGCAACACGATCCTGTTCTCCGGTTTCCAGGCGCCCGGCACGCCCGGCGCGGCGATCCTCGCCGGTGCCGACGAAATCCGGCTGCACGGCCGCACGGTTCCGATCGAAGCCGAGGTGGCGGATCTGCCCATGCTGTCGGCCCACGCCGATGCCGACGGGCTGATGGGCTGGCTTCGCCGCTTCGAACAGCCGCCCCGCCGGACCTTTCTCGTGCATGGCGAGCCACAGGCCTCGCGGGCGCTGCGCGACCGGATCGAGCACGAGCTGGGCTGGGACTGCCACATCCCCGAACACGGCGAACGGGTCGCCCTGTAGCCGGTGCGCCGTCCGCACTGCCCGATTGATGCCCGCGCCGCATACGGCTAAGCCTGCAGGGCCGCTGACCGGACATCTCCCCATGAATGACAGAACCCTGCTCGCCGATGCCGCCCCGCTCGTTTTCGCCGGCGCTCCGCTGGATCGCGGTGAAGTCCTCAGACGCGACGAGGCAAGGCTGAGCGCGCTGATGGACGGCGATGAGGGCTGGTGGATGGTGCTGCAGGCGGGCGATCCGCTGCTGTCGCCGGAGGGTGCCATTTTCTGGTTCCGGCCGGACGAGCTGGCCGCCCTGGCGACAACGGGACCGCGCGTCTTCCTGGGCCATTATCGCGGCTCGCCCTGTTTTGCCGCCCAGCTGGATACCGACACGCCGGAGCCGGAGGGCACGATGCGCCTGGACGCCCGGCGCGCCGCCATGGGTCTTCCGGCCGACGAGGCGGCGATCTACGGCTATGCCAAGTCCATCCTGGCCTGGCACGACCGGCACGGTTTCTGCGCCAATTGCGGCCAGCCGACCCGCATGCGCTCGGGCGGCAATCGCCGCAGCTGCGACGGCTGCGGCGCCGAGCATTTCCCGCGCGTCGATCCCGTGGTGATCATGCTCGCCACCGACGGCGAGCGCTGTCTTCTGGGCCGGCAGGCCAGCTGGCCGGAAGGGATGTGGTCGGCCCTCGCCGGCTTCGTCGAACCGGCCGAGACACCGGAAGAGGCCTGCGCGCGCGAACTGAAGGAAGAGTCCGGTGTGACCGCCGACATCGCTGCCACCCGCTATGTCATGGCCCAGCCCTGGCCCTTCCCCTCCTCGCTGATGGTGGGCCTGGTCGCACCGGTGCTCGACGCCACGCTGACCATCGATGCCCACGAGTTGGAAGACGCGCGCTGGTTCTCGCGGGACGATGTCCGCGACATGCTGGCCGGGACGCATCCCGAGGCCGCGATGCCGCCCCCGATCGCGATCGCCCGGCGCCTCGCCGAGCTCTGGGTCGAGCGGAAAATCTGATTTCCGGCAAAAAGACGGGGCGGCAAAAAAGCGGGGCCGGCAATCCGGCCCCGCAGGTGTCCGCCAATCGGGCTTCCGTCTGATCAGTCGGCGTGCTGGAGGAGAGGTTTGGACCAGGCCATCGGCGCGAAACTGTCGTCCAGCTCGGTCTCGGCGATGTGATTGGTGTAGTTGGACATGGTTTTCAGCGTCACGCCGGTCACCACGTCGAGCACATTGGCCTTGGTGAAGCCGGCGCGCAGGAAGGCGTCGATATCGTGGCGCTCCACCAGGCCCCGCTCGCGCACCATGGCACGGGTGAACTGGTGCAAAGCCTCAAGCCGCGCATCGCTCTGGATGATCCGGCCTTCGCGGATTGCCACAACGATTTCGCGCTCGAGGCCGGTATTCAGGGCGATCGTGGAATCCGCCGCCATGCAATACCCGCAATTATTCTCGAAATCGGTGGTCAGGAGCACAACATTGCGCTCGATCTGGGTCAGGCCGCTGCGCCCGAAAACGGCGGACAGGGTCGCATAGGCGTCGAGCGCCGAGGGCGAGGCGGCGAGCTCGCCCATGATGTTGGGGATGAAGCCGAGCCGGGCTTTCACCGAACGCAGGATCGGCTTTGAGTCGGCGGGTGCGGACGTTTCGTCGAAGATCGTGAACTGGGTCATTGCATCGCCTTTCGTGCGACGCCCGGCAGACCGCCGCCGGGCGGTGTGGGTCGGAACTGTCAGAACAGATCCGGGCCCGTTCGGCCCGGAGCGACGCCCGTCCGGCGGGCTCATGGCTCTCGCAGGCGGCGCGGCGTCACACGCATGGGGCACCTATGGGGCAGTTATGCATCCTTTATGGTGCCGTAAAGCAACCATAACACACCCGAACCGAGGCGCCGAGTCCTCCTCGAACACCGGCCAAAAGAAAACGGGAGCCGCATCGCAGCTCCCGTTCATTTTCGCAGCGTTCCGGAGCCGGCTGTCAGCCGCCGAAACGATGGACATAGGACAGGCCGAAACTGTCGGCCTCGCCGAAATCGTCATAATCGGTCCGGGTATAGTCGAACCGGATCGCACCGTTCTCCCACAGATCATACTGGGCACCGACACCCCAGGCGATGGCCTGGTCATCCGTGGAACCGCCATAGGCGAAATTGGCGTCGAACTCGGTCGTCACATAACCCAGGCGGCCGAAGACGCTGAAACTGTCGGTGACGGGAAAACGTCCGACTGCAAACGCACCGACGGAGTATTCCAGGTCCAGCGTCGAGATCGCGGCGATGCACACGGCATCCACCGGGCAGGCATTGGCATCATCGCCGTCAATGCCGATATCGAGCTGGGCCTCGACGCCGAGATAGCGGTTGAAATCATAGCCGCCGCGAATCGTTGCTGCGCCGAGATCGAAATTCTCGAGATCGATACGGCTATAGCCGGCCGACAGGTTGAAGCCATTGTCAGCCGTCTGCGCGTGACCGGCCGCAGCCAGACCCGCCCATGCCAGCACGCACGCACTCAGCACTCTGAACATTTTGTATTTCCTCGCATTTGATGCCCTCGCACGGGGAAATTGCCGCCGGAAGCGTGAGCCCGGGCTGAACGCGGCGTTCATCTCGATTACGTGTCCGCAATGAAGGAAAAGGCCGCACCCGGCGGGCACGGCCTTTCGCTTTTCAAGACAGTTTACGGCTTTGCCTAGCCGCCGAAGCGACGGACGTAGGAAATGCCGTAGGTGTCGGCTTCACCGCCATCGTCATAATCATAACGGGTATAGTCGAGGCGGACGCCGTTATCGCCGGCGAAGAACCACTCGCCGCCGACGCCGAAAGCCCAGGCCTCGTCGCTGCCGTCATAGTTCAGACCGGCAATATCGGCATCGAATTCGGTCGTGGTGTAGCCGCCGCGCAGGAAGACATTGGCCTGCTCGTTCGACCAGGGGCGCACGACACCGAACGCGCCGAGCGAATAATCGAGACCGACATCGCCGGTCACGCCGGCCACCGTCACGGACTCGTCATTGATGCCGATATTGGCCTGGCCCTCAACGCCGAAGAAGCGATTGAAGTCGTAGCCACCGCGAACAACGGCTGTGTCCACATCGACATCGTCGAAGTCGAAGCGCTCATAGCCGCCGCCGAGGCGGAACTCGCCCTGCTGAGCCGTTGCACCGGCAGTGAGCGCAAGGATGGAAAGGGAGGCGAGGGAAAGGGTACGCAGCATTTTATCAACCTTACTCTATACATGGCGTCGTTGCGCCAGTTGCGGGTTCCCAGCCCGTCCCACAGCTGGGAACGGGCTTCGGGGGTTTCAAGCCGTCCGTCTGCAGACCGACTGACCGCCACCATGCCCTCCCCGACATGACGGCCTGCCAGACAATCCCGGCTGCAGCCGGTTCGCCCCGACACAACGCGCGAACTGCGATTTTTGGTCTTTCCGTTGCATGAAAATCCTGCAAGCCTGTGGTCATGCGTCGTGTTAACGCATGCACAAGAACGCGCTGGACTGTTGCCTGTCCGCGCAGCGCATGCCAAACACGGCCACGATTTTCGACCTGACTAATTTTGGGGGCGTCCATGGGCGATCTCTTCTGGAACAAGGTGGCCGGTGTCCTGATCGGCGCAGTGCTGGCTGTGATGGCCATTACCGAGCTTGGGCACCTGCTGGTTCCCTCGCACGGCGCGCACGAGCTGACCGACGAGAACACCTCGTATCCGGTTGACTGGGCTGCAATCGAATCGGGCGGCGGCGAGGCCGAACCGGTCGAGGAAGGTCCGACCGACTACGGCCTCCTGCTGGCCAATGCAGACATATCCAACGGTGAGCGTGTCGCGCGCCGCTGTGCCGCCTGCCACAATTTCGAGCAAGGCGGTGCCAATGGCGTCGGCCCCAATCTCTGGGGTGTTGTGGGTGCGGACATCGCATCCCATGCCGGTTTCTCCTACTCCGCAGCCCTGCAGGCGCTGGAAGGGGAATGGACCTATGAGGCCCTGAACCACTTCATCGAGAGCCCGGCCTCCTACGCGCCCGGTACGGCGATGTCCTTCCGCGGCCTCAGCGACGAAGCCCAGCGTTTCGACCTGATCGCCTATCTGCACAGCCTGTCGGACAACCCGCTGCCCTTCCCGGACCCGCTGCCGGAAGAGAGCGAAATGACGGAAGAAGTCTCCGATATGGCCGAGCAGGCTGGCGAAGCCATGGGCGACATGGCTGAAGAGGCCGGCGAACGGGCTGCGGAGATGGCACCTGAAGGTGAAGAACCCGCACCGGCCGAAGACGACGCGGCTGCTGCCGGTGAAGAACCTCAGGAAGGCGGCCACTAGGCCCACCTCCGATACGAACAGAAAAGCCCGGGTCACCTGACCCGGGCTTTTTTGTGCCGGCTGTCAGCCCCGCCAGGTGTCAGACGGGACGGACGATCGTGCGCACAGGATTTTCCTTTTCCCGGATTCGCGTTTCGGCTTCGGAAAAGAGCTCCAGCGTGACATCCATGAAACCGGCATTGGCGTGCAGCAGGTGTTCCGAGTCGACCATGATCCCGACATGGCCAGGCCAGAAAACGATATCGCCACGCTCGCGTGCCTCGTCACCGGTGACGTCCTGCCAGGCGGCCTTCAGCGCGGCCTCCTGCTGATCCGCATCCCGCGGCACATCGATGCCCGCTGCGCGGAGCGCCATCTGCACGAGACCGGAGCAGTCCAGCCCAAGACTCTCCTTGCCGCCCCAGAGATAGGGCGTCGCGAGAAAGCTTTCGGCCACAGCGACGAAGTCGCCGGCATGATCATCAGGAGCGCCGGTATGGGCCTCGACCACCCAGCCCAGGCCCTCAGCCTCGATGAAGCGGCCCTCACGCGCGCCTGTCGAAACCAGCGCGTTCAGGCTGAGCAGATGGCGCGGGGCCGATTTGATGTCCGGCTTTGAAAAGGCATAGGTGCGCAATGCGGTGATGCGCCGATCAGGCTGACGGATCGTCGTGGAGAAGCCGGCGAGGTCGACCCATCCGACATAGCCGCCGGCGCGGGAGAAGCCCCAGCCCCAGCCATCGCGCGCTTCCAGAACCGCGAAGACCTCGCCGGCCAGCACCTGATCGTCCATGGCACCGTCGGGCGCGGGCGCCCGGCGGATCGGCGCAGCAGCGATCACAGATTGATAGTCGGCCGGCTCCACGAAGCGCGCCGCTTCGACCTGCCCTTTCAGATGGGCGGCCGCGAGATCGGGCCTGGCGGGCGTGAGGCGGGGATCCAGGTGGGACATGTGCGGGTTTCCTCGGCACGGACGGCAACACGTTCGCCGTAATCGTACAGGAAGACAGCGCCTTTGACAGTGCGGTGCACCGAGACGTCCCGCTTGTCGTCACGGTCTCGCTTGCGGCGCACGAACCCCTGCCGCTCGAGCACGTCCAGGGCGCGTGTCACGGCCGGTTTGGGCAGGCCGAGCGCGCGCGACAGGTCCCGCACGGCGTGGGGGCCCGGCTGCATGAAGATCGACAGCAGCAGCGCGAACTGGCGGGCCGTGAGGTCCGCCGTTTCGCCCTGCAGCGCGTCCGCCGATACGCGGCGCATCATTTCAAGCGATGTCATCGCCTGGGATGCCATCCGGCACGCTCCCGTTCAGCCTGCGAATCGCCCCGAAGGGGTCGCGGCTAATCCTGAAAGCGTTCCTTGAGCATTTGGTAAACGGCGCGTGCGGCATGCATGTCGCCGCCCTTGGGACGCCCCGGACGGTCCTTGGGATTCCAGGCAAAGATGTCGAAATGCATCCAGGCCGCATCGCCGACGAACCGGCGCAGGAAGAGGCCCGCCGTGATCGATCCCGCCATCGGCATGGCGGTCGAGTTCACGATATCCGAGATCTCGCTGTCGATATCGCCTTCATAGCCATCCCACAGCGGCATGCGCCAGACCGGGTCGAACACTTTCACCGCGGCCCCGGCGAGATCGGCGGCCAGATCGTCCTGATCGGTATAGAAGGGCGCCACTTCAGGCCCCAGCGCAACGCGCGCCGCGCCGGTCAGCGTCGCGAAGTCGAGCAGCAGATCGACCTTCTCTTCGGTCGCCCGCGCCAGCGCGTCTGCAAGCACAAGCCGGCCTTCCGCGTCGGTATTGTCCACCTCGACGGTGATGCCCTTGCGCGATGTGAGAATGTCGCCCGGACGGAAGGCACCGGCACCGACGGCATTCTCGACGGCCGGCACCAGAAGGTGCAGCCGGACCGGCAGGCCGGCCGCCATGATCATGCTGGCCAGCCCCATCGCATTGGCCGCGCCGCCCATATCCTTCTTCATCAGGCGCATGAACTGGGCCGCCTTGAGGTCCAGGCCGCCGCTGTCAAAGCAAACGCCCTTGCCGACGATCGCAACGCGCGGATGGCTCTCCTCGCCCCATTCCAGCTCAAGCAGACGCGGCGCCTCGCCGGCCGCCCGTCCGACCGCATGGATCATCGGATAGTTCTGGGCGAGAAGGTCGTCGCCGCGCACAACCCGCACCGTCGCTTCGAAGCGTTCGGCCAGCGAGCGGAAGGCGTTCTCCAGACCTTCCGGCCCCATCCGGTCGGCCGGTGTGTTGACCAGATCGCGTGTCAGCGTGACCGCACGCACCACGGCCTCGGCTTCCGCAGCGTCGGCGCCCTCGGGCAGGGCCAGCCGCGCGGGTTCGCGATCTGCGGGCTTGTAGAGCGTGAAACTGTAGCCGCCCAGCGCCCAGGCGGTCGCAGTCAGGGTCGGGTCCCAGCCCTCGGGCAGAGCCTCGATCTGCCAGTCGCCGCCGGCGAGCGCTTTCGCGGCGGCGCCGATCGCGAAGACATCCTTGCCGGGACCGATACCCAGCCAGGCGTCGCTGTCACTGCCAGCGGGAAAGCGCACAACCTGGCCCGGCTTGCCTTCGAAACCGGCCGCCAGGGGACGCAGCGCCTCCGGCAGGGCTCCGACCATGTCTGCACTGGCCTCCGCCGTTACGAGCCGCAGGGTGAGCGCCGTCCCGCCGGACGCGAATATCGAAGTCATGATCAACCTTTCCCGTGTGCCGCGATGCGGCCGAACTGCGATTAACCCATTCTTGACCGGGCAGGCGCAGATTCAAGAGACGCCCACAGTTGACCGATTCGTCTCATGCGACCGATTTACGCCCTTGCCCCGCTCGTCTTCCTGGCCGTTTCGGCCTGTGCCACCACCACGGCACCGACCGAACAGGAACAGGCCGTCATCGACACGATGAACGCCAACACGATCGTGCCGGCCTCGCAGACCGAACGCGACGCCATCCGCAGCCAGGACCTCCTGACCCAGGCCGCATTCTGGGCCGAAGCCCACGAACTGAACCCGTCTGATCTGGAAGCCGCAACCGAACTTTCGAGCACGCTGCGCCAGCTGGGAAATCACCGCCGCGCAGCAGAAGTGGCGCAACAATCGCTTGCGCTCTACCCCGACAACGCACCGCTCTTGTTCGCCTATGGCAGCGCCATGGCCGCCGCCGGGCGCGGTGCGGGCGGAATGGAAGCGCTGCGCCGGGCGACGCAGATCGATCCCGGCAACTGGCAGTATCTCAACGCCCTCGGCGTAGCGCAGGAACAGGCCGGCCAGACAGGCCCAGCCCGGGCCAGTTTCCAGGCCGCGCTCGAGCTGCAGCCGGGCAACCCGTCCATCCTGTCGAATATCGCGCTGTCCTACATGGCGGCCGGGGAAACCGAGACCGCGGAGCGCATGCTGCGTGAGGCGATGATCCGTCCGGGCGCCGATCCGACGGTACGCCAGAACCTCGCCCTCGCCATGGCCCTGCAAGGCCGTTTCGAGGAAGCCGAAACGATGGCACGCGTGGATGTCTCGCCGCAAATGGCCGAGGCCAACATGGCTTATATCCGCTCGATGCTGACATCCCGCCGGCGCTATGACGCCGTGCGCGCAGACTAGGCCTCAACCCTCGACATATTCCGCATCGTACTCGATCGGGAAGTTCACCGACCGGGCTATGAAGCAGAAGCGGTGCACCTCCTTGTGCAGCGCGTCGGCTCTTGCCGTGTCGGTTCCAGGCTCCACCGAAATTCGCGGCCGCAGCGTTGCTCTCAGGAAACGGCCCGACCCGTCGGGCAGCGTCTCGCCCACCCCGTCCGGATTGTCCTCATACCCTGTCACCACGATCCCCGCCGAACTGGCGAGGTGCAGATACCAGAGCATGTGGCACGCCGACAGCGCACTGAGGAGCATGTCTTCCGGGTTGGGCAAACCGGGGTCGCCACCCAGCAGCGGATCGTTGGAACAATGGATGACCGGCTTGCCGGGTGTCTCCACATTCCAGGTCCGGTCATACCCCTTGTAGGTCCGCGTTCCCTCGCCCCGGTCACCGGTCCAGACGATGCGGGTAGTGTAGACGTGTTCCCGGCTCATGCGATCGGCTCCCTCGTTTGTCCCGGATCCGGCTGTCCGCTAGCGCAGAAAGCCACGCCGGTGCAGATAGGCGAGCGCGCATACCGCCACAAGATGGCCGATGAGATGGATGTAGCCGCTGAGATCATTCGCCATTTGGGGGATCGACGTCATCATCACCCAGTCTGCGATACCCGGCACCAGGCAGAAGACGAGAAGCGGCAGGGCCAGGCGAGCCCGCAGGACCAGCGCGATGAAGGCCGCAATGAAGCTGGCGCAGGCCGCAACGAACACGGCCTCATGCAATATGGTGGTCTGGCTGTAATACCCGTAGGCGTCAAAAGCGATGAGGTCCGGCGGCCAGATATTCAGGCGAACCGCAATGTCGACAATGCCCCAGAACGCGTAGGACAACGCCTGACGGCCCACCAGCACAAGCGCAATCGCGAAGACGACCCAATCGGCCCGCTTCGACCTGAGAAAGTGCAGGATGGGCATCGACTTCGCCTGAACGCCTTCCTTTTGCGCCTTCACGTGTCAGCCAACGCTCAGAGGCGGCGGAGGGGGCGGAGGCGGTGGCCCGTCCTCATTGTCCTCGACATGTTTGAGAGGAAAGTCCTTGCGCAGGATGGGCGAGACCAGGGTGTGATCGAAGCGGAAGTCTTCGACCATGTCCCGCAGCTCCGTCGGCGCCCGGCCGGTCTTCGAGGCTTCGGTTCCGCGATAGAGTGCATAGAGCTTGAGATAGTTCTTGTCGTCGCGCGACAGGGAGGTGTCGTCGAGACGTCCGCATATCGTGACCAGACGCTGCAGCCCCGCGCGGCGCTTGCCAGCCTTCAACTCGATCATCGCAGTCGCCAGACCAACCTTCCAGCCCATATCGGCATAGTGGGTCCTGGGCGCGGCGGACAGCGCCTTGCGGGCGGACTGGACATCGTCAGCCGACAGGGCCTGCATGGCCTCGCCAACGGCGCGGTCGGCAGCGCGAATATCCTCGCGGATGGCTTCTTCCGTCTTGCGGCCCGAAAACATGGGCTGTGTCCACCTGTGCAGCGTGCGGCGAGTCTATCAAATAGCGCGCCAAAACGAATTTTCACAGGCTGTTAAAGCGGATAATCGCCGGTCCGAGAATGACAACGAACAGAACCGGCAGGAAGAACACAATCATCGGCACGGTCAGCTTGGCCGGCAGCGAGGCGGCTTTCTTTTCGGCCGTCGCCAGACGCATGTCGCGATTTTCCTTCGCCATGACCCGCAGGGCCTGTCCGAGCGGTGTACCATATCGTTCCGCCTGAATCAGGGAGGTACATACAGCGCGCACACCGGGGTGGTTGGTGCGCTTGCCGAGGTTTTCGTAGGCGGATCGCCGGTCCTGGAGATAGGACAGTTCGGCCGTTGTCAGGGACAGTTCTTCCGCGAGCTCGATGGATTGAGACCCGACCTCAGTGGACACCTTGTGAAAGGCCGCCTCGATCGACATCCCCGATTCCACGCAGATCAGGAGCAGGTCGAGTGCGTCCGGGAAGGCCCCCATGATCGATTGCTGACGTTTCTGGGCGGCGTTCTTCAGATAGACGTTCGGCGCATAATAGCCGAGCAGGCCCAGACCGAAGGCCAGACACCAGCGGGTGATCGTCGGAAGACCGAAATCATTGATCATGAAGACGTAGGTCGCCGTGCCCGCGAACAGGATGATCGGCGAGGCCAGACGGAAGAAATAGAAGGCGACGGCGGGCTTGTTGCCGCGCAGGCCGGCCTGCTGCAGCTTGTCCTGCAGGTCGGGGTCCTCGAAGGCCTTCTGCAGGTTCAGCGCATCCACAACCTTGCGCATCAGGCCCTTGGCCTCGGCGCCGCGGATCGAACTGTTGCGGCCGGACTGCTCCATCGCCTCACGGCTCTTGCGGCGCAATTCCTCACGGCGGTTGCGCACGCCCTTGATCCGCTTGTCGAGGGAGTTCGTGTTCATGGCCGGCGCGGCCAGCGTGACGATCGTCGCGAATACCAGCGCGGCGGATATCATCATCACCAGATTTTCCGGCGAGATCAGGAAGTCACGGATATCGGCGAAATCGAGCCCGAACATGACGCCCTCAGATCTTGAAATTGATCATGCCGCGCATGACCATGATGCCGAGGAACATCCAGAATGCGCCGCCCAGCAGCATCAGCTGCCCTGTCGGATCCTGGAACATCTGGCCCATATAGGACGGTGTCGTCGCATAGACGATGCCCAGCACGGCAGGCGGCAACGACCCGATAATGAAAGCCGACGACTTGGCTTCAGACGAGAGCGCGCTGATCTTCTCGCGCATCATCTTGCGCGACCGCAGCACGGTGGCGAGATTGCCCAGGGTTTCGGCGAGATTGCCGCCGGTCTTCTGCTGGATCACCAACACCGTGCGAAAGAAGTTCACTTCGGGCAGCGGCATGCGTTCGCACATCCGGTCGAGCCCGTCCGCCAGCGTCACGCCGACAGCGGTTCCCTCGACCAGTTTCTCGAACTCCGTGCGGACAGGTTCCGGAGACTCGGTCGCCAGGATTTTCAGACACTCGTTCAGCGGCAGGCCGGACTTCACGCCACGCGTGATAACATCAAGCGAGTTGGCGAACTCGGCGGTGAATTTCTTCTGCCGCCGGCCGCACAGGAAGCCCAGCCACCAGCGTGGCAGACCGAAGCCGCTGATCAGCGTGATCGCTGCGAGAACCAGCAGGTTCTGACCCGTGATGAAGGCAACCAGCGCCCCCGTGAGCGCTGCCCCGGCCGAGATCATCCAGAAGACGCTCGGCGAGAACGACATACCGGCCTGGCGGATACGCGCCTTGATGGTCAGCGACTTCTTGCGCTGGTCGCGCTGGCGCTGCTCCATGTCCTTGAGGGATTCCTGGACCTGGCGTTTGCGCTGGGCAGCCTGGTCGAGCGCCGCGGTCTGGCGCTTGCCCCGGACGAGCTGGCCATCGCCCACCGCCCGGGTAATGCGCTTTTTCGACTGGGCGTCGCCCATCGAACCGACGGCTACCCAGCCGACACCGCCGACGGCGACAAAGGCCGCAACAGCTGCAAGCAAAAAGGCCATGTCCGGATTCATGCGTCAGGCCTCCGCTGCGTCGAGTGCGTTGGCGAGTTCGCGCTCCAGACCGAAATAGCGGGCGCGGTCCCAGAATTTCGGACGGGCGATACCGGTCGAGGCGTGCTGGCCGATGATCCGGCCGTGCTCGTCCTCACCCTGGATCTCGTACAGGAAGAGGTCCTGGGTGACGATGACATCGCCTTCCATGCCGACCACTTCGGTGATGTGGGTGATCTTCCGCGAACCGTCGCGAAGACGGGCCGCCTGCACAACGACATCGATCGAGCCAACGATCATTTCGCGGATCGTCCGCGTCGGCAGGCTGTAACCGCCCATGGTGATCATGGATTCGATCCGTGACAGGGCCTCGCGCGGCGAGTTGGCGTGCAGCGTGCCCATCGAGCCGTCGTGACCGGTATTCATGGCCTGCAGGAGGTCAAAGGCTTCCGGGCCGCGCACCTCGCCGACGATGATCCGTTCCGGACGCATACGCAGACAGTTTTTCACCAGATCGCGCATCGTCACCTGCCCCTGGCCTTCCAGGTTCGGCGGGCGCGTTTCCAGGCGCACGACGTGCGGCTGCTGCAGCTGCAGTTCCGCGGCGTCCTCACAGGTCACCACGCGCTCGTCTTCTTCGATGAAGCCGGTCATGCAGTTCAGGAGTGTCGTCTTGCCCGAACCGGTACCGCCGGAGATCAGCACGTTGCAGCGGCTGGCGCCGATGATTTCGAGAACCTTGGCGCCTTCCGGCGTGATGGAGGCGAACTCCACCAGGTTCTTCATCGTCAGCTTGTCTTTCTTGAACTTACGAATGGTCAGCGTCGGACCGTCCAACGCCAGCGGCGGCGCGATGACGTTGACGCGCGAGCCGTCCATCAGGCGCGCGTCACAGATCGGCGAGCTTTCGTCGACCCGGCGGCCGACCTGGCTGACGATCCGCTGACAGATATTCATCAGCTGGGCGTTGTCACGGAAGCGGATATTGGTCCGCTCGACCTTGCCGTTCACTTCGATGAAGACGTCGTCGGCCCCGTTGACCATGATGTCGGCGATGTCGTCGCGCGCCAGCAGCGGCTCCAGCGGACCGAAGCCGAGCACATCATTGCAGATGTCCTGGAGCAGCTGTTCCTGCTCCGCGATCGACATGGCGACATTCTTGATCGAGATGATCTCGGTGACGATGTCGCGGATTTCTTCGGCGGCAGTCTCATTGTCGAGACGGGCCAGCTGGCCCAGATCGATCGTGTCGATCAACGCGTTGAAGATCGTCGTCTTGATCGCGTAATACTCTTCCGACCGGCCATTGTCGGCAGGCGGACGGGCCCGGGCGGCTGCAGCGGCCACAGCCGCCGGCCTGGAAGGCTTGGGCGCCTGGAAGGTCTGCACAGACGGTTTCGGCGCAGCCTTGGCTGCGGGCTTGGGCGCGGGAGCAGGCGCACGACGACGTTCGGCGCCCGCATCGCTGCGAGGCGCCTCCTTGACCTCCGCCGGCGGCGGGGTCGGTGTCGTCGGTTGGGTGGTGGGACCTCCGGCGCGCTTGCCGAACATGGCTGACTAGCCTCCGAACATCTTTCCGAACAGGGAACGCGAACGCTGCGGCGTACTCGCACGACCGCTGACCAGACCGGCCAGGTGGGTGAAGCCTTCCGCCGCCTTGGACTTGGCATCGAGCTCGGTGATCATCTGGCCGTTATTCGCCGCCTTGCCGAACAATTGCGGCTCGAACGGCAAGACGAGGGCCGGCTGGGTGCCCAGCGCTTCGGCGAAATCCTTGACCGGAATTTCAGGACGCTTGGGCATGCCGGCCATGTTGATAACGACCTTGGGCGGCTCGTCATTCGGACGCGCGCTGGTGATCAGGTCGAACAGGTTCTTCGCATTGCGCAGGGATGCCAGGTCCGGCGTCACCGTGACCACGACCTGATCGGCGCTGAGCAGTGTCTGCTTGACCCAGGGCATCCAGATGTGCGGCAGATCGAGCGCCATGAAGGGTGCCTGGCGGCGAACCTTGTCGAGCACGATCTCGTATTCGGACGGCGAGAATTCCCAATCCTTGTCGAGCGTGGCCGGTGCCGAGAACAGGCTGAGCCGTTCCGTGCAGCGCACCAGCAGGCGATCGAGCAGGGCATCATCCAGACGGTCGGGCTCGGCCAGGGCATCGCCCAGCGTCTGGGCCGGATCCTGGTTGAAGTCCAGGCCCGCCGTTCCGAACGACAGGTCGAGATCGACCAGAACAGCGTCGGTCTGGATGCCTTCGGTCAGGGCCCAGGCGCAATTGTGCGCGACGGTCGACGAGCCCACGCCGCCCTTGGACCCGATAAAGGCGATCGACTTTCCGGCGAAAGGCTGATCGGGATCGAGGAAAAGCTCCGAGATCGTGCGGATCAGGTGCAGCGGCGTCATCGGCGGCACCAGATACTCGCTCACACCGCGCTTCATCAGCTCGCGATAGAGACCGATATCGTTCGCGGCACCGACGATGATCACCTTGGTGTCCGCATCGCAGACGCCGGCCAGCTCCTCGAGCTGGTCGAACAGGCCCCGCCCGCGCATGCCACTCTCGACAATCAGCAGGTTGGGCGTTGATTCATCGTGATAGCGTTCGATTGCAGCAGGCAGACCGCCGAGTTCGACCGTGACATGCGCTTTCGCAAGACGGCGGTCGTTGCCGGCATTGTGAACCAGAGCGCCGGTTTCAGGGCGTTCACAGAAGGCGGCTACGGTGATGCGCGGCACCGGCTGGTCGGAGACCTCGCCATCGACCTCGCCATAGAAGGCACCGCTTGCTCCGACAGGCGCGACTTCGTCGTGCATGCCGTCATACTCGGCCGCGCTCGGATCGAAGGTCGCGCGCGGTGCGGGGCTGGCCGGATAGTCGCTGTCGTCGAAGGCGTCCTCGTCTTCGAGATACGGGTCATCGCCGTCATCATCATAGGCAGCGCCGAAGCCGCCTTGCGGCGCGTTCATGGGCGGCGCAGGGCGCGCCGGGGCCGCCTCGCCGAGCAGCATCCGCTCAACGTCTTCGGCCTCCAGGAACGGATCATCCCCGTCATCCATGAGCGGATCGGCCCTGAGGGCTCTGTTTGCGTCGTTCATCATTCGCGCCTTTCGCCCCCTAGTTTTCGTTGACTTCCGAGACCGCACCGCTCTCGTGATCGGAACGCTCACTCGCGGTCGATTCCCCAGCCCGATACGCATCAAGCACGGTCTGCCGACGGCCCGTATCTGCCACCCCCATGGTTCTCGGCGCGACCAGATCGCGCGGATCGGCGATCATGGCGGCGAGATTGGCTGCCATCGCGCAGCCAAAATTGCTGTACGCCTGATTGTCGCGCTCGACAGCGAGATTGTCCCAGCTGGTTCCGCATTCAGGTGCGACCGCCGCATAGCGGCGGAACGAGAAGATCACCTGCCCGTCCATCCCGCCCCGGGCGTCATACGCACCGCCGACGATCTGGCGCCAGTCAATGCCCTGCTCGTAGAGAAAGGTCCGCGCCTCGGCGATAGCGCCAATCGCGGCGTCCTGGCTGCCGCCGCCCTGAGGATAGCTGATTACGAGCGGGCCATGGCCACGCGCCTTGTACTCGCTGGCGATCGCTGCCAGCTGGCTGCGCTGCTGCCAGGTCAGACCATTGTCGCGCGGATCGATCATCATCTCGCTGCGGAATGTCTCCGCAATGGCGGTTGCGCGCGGCAGACCGACATCGGCACTCGGGGTCGACGCGCAAGCCGTCAGGGCGGCAAGCGAAGCCAGGGCTGCGAAACTTGTACGGAACGCCGTCATGACCAACTCCACCTACTCGAACAGATAGCCGACCGGACCGGACCAGGACTGGTCGCCGGCATCCGAACCGGGCACGGAATAAACCTGGTTGATCCGGTTGAAGAGGAAGGCTGTCGCCTCGTGCGGCGTGCGATAGCCATCGGCCGGAGTATTCAGCTGGTTCGGATTGGCCGGATCAACCAGATAAGGCGTGACCAGCACGACCAGTTCGGTTTCCTGGTTCTCGAAGTCGCGCGAGCGGAACAGCGTGCCCAGAACCGGCAGGTTGCGAACACCCGGGACGCCGTCGAGATTCTGCCGTGTCTCTTCCTGGATCAGGCCAGCCAGAACGAGGCTGCCGCCGGAGGGAAGTTCCACTGTCGTCTCGGCCCGGTTCACATTCAGTGCGGGGATCGTCAGGCCGGGCACGGTGCCGATCACTTCACCGGCATCGTTCACAACCAGGCTTTCCTGGGCCGTCAGCGCACCCTGCGTTGTCAGCTCAGAGACCTCTGTCGAGATGCGCAGGCTGATGCGGCCTTCCGAAAGGACGACCGGCGTAAAGCCCAGCCCGACGCCGAACGGCTTGTATTCGATGATGACGTTGCCGTCGCGGTCGCGGCCGACCGGAACCGGGAATTCGCCACCCGCCAGGAAGTTGGCCGATTCACCCGTGATCGCAGTCAGGTTGGGTTCGGCCAGCGTACGGACCAGACCAACCCGCTCCATTGCCTGCAGGAGGGTCGAGACATCGGTTACGCCTGTGGGGTTCCCGCTGGTCCATTCCAGCAGGGCACCCATTCCGCCCAGGAAGGACCCGACCTGCGAGAATTGCGGCTCCGTTTCGACCTGGAAACCGAATTCGCCAGTGTTGCCGCCCGCTGTCAGATTGACACCAAGCTGGCGAACGATGGTCCGGCGCATCTCCACGATGCGCACTTTCAGCATCACCTGCTCGCGCGCCTGGACCGAGATCATGGACAGGATGTTCTCCGGATCGTCGACCCAGCGCTGGGCAATCCGCAAGGCCGCATCGGCGTCCGAAGCACTCGGCACCGAGCCGGACAGCACGATGTGGTCATTCATCGCCTCGGCCTGGACGCGCGCATTCGGCAGGAAACGCTCCAGCGCGTCCTGCAGCGGCGCCAGATCGCGTTCGACGCGCAGGTTGAGATCGAGGATCAGCTGACCGTCGGCGTCGAAGAAAAAGGCATTCGTCTGGCCGATACCCATACCCATCAGATAGGCCCGGCGCGGCGTCCGCACGACAGCGTCGACGACTTCGGGATTGGTCACCAGCACATCGGCAACGTCGACCGGCAGATGGACGACTGCAGCCTTGGACAGCGGCAGATCCAGATTCTGCGAGACCGGGCCATCGCCAGGCTCGCGGATGTAGACCTGCATGGTGTTGCCGCGTTCAGTACCAGGCGCCTGGGCCTGGACCGGAGCGGCAACCGCTATCGCGGCGAGAAGGATCAGGGAGCGGATCATCGCGTCAGTCCTCACTCGTCTCCGGCCAGCGCGATTTGCTGGGCATGGCCGTAACGGATCAGCGTCACCTGGTTCGTGCGCGGTGACAGGCTTTCGGTCATTCCATCGGCGTCAGCCATTTCGCCGCCGGTCACAAGAACAGGACCGCCTTCATTGTCCGTCAGGCTGCGCAGCACGAGGGTTACCTCACCGCGCGCAACCGCGACGGCGACGGCGCGTGCCTGGTCCGGGGTCAGCTCGAGTGTGGCGGTATCGCCGACGACATTTTCCTCACCCTCGCCATCACCGAACATTTCGTCGATGGCCAGGACGCGCGCATTTTCCACGATCGTGCGGGCAACGAATGCCCGACGGCCGCCGCGGGCGCCTTCCCCGTCATCCTCGAAGGAGACGATGACGTCGACGCGGTCATTGGGAAGAATGAAACCACCGGCACCACGCTCGGCCGAGATCGGCACGGCCACAGCACGCATTCCCGGCGACAGGACAGCTGCCATGAAGCCGGCATCGCCGGGCTGCACCAGGCGGCGGCCGGTTATCGGCTCGCCCTGGGCGATCGGTGCGCGAACAACGGAACCGGCAAAATCCTCGATACCCTGTCCCTGGCCTTCGACGATATAGCCGTTGGAAACCGCCTCTTCGGGCCAGGCTTGCCAGTAAAAATCACCAGCGCCCACGCGCGCACCCGTCGCCAGGTCGTTACGTGCCGCCAGGATGCGAACAGCCGGGCGCTCTTCCTGGACCTGCACGACCTGCGGAGCATCGGACCCCGACATGGCCTGCTTTACGAAGAAGGCCACGGCGATCGCTGCGATCGCGGCGGCGGCAAGAATGGCAATACGGACAGCGTTCATGGGACGCTTCGAACCTCTTGGGCGCACGAATACGCCCCACAGGAGAAGCCGAATTCCTCAAAGTCGCGTTAATGCTATCCGGACAATCCGTTTGAACTCCGGATTTTTCCGCATGTGCCGGTAATTCCGGATGATTCGCTTGCACGGCAAAGTTTATCTTGCCCGGGCCTGAGGTACTCAGACGGCCGCAAACAGCGTGCTTCCGGGCAAGGTCCACAAGGCCCCAGCGGCGATCGCGATTCCATAGGGAACCGGAGCGCCTTCCGCGATCGCGGTTCGGGCGACCCATCCGGCCGGAAGGTCGAAAACGGGAACCATGCGGCGGATGCCGATCAGCAACAGGACCAGAACACCGCCAGCAAGCGCGGTGTGGAAAGCAAAGGCCGCCAGATCCGTCCACCCCATCCAGAGCGCGGCCGCAGCGATCAGCTTGGCGTCACCGCCGCCGATCCAGCCCGGCGCGAAAAGCGCGAATCCGAAGACGAGGGCAACAAATCCCGCGAGGACATGCAGGCCGGCATCGGCCCAGCCAAGTCCGGCCGCCACGGCGACCAGCGGAAATCCGGCGGCGATGACGCCGCACAACCAGTTGGGGATCGTAAAGCGCACCGCGTCGGAAAACGCGGCGGCCACCATCAGGCCGGCAAAGGCAAGCAGCAGGATATCGGTCAGCATGGTTTCCCTCCTGGTCGAGGGCGATACTGCTGCAAAGGCCTTAATATCGGGTTGGCGACACAACAAGTCTGCCCAAGTCGCGGCCGGACAAGTGAAAAGAAAAAGGGCCGCCCTTTCGGGGCGGCCCTTCCACTGCGTGAAGCAGTGTTTGACGTGTCTTAGTTGACCGCGTCGGAGACGGTTTGGAAACCGCCCTGGATGCCCGTGCCGAGCGTGGTCACGGCGCCGATGATGACGACGGCGATAAGGGCGGCAATCAGACCGTACTCAATCGCGGTGGCGCCAGATTCGTCTTTGAAAAAGCGAGAAACGAGTTTCATTTTTCTACTCCCGTGTAGGTACCTCACCATCAGGAGCCGATCCGTCCCGACCCCTCCTGAACGAGGCCCATCAAACACGAGAACGCTTTCAGTTCAGTAAAAATACGTGCTTAATAAAATCTGTACGAACACCAATCTTCGCTATAGTTAACATTGAAATAACAATACCGTCCGATTTCAAAAACAAATACGCACAGCGCCGTTTAGAAAAGATTCAGACGCGCGCGCGAGACTGGAGGCCATGTTCAGCTGACCGGGACGGAGTGCCCATCATGTTCTACAGGACCGCCGCCGCATTCACCTTGGCCATCGCCTGCACGATGCCGGCAGCTGCCAACGAACTTTCTGTCGCCGTCGAGCATGCGCAGGTCGTGCGCCTGCCCGGCGAAGCCTCTGCCATCGTGATCGGCAATCCCTCGATCGCAGATGCCCTGGTCCATGATGGCCGCACGCTCGTTGTCACGGGGCGCCTGCAAGGCCGCACCAATGTCATCGCCCTGGATCGCGTCGGACGCATCATCTACTCGCGCGAGATCGTGGTGACCAATCCGGTCGAGGGTCAGGTCGCCTATTTCCGTGGTGCCAACCGCTACACGCTCTCCTGCGGCGACGTTTGCGAGAACGTGCCGCGCGTCGGCGACGAGGACGAGCGTTTCAACCAGCTTACCGGTGCCCAGCAGGCCCGGCTCGGGACGGCAGAGGCCGGACTGGGCAGTGGCGGCGGGCAGCCGCAACAATAGTCCCGGTCACGGAGAGGCGTGATGAAGCTATCGGACCTCCTGGCCGGACAAGGGTTTGCCGCCCGGCGCACCCGTGCCCTTCTGCGCCGCTTCGCCCGCAATCGCTCGGGTGTGGCTGCCGTCGAATTCGCGATGATCGCGGCGCCGTTCTTTTTCCTGCTCTTTGCGATGATCGAGATCGCAGCTGTCTTCTTCCTTGGCTCGGTTCTCGAAAACGCCGTTCTCGAGACCGCCCGCGACATCCGCACGGGCCGCGCCCAGTCCTCCGGCATGTCCCAGGCTGCGTTCCGTACTGCCGTATGCGACCGTATTGTGGTGCTGGGCACCTGCGACAATGTCGAGATCGACGTGCGGGTCTTCGAGGACTTCGACAATGTCGACCAGTCCAGTCCGGTCGAGGACGGCGCCATCAACACGGATGATTTCGGTTTCGATCCCGGCGATGCCGGCGACATCGTGCTGGTCCGCGTCTTTTATCGCTGGCAGCTGCTGACGCCGGGCTTTTCCGGAGCCCTGGCCAATATGAGCGGCAACCAGCACCTGATCACGGCAGCCACCGTTTTCCGCAACGAGCCTTTCGATGACTAGTTCGCCGATTGCCCGCCTGCACCGCTTCTGGCGTGACTGCCGAGGCCTCTCGGCTGTCGAGTTTGCCCTCATCGCACCGGTGATGATCCTGCTCTATCTCGGTGCCGTCGATCTCAGCCTGGTCCTGTCGATTGACCGGAAAGTCACAAGCGCGGCCAGCGCCCTTGCCGATCTCGTCGCCCAGGACGACATCATCACCGATGACGAGATGGTTGAAATTCTCAATGCCGGCACCGTCATTCTTGCGCCCTTTGACCCGACACCCATGCAGATCCGCGTGTCCAGCGTGATGATGGACAATGGCGGAGACGTCGAGGTGCAATGGTCGGACGCACGAGGCATGTCGCCCTATTCGGAAGGAGCCGGTGTGGCGATACCCGGAGGCATCCTGCAGCCGAACCGCTCCATCATCATGGTCGAAGTGAATTACGAGCACGAGACGCTGTTCAGCGAGCTCGGCATGTCGCGCTTCAACCTGAATGAAGCCTTCTATCTGCGGCCGCGGCGCTCGCTTGTCGTGTCACGCGAATAGCGCGGCGATCCGGGGCGGCAACTCCCCGCTGCCCAGCGGCACCCCGTCCAGCGAGACGACCGGCACTGCGCCAATAGCGGCATTGGTGACAAAGACGGCATCGGCCTGCATCAGTTCGCCGAGCTCGTGGTTTCCCGCCTCGACGGGAATGGAATCGAGAATCTCGGCCCGCACGGTTCCGGCCAGCACACCGCAACGCAGATCCGGCGTGAAGACTTCCTCCCCGCGCGTCCAGAACAGGTTGGCACAATCGCCGCCGGAAAGATTGCCCCGGGTATCGAGCAGAAGCGCCATGTCGGCGCCGGCGCCGCGAGCCTGCCGCCGCGCCTGCAGATTATCCATATAGCTCAGCGTCTTGTAACGTGCCGCAATACTCGCCGGAGACCGCCGGATCTCACTCAGCGCCAGTCGGTATTGCGCCGGCGGCGGCGTGAAAGGCGCCGCGGACAGGGCCAGAGACGGGATGATCTCGTCCGGCCGGTCAAGACCGCGCGGCCCCGGCCCGGCGGTCAGGGTCAGGCGCACCACCGCATCCTTCAGTGCATTCTCGGCAACGAGCTCGGCAATGAGGCCCGCAATGCCCTCCGCGTCCTTCGGACCGGGCAGGCCGAGATCGGCGCAGCTGCGCGACAGCCTTTCCATGTGACGGTCAAAGCGCAGCACTTGCCCGCGCACGACGCGCATGGTCTCGATCAGCCCGTCGCCGAGCAGTGCCCCCCGGTCATTGAGCGCCCAGGCCTTGCGGGTCTCCTCGATCCAGTCGCCATCCTTGAATGCAATACCGCTCATTCCGCCTCCACGCCGAAAGCCCGGCGCAGGGCCGAGGCCTTGGTCAGGGTTTCCTCGTATTCTGCCTGCGGATCGCTGTCGGCGACAATGCCTCCGCCCGACCGCACACTGGCCCGCCAGCGCCCGCCAGACCGGCGCAGCGCCGCCGTGCGGATCATGACGTTGAGATCGAGCGCAGCAGCCCCCTCAGTCCAGCCGAGTGCCCCGCAATAGGGACCGCGCGGTTCGCCCTCGAGTTCGCTGATGATTTCCATCGCCCGGACCTTGGGTGCGCCCGTGATCGAGCCCGGCGGGAAGCTGGCGGCCAGAAGATCGAAGACATCGTGATCCGCGGCCAGCTCGCCTTCGACGACAGAGACCAGATGGTGCACATTTGCGTAGCTTTCCAGTTCACATAAGTGCGGCACACCTACACTGCCCGACCGACATACGCGTGACATATCGTTACGCATCAGATCCACAATCATCAGGTTCTCGGCGCGGTCCTTCGCGCTGGCCGACAGTTCGGCGGCGAGCGCGGCATCGGTGTCCGGATCGGCCGCGCGGCGGCGGGTGCCCTTGATCGGCCGCGCCTCGACCCGGCGGTCCCGGACCTTCAGGAACCGTTCCGGCGAATTGGTCAGCACCACCCGGTCGGCGTCGAGCCGGAGAAAGGCCGCATGCGGCGCCGGACTGGCCGAACAAAGGCGGCAAAAGACCGCCCAGGGCGTGTCCTCCTCCGCCAGTTCGATATCGAAGGCCTGGGACAGGTTGACCTGGAACACATCGCCGGCATGGACATAATCGCGGGCCCGGCGGGCGGCGTCGAGATAGCGCTCACGGCTCCAGCGCGGTTCAAGCCGGGCACCCGTGACAGGGGGAACCGGGACGGGTTCGCCCGCCCCCAGCGCGCCGGCAAGGCGGTCGATCGCGGCAGCGGTTTCACCGTGAACCCGGCAGGTCCCGGCCTCCCGGTCGAACTCGGCCCAGGCGGGATAGCGGGCCATGGCCAGCATCGGCCAGCGCGGATCGGGATGCGGCAGGCGTTCGAAGGCGGCAGCGAGATCGTAGCCGAGAAGACCGGCGTGAAGCCCGCCCCGCGTTCGCGCGGAGTCAGCCAGCGCGTCGAACCCGGCCCGGCCCTCGCCGTCAAACACTGCGTCCGGAAACGCAAAGATCCGCGCCCGGCCATTGCGGCCGTCGTGCAGCAGGAGGGCATTCGGTTCGCCGGCCAGCGGCGCAAAGGCCGCCAGCGGGTCCCGCCAGGGCAGGTCGATCGATTGGCCCGTCATGTCATGCGCGCCATGGCCGCTCTCAGGACGTCAGCCAGCGTTCGCGCAGCGCCTGGCGCTCGGCTTCGGTAATCCCGAGCTGGCCGGCCACATAACGGTCGGTATCGCCCATGGTGCGGAAGGCCTCGGCGAGGTAGTCGGCATCCACGCCCAGGAAAACCTGCATCATGGCGGACGGCATGGCCTGGCCATACTGTTCCAGGGAGCGTTCCTGGATGCGCGGAATCAGGCTGTCGAAATCCACCGCTTCATTGGTCAGCAGATAGTCCGCCATCACGGTATCCCGGTTGACGCCAAGCTCCTCGAGGATCAGGGCGCAGAATATCCCCGTCCGGTCCTTGCCGGCAGCGCAGTGAACCAGGAAACCGCCATCCGCCTCGCCCGAGGCCAGCGCCCGGTAGCCTTCGCGATAGACTTCCTGATTGCACGCCTCCATGGGGATGCGGCGATAGGCCGACAGCATGTAGTCGCGCACGGCTTCGGGCGTATGGACGCCCTTGCGCATGAAGGCCAGATGCGGCGGCTCGCCGGCATCGCCCAGATCCGAGGCGATCACACGGACGGCCATGTCTTCCGGCCAGGCCGAGGGTTCGTTGGTGCGCTCGCGTGCCTTGCGCAGATCGGCGACGACGCGGATGCCCAGCTTGCGCATGATTTCCAGATCGGCCGCGGTGGCCCGGCTGTGATGGCCGGAGCGGTAGAGACCCTCGCGCACCTTCGCGCCGCCGGCTGCGTCATAGCCGTGGAAATGACGAAAATTATGGACGCCTTCAAGCGGTGTAATCCGTGTCATGCCATGGAGGTACGCAATCCGCACCGCCGCGGCAAGAGGAGCATCAGGCGTGCAATCCGCACCTCGCAGGCGGCCAGCGCAGGATCAGCCATTCTGCGACGAGGAGATTGCCGACCCAGCACAGCCAGGCGGCGATGCCGTAGGCGGCGGCGAATTCCATGTCCGCCGCAACGGCCAGCAGGAGTGTTTCTGCCCGCAGCGTCACACCGGAGAAGGCGAGTGCATAGGAGCGGATCATCCAGCGGCGATGCTGCAGGAGATCGCCGGCGATGACGGCCCGGATACCGGTCGCCGTCGCGATGAACCAGAGCACCGCGAGCATCGCGAAGGCCGCCTTGTTGGATGGTGGGCCGAAAGCATGACCGGACAGCGCCAATCCGCTTGCAGACGCGCTGACGACGGCGAGTGCGTAGACCCAGCCATTGGTGCGATGCAGGACGGGCCGGCGTTCACGCAGGCCGCGCAGGAACTGGACCGGCCCGGCCAGCAGCGCCAGCATGCCGCCCGCCACATGCACCAGCAGCGCCGTGCGATTGGCCGCGTAGACGGCGCCCTGTTCCTCGAACGGGTAAGCATCGGCCGAAACCATGAAATAGCGCATCGACACGGCACACACGGCCAGCGCGGACAGAAAGACGAGCGCCAGCGCATATCGGCGAGGAAGTGCGGACATGATTGTCTCCGGTGAACAGAGCGTGATCAGGTGAAGTGGGTACCGGTTCACCGGTTCGATCACGTGACCGCTCAAATCGAGCGTGATCAGGTGAAGTGGAAACCGGTTCACCGGTTCGATCACGCGACCACTCAGGATTCTGGAGCGGAGCGATTCCGCAGGAAACGATCCTGCTCCAGCGGCGCGGGGCGGTCGCAGACCGGCCCCGCCCCGGCGGATCAGAAGCGGACCATCAGTCCCAGAAAGGCGCCATAGCGGGCATCCGCATCGATGATCGGGCTGTCACGGCCGGTATCCGGTATGGCCTCGACCTCGATCGCGCCGACAATCGCGACGCGCTCGGTCAGGGCATAGCGCCCCATGGCCGCCATGAAGGGCGCAACACTATCATCGGCAGTGTAGGCGGCGCGGCCGGGCCGGACTTCATCGGCGTAGATGCCATACATATAGGTGCCCAGATCGCTGTCGCGCCAATAGGCCCCGGCCTCCGCCGAGATCGCGAAGCGCGGCGTCAGCGCCGTCTCCGCTTCAACCGACAAGGTGACTTCCTGCCCTTCATGCTTGCCGGAAAGGTCTGCGAGATACGCCAGGGATACGGTCACCGGACCGCTGGCGGCGGACACACGAAAACCGCCATCGACGGCAATGTCGCGCTCGATGTCTTCCAGCCCGGCGACATCGCCAGGTTCGGCAAACTGCCAGCGCGGCGCGATCAGCGCTTCCAGCCGGAACGCCTCGCCGCGGTAGAGCGCCACGGCGGCTCCCTCGGGACTGACCGAGAGCCAGTCAGTCTCATAGGCGATGTAGGGGATGGCCGTGACTTCGACATCGTCATCGGCGCCCAGATAGGGATTGGAGTTGACGACAACGCCCAGACCGGCCGTCCAGCGGGGTTCGGCGTCCTGGGCGGAGGCCACAGCCGCCAGGCAAGGGAAAGCCAGTCCGGCCGCGAGGGCCATGGCCGGGAAGCAAGCGGATTTCATGATCGGATACACCTTATACAGTTCGGGGGATGGCCCGCTGCACCAGGCTGGGGAATTGGGAGCTGGACGGTGCGGCGGGCCGCCCGTCTTGTGCCGTGCCTTCGCGGCCGGGTCGTCCGGACGGTCACGCCGGGACGCGGGAATGTCCGGACGCTCACGCCCGGACATGGCCGGCAGACCTATTCTGCCGGTGAAGCCTCGATCCGCGGCAGCCCGTCCGGCCAGTCGGCGGCGGGCTGGCGGCGCCAGGCGCTGGGCGTGGTGCCGGTATGCTTGCGGAAGGCGGCATTGAAGGTGGAGCGGGAGTTGAACCCGGTCTCGTGCGCCACATCCAGCACACGAGCCCCCTCGCCCAGACGCCGGCAGGCATCGGCAATCCGCCAGGCATTCACATAATCGAAGAAGTTGCGGCCCAGCCGGTCATTGAGCGTCTGGGAGATATAGTTCTGGGAGACCCGGATCGTGTCGGACAATTGCCGCAGCGAGAGCGCCGGATTGCGGTAGAGATGCTGCTCGCGCATGGCGTTTTCGATCCGGGCGGCGATCCGGTCCATGCGCTGCGCGTCCAGCGCCGAGCGGGTGTATTTCGCCGCCTCTGCCAGTGGCGGAACAGTGCGGGCAGGAAAGATCTCGCCCTGGCGGATGCCGAAGAAGGCGAAGGCAAACACCCATCCCATTTCCAGAATGCTGGCCAGCGGGCCCTGCCATTGCGGCACCTGGTCGTCGAGCCGCCAGAGCGTGCTGGCCGCCCCCCAGATCCAGGCTGCCGACAGGACCAGCAGGACCGCCCGCACCCAGTTCAGCGACTTGTCCTCGATATTGGCGAACAGGTTCCGCAGGCTGCGCATGTGCGCCAGGAGCCCGCGGAAGGCGAGAACCAGGGAGGCCAGTGCGATCACCAGGAAGAGGACGCCGAGAATGGCCGGGACCGCTGACGCGATCGTATCCGGCGCATCGCCGCCTGCGAGCATGGCCAGCTTCTCCTCACCCGGGCGCAGGAAGAAGGGCAGCGCGATCAGATAGCCGGCCGGGACCGGCCAGGCGTAGCGGGCAAAGCGCACCGGCGTCATCGGCGGGCGCTCGGCAGCGGTCATGTCGCGGACATAGAGCAGGATGGCCGGTCCGATGATCACGATAAGCGGCCACGCCAGGGCGATGCTCCAGGGATGCAGCGCGTATCCGCCTGCATGCATGTAAAGCTCGTCGAGCTCCGAGACAGCGGTCGCCAGGAAGAAAAGCGCCAGTCCCAGCGTGCGCATCCGGGCATCATGATCGCGGGACAGGAGCAGGAGTGCGGCAAAGCCTGCAATAGCGGCCGTCATCGCGCCGATCACGATCTGCAGGAAGTCCAGCGCTGACAGATCAAGCGGCACGTACTGACCGAGCATTGGGAGTACCCCGGGACGTTTCGCGCGGCGTGATCGCCGCGACCGGCCTAGTCGAGCCCGGCCTCGCGCAATTCTTCGAGCAGCTGACGATACTGTTGTATCAGGAAGCGCTCCTGTGAGGCCAGCTCGCCAAAGCCGATCTGGGTAAAGCGCAGGCTGGCCTCGAGGTCCTGCTCTCGCATGATCTGCGGCCCGGCAAACAACAGTTCGACGATCTGCCGCCAGGTGGCTTCCACGCCACTGGCCTGCATGCCGTAGACGCGCGCCGTTCCGGCCACGACGGCATAGGGCAGCACGTCCAGCCGGCCATGCTGCTGGGCGTGTTGCCAGGCGAAGCTGGACAGGCCGGGCGCGTTGACGCCGCGCGGCATGAGTTCGCCGAACTCGTCGAAGGCGACACCGCGGACGGGTTCGCCGGCCGCCGCGATTTCGGCGAGGCGTTCGTCGATGCGCTCGACCACGCCTTCGTGATAATCCACCACGGCTTCCAGCTGGGCGATATTGGTCTCGATCTCGGCAACCACACGGCCCATCGCCGCCTCGGCCGCACGCCGGTCGGAAACATCCTCGCGCCATTCATTGACGACAAAACCGAGCACCACCGCGAACACGATGAGTGCGGCCTCGATGACCGCACGGCCCAGCCAGGCCCGGGCGGAAGAAGTCTTCGACATGGAGCGCCCCCTCGCAAGCATGGGGACATCTACCTGCGGTACGTGTCCCCGTTGCCGTCTCTTTTACCGGGACACGTACCCGAGGTACATGTCCCTCTTTTCACCGGAAGGGCGGCTCGTCGAAACTGCGCAGCTTGCGCGAATGCAGGGCCGAACCCTCGTCGCGCTTGAGGATCTCGATCGTCTCGAGACCGGCGGCGAGGTGTTCGGAGACCGAACGCTGGTAGAAGAGATTGGCGGCGCCGGGCAGTTTCAGCTCGCCATGCAGCGGCTTGTCGGAGACGCAGAGCAGCGTGCCATAGGGCACCCGCATGCGCAGGCCGTTGGCGGCGATGGTGGCCGATTCCATATCCAGTGCGATAGCGCGCGACTGGTTGATGCGGCGCGACTGGGCGGCATAGGTGAGTTCCCAGTTGCGGTCGGCATAGGTCGCCACAGTGCCGGTGCGCAGGCGCGCCTTCAGGGCATCGCCGCTATCGCCGCTGACATTGGCGACGGCCTCTTCCAGCGCGATCTGGATTTCCGCGATCGGCGGGATCGGGATCTCGATCGGCAGCGCCTCGTCCAGCACCGCGTCATAGCGCAGATAGGCGTGGGCCAGGACGTAATCGCCCAGGCGCTGGGAATGACGCAGGCCCGCGCAATGACCGATCATCAGCCAGCATTGCGGGCGCAGCACGGCCAGGTGGTCGGTGATGTTCTTCGCATTCGAGGGACCGACACCGATATTCACCAGGGTGATGCCGCGGCCGCCCGGCGCGATCAGGTGATAGGCCGGCATCTGGAAACGGCGCCAGGGCGCGCCTTCCACCAGGGCGTGGGCATTGGGCGTGTCGGCATCGACGCGCACATGGCCGGCCGCCGAGAAAGCCTCGTAGTGATTGTCTTCCTTCAGCTGGCGGATGGCCCAGGCGGTGAAGACATCGACATAGCGGTGGTAATTGGTGAACAGGATGAACTGCTGTGTGTCCTCGTAGGGCGTGCCGGTATAGTGGCGCAGCCGCTGCAGGGAATAATCGACCCGCGGCGCCTCGAACAGGGAAAGCGGTTTCACCTCGCCCGGCACCGAGGGCCGTTGACCATTGGGCAGGTCGTCATCGATCCGCGAGAGGTCGGCATAGGGGAAGTGGCGCACCAGCTCGGCCGGCGTCACCGCATTCATGTCCAGATCGTCGGCGCCGTCGAGCACGTAGGAGAAGGGAATCTCCACCTGCGACGGGCCGGTCTCGATCGTGATCTCGTACTGGTCGGCCAGCAGGGTGAGCTGTTCGATCAGATAGGCGCGGTAGAGCATCGGATGCGTGATCGTGGATGCGTAGACGCCGGTATCGGTGAATTTGCCGAAAGCGCGGCTGACCGGTGGCGGCGGGCCGTCCGGCAGATAGGTGACCCGCAGCTCGGGATAAACAAAGGCTCCGGACTTGCGGTCCTGGTCCGATGGCGGTTTTCCGCCGGTCAGGAAGGTTCTCAGGGCTGTCTGGAGACGTTCAACGGAAGCCTGGTAGAGCGCATCGAGCTGCTCCACCGCTTCCTCGGGGCTGTTCGCAACCGTAAAGACTGTCATCGCGCACCTCATGCCCCAATTCTTGCGGGGGGTAAATCTCCCAGATCACGAAATATCGGCGACAGCGCGCCCTCCCCCCTCGCCTGGCAAGGGAAAGCATTCACAAAGCGTTCAGCTCTGGCGTTTCATCGTGCCCGCTGGAACAAGCACGGGGGCGTCCATGTTTCTGGTTTTCAACTTCAAGGATCTGAGCAATGCGGTCCTGACCCTGGTACAGCTGCTCATCCTCGCGATGATCTTCATCGTCTTTCCGTTCTGGTTCCTGCAGACGCTCATCTATCTGGCCACATCGAGCGGCTGGTATCTCGTCGCCGGCCTGGTCCTCCTCGTGGGTGGCTTCTTTTTCGCCCTGATGAAGAAGCAGATGATGCTGGCAACCCTGCTGGGTATCGCCAGCCTGGCCATGGCCGTTTGCGTCTTGGTGATCGGCCATAACATGCGCACCAATGCCATTGAGTTCGGCTCGCCGCGCAATGTGCTGTGGGTGGAGAGCCTGGACGCGATCTACCCCTATCCGGTGTGCCGCAATGAATGCGTCACCTTCCGCCCGATCCTGCCGCCGGCAATCCGGGCCGTCACGGACGGTGCAAGGCTTGATGAACGCCCCTACCACAATTTCGGCTCCCGGGCCCGCAGGCGCTACGACTCCATCGAGCTGATGGACTACAGCATCAGCCCGGCCGACCTGTTCGACCGCTATATCGAGGCCGCGCAGGACGAGGGCGACTGGCTCGCCTTCCACGCCGAATGCGTGCTGGGCGACCGGCAATGCGGTGCCGATACCGACACGCTGGCCGAGGCTGCGCGGGAGGTCCGCAACCGCTATGGCATCGATGTGCCGGCCCGGATCGCCGGCCATCTCGGCATGGCGGACCTGACGCCGGAGACCATGGAGACCTCGGCCGAATTCGCCGCTGCCTGTCACGCCGATGCGCCCTGCCGCAGCGTGATGGCAGGGATCAGCTGGCCCGTCATTATGGGTGCCAGTTCAGGCCGGCCTGTCGTCGTCCACACCCAGCGCCGCCGCGATTAAACAGAACCGCAGGCCGTTGGCGGACGCCACCAATGGCTTTAAGCACGGACGCCTGACACAAAAGGATGGCGTCATGACGCAGGCCCGGACCTTCCACGACCGCGTTGCGGTTTCGCTCGGCGATCACATTGCCCGGATCGAAATGATCCGCGAGGACAAGCTGAACGCGCTGGACCCGGCCATGTTCGACGCGCTGATCGAGGCGGCAGCCTGGCTGCGCGAACAGCGCGAGGCGCGGGTGGCGATCCTGTCCGGCCGGGGCCGGATGTTCTGCGCCGGGCTGGATTTCGGCAGCTTCGCCGCGATGGCGGGCGAGGACGGGACAGCATCGACCGCGCTGGAGCCGCGCACGCACGGTCTGTGCAACACGCCGCAATACGCCGCCTATGCCTGGCATGAAGCGCCGGTGCCCGTGATCGTGGCGATCCAGGGCGGCGCGCTGGGCGGCGGGCTGCAGATCGCGCTGGGCGGCGATATCCGCATCGCCGCGCCAGACGCCAAGATCGCCATCGCCGAGACGCAATGGGGCCTGGTGCCCGACATGTCGGGCATGGCCCGCGTGCGCCGCCTGGTGCGCGACGATGTCCTGCGCCGGCTGACCTATACTGCCGAACGCATCGACGGCACCCGGGCCAGCGAGGCCGGTCTTGTCACCGAGGTGCACCCCGATCCGCAGGCCCGCGCCCTGGAGATCGCGCAGCAGATCGCCCATCGCAGCCCCTCGGCCATCCGCGCCTGCAAAGTGCTTCTCAACGGGCTGGACGATGCCAATGCCGGCGAGATCCTGGCCGCCGAGTCCCGCCTGCAGCAGGCGATCATCGGCCAGCCGAACCAGGTCGAGGCCGTAATGGCCAATCTGGACAAACGGACGCCTGATTTTCGGGATTAGCCAGCATGGAAAATGCGCATGGCAGGCATGCGGACTGAGATTCGCGCAATTATCTGTTGTTGCGCCGCAACAGGGCCTGTATGCACGCCGCGCCCCGAGGGCCACGCCGGCCCTGCGGCGTAATGGAGATAGCCATGAGCAACACGCAGAACTGGGTCGTACTGAAATTCGGCGGCACCAGCGTCAAATCGCTGGCGGACTGGCGTGTTATCTCCAAACGGATCGCCGATGTGCGGGCGGAGGGCAAACGGGTCTTCGTCGTGCACTCGGCCGTCGCGACGATCTCGGACCTGCTCGACACGCTGGTGACCCGCGCGGTCGCCGGCGAGGGCGAGGCCGAGCTTGCGGCGATCAAGGCGCGCCACCTGGAACTGGCGAGCGAGCTGGGTGTCGAGGGCGAGGCCCTGCTGGCGCCCTATTTCGACGCGCTGGACCGGCTGCGCGCCGGCCTGTCGCTGACCGGCGATGTGTCGCCGCGCCTGAAGGCGCGCATCATGGCCCAGGGCGAGCTGATGGCGACGACGCTGGGCCAGGCCTGGCTGGCCCGCGAAGGCGTGGCCTCGGCCTGGCTGGATGCGCGCGATCACCTGACCGCGGCCCACGCCTCCGGCGCCCGCGGCTATCTGGCCTGCGACTGCCCCTTCGATGCCGACGCGCATCTGCAGCGCACGCTGGCGGACCTGCCGCCGGTGATCGTCACCCAGGGCTTCATCGCCCGGCGCGAGGATGGCGACACCGCCCTCTTGGGCCGCGGCGGCTCGGACACATCGGCGAGCTATTTTGCCGCCAAGCTGGGCGCCGAGCGTATCGAGATCTGGACCGACGTGCCCGGCTTCTTCTCGGCGGATCCGCGTCTGACCGGCGCCGCCCGCCAGATCCGCTCGCTCGCCTATGAAGAGGCGCAGGAACTGGCCTCGATGGGCGCCGGCGTGCTGCACCCGCGCGCCATCGGCCCGGTGCGCCGCGCCGGTATCGAGATGCAGGTGCTGTGCACGCACCGGCCGGAGATGACCGGCACAACGATCTCGGCCACCCCGTCGGAAGACACGCCGCGCATGAAAGCGGTGTCGGTGAAGCATGGCGTGCGCCTGATCACGCTGGAGACCGACGGAATGTGGCGCGCCTCCGGCTTTCTGGCGCGGGCCTTCGAACCCTTCTCGCGCCATGGTGTGTCGATCGACCTGGTCTCCACTTCGGAGACCTCGGTCACGGTGTCGCTGGACGACGATCCGGGCCTGACGCCGGACGTGCTCGGTGCGCTGGAGGACGAGCTGTCGCAGATCGCCAGCGTCAAGCTGATCGAGGATTGTGCCGCCGTTTCGATGGTCGGCCGCGGTGTGCGCGCCCTGCTCGCCCAGCTCGGCCCGGCGATGGAGGCCTTCGCCCACTATCCGGTACGGCTGGTCTCCCAGGCGGCCAATGATCTCAACCTCACTGTCGTGGTGGATGGCGATCAGGGCCGGCCGCTCTGCCGCCGCCTGCACGACCAGCTGATCCAGCCGAAACCGCGCGACAAGACTTTCGGTCCGTCCTGGCGGGAGATCGGCGAAAACCTGACCGGGGCGGCCCCGGCGGGTGCCGGCACCTGGTGGCGCAACAAGCGCCAGGCGCTGCTCGATCTCTGCCCGGCCGACGGGGCGGTCTATGTCTACGATCTGGAGACCGTGCGCGCGCGCGCCGAAGCGGTCTCCGGGCTGAAGCATCTCGATCGCGGCTGGTATGCGATGAAGGCGAACGGCCATCCGGACATGATCCGCACGGCGGTGGCTGCGGGCCTGGGCGTGGAATGCGTCTCGATCAACGAGGTCCGCGCCGCCCGCGAGGCGGTGCCGGGCCTGGAGGCCGACCGCATCCTGTTCACGCCGAACTTCGCGCCGAAGGCGGAATACGCCGAAGCGCTGGAACTGGGTGTGCATGTCACGCTGGACGGGCTGCACCCGCTGCGCGCCTGGCCGGAGATCTTCAAGGGCCGCAAGATCACGCTGCGGATCAATCCGCAGCGCCCGGAAGGCCATCACAAGCATGTCCGCACGGCCGGGCCGGAAGCCAAGTTCGGCCTGCATGCCGACGAGCTGGACGAGGCGCGCACCCTCGCCGCCCAGGCCGGCGCGATCGTCAACGGCCTGCACGTGCATTCCGGTTCGGGCATTTCCGACCCGGATCACTGGCGCCGGGTCGGCCTCTTCCTGGTGGAGACGGCACGCACGATGCCGGACGTGGAGATCCTCGATCTGGGCGGCGGCCTGTCGGTCGACGAGGCCTCGGGTGTGCGCCGTATCGACATGGTGGCGCTCGATGCGGTGCTGGGCGATCTCAAGACCGCCCATCCGCAATACCAGCTGTGGATCGAGCCGGGCCGCTATATCTCGGCGGAAGCCGGCGTTCTGCTCGCCCGGGTGACCCAGCTCAAACACACCCCGGATGCGCGCTTCATCGGCCTCAATACCGGCATGAACTCGCTGATCCGCCCGGCGCTCTACGGTGCGCGGCACGAGATCGTCAATCTCACCCGGCTCGACGAGGACGCCGCCTGGATCGCCGATATTGTCGGTCCGATCTGCGAAACCGCCGACCGTCTGGGCGCCCAGCGCCTGATGCCGGAAACGCAGGAAGGCGATGTCATGCTGATCGCCAATGGCGGCGCCTATGGCCGCGTCATGTCGTCCAGCTACAACATGCGCGAACCGGCGGGCGAGGTGGCGATCTAGCAATCGGGACCACGGGCGGCCGGCGTAGAAGCGCGCTGGCCGCCCGCCTGCCTTGCGGGCTGTCGAATCGCCTGTGGGCGCCTAGGCTCTCATTGCCATGACCCCGGACACCCTGCTCGATATCGCGGCATCGCTTCCCGCGAATGCCACACTGCTCGCAACGCTGCCGGAACTGGGCCTGCCGCAGGCCCATCTGACCGCCGGCTGCCTGTTCCAGCCCGTCTGGAATCACCGTTCCGGACGCGAGCCGGGCTGGGGCATCAAGGATTTCGACGTCTTCTATTTCGACAACTCCGACCTCTCCTGGGAGGCCGAGAACGCCGTGATCGAGCGGGCCAATGCCCTGCTCGGGCCGCTCGCGCCGCAGGTCGAGATCCGCAATCAGGCGCGCGTTCACCTTTGGTATGAGCAGCGTTTCGGACGGGCCATTGCGCCGCTGACATCGGCGCGCGACGGTATCGACCGTTTCCTGATCCCCTGCACATCGATCGGTGTGGAAGTGGCAACAGGCGAGGTCTATGCCCCCAACGGGCTGGATGAGACCTGGGCCGGCATCCTGCGACCCAATCCCCTGCTCGACGAGACGGAGCTGTTTCTCGCCAAGGCGGAAAGCTACCGCTCCCGCTGGCCCTGGCTGACCCTCGAAACCGGCACGCCGCACGCGTGCGCGCCGGTCTGAGATGGCGCGCGCTCCTACTCGCTGCGCACCAGTTCGTAGCGGTCTTCACCAACCAGAAGTTCGGCAGCGCCCGCATCGCCGAACCGGATTCCGGCGGGGATGCCGCGGATCCGGAACAGGCCGGGTTCGCGCTCGACAAGGCCGGTGCGGCGGACAAGCGTGCCGTCCGGCGCCGTTTCGACATAGATCAGGTCTGCCCCGCTCACCTCGATCCGGATGCGGTTGCCGTCCGGTTCGCTGGCAAAGCGATACTCGCCTTCATACTGCGCCAGCCCCTCTGCTGCGCCACCCGAGCCGAAGACCGGCAGCGGAACGGACGGATCGAGCAGATGCAGGGCGATCTGCTGCAGCCCGTCATCGGCCGAGGCATTGCTCAGCAGCACCACACCGGTCGCCGTGTCCTGACGGAAGCCGACAAAGACCTGATAGCCATTGGCATCGCCGCTGTGATGGAAGACCCGGCGCTGACCATTGTCATGCACCTGCCAACCCAGTGGCACGCCATCCGTGCCGTCGAGCGCCAGACTGACGATTGCAGCGGCGTCTCCTTCAGGTGCCAGATGCGCTTCGACCAGCCGCGCGAGATCCCGCGCCGTCGAATAAAGACCGCCCGTGCCGTGAGCGACGCTCACCGTCTGCGGGCGGCTGTCCGAGATATCGCGGCCGCCTGCATGAGGATGCGCCAGGCGCTCCGGCTGATCGATTTCGTAGACCGTGTCGGCCAGGCCAAGCGGCCCGGTCACCGCGACCGCCAGATTGCCGGCGATGCTCCGGCCGGTCGCTTCCGTCAGGGCAAGCGCGAGCAGGGCCATGCCCGTATTGGAGTAGGCCGGCGTGTCCGACGGCGCAGCCGACCGGGCCACTTCGATCAGCGCGTTGGCACCATTGGCAGACAGAACCTCGCCAGGGACTTGCCGCGGCAGGCCGGCGCGGTGTGTCGCCAGCTGGGCCAGCGTCACCGGATTGCCGGCCAGGCGGTCCGGCCAGATGGCCGAAAGGGGCGTGTCCGGCGATACGTCGCCCTGTACCGCCAGGCCGGCGAGGGTTTCAGCGGTGAAGAGCTTGGTGACGGAACCGAGCTCGAAAACCGTGTCGGGGCCGATGGCGGGAGATGCCGGATTGCCCGTGCGGCCATATGCGAGAAAGACGCTCTGCCCGTCGCGGACATAGCCGAGCACGACGCCAGGCCGCCCGCCCTGCTCGACCGCCGCCTCCAGGCTGGCAGCCACGGCCGGCGGGACGGCGTCCTCGGCGGTCGCCGGTGCACAGGCGACGCAAACACTCGCGGCCAGGATGGCCCACATGGAAGGCGTGCGGTTCATTCTTCGTCCTCTTCGATATCCAGAATGTCGCCGGGCCGGCAATCCAGCGCGCGGCAGATGCCCAGGAGCGTATTGAAGCGCACGCCGCGGACGTGCCCGTTCTTGAGCAGGGAAAGATTGGTGGTCGACACGCCGACTTCGGCCGCCAGCTGGTTCAGCGACATCTTGCGGCGGGCCATCATCTCGTCGATCCGCACGACAATCCGCATCACACGATCTCGTCGCTGTCGCGCTGCACTTCGGCACCGACGCGGAAAGCCTGGGCGACGACGAGCAGGACGAGGCCCGCGACCAGGAGACCGGCATCGATGTCCGGCATCATGCGCAGGGCACCGCCTTCCGGCACGCGAGCGAATGTGTGGATCAGGATCGTGTCTGACGGGGCGTGTGGCAGCAGGATGACCTGCCAGACCAGCGCGCGCACGGCCTGCCAGGCCGGAACCAGCAGGATCAGGATACCGGCAAGGATCAGCCCCTGTGCCGTGGCCGGCGCAAAGGGACGCCGGGTGGCGACCTGGCGGCAGACCCGGCGCAGCATCCAGATCGCCGCGATCCACAGCGCGCCGGTGATCAACACATCAGCCGCACGAAACAGGTCTGCAACCAGGCCTGCCCCGGTGACGATCAGGCTGCCCTGGCGAATGTCAGCATGGGCGCCGCCGGCGTCGGACTGAACGGCCGGAGCCCCTTCCAGACGCACACTGTAGCCCGCGTCCAGCGGCTGGCCCGCAAGCGGCGCGATGATGACGAATGCGAGGGCGATCACACTCGCCGCCACGGCGAGCATGAGAACGGCCGTCAGCAGCCAGTCGAGAATTCGGGCGGTCATGGGCAACTCCTTCGCCGCCCGGATCGCATTTCAGATTATGTTTTTCAAGAAAAATATTATGTTTTACGTAAAAATTTGACTCGGGTTTTCCCATCGCTTGCGCATGGAATTCCTGCCGGAGCCTTGCTAGCCTCGCGAGTCACGGGACACGCACAGGGGACACGCATGTACGGGCTGATCGGGAAATTCATCGCGGCGGAGGGGCAGCGTGATGCGCTGGTCGATATCCTGCTGGAGGGCATGGCCAGCATGCCGGGCTGTTTCAGCTATGTCGTCGCACGCGATCCGCAGGATGCCAGCGCGATCTGGATCACCGAGGTCTGGGACAATGCGGAAAGCCACCGCGCATCGCTGGAACTGCCCTCGGTGCAGCAGGCGATCGCCCGCGGCCGGCCCCTGATTGCAGGCATGGAGCGGATCGCCGAAACCGCGCCCGCAGGCGGGCACGGTCTGGCCAAGGAGCCGCTCTAGTTCACGCGCCTGGAGCGTGATCAGGTGAAGTGGAAGCCGGTTCATCGGTTCGATCACGCGACCACTCAGGACCATGGAGCAGGGACGTTTCCGCAGGAAACGATCCTGCTCTAGTGGCAGCTCTTCCCCAGCGCGGCGAGGCGCCAGTAATTATAGGGCAGGGGCGCCAGGAAGCCGGCCAGCAGCATGATGGGCAGCACCCACCAGGTCAGCTTGGCGCCACCGGTCAGCAGAACATCCACCGAATTCATCACCGCCTCCATGGCGATCATGGAGATGAAGGACATGCCGATGGCGGTCCGGAACGCGGTCTTCAGGGCCATCTGACGCGACAGGATGAAGGTCTCCAGCGCGATGGAGGTGAGCAGGCCGTTGACGATGGCCAGGCTCATGATCGCCATCGTCGGCCAGGGAATGCCTGTGGCCTGGAAGAAGGCGATCGTGCCGAAATCGCCGATGGAACAGCCCAGCAGGCACCAGGCGGTATTCTTCGAGGCCCGGCCCCACAGGGGCGCGCGTTGCCAGAAACCCGGCCGGGCAAGGGAGGTCGCAGTCATGATGATGGTCTCCGGTTTACATCAACTGCCGCACTACCTAATCTTTCCTGTAGCTGGAGAGTCAAGGATATCGCCGCATGAATATCGGAAGCGCTGCCAGGGCCGCCGGACTGCCCGTGAAAACCGTGCGCTATTATGCTGATATCGGCTTGGTCGAAGCGCCGGACCGGACGCAGACCGGCTATCGGCGCTATGACGAAGCGGCGGTCCGCAAGCTCGCCTTCGTGCGCCGCGCCCGCGATTTCGGCTTCTCCATCGAGGAATGCCGCGAGCTCCTGAGCCTGTACGAGGACAAGAGCCGGTCGAGTGCCGATGTCCGCGCCATAGCGGCGGCGCATCTCGAGGAGATCGAGGAGAAGCAGCGCCAGCTGGCCGCCCTGCGTGACGAGCTGGCCCTTCTGGTCACCGCCTGCCGCGGCGACGACCGGCCGGACTGTCCGATCCTCGACCGTCTGGCCTGAAGCATTTTCAGCAGAAGTGGAAACCGGTTCTGCGGTTCGAAAATGGGCCGCCCACGAAGGCCGGACCCCGGCACCCCGGGGATATCCAGCATCTTATCCCCGCCCCCTCAGCCTCGCCTATACTGCCTCCACGGTCCGGCGATGCCGGTGCACAGGCGGGCAGGACCGGGTGGCGCTGACGCGGGAAGCGATCGTCCCGCGGCTTAATCCGCTTCACCGGGTTGCAGACGATCCTCCGGGACTTCGCGTGCCCATATCAAGTACCAGATACCCCCGGCGGGTCGTCTGCAATGCCCGAACCTCCGGCGCCCGGCGCGTGCGGAGCCGTTGGCGCGATGTCAGTCCACCGCCGGCTGCGAACTCACATCGATCGTGAAGGTGGAGTAGATCTCGCCAGCGTCCTGCCCGAGATGCACGGTGGCGGTCTCGCCCATGGCAACACGCAGTTCCGGCGCGGCGGCAAGACCGAACGGGGTCTCCCCGGTGTCCTCCTGGAAAGCGAGATGGACGCGGTAGAGAACCTCACCCGTCTCCAGCAGCGAGGGCTGCACGCCGACCATCAGTGTCCGCTGCACGTCGCTGTCCATCTCAGACAAGTCGAAAAAGCCTGCGGGCACGTCCTCGAAAAAGGTGAAGAAGACCTCGTCGCTGCCGATTGCCGTGCGGAATTCGGTCTCGTGCCGGCGGGTCAGACGCTCCCCCTCGAACTGGGCCTCGAGGCCCACAGCATACGAGGTGAGAATTACAGCGGGCGCGGCCGCCGCCGTTTGTTCGTCCACATGTGAACATGCCGCCAGGAGCGATGCGCTCGCGCCGATTGCCAGAATACCGATCCGCATGATGCGCCCTCCGGTCGAAGCCATTCCGTGAACGACTTATGCGTGATTTCCCGGTTCGGGCAAGAAAAAGCCCGGAACCTTGCGGGGCCGGGCTTTCCGTTTTTCGTTCACACAGTAGCGATCAGGCGCCCTGCGGTTCCGGTCCGGTTTCCGGACCTTCATCCGTCGTCGGCACGGCGCTGGTCGGCGCGCTCGGCGGCGGGGTCGGATCGTCTTCCGGGCGGCTCGGCGGCTTGCCGTTCAGCAGGTCGTTGATCTCGGCACCGGAGAGGGTCTCGTACTCCAGCAGGCCTTCGGACAGGGTCTCCCAGTCCTTGCGCTTCTCGGTCAGGATGCGGCGCGCCTCATCCATGCCGGCCTGGACCAGACCGCGAACCTCTTCCTCGATCTTGCGGGCCGTGGTGCCGGAGACGGACTTGCTCTGTACCAGCTGCTGGCCCAGGAAGACCTCGCCCTGATTGTCGGCATAGTCGATCGGACCCAGCTCGTCGGAGAAGCCCCACTGGGTGACCATGGCCTTGGCCAGACGGGTCGCCTGCTGGATGTCGGACGCCGCACCGGACGTCACTTTCTCCTTGCCGAACTTCATTTCCTCGGCAACGCGGCCGCCCATCATGATGGCGAGACGCGAGGTCATCTCCTCGTGCGTCATCGACATCTTGTCGCCTTCCGGCAACTGCATGACCATGCCCAGCGCGCGACCGCGCGGAATGATCGTCGCCTTGTGGACCGGGTCGGCCGCCGGCACGTTCAGCGCCACGATGGCGTGACCGGACTCGTGGTAGGCAGTGAGCTGCTTTTCCTTCTCGGACATGACCATGGAGCGGCGTTCCGGCCCCATCATGACCTTGTCCTTGGCGTCCTCGAATTCCTGCATGGAGACAAGGCGCTTGTTGCGGCGCGCAGCCAGCAGCGCGGCCTCGTTCACCAGATTGGCGAGGTCGGCGCCGGAGAAGCCCGGCGTACCGCGCGCGATCACCTTGGGATCCACATCGGAAGCCAGCGGCACGTCGCGCATGTGGACTTTCACGATCTTCTCGCGGCCGGTGATGTCCGGATTGGGCACCACGACCTGGCGGTCGAAACGGCCCGGACGCAGCAGCGCCGGATCCAGCACGTCGGGACGGTTGGTCGCGGCGATCAGGATGATGCCCTCATTCGACTCGAACCCGTCCATCTCGACCAGGAGCTGGTTCAGCGTCTGCTCGCGCTCGTCATTGCCACCGCCCAGGCCGGCGCCACGCGAACGGCCGACAGCGTCGATCTCGTCGATGAAGATGATGCAGGGCGCGTTCTTCTTGGCCTGCTCGAACATGTCGCGCACGCGGGACGCGCCGACACCGACGAACATTTCCACGAAGTCCGAACCGGAAATGGTGAAGAAGGGCACATTGGCTTCGCCGGCGACAGCGCGGGCGAGCAGCGTCTTACCGGTACCCGGAGGGCCGACCAGCAGCGCGCCTTTGGGAATCTTGCCGCCCAGGCGCTGGAATTTCGACGGGTCCTTCAGGTATTCGACGACTTCCTGCAGCTCGTCCTTCGCCTCATCGACACCGGCGACATCGTCGAAGGTCTTGCGGCCGTGATGCTCGGTCAGAAGGCGCGCCTTGGACTTTCCGAAGCCCATGGCGCCGCCGCGTCCACCGCCCTGCATCTGGCGCATGAAGAAGATCCACACCCCGATCAGCAGCAGGAAGGGGAACCAGTTGATCAGCATCGTCACCAGGAAATTGCCGTCCCGGTTCTCTTCCTGAACGCGGATATCGACATCGTTCTCGCGCAGGATGCGGACGGTGTCATTGTCCTGCGGCGGCAGGGTGGCGATGATCGTCTGTCCGGTCGCGGTCTGCGCCCGGATCGTGTCGCCCTGGATGGTCGCCTGGGAAATCTCGTCGCGTTCCACACGGTTGAGGAATTGCGAATAGGTGACCTCGCTGGAAGGCGTCGCGGGGTCGGAGGAATTCTGCAGCAGCTGGAACAGCGCCAGCAGCAGCACGAAGACCAGGGCCCAGATCGCGAGATTTCTCATTTGCATGCGTCAGTTCCGTTCAAGTTTCGGCCGTACACGACCGATATATGGGCATTGCGGAGCCATCTTGCCAGCCGGTGCCGCGGTGGAAAAGCGCGATCGGTCCGGAGCCTGAAGGCCGGGTAACCCGCCGCTGCGTCAATCTGTATCAAACCATACCGCCGGAGCGGCCGATAGAAGCCGGGTGCAAAATCTGTGCGCCTGCAGCGGCTCGATCTGCACTCGGCTGTCCTGGCTGCCCGGCACGCCTGCCAGCGCGACGACGTTACCCTCTTCACGCCCGCCTTCGCGCACGGCCAGAAGGCCCGGCCGGGCAAAGCCGGGAATTGCGTCGAGTATATCACGGCGATCAAGGCCATCATATGTCCGGCCCAGAGGTCCGGCGTCGAGGCCGGCGCCCAGCCCCGTGACAGCGAAACGGCCGTCCCAGACACCGTCGGTGTCGAGACTGCCAATGCCCGGCCGGTCGACCCGGCCGGTAACGGCGCCCGGATCGCGCACCAGCCAGGTGCGGCCCTGCCAGGGCGCCAGCATGACCCCGCCCGCTGTCGCCCGTTTTCCCGCGGCCAGCGCCGTGGACAGCCGGACAATCGCGTGCCGGCCCGGCAGGCTTTCCCGCCCGGAGACGGCCAGCACGGCGGCTTCCAGCACGGCGCGGCGGATCACCGGTGCCGCTGCGTTGAGGGCATCGGGATCGATCCTCATCCCGCCCCAGGGCAGAAGCTCGCAGGCTTGCGCCGCGAGACGGGCCGCGGTTCGCAGTTCGGCATCGCGCAGGGCGGCAAGGTCGCCCGCCAGCTGCGCCAGCCGGGGGATGTCGAGACTGGCAGCTTCCAGAGCCGCAAGATGCTGGCGGATGCGTACGCGCGTGTAGCGGGTGTCGGCATTGGAGGGATCGTCGATCCAGCGCTCACCCTGCCCGGTCAGCCAGTCTCTCAGCGCCTGCCGGCGCATCGTGAGCAGCGGGCGGCACAGAATGACATCCCGTCCGTCCGGCCAGACCGGTGACGGGGCCACCGGGCGCATGGCCGCAGCCCCGCGCCAGCCGCCACCGGCCGCAAGCCGCATGGCGAGGGTCTCGATCTGGTCGTCGAGCGTATGGGCGAGGAGGAGCCCCCTCGCCCCGGCATCCCTGCAGGCCCGGGCCAGAAGATGATGGCGGGCTTGGCGGGCAGCTTGCTGGAGGCCGCTGGCCGGTTTGGGTCCGGTCCAGACGAGACAATGCGCTTCATGCCCCAGCGCTTCGGCGCGGCGGATGACGAAGGCGGCCTCACCGGCGCTTTCGCGGCGCAGGCCATGATCGACCGTCAGGACGTGAAGCGTGCGTCCGGCACGCCCTGCCCAGCGGCTCGCCGCCAGCAGGAGGGCCAGCGAGTCACTGCCGCCGGAACAGGCGATGGCCAGCGGCCCGGGCGGCGCATGCCGGTCGAGCCAGTCGCCGACAGCCGCCGCCGGATCGCCCGCCATGCGGGATCAGCAGCCGGCGCGAACCGCCTCGCGGGAGGCCCGGGCGCGCGAGGCCGCAGATGCGTTGGGGAATTGGCTGTCGAACCGCTCCAGCGTGCCGCAGGCATCCGCCCGCCGGCCCATACCGTTCAGCGAGGCGGCCAGACGCACCAGGGCGTCAGGCGCCTTTTCGCCATTCGGCTCGGTCCGCAGCGCCGCGATATAGGCGTCGGCTGCGCCGGTGAAGTCGGAACGCACGAAGAAGGTCTCGCCCAGCCAGTACCAGGCCTCGCCGGTGCGGGCATGATCGGGATAGGCGTTCACGAACTGCTCGAAATCGACCTGGGCACCACCGAAATCGCCTTCCAGAAGCTTGTCGCGGGCATCGCCATAGAGGGTTTCCGGATCCGGCGCGGCAGGTGCACGCGTGTCGCTGGACGGCTCGTCAACCGGACGGCGCGACGGAGCCCCCAGCACGCCCGTCGCTTCGGCACGGGCCTCGGCATAGGGATCGTCGGGATCGACCACGGCAATGTCGCGGCCGCTTTGACCGGCCTCGTCCAGGCCTTCGCTCATCCAGGCAACAGCGTCTTCGTCGAGATCGCCGCGGTCGACGCCCTCGGCGCCCGCAGCGTCAGGACCGCCATCCATGCCGTCATAGCCGCCGGTAGAGCGGCCGCGGCGGTCGAGCTGGGCCTGCAACGCTTCCACCTGGCTGCGCAGCTGGCGGTTCTCGAAGTTCAGCCGTTCGGTTTCGCTGGTCAGCTCGCGCATCTGGTAGTCCAGCTCGTCGAGCCGGCGCAGGAGCGTTTCGGCGACCGGGTCGCCGGCCATCGACGAGGTCTCGACCTCGGCGATCCGGGCTTCAACGGCATCGAGCCGTTCGGCCAGTTCGCGGCGGGACTGGGAATGGGCGGGCGCCGCAACCAGAAGGGCGGCAGACAGGGCGGACAGGCAGAGTGTCTTGATCATGGAAGGCACCATAATGACGAGCGCGGCAAAATTACGGCGTCCGGTGCGGTCTGCCGCCCCCGGACAAGCAGACGCCCGCGACATGATCTGCCGCGGGCGCCGGAATGCTTGCGGTCAGCGCGTCACCTAATTGGTGTAGCTGCTGCCGACGATGGAGGTGGTCGCATTACGGTTGATCGCCCAGCAACGTTCGCCCGACTGCGTGCAGCTCGGACGTTCCTTGCCGTAGGAGGTCGTGGAAATGCGGGACGGATCGACGCCCTGGCTGACCAGATAGGACCGGGCTGCATTGGCGCGACGGGCGCCGAGAGCCAGGTTGTACTCGCGCGTGCCGCGCTCGTCGCAATTGCCGGCGATCAGGATGCGGGCATCCGGATAGCTGGCAAGCCAGGCAGCCTGGCGGCGCAGGGTCTCGCGGCCTTCAGCCGTCAGATCATTGCGGTCCAGGTCGAAGAAGACGCGGTCGCCCGCAGCCTGTACGAAATGCTCCGGCGTGCCCGGAACCGGGCCGGCGGGCTGGTTGGACCCGGTATCGGCCGGCTCGACCGAGCGCGGCGGCTCGACCGGCGTGGTATCGTCCGCCGGCGGGGTCGATGCGCAAGCGGTCGCGAAAGCGCCCAGCGCTGCAATGGCAAGCAGTTTGATTTTCATGATGTTACACCCTCATCCGGCCAGCCCCGAAATGGGCACTGGCCTACTCTCTTCACGACACGCGTGACACGGTTTGCGCCTGCGGCTCCCCCAACTGGCGCCGCTCGGCGAAGACGTTAAGCGGAAACCGATTACTCGATCAAGGGCGACCACGCCGGGTCGGAGGCCATTCCGCCCGTTGCCAGCCGCCGCAGATTGAATCCCGCCAGATCGATACTCCAGATTTCGTAACGCGTACCGTCCGAGCGCGGTTCCCCCCGCGTGAACAGCAGGACACGCCCGTTCGGCGACCAGGCCGGCGTATCGACGAAATAGCCCTCGAACAGGATGCGCTCGATACCCGAACCGTCAGCGCGCACCACACCCAGCGAGAAGGTCCCGCCGCTCTGCTTGGTGAAGGCGATCAGATCGCCCCGCGGCGACCAGACCGGTGTCGTGTAGATGCCGTCACCGAAGGTAATGCGCTGCACATCCGTGCCGTTGACATTCATGGTGTAGAGCTGGGACCCGCCGCCGCGCGACGAGGAGAACACGATCCGCTCGCCATCGGGCGCAAAGGAGGGTTCCACATCGTCGGCCGGATGCTGGGTCAGCTGGGTGAGATTGCGCGTGCGCAGGTCGAACAGGTGGACATCATGGCCCGACCGCCCCTGGATCGACACAGCGAGCCGCTCGCCGTCCGGCGAAAAACGGGCCGACAGGCTCTGCCCGTCCGGATTGAGGCCTGCCTGGCGCATGGCCGAGGAGAAGAGCGCCTCCTGGCGGCCGGTCTCGAGATCGTAGAGATAGGTCGTCGCCTGCCCGTCCAGGAAGGAGACGTAGGTGATTTCCTGCGAGTTTGGCGAATAGTTCGGCAGGAGCGCCATGTAGGAACGGTCGGTCAGGAAGGACGGGTTGGCACCGTCCTGGTCCATCCAGGCCAGCTGGCGCAGCGGTTCGCCATCGGAGCCGCGGCCTTCGGACACATAAACGATGCGCGTATTGAAATAGCCTTCCTCACCGGTCAGGCGCTCATAGACCTCGTCGGCGACGCGGTGCGCCACGCGGCGCCAGTTTTCCGGTGCCGTGCGGTATTGCAGGCCCAGCAGCTGTTCTTCCAGACGCGTGTCCCAGAGACGGAAAGCGACAACCAGCCGGCCATCCTCCTGGATCGTCACACTGCCGACCAGGAGGGCCGATGCGTCGATCACCCGCCAGTCGGAAAAGCGCGGGCGCAGATCGATATTCTCGATATCCTCGATATAGGCCGCCTGATCGACCGGCGCGAACAGACCCGAAGAGGCCAGGTCATTCGTCACCACACGGGTGATATCCGCGCCACGCGCGGCCGCTTCGTCGCTCGAACCGACAAAGTCCGGCAGCGCGATCGGCAGGGGATCGAGATTGCCGCGGGTCACATCGACGCGCAGCGGCTCCTGGGCCACAGCCAGTCCCGCGAACGCCAGGCTGGCGAGAGCGGCGGTGAAGACGGCGATTAGTCGGCTCATGCGGCAAAACTCCAGTCTGATCGATCAGCGGCTGTATAAGGACGGCGCGAAATTGACCTCAATTTGACGCCATTGCGAATAATGCTCCGGAGGCAACGGATAGGGCGCACATTGGTTCGCGGCCCGCAAGGCCCGTTCGCCCGCGACGCGGAGATAGGGGTTGGGCGAGTTGAGCACGCGCGCCTGGTCGACCAGGCGCGGCGGGCTCGTCAGCTCGCCATTGCGGTCGAGGCTGAACACGATGCGCACGGCCAGCTCGTCCGGATCCGGCGCGTCGAGCGAATTGCGCCAGCAGCGCGCCAGATGGCTTTGCAGCATATCCTGCAGCGTTGCTGTCATACGCTCGCCATCACCGGCCGAGCGACGGCGCTCGCCGGTGTCGGGCGTGCCCTGGTCGCGGCTTTGGGCAACCTGGCGCTCGATATTGCCCAGCATGTCTTCCAGAGACGGCTCGGCGGGCCGCGGCGGCTCACGGCGCACGGGTTCCGGTTCAGGCTGCGGCTCGGGTTCCGGCTCGGGCTCTTCCTCAACGGGGGCTTCTTCAACCGGTTCCGGCTCAGGCGCCGGTTCGGCTTCAGCCTCGGGTTCCGGAGCGATGGGTTCCGGTTCAGGCTCGGGCTCCGGTTCAGGCTCCGGAGCGGGCGGCGGAGTCTCGATCGCGTCCTCGACGGTCTCCTCCTCGGCCGGTTCCTCTTCCACCGGTTCCGGCTCGGGCGCCTCGGCGCGCACATTGGTCACGTCGGACACGGTGACCAGTTCGATCGGCACGATCGGCGTGTTCTCGAACACCTGCGCCGCACGGGGCAGATAGACCAGCCCCGCCGCCAGAATGCCGGCATGTACAAGGAGGGAGAGAACAAGACCTCGCACGGATGGCTCCGCTACCGCTCGATCGGGTCCGTCACCAGGCCCAGATTGGTGAAGCCGGCCGCGTTGATGTTCGCCATCACGCGCGCAACTTCACCGTAAGCCGCGCCATCGTCGGCACGGATATAGATGCGGCTCTCATAGCCGGTACCCGCAATGGCGCGCAGGCGCGGCGCCAGCTCTGCGAGCTCGACTTCGGTTTCCTGCAGGAAGATGCCGCCTTCGGCCGTGATGGTGATGGTCAGCGGCTCCTCGCCCGACGGCAGGTTGCGCGCTTCGGTTTCCGGCAGATCGACCGGCACGCCGACGGTCAGCAACGGTGCCGTGATCATGAAGACGATCAGCAGCACCAGCATCACATCGACGAAGGGCGTGACGTTGATCTCCGCCTTGGGCTTCCAGCGGGCACGGCCGCGACCGGATCCGCCGCTGTCGAGGGAAACGGCCATGATCTAGTTCCCGTCCCGCTCGGCCAGCGCCGACAGCTCGTCGACGAACCCGTCCAGCCGGGCGCCGTATTTGGCGAGATTGGCGGACAGGGCGTTGAAGAAAATCACGGCCGGCACGGCCGCCAGAAGGCCCAGCGCGGTCGCGAACAGGGCTTCGGCGATACCGGGCGCAACCACGGCAAGATTGGTGTCCTGCGAGGCGGCAATCGAGCGGAAGGCGTTCATGATGCCCCAGACCGTACCGAACAGGCCGATGAAGGGCGCCGCCGAGGCGATCGTCGCCAGAATGCCCAGCCCGCCCTCGGTATTCGTCATCTGCCGGCCGGCTTCGGCACCGGCTGCCTTCGAGACACGGCCGCCGGCATTGTCGCCATTCCATTCACGCAGCCCCGCCGCGAAAACGCGCGAGAAGGGTTCCTTGGGGTTCTTTGCAAACTGGTCGGTCAGCGCGTCGAGCGAACGGCCGGCCCAGAATTCGCGCTCGAAATGGCGCGCCTTGGCGTGCAGACCGCGCAAATGAAAGGCCTTGTCGATGGCGATGGCCCAGGACCAGACGGACATGAAGGCAAGAATGCCCATCACGCTTTTCACCACCCAGTCGGCGCGCATGAAGAGCGCATAGAAGCTGAACCCTTCGACGGCCTGCGCAACCTCGACGACACTCGATTCCATGAACCTACCCTCTGGATCGGCCGCTCCGTTCCGACGCGGCCAGACTAAACCGGTATGACACCATGCATATTGAGTGCCTGACGGCTACCCGGTCCTGCGGTCCGGCCCGCTATGCACAGCGAATAAGGCGAATTTCGGGAGGGATAGCACATCCGCACGGCGATCAGGACTCGTCGTTGTGAGCCACCGTGTGCGAGGCGACCGGCTGGATCGCGTCCCAGTGTTCCACGATCATCCCGTCTGCCAGACGGAACATATCGCAGGCTCTGAAATTCTGGCCCGCATCGTCGAAACACGAAAAGACCGCGACGAAATCCCCTTCCGCGATCAGATCGTCGATCCCGTGATAGCGCACACCGTCGCGCGGTCCGCGCCGGGCAATGAGCTGATCCAGCCTTTCGCGCTCGCCGCTCGGCCCGGTTCGCAGAAGATCGAAGGCGACGCGATCGATAAAGGGTTCGAGCGTTGCCCGGTCCGCACCGGCCATCACGGCGTCGATAAACCCGCGCACCTGGGTCCGGCTGGTCTCGGTATTCTCGGGCGGCCCGTTCGGAATGGCATAGGCTGCCATCGACGAAACAATCCGCTCCTCACAGACCGGACTTACGGAAATCTGCCGGCGCACCGACATCAGACCGCTGTCATCGGTCCGGATCAGGCTCATCGTCAGCCAGGCCTCGGCACCGCCTTCCGGCTCATGAACGGCTTTCACGAAAGTATCCGGCCCGTCCTGCAGAACGCGGGTGACGGAAAAGCCGAAATTGGGCGGGCGACCAGACATGTCTGCCTGTTTGTCCTGTCCTTCGTCCAACCGAGGCTCCCTTTTGCCCAAGGGTAACCACCGATGTTGCTTTGCGGCAAGCCCCTGCGGAAACGAAGGAATTCAAACCGCCGGCCAGTCCGCGTCTGCCGGGAGGACAAATGACGCCCAACGCTCCGCCATCGACCGCGGCGGCCGCTTGGCCCGGCCTGTCCCGTCAATGCAGACCGCCTGCACCTGCGCACCGGCGATCGTTTCCTGACCGCGGCGGATCCTCTGGTCGATCATCAGGCGCGCGCCCTTCTGCGGCCGATAAAGCGTCTCCACGACAAGAACGTCATCCACCCGTGCCGCCTTTTCGAATTCGACATTCATCCGCCGGACCGCGAAGGCGAGCGGCTCGTCTGCAGCGGCCAGTTCGGAGTGGTGAATACCGATGGCGCGCAGGCTTTCCGTACGCCCGCGCTCGAAGAAGTGCAGATACCGTGCATGGTAGACGATGCCGGAGAAATCCGTGTCCTCGTAATACACGCGCACCGGCAGCCGGTGAATGCGGTCCGGCCCGAAACTGCCGGAGGCGGGCATCAAGTCTGTCATCGTTAATCCATTTTCAGCGTCCTGCCGCCAGAATGCGCAACGGGACGAGACAGGGATAGTCGGCAAGGGGGCCGGATGTCATGAGAAAGCTGTGGGAACTGGCATGGCCGCCGGTCCGCGACGGTGACATCCTGCGCGCGGCGCGCGAGCGGATGCTCAACATCATGGCGATCACGGTCGCTGTCCTTGGCGGCATTGCCGGCGCCCTCAATCTGTCGGCCAACATCCATACCTATCCGGTCCAGGCAATCGCCGGCCTCGTCATCCCCCTGAGCGCTATAAGCATTCCGGTGATCGCGCGCGATCCCCGGCTGGTCAAGCCGGCCGGAATTGCCCTCTGCATTGTCCTTTATGGTCTTGTTGCAGGCATGATCGGCACGATCGGCGGCATGTATCATCCGGCAGCCATCTATTTTGTGGGGCTGCCTGTTCCCGCGGCATTCCTGATCGGACATCGCGCCGGCCTGATCACGGCCGGCCTGTGCTGTCTGACCATGCTCGGCTTCTACTTTTTCGGAGGCGCGATCGAGAATCCGTTCCTCGGTCTCATTTCGGCCTATCAGGTCGGATGGATCACGATTGTCCTGTTCATCCTGACACTTGGCGTCGGCATCGCTGCGTCCGTCTTCCAGCACGAGCTGGAAGGCGCCGGACGCGCGCTCGACCGGGCGCGTCAGAGCGCCAACGCTGCCAATCGCGCCAAGTCGGATTTCCTGGCCGGCATGAGCCACGAAATCCGCACGCCCATGAATGCGGTGCTCGGCATGGCGCAAGCACTGGAACAGGCCGACATCCCCGAAGCACACAAGCGTCAGGCCGAAACCCTGGCGCGGTCCGGCCGGCTGTTGCTGCGCCTGGTCAATGATGTGCTGGATCTGTCGAAGATCGAAGCCGGCAAGCTGGAGATCGAGGCCACCCGTTTCAATCTCGCCGATGTCGCGGGAACCGTGGAAGCGCTCTACGGCCCGGCGGCCCGGGAAAAGGGGGTCGGTTTCTCCATCGCGCTGAGCGAGGGGGCCCAGGAGGACCTGATCGGAGACCCGGTGCGGATCAGCCAGATCCTGAACAATCTGGTATCCAACGCCATCAAGTTCACCGCCGAGGGCGAAGTTCGCGTCGAAATCGACTGCGAGCGCGCTCCCGGCTCGCCGGACCGGGACATCCGGATCACCGTGCGCGACACCGGGATCGGCATCGCCGCGCCGGAGGTTGAACGCCTCTTCCAGCCCTTCACCCAGGCCGAGCCGGGAACGGCGCGTACTTTCGGCGGCACGGGGCTTGGACTGGCGATCTGCCGGCGTCTGTGCGAACTGATGAGCGGCGAGATCGAGGTCGACAGCACACCGGGCGCCGGCTCGACCTTCAGTGTCCGGCTGCGTGTGGATCCGGCCGACACGGCGGCGCCCGTGCTGGATTGCGGCTGCCCGTCAGTCCTGTGCGACACCGCCCTGCGCGGCCGGCGCCTGCGCGTACTTGCAGCGGACGACAATCTGACCAACCGCATGGTGCTGAAAGCCCTGCTGGCCGATGTTACCGAGACTCTCGTGATGGTGGAGGACGGCCAGCAGGCCCTCGACGCACTCGCAAACGGCGATTTCGATCTGGTCCTGATGGACTCCCAGATGCCCGTTCTCGACGGGATCACCGCAACCCGGCAGCTGCGCGAACGGGAAGCGGCTGCAGGACGCACACCGGTACCGGTCTATGCCGTGACGGCCAATGTGATGCAGGCCCATGTCAATGAGTATGTATCCGCAGGAATGACCGGCGTGATCGCAAAGCCGATTTCGCGGGAAGCCCTGCTGGAAGTCCTCGGCCAGCATACACATAACGCCGTCTCACCGGCTGAGTTAAGACACAGCGCCTGACGGGACTGCGGTCTACTTGCCGAACAGGCCGGTCTGACCCGTGTTGCCGCTCTGCGGCGGCGCCAGCCCCAGATGTTCCCATGCACGCGCGGCCGCCAGACGCCCGCGTGGCGTGCGCTGGATAAAGCCCTGCTGGATGAGGAAGGGCTCGACCACGTCTTCCAGCGCATCGCGCGCTTCGGCGAGTGCTGCGGCGAGCGTTTCGACCCCGACGGGTCCCCCGCCAAAGCTCTCGGTCAGTGCCTTGAGATAGCGGCGGTCCAGACTGTCCAGCCCCAGCGCATCGACTTCCAGGCGTTTCAGTGCCCGGTCGGCGACCGGCGCCGATATCTCGGTTGCCCCCTCGGCCTCCGCGAAGTCCCGAACCCGGCGTAGCAGACGGCCGGCCACGCGCGGCGTGCCGCGGGCCCGGCGCGCGATCTCGCGAGCCCCGTCCGGCGTCGCGTCGATACCGAACTTGCTGGCTGCACGGGAAACGATGAAACCGAGTTCGGCCTCGTCGTAGAATTCCAGCCGCACGGGCACACCGAACCGGTCACGCAGCGGCGTCGCCAGCAGGCCGGCCCGCGTGGTCGCGCCGACCAGCGTGAAGGGCGGCAGTTCGATCCGGACCGTGCGGGCTGAAGGCCCCTCGCCGATCACGAGATCAAGACAGAAGTCCTCCATGGCGGGGTAGAGGATTTCCTCGACCGCGGGGGCAAGCCGGTGAATCTCGTCGATGAAGAGAACGTCGCGCGGTTCCAGATTGGTCAGGATGGCGGCGAGATCGCCGGCCTTGGCAATGACCGGCCCCGAGGTCGCCCGGAAGCCAACCCCCATCTCCCGCGCCACGATCTGGGCCAACGTCGTCTTGCCAAGACCGGGCGGGCCGGACAGCAGGACATGGTCCAGCGCCTCCTCGCGGCGGCGGGCCGCTTCGACGAAGACCTTGAGATTGGCGATCGCCGCCTTCTGGCCGACGAAGTCGGAGAAGCTGAGCGGGCGCAGCGCGCGGTCCCGTCCATCGCCGGTCTGCGGGCTCTGGTCGACAAGGCGGTCTGCGCCGGAGGTTTCTGGGGCGTCAGTCATGATCGCCCGGGTTTATCGTGATCCGCTCTCCGGGGTCCACGAGGACATGCCCCTCGCCGAATTTGGCGATGGCCTGCTCCCGATCAATCACCGCCGGTACATGCAGTGCGATGTGCCGCGCCTCGGCCCAACGCTCCTGAAGCACGGTCCGGCCGGCCTCGGAGTCCGCAAACCAGAAGTTATGCAGGACCACATCGATACCGACATCGTCCCAGACCGAAAAATCAGCATACCGCGGGTCAGCGTCGCCGAGATGCAGGATCGTGGTTCCGCCAAAGGTGACCGCGTAACTGAGATTTTCGTCCGTGTGATTGTGAAAGAGCGGTCGCGCCTCGATGGAGAATCCGCACTCTGCGTCATCGCCGCACAAGCGCGCCAGACTATCGGCGGCTTCGCCGGGAGCGGGTTCAGCGATCCAGTCCGCATCGGCGCTCGACGCCCGGAGTTCGGCACGGACCTGATCGGGTCCCAGTACGGGTATCGGCGCAGGCCCCCGCAACAGCGCGCCGACTTCGTCTGCATTGAAATGATCGGCATGCCGGTGCGTAACCAGCAAGGCATCCACGCCCTCGAACGCACCCGTTCCGTTGAGAATGGCATCCCGGTCCTGCGCCGATGGTTCGCGGAACACGCCCCGTTCGACGTCGGCGAACAGCGCATCGATCAGCACCTTGCTTTCGCCCTGGCTGACGAGCACGCCCATGTTGGCGACTAGCCGGATCTCGACGGGATCGTCGACGCCGGTCTGTGCCAGCAGGACGCCCGCAAGCATGGTTGAGAGGGCTGCGGAATGCATCACGGCGCCAGCTCCTTCAGCGAGAGGCGAATGACGTCATTCAGCGATGCCTCCTCACCCTTGTCCCGCAGAACGGTGGCGACAGCCTGACGGGCGAGGCTCTCATGATAGCCCAGATTGGTCAGGGCCGAGACCGCGTCCTCGCGCGAGGCGCCATTGACGGGCTTCACCGGCTTGTCCGGCGCGGCCCCGCCTGCTGCCCCCGTTTCCGGTGCGTGCGGCGCCAGTCCGATCGAGAAGCTGCGCCCCTGCGGCGGCGCCTTGTCCTTCAGCTCGGTCGCAATACGCGTCGCCAGTTTCGGCCCGACACCCTTTGCGCGGGCAAAGGTCGACTTGTCGCCCAGCGCCGCGGCATTGGCGATCTCGGAGACCGGAACCGTGTCGAGGATCGCAAAGGCCGCCTTGGCCCCGACGCCCTGGATATTCTGCAGGTGAACGAACCAGGCCCGCTCGATATCCTCAAGGAAGCCGAACAGACGGAAGGCGTCTTCGCGGACATGGGTTTCAATGTGCAGCGTGACTTGCTGGCCCGGCTCGAGCCGGGAGAGCGTGCGCGAGGCGCAGCCCACCAGATAGCCCACGCCGTTGACGTCGATCACCGCTTCGTCGGCGCCGACGGCCTCGACGATACCCTTGAGCATGCCGATCATGCTGCGCTCCCGATGCTGGCGGCCTTGCGATGATGGGCGTGACAGATGGCGACCGCCAGCGCGTCGGCCGCATCGGCCTTTGCTTTCGTGCCCGGCAGGAGCACACCGACCATCGCCGCCACCTGATCCTTGCCGGCCCCGCCGGTTCCCACGACGCTCTTCTTCACGAGCCGCGCCGCATACTCGCTGACCGGTAGCCCCGCGCGAGCCGGTGCGAGCAGTGCCGCAGCCCGGGCATGACCCAGCTTCAGCGCCGACGCCGCGTTTGCCGCCATGAAGGCTTCCTCGATCGCCGATTCATCCGGCCGGTACTCGGCGACAAGATCTGTCACGGCCTGGAAAATGTGATCGAGCCGCACCGAGAGCGCCGCCTCGGTCGGCGGTGTCACGACACCGTGCGCGACCGCGCTCAGCCGCGTGCCGTCCGCACGGATGATGCCCCATCCCATCCGGCGCAATCCGGGATCGATACCGAGAATAGTGACCGCTGCTGACATTCCGCCCCCTGTTCGCACCAGACTTAGCACCATCCGGCAAACCGGAACAAGCCGTGAACGCAAGCCGCACGATCTGCAAATGAGACGCACAAATGATCGCGAGTGAAAATTAATAGCAATTATTTTGCGATGCGTTCTCATTAAAGCTGATAAATTCCTGATTTATATAGAAAAATAATTGGCGCATTTCGTTTGACCAGATCAACGTGGCGGAGGAAGATTGAGTGATCGCATTGCGCACGCAGGACAGTCTGTGTGGCGATTGCGATAATGATGAGCAGACGGGACGAACACCCGGCCTTTGTTTGGCAGGACTTCGGTTTCGTCGACACATCAGCTCCGCGCAGGCGGACAGAGGGACAGGGCGGCCCCTGGGGAGGGACCGCAAAAGGCAGGGGAGCCGACATGGCCAAAAAAGGAAAGCTGAGCCGCCGTTCATTCCTGGCGCGCGTCGCCGGTGCTGCAGCAATGACAGGCGCCGCCTCGATCGTGACGGGTGGCGCACAGGCCCAGAACTATACCGGCCGTACGGACAGCGACACCGGCAGCTATGCCGACCGTGCCGGCTATGGCCGCACCGGCCTGACCGACAGCGATACCGGACCGAATGCAGACCGCGCGGGCTATGGCCGCGGCGGCTCGCGCACATCGGGCATCACCGACAGCGACACAGGCACCTACGCCGACCCGGCCGGCAATGGTCGCGGCTCGTCCGGCAACAGCTGGACCGATGCCGACAGCGGATCCTGCGCCGACCCGGGCGGACGCGGGCGCGGTCCGGTGCGTAACGGCACGACCGACAGCGACACCGGTTCTTGCGCCGACTCCGTGGGACGCGGCCGTCCCGGTTACTGATCGGAGGACCTGAACCATGGCCAAGCGCGGTAAACTCAGCCGGCGCTCCTTTCTGACCCGTGTTGCGGGCGCGGCGGTTTCCGTCGGCGCTGTCGGTACGATCACGGGCTGCGCAACGACCGGCTATACCGACAGCGACCCCTATGACCCCGTTGGTGGCGGCCGCGGCCACCGCGGCGGCGGCATCACCGACAGCGATACCGGCCGATACGCTGACCCCGCAGGTCAGGGACGCGGCGGGGGCATCACCGACCGCGATACCGGGCGCTATGCGGATCCGGTCGGACGAGGGCGCGGCGGCGGCGTGACCGATAGCGATACCGGCAATTATGCCGATCCGCCGGGTGCCGGACGTGGCAGTACCGGCGTGACCGACAGTGACACCGGCAGTTATGCCGACCCGGTCGGCCGGGGCCGTGGCGGCTATGGCTCGGGAATCACGGACAGCGATTCGGGACGGTATGCCGATCCGCCGGGCAATGGCCGTGGCGGCTACAATTCCGGCTGCACCGACAGCGACACCGGCAACTATGCCGACCCTGTCGGCAATGGCCGGTATTGCTGACCCCCGACGCTCCACAAGACACCCGCGCCCTTGATCGCACCAGACAGCGAGCCCTTCCCCATGTCCCGACCTGCCTGGCTGGACGACCCGATCGCCAGCCTCATTGCTCCGTTCGACGCCGAAACCTTTTTTCGTGAGTATCATGAGCGCAAGGCGCTGATCGTCCATCGCGATGAACCGGCGCGCTATGAAGGTCTGCTGTCCATCGAGCGTATCGACGCGATGATTGCCTCACGCGACCTTCGTGCCGGATCGCTGGACATGGCGCGTTCCGAACCGCCCGTGCAGCCGGAGGACTTCACGTTCGAGACCGGCTATATCGACCCGGGCGGTGTGGCCGACCAGTATCGCCGCGGCGCGACGATCATTCTGCCGCAACTCCACATGAGCGATCCGGTGCTCGGCGAGTTCTGCCGGGCGATGGAGGCGTTGCTCTCCTGCCATGTGCAGACCAATATCTATCTCACGCCACCGCACAATCAGGGCTTCCGCACGCATTACGACGACCATGACGTCTTCGTGCTGCAGGTCTCCGGCGAGAAGTACTGGCGCCTCTACGACACGCCCGTCGAGAATCCCTATCGCGGCGAAAGCTTCCGCCCGGACGATCACAAGGTCGGAGAACCGGTGGAGGAATTTGTCCTGAAGGCCGGTGAATGCGCCTATGTCCCGCGCGGTCTGATGCACGACGCCTCGACCCATGGCGACGAGCCCTCCCTGCACATTACACTCGGACTGATCGTAAAGACCTGGGCCGATCTGATGCTGGAAGCGGTGTCCGAAGTGGCGCTGCGTCACCCCGCTTTTCGCCGCTCCCTTCCCGTCGGCTATGCCCGCCCGGACTTCGATCGCGCCGAAGCCCAGGCCCATTTCGCCAGCCTGGCTGAAACCCTGGCCAGCGAGGCCAGGCTGGACGAGGCGATGGACCTGTTTGCCGACAGCTTCATCCGCTCGCGCATGCCCGATGTCCGCGGCACGATTTCCGGCTTCGCCGCGCCGTCCGAACCGGGACGCAACTTCCGCCTTCGCCCCTTCGTACCCTGGCGCCTGGCTGGCGACGGCGATGATGTCGTGATCGTGACGGCGGGCGGAGAGGTGCGCTTCCCGGCGGCGGCCGAGCCGGGCCTGCACACCCTGCTGGATGGCGGAACGATTTCGCTGGAGACATTTTCCGGCCTGGATCCGGATGCCGCGCGCGACGCGCTGGGCAAGCTGCACGCCTTCGGCCTGATCGTCCCGGACGCTGTCTGACACCTCTGGTCATAATTCAGTACCGGAGTTCGCCTTGCAGGGGATACAGCTCTAACTCTACATGCGCCCCCTGCGCACGGACCGCGACTGTCGGGACGTGCGATTCCTGTGACGAACCGGCGAGCGCATGCGTCTGAGACTGACCCTCATCCTGATCGGCTGCCTGGCCGCGTTTACCCTGTTATGGTCGATGTGGCCCTCGCCCATCAGCCCGACCTACTGGGACGAACCGCTTGCGCCGGAAATGACCGGCGCCCTGGAACCCGATGGCGCGCTGGCTGATGCCGTCGCCATTGACGTCGGCCTGCCGGGAAGCGGTGAAGGCATCGCCATATCCGATACCGGCGCGATCTATTTCGGCACCGCCGACGGCCGCGTCATGCGGCTTTCCGCTCACGAGGGCGTTGGCGAACCGGTCATCGAGGAAGTTGCGCAGGTCTGCGAGACACTGATCCTTGGCCTCGACTGGATTGCTCCGAACGTGCTGGGCGTGGCCGCGGTCTCCGGTCTACACGCGCTGGACATCGACAGCCGCCACTCCACGCTCGTCAGCTCCGGGGCGCCTGCGCACCCGTTCGGCTATGTGAACGATCTCGCTGCCGCACCGGACGGCCGGATCTTCTTTACCGACTCTTCCACCCGGTGGGGCCATGGCACCAATCGGGACGGCTATCTCCACGACATGCTGGAAAACCGTCCCAGCGGCGCGCTTTATGTCTGGGATCCGGCCACGCACCAGACCCGGCTGGTCCGCAGCCGGCTGCACTATCCCAACGGGATCGAACTGGCCGCCGACGGCCGTTCGGTCCTCGTGGCCGAGACATTCCGCTACCGCATCGTGCGGATCTGGATCGACGGGCCGGAGACGGGCAGCAAGGACATCTTCGCCGACAATCTGCCCGGCCTGCCGGACGGGCTGGCGACAGACAGCGAGGGCCGGCTGCTCGTCACCATGCCGTCACCGCGCGTACCGATGCTCGGCTTCCTGCATCGCCATCCGCGCATCACGCAATTGCTGATGAAAGTACCGGAATGGCTGCGTCCCGGCGCGACACCCGCACGCGCCTTCATTCTCGCGCTCGACCCGGAAACCGGAGAGGCGCTGGACAGCTGGCACGATCCCGATGGACGCCTGGGCTACCTGTCCAACACAGTCGAGGCGCCGGACGGAGACTTCTGGATCGGCACGACAGATCGTGGCCACCTCGTCCGGTTCTCCCCGGACCGGCCGGACACCGCCGGCGATACCGGCACTCCGGTATCGCTCGACGACTGACCGTCTCTTAGCCGCGGAAGCAGCTAGCCGCGCACAAGCCCGCGTGCAGCCGCCGCAATCGCCTCGGCGGTGATACCGAAGTGCTCGTACAGCGTCTCGGCCGGCGCACTGGCACCGAAACCGTTCATGCCGACAAACGCCCCGCCGCGGCCGATCACGGCATCCCAGCCATAGCGCAGCGCAGCTTCTGCCGCGACACAGGGAACGCCCTGCGGCAGGACCTCGTCCTGATAGCCGGCATCCTGGGCCAGGAAACGCTCGACACAGGGCGCGGACACCACACGTGCGGCGATACCCTCGCCGGCGAGCGTTCCAGCAGCCTCGACGGCCAGCGACACTTCCGATCCTGTCGCAATCAGCAGCACGTCAGGCGCGCCATCGGTGTCGACCAGCGTGTAGGCGCCGCGCGCCGACAGGTTCTCGGCACCATCGTCAGAACGCAGATGCGGCAGTTTCTGGCGCGACAGGGCAAGTACGGTCGGACCGTCGAGACGCATCAGCGCGGCTTCCCAGGCTTCAGCGGTCTCCAGCGCGTCGCAGGGGCGGAAAACCTCGACATTGGGGATCGCGCGCAGAGCGGCCAGCGTTTCCACCGGCTGGTGGGTGGGCCCGTCCTCGCCCAGACCGATCGAGTCGTGCGTCATCACATAGATGACCGGCTGCTGCATCAGCGCCGACATGCGGATCGACGGACGGCAATAATCGGAGAACACCAGGAAGGTCGCCACATGCGGACGGAAGCCGCCATGCAGCGACATGCCGTTGGCGCAGGCCGCCATGCCGTGTTCGCGCACGCCGAAATGGATGTACTGGCCGGCATAATCGCCCGCTTTCACCACGCCAACATCCGGCGTCTTGGTGAGGTTGGATCCGGTCAAGTCGGCGGAGCCGCCGACAAGACCGGGCCAGGTATCGATGATCGCGCCGAGGGCCTGACCGGACGAGGCGCGCGTCGCCAGGGACGGCTTCTCCGCGGCCATCTTGCGGCGCCATGTGGCCAAAGCGGCCAGCTCCGCTTCGCCCGGCTCGCCGGACAGCTGCGCAACGAAGGCATCGGCCTGGTCATGGTCGGCCAAGCGGTCACGCCAGGCGGCGTGGGCTTCCGGGGAGCCGGCGGCGCGCCAGGCCTCCAGAATGTCAGACGGCACTTCGAAGGCCGGGTGATCCCAGCCCAGAGCCTTGCGCGCGCCCGCGATCTCGTCCGGTCCCAGCGGCGAGCCGTGGCTGCCGGCGGTACCGGCCTTCGTCGGCGCGCCATAGCCGATCGTCGTGCGGCAGGCGATCAGCACCGGCTTGTCGCTCGTCTTTGCCGCCTCGAGCGCCGCGTCGATCGCCTCCATGTCGTGTCCGTCGATGCGCGACACGGCCCAGTTGGCTGCTTCGAAGCGCTTGAGAACATCGGTCGACTCGGAAAGCTGCGTCGGGCCGTCGATCGAGATCTCGTTATCGTCCCACAGGACGCAAAGACGGTTCAGCCCGAGATGGCCGGCCAGCGAAATCGCCTCGTGGCTGATGCCTTCCTGCAGATCGCCATCCGATGCGATGACCCAGGTGCGGTGATCGACGAGATCGTCACCATAGCGGGCATTCATCATGCGCTCGGCCAGCGCCATGCCGACAGACATGGAGATACCCTGCCCCAGCGGCCCGGTCGTCGCCTCGACGCCCGGCGTGTGGCCGTATTCCGGGTGGCCGGCGGTCAGCGAGTCGAGCTGACGGAACTGCTTGATCTGATCCATCGTCATGTCCTCGAACCCGGTCAGGTGGAGGAGCGAATAGATCAGCATCGAGCCGTGACCCGCGGACAGCACGAAACGGTCGCGATCGGCCCAGGCCGGTGCCGCCGGATCGAACTTCATGTGGCGCGACCAGAGAACGGTCGCCACGTCAGCCATGCCCATCGGCATGCCGGGGTGGCCCGAATTGGCCGCCTGGACGGCATCCATGGACAGGGCACGGATGGCGTTCGCCATCGCCGTGAGCGAGGTTCCGTTCGGTGCTTTCATGCGGCGATCTCCACTGGTCGGCCGGTCGGACACCGGCGCGAGACCGCCGGCACTAGTCCTGTATCAGACCCGTACGGGCAAGAAGGGCACGAGTCGAGGCGTCATACTCGGATATCTCGCCGTCCAAAATCCCCTTGGTCAGAACTTTTCCCAGCTCGACGCCCCATTGATCAAAGGGATTGATCTCGTACATCACGCTTTCGACGAAAACCTTGTGCTCGTGCAAGGCGATAAGCGCGCCGAGCGTGCGGGCGGACAGATCGTCGAGCAAAAGCGTGTTCGACGGACGCCCGCCCGGCATGGACTTGTGCGCCGCCAGCAGGGGCTCGGCCTCAGGGTCGACCTGCCGTCCATCCAGCAATGCAGCCCCCTGGGCCGCCATATTGGCCGCCAGCGCCCGCTCGCGCGGATCGGAACTGGCGAAATGCCGGGCGATGCCGATGAAGTCGACCGGCACGACATCCCTGCCCTGATGCAGCCACTGGAAGAAGGAGTGCTGGATCTCGGTGCCGTTGCCGCCCCAGACAAGCGCCCCGCCGGGTGTCGGTCCCGGGCGATTATCCAGCGTCACCGACTTGCCGAGCGATTCCATTTCCAGCTGCTGGAAATAATCGGCCAGCTTGCCCAGGCGCGCCGAATAGGCGGCGACACAGCGGCTGGGATAACCCAGCGCCACCCGGTTCCAGACATCGATCAGCCCTTTGAGGACCGGAATATTCTCTTCCAGCGGCGCGACGGCAAAATGCGCGTCCATATCGCGGGCGCCGGCCCGGAAATCCTCGAACAGGTCCGGACCCAGCCCGATCTCGAGCGCCAGTCCGACGGCGCTCCATACCGAATAGCGCCCGCCCACCCAGTCCGGGAAATCGAACACATGCTCCGGTGCGATACCGAACGCCCGTGCCTTGTCCGGGGCCGCGGACGCGGCAACGAAATGGGCCCCGGCGCGTTCGGGTCCGACATGCCCTTCCAGCCAGTCGCGCGCGGCCTCGGCCGACATCAGCGTTTCCTGGGTCGAGAATGACTTCGATGCGACGACAAACAGGATGGCTTCCGGCTCGACACCCGACACAGCCTGTTTCAGGTCGCTCGGATCGAGCGAGGCCACAAAGCGCAGCTCAGGCCCGTCACCGGCCAGGTCCGACAGGGCGTCCGCCACTAGCCGCGGGCCGAGATCCGATCCGCCGATACCGATATTGACGACGCGGGCAATCGGCTCGCCCGAAGGCGCGTAGTCTCCGGACCGGACAGTCTCCGCAAAGGCGCGCGTCTGCGCCTGGGTGCGATCGACGAGCTCCGCTTCCGGGGTGCCGGATATCCTGGCCCCATGCCGATATGCCATGTGCAGGGCGGGGCGACCCTCGGTCGGGTTCACCACACCGCCCGACAGGAGCTTGTCGCGCTTCGCTTCAAGCCCGGCTTCGCGGGCCGCCTTCAAAAGTGCGCTGAGCGCCGCCTCGTCCAGCCTCTGCTTTGACGCGTCGAACTCGATGCCCGCGGCGCTCGCGAGCAGGCGGCTTGACCGCGCCTCGCCGCTATCCGCCAGCGTGCGGAGCGAGACTTTGCCGAGGCGTTCGGCATGGGCGGCAAGGTCGGACGTCAAATCCATGAATATCCCGTCTTTCGATCAGGTCGAGACCGTAGAGTTAGCGTTCCCATGTGACAATATGAACAGCGCTCAGAGATGGCGTTCGACTTCCGCCAGAGCACCCACGAGGTGATAGAGTGTCGAGGCGGGCATGCCCGATGCCAGATCCTCGCCGTCTGCGCCCCGCTTGTCGATCCAGCCGCCAGAGACCACACCTTCCAGATGCCAGCGAACCAGTGCGCCGCAGGCCTGGTCGAGCTCGCTGCGGCTGCCCGCGACCGCGGCCGCGCGCACCCATTCGGTCTGCATCCAGGTGCGCGACCGGGCGTCGACAATATCGCCTTGCGCGGTCATGCCGGCCATCAGCAGGCCGGTCTGCGCACTGCGCCCCCGCTGCATGGCGCGCCGGTAGAGCACCGGCCCGGCTGGGTCCGCCGCGTGGCCCAGAAGGCGGCCATGCTCGGCGAGCAGCCAGGTCCATTCACACCAGTGCCCCGGCTCGACATGGGCGCCCCGTTCGCCATGCGGCTGCCAGTCCGGTTCGAAGAACTCCCGCAACAGCCCGGTCTCCGCCACAAAGAAGTGCCGGTCGAAAAGCCCCTTGATCGCATCGATCCGCGGCACCAGAGCGGTCTCGCCTGTCAGCTCATAAAGCGACAGCAGGGCCTCGAAGAGATGCATGTGCGGGTTTTGCCGGCGGGGCAGAAGTGGCGCCCCGATCGCCTCGCGGTAGCCGCCGTGATCGGCCGGCATGTGCGTGTCGAGAAAGACCAGCGTCTCGTGTGCCATGTCGAGGAAGCGCCCGGCACCGGTTGCTTTCCAGACCCAGGCCGCTGCCAGGATGATGAAGGCATGATCGTAGAAATCGCGCCGGCTGTCGGCGACCCGGCCATCATCGTGAACCAGATGCACCCAGCCCGGCTGGCCGTCGGGCGAGCGGGCAATCCGTGCGAGCCGGTCCAGGCCGGCTTCGGCCAGGTCGGTGCGATCCAGCCAGCCCTCGCAGGCTGCTCGCGCAAAGACATAGGCCTGACGTGCCTGGGCCCGCACACGCCGGATATCGCCGGTTATGCCGGCCCCGTCCAGGTCGAGCGTTTCGAAGAAGCCGCCATTATGCCGGTCCCAGCCCCGCTCTGCCCAGAATGGCAGAGCCTGGCTGCGGCCCCAGTCGGCAAAACGGCGTGCATGCTCCATGGATGTCCCCGGCAAACTGCCCCCAAAGGAGGTCCTATCAGCCCAGGGCGGCCATGTCCTCGTCGGAAACGTCGAAATTGGCGTAGACGTTCTGGACGTCGTCGCAGTCTTCCAGCGCTTCCATCATCTTCATCAGTGTCGCCACCTTGTCGCCGGTCACTTCGATGAGGTTCTGCGGCTTCCAGATCAGCTTGGCCGAGGAGGGATCTTCGAACGTGCCGGACAGGGCTGTCACGACATCCATCAGGTCCTCGCGGGCGGTGTAGATGATGTGTTCGCCTTCCTCGTCCTCGTCACCGGCTTCCGAAGTGACGTCCTCGGCGCCCGCCTCGATGGCGGCTTCCATCATGGTGTCTTCGTCCGCCTTGGAGAGCGGATAGCGGATCTCGCCGACATTATCGAACATGAAGGCGACGGAACCGGTCTCGCCCATATTCCCGCCATTCTTGGCGAAGGCCGTGCGCACCTCGGCAGCCGCCCGGTTGCGGTTGTCGGTCGACACTTCCACGATCACGCCGATCCCGGCCGGACCGAAGCCTTCATAGCGGATGTCTTCATAGGCTTCGCTGTCGCCGCCGGAGGCCTTGTCGATTGCACGCTGGATATTGTCCTTGGGCATCGACTGGCCCTTGGCGTTGGCCACCGCCAGGCGCAGACGGGGATTGGCGTCAGGGTCCGGGCCGCCCATTTTCGCAGCGATCGAGATTTCCTTCGACAGACGCGAGAACAGCTTGGAGCGCAGCTTGTCCTGGCGTCCCTTGCGGTGCTGGATATTGGCCCATTTGGAGTGTCCGGCCATGGTGACAATCCCTCTTCCTGCGGATTTGAGGGACACTGCATACTCAGATTGAGCGGCGATGGCCACTGCTCACGACACAAGAAGTACGCGCCCGGCCCCAGCCGAATTGCCCGTCAGAGCAGGTCTGCCCGTCCCTCGGCCTGCAGCGCTTCGACGATCGACTTGACCGACTGGCTGGCCTCCCGGCGCGTCACCAGGACAGCATCGGCGGTTTCCACCACGACAAGGTCGTCGACACCGACCACGCCGACCTTGCGGCCTGTCGACAGAACATAGCTGCCGCGCGTGTCGACCAGATCGACATCGCCACGCGTCACATTCCCCGCCTCGTCGCGCTCGGCAATGTCCCACAGCGCGCCCCAGGCGCCGACATCCGACCAGCCGATATCGGCCGGCACGACCGCGGCATTCTCCGTGCGCTCCATGACGGCATAGTCGAAGGAAATGGACGGGCAGGCCGAAAACGCGGCAGCGTCGAGCCGCAGTGTCGACGAGTCCCCGGCGGCGGCCTCGACAGCGGCCCGGCTGGCCGTCAGAACATCCGGGCAATGCTGCGACATCTCGGCGGCAAGATGGCCGGCCCCGAACAGGAATATGCCGGCGTTCCAGTAGTAGCCCCCATCGGCGAGGAAGCCCTTGGCACGCTCCAGATCAGGTTTTTCCGTGAAGGCCCTGACGCGGTAGCCGCCGTCCAGTGCCTCACCCCGGCGGATATAGCCATAGCCGGTTTCCGGGCGCTCGGGCTGGATACCGAAGGTGATGATGTGGCCGTTCTCGGCAAGTCCGGCCCCGGTTGCGACTGCCGCCCTGAAGCCGGCCGCGTCGCGAATATGATGATCGGCCGGAAGCAACAGGATCAGCGCGTCGTCGCCATACTCGCGTCGAACCAGCTCGGCCGCCACGGCTGCGACCGGCGCCGTATTCCGCCCTGCAGGCTCCACCACGAGGCGAACGGCGCCGGCATCCATCGCCTCGAGCTGAGACCGGGCCAGGTCGCACTGACGCTCATTGAGCACGACGATCGGCGGTTCGAAATGATAGTGCTCGTCCGCGCCGCTGACACGGCGAACAGTTTCCTGCAGCATCGTCTGACCGGAAACCAGCGCGTGGAGCTGTTTGGGGTGCGCGGTGCGCGAGAGCGGCCAGAGCCGCGTTCCGGAGCCGCCGGACATGATCACTGGTACGATACGGGTCACGCGCTCCCCCGGAGTTTCCTGCAGGCGCATCATCCCGCGCGACCGCTTCAGATCAAGGTCTTATCTCAGGAAACCAGCGGAGCTGGCCGCAGGCTCACAGATAATAACGCTCCTTGCGGAACCCGGTTTCTGCCGCCGGCGGGAAGTCGTGAACCGACAGATAGGCGAGGAAGCGGCCGAGCAGGTCAGCATTGTCCGTCTGAACGACACGGATATGAGCCCCGTCGTCCTCAAGCCGGGTCGTGAAGACACAGGCCTCCTCGTCGCCCGACGCGGTTTCCTTGTCGCACAGCCGGAGGAAGTCCGTCATGTGCCGGTCGAACACATAGGCGTCCTGTGCGCGTTCGAAGCGGATCGTCTGCTTGAACATGAATTCCCCTGCACTCACTGACCTGACTGGCATCACACGCAAGAATCATTCCCCCACCAGCGAACGCATGCCGGCCCAAAGCGATCCACCTGGAGCGCAGCCCGCTCCAACTGAGCGGAGCGCGCCTGGCCGGCACCGGACACTTTCGCAGGCAAGCCGCGAAAATCCGGTCTTGTCACGCTAGCGAAGGCGGTGAGACGATCAAGCGAGGCGAGCGGCTGGAAATGGAAGAAACCGCCACGACGCATCATTTTTGTCACATCAGTCGGGAATATATTCCGAAAGCTGGCCACCAATCCGCACAGGTTCGCACCGCACAGCCAGGCCGGTCGCATCGTCCGTTTCTACGAAAACGCCGCACAGCGTCGCCTCTCCGGTCGCCGGCTCGAAGCGGCCGGAGCGCATACGGGTGGTGAAACGGCGCAGGGGCTCTTCCTTGTCCATGCCAATGACACTGTCATAGTCGCCGCACATGCCGGCATCGGTCTGGTAGGCTGTGCCGCCCGGCAGGATACGCGTGTCCGAAGTCGGCACATGCGTATGGGTACCGACCACGAGACTGGCACGGCCGTCGCAGAACACGCCCATCGCCATCTTCTCACTGGTCGCCTCGCCGTGGAAGTCCAGCAGCACCGCGTCCGCAACCACGCCCAACGGCGCCGCCGCCAGCTCCCGTTCAACAGCCGCGAACGGATCGTCCAGCGTTTCCATGAAGAGATTGCCCATGGCGTTGATCACCAGGATGCGGCGCCCGTCGGACAAGTCGTAGAGATTGGCGCCAGCACCCGGCGTCGATCCCACCGGATAATTGGCCGGTCGCAGGAGACGGGGCTCCCGCTCGATATAGCTCAGCGCCTCGCGCTGGTCCCAGGCGTGATTGCCCAGCGTTATGACATCGGCACCCAGATCAAACAGCTGATTGCAGATCCGCTCGGTAATCCCGAAACCTGCCGCCGCGTTCTCGGCATTGATGACCACGAAATCGAGCGCCAGGCGTTCCCGGAGGTCCGGCAAGTGGTCCTCGACAGCGCGACGACCGGTCTTTCCGACAATATCTCCAAAGAAGGCGAGGCGCATATTCCATCCTTTTTCGTGCTCGATTGCGCGCTTGTGCCGCCAGCCGAAGGCGACATTGCAACCGTTCTTGTTCTGGTTCATTAGGAGGGCAAAGAAAAGAGTGGGTAACAATCCTTGAGCGTTCATCAGCCCGTCCCGCAGATTTCAGCGCCCCATGTCGGTGCAACGCCGGACGATGCCGACCTGCCGGAAGTCGCCGTCATTGTCCCTGTCTACAAGGGCGCTGCGATGCTGGGAGAACTCGTTCGCCGCTTGCGCGAAACGCTGCGCGGGATCGATGCCCGCTACCAGATCGTGCTGGTGGATGACCGCAGCCCGGACGAAAGCTGGACCGGTATTCTCGCGGAGAGCGCTGCTGATCCCGGCGTGCTGGGGGTAAGACTGAGCCGTAATTTCGGCCAGCACGCCGCGATCTCCGCAGGCATGGCACACGCCCGGGCGCGCTGGTATGTGGTGATGGACTGTGACCTGCAGGACCCGCCCGAGGCGATTGCGGATTTGTACCGTCATGCGATCGAGACCGATGCCGACGTTGTGATCGCCGAGCGCGAGACATCCGGATTGGGCGCCGGGCGCAATCTGGGCTCCACCCTGTTCAACACCGCATTGCGCTGGTCGTCCGGTCTCGAAGTTTCAAGCAAGTTCGGAAACTTCAGAATATTCTCCGACAAGGTTGCCGCGGCTTTCCGGGCCTATCCTGAGCAGCTGCGCCTCTTTCCCGCGATCATGACGCAGCTTGGTTTCGAAACGCGCCGCCTGCGCCTGCCACGCAATGAGCGAGCCGAGGGCAAATCGTCCTACAACCTGTTCAAGCTTGCCAAGCTCGGTCTGGAAACCATCATCGCCTATTCCGAAAAGCCGCTCTGGCTGATGACCGGGGTCGGTGTTGCGGTGTGTATCGCCAGCGTGCTCTTCGGCCTGACCATTACGGTCAACGCGCTGGTCAACGGTATATCCGTCCCCGGTTACGCCTCCCTGGCGAGCCTGATATCCTTCCTGGGTGGCCTGCAGGTCTTCCTGATCAGCCTGGTCGGCCTCTATGTCGGACGGGCACTGGCGGAGGCGAAACGGCGGCCGGTCTTCATCGTCGACAGGCTTGCAACGGCGGGCACTCCCGGCACCCCCCAACGTCCGAAGGACACGCCATGAGCGAGACGCGCTACCCCTCACGTATCGACGGCACGATCGAGGCTGATGAAGTCATTATCGGCGAGGGCGCAATCGTCGAGGAAGGCGCGATAATCCGGGGCAAATCGGGGCCGGCAAAGCGTGTCGTTATCGGTGACTTTGCCTATGTGGGGGCCGGCGCCAAGATCCTGTGCCCCGAATTCGTCATCGGCGACTATACCAAGCTGCACGAGCGCGCCTTCTGCCACGGCGTTCACCCCCTGCGTATCGGCCGGAATTGCTGGTTTGGCGGCAATGTGATCCTGGACACGATGGGCGGGCTGGATATTGACGACAATGTCGGGATCGGCGCGGGCAGCCAGATCTGGACCCATGCGCAATTCGGCGATGTCGTGGAGGGATCGCGCTTCTACTCCCACAAATACATGCACATCGGAAAAGACGCCTGGCTGGTGGGACATTGTCTGGTCTCTCCCGTTCGCATCGAACCGAAGAGCATGGCGATGCTGGGCTCGGTCGTTACCGGCGACATGCTGGAGAACCGGATTTATGGCGGCGCACCGGCCAAGGACCTTTCGGACAAGATCGGCTTCCAGTTTCTGGACCGCACGGTCGACGAGAAAATCGCCAAGCTGCAGGAGTTCATCGACGCGTTCGAAGCCGAGAACCCGCAATTTGCCGGACAGCTTGTCGCCGTCGACAGCCTCCCGGAGGCCCCCGACCCGCAGACATCCTATTTCAACCTGTCGGACCGGACCTATACCCGCCGCCGTTCCGCGGCAGAGACCGCTTTCCTCAGGAAGAATGTCCCGCTGATCAAGTTTGTGCCCCACGACGCGCCGGAGTTCTACCGTCCGTCTGCCCCGGCAGCCTGACATGTTTCCGGATCGGGTTTCATTGCCCCGGCCCGCCACCCATCCGGCGCTGTTCCGGCTGTTGCGCTATCTGGTGGTAGGTGGCGGAACCAATCTGCTGCTTTATCTGGCTTATCTCGGCATCACCTTTCTCGGCGTGTCGCCGGAAGTTGCGACAACCGGAGCCTTTGCGGCCGGCATGGCGATCACCTACCTGCTCAACCGGGGCTGGACATTCCGCAGCACCCACGCCTGGCAACGCACAGCTCCTCGCTATGTCGCTGCCTATCTGATGGGATACGTCGTGCAGATCAGTGCGCTGGCGGGGCTCTACCGACTGCTCGACATACCGCACCCGCTCGCCCAGCTTGTCGCGATGGGCCTGGCGGCTGTGACGATTTTTTTGTCACTGCAGTTCTGGGTCTTTGCAGAGCAAACGCCGCAAGACTGACGCGACACTCACTCGGAAATGCGCACGGCCCGCCTTTGACGCACGAGGTCGACAGCCGCCTGACACATCTCCAGCGGGCGGCGGCACCGCAGCGCCTGCGCGTCCTGTTCCGTGAGAACGGGGTGCCCGTAGAATATCTCGGCCTGGCGCGACATATAGCGGCGTGTGTAGCCGACCTGTTCCTGAAGATATGCCGCATACCCCCACATCGAAGCCAGGCTGACCAGCAGCATCGCACCGGCTCCGGCGGCTGCGGCGATGCTCGACCACCGCGCAAAGTGCTGGCGGGGCGCACTGCGTTCAACGACGAGTGCTCGCACAGCGAACAGGAAAGCCAGCAGGACACCGAGCCAGAAGAAGCTCAACACGCCTTGATAACGGGGCGCTTCGACCACGCCTCGCACCAGTCCCGCACCAATGGCGGCAAGCACCGCATGTCCCATGAGTGCCAGCACAACGATATGTCCGCGGGCGATCAGGAATGGCGCCACGGCCACACTGCAGATTGCGCACAACACCAGCAGCCCGGCCTTGATCGCCTCGGCCTTGTCAGTGAGCTCGAAATGCCCCGTCAGGGTCGCCCCTCCAAGGCTCTGATAGACCCCGGACCGAACCCAGCCGACGAGATCGGCCAGCCCGACACTGCCGGGATCCGGCGCCCGATAGCCGGTCTTCGCCAGAAGCGCGTCATACAGCAGCCAGCTGGCCGCGAAGCCGGCGATTACCACGCCATGGCGCAGATAGGCCCTCGGCAAGGAAGCCAGGTCTCCGGCCCGGGCCCGGACAAAAATATCCGGCAATGACACGAACACCATCGCCGCGAAGCCGGCAGCGTAGAAGGTCTTGAAAGTCGCCACGCCCACAATGAAGACAGGCACAATTGCCACGACGAGAAAGGTCAGGTGTCCGATCCGCCGGCGCAGATAAAGCGCGGTACACACCAATGTCGCCGTGAATGCGACATAGGCAAGATTGCCGTTCAGGGCGAGCATGTCATAGCTGAAGTCGACTGAACGCAGCGGCGTGAAAACAAAAAAAGCGACCATCACCGCGCCGATGGCCGTCCACACGGCCCGGTATTGCGTATTCACAGTGTCCGCATCTCGCTCGAACTCGGCGATATACCAGCGGATAAGCATCACCAGCCCGATCAGGGCGAGCGGACCGGTGGCCGAGAACACAAGCGTGTTATAGCCGAACTGCTCCAGGAGCAGATACGACATGATCTTGTAGGAAAAGTGGAAATGAGGCCCCTGGCTGTGCAGCAGGTAGTCGGGGTCCAGCATGCTCTCGGCGCCCATTATCGCCGGGATGAAAAAGTTCAGGTCGTCTGCGGAAGGAATGCCGCTCTTGAACCGGAACAGGTAGACCACCCACAGCAGAGCGAAGACAGCTGCACACGTGAAGTACACAAGCCCGGACGGCCCGGCGTTGAAATGGCTTTTCGCCGGCGACCCTGCCAACCGATTATCGCGACCGGCATCAGCCATGTCCGGCGGACCGCAACGCGGTTTCGATGATCCGGTCCAGGTTCTGGCCGACCCCCGGATAGAGCGGAAGACGCACCAGCCGGTCGGAAAGCTCGTCCGTCACCGACATCTCCCCGTGCACCCGCGAACAGGTCCGGCCGAAAGGCGACGAGTGAAGCGGAACATAGTGGAAAGGCGTGGTGATCCCGGCCGCCTTCATGCCCGCGATGAAGGCCGTGCGCGCATCCAGGTCCGGCATGAGCAGGTAGTACATATGCGCGTTGTGCTCGCACTCAGCCGGGATGACAGGGCGGCGAACGCCTGCCGTTCGCTCAAGCGGTTCGAGCGCCGCGTGATAGCGGTTCCAGACAGCAATCCGCTCGTTGTTCAACGCGTCCAGCTTTTCAAGCTGCCCGAACAGGAAGGCGGCCACGAGCTCGCCGGGCAGGAATGAGGAGCCTATATCCACCCAGCTGTACTTGTCGGTCATGCCGCGGAAGAACTGGGCACGGTTGGTGCCTTTTTCGCGAATGATCTCGGCGCGCAGCGAGAACTCGGACCGGTTCACGATCAACGCACCGCCTTCGCCGCTGATGATGTTTTTCGTCTCGTGGAAGCTGAACGCCGCCATGTCGCCGAACGACCCCGCGGGACGGCCGCCGCGCGTCGCACCGAGCGCCTGTGCAGCATCCTCCACCACCATGAGACCGTGTTCGGCAGCGATCGCGCAGATCGGATCCATATCCGCGACCACGCCGGCATAATGGACCGGGAAAATTGCGCGTGTCCGGTCAGTCACAGCATCCCGCACCTGCAGCGGATCTATGTTCAGTGTCTCCGGCTCGATATCGACAAACATGGGCGTTGCACCACGCAGCACGACTGCGTTGGCCGTCGAAACGAAGGTATATGAAGGCAGGATCACTTCATCGCCCGGACCGAGATCGCAAAGGATCGCGGCCATTTCCAGGCCGGCCGTGCAGGAGTGCGTCAGATGCGCCGAAGCTCCGCCGATGCGCTGCAACAAGGCTTGCTCGCACCGCTCGGTGAAAGGCCCGTCGCCGGCCAGCTGGCCGGAGTCGATCGCTTGCTTGATATAGTCCAGCTCCCGGCCGGCCAGAACCGGCTTGTTGAACGGGATCTTAGGCGCAGACATATCGTTCATTGAACTCCCCTGGATGAACGATGGTGTATCGTTTCCCCAAGGTAGCAACAACCACTAAGACAGGCGCAGCACTCAGGCGCTTTGCCGGACATCGCCCGGCGCATAGTCCAGGATCGGGGCCAGCATCCGCTCGCATTCCTCGACCGTCCAGCCCTTGCGCGCGGCATAGTCCTCGACCTGGTCACGCTCGATCCGGCCGACGGCGAAATAATGGCTGTCCGGATGAGAAAGGTAGACACCCGAAACCGACGATGCCGGTGTCATCGCGAAGGAGTTGGTCAGGCTGATGCCGGCATTCTCCGGCGCGTCGAGGAGTTTGAAGAGCGTGACCTTTTCGGTGTGGTCAGGCTGTGAAGGATAGCCCGGCGCCGGGCGGATGCCGGCATAGGCTTCCTCGATCAGCTCACGGTTGGAGTGGGCCTCGTCCGGCGCATAACCCCAATGGTGTTTGCGCACTTCCTCGTGCAGCCATTCCGCCGCAGCTTCGGCCAGGCGATCCGACAGCGCCTTGAACATGATGGCGCTGTAGTCGTCCTTGGCCTTCTCGAAGGCCGCAAGCACGTCGGGATTGTCACCGGCGGTGACGGCAAACCCGCCGATCCAGTCCTCATTGCCCTCAGGCGCAAGAAAATCGAACTGGCTGAGATGCGGCCGGTCATTCGACTTCGCGGCCTGCTGGCGCAGCCCGTAGAAACGGTCGAGCACAGTCTTGCGGCTGTCGTCCGTGTAGAGCACCACATCATCACCGTCGCGATTGGCCGGCCAGAGGCCGCAGACCGCGCGCGGCTTGAGCAGGCCCTCATCCACGATCTGCCTGAGCATGGTCTGGGCGTCGTCGAACAGCGACCGGGCGGCCTCGCCCCGATTGGGATCGTCGAAAATCGCCGGATAGCTGCCCTTCATCTCCCAGGTGAAGAAGAAGGGGGTCCAGTCGATATAGTCGACCAGCGTTGCCACGTCCGGTTCGAAGGTTTTCACCCCGGTCCAGTTCGGGCGGGGCGGTGTGTATTGCGACCAGTCGCAATCCCAGCCCTTGCGGCGTGCTTCGGCGAGCGGCACGCGCTTTTTTGATGAGCGGGCGGCGAGGCGTCGTTCGCGGATCTTGGCGAGATCGGCGCGCACATCGCGGGCATAATCATCACGACCGTCGGACAGGAGTTTCGACACCACGCCGACCGCGCGGCTGGCGTCGAGGACGTGAATCACAGGCGCGACCGAGATCGCCGGATCGATCTTCACGGCCGTGTGCGCCGGCGAGGTCGTCGCACCGCCGATCAGCAGGGGGATCTCGATCTGCTTGCGCTCCATCTCGGAGGCCACGAACACCATCTCGTCGAGCGAGGGTGTGATCAGTCCGGACAGGCCGATCACGTCGGCCTTCTCCTTGCGGGCTGTCTCCAGGATTTTCTCGCAGGGCACCATCACGCCGAGATCGATCACGTCATAGCCATTACACTGCAACACGACACCGACGATATTCTTGCCGATATCGTGGACATCGCCCTTCACCGTCGCGAGCACGATGCGGCCATTGGACGACTGTTCCTCGCCTGCCGCCTCTTTTTCCTCCTCCATGAAGGGAATGAGGTGGGCCACGGCCTGCTTCATCACGCGCGCCGATTTCACCACCTGGGGCAGGAACATCTTGCCGTCACCGAACAGGTCGCCGACGACATTCATCCCGTCCATCAGCGGACCTTCGATCACATGCAGGGGCCGATCGAACTGCTGTCGCGCCTCTTCGGTATCCTCGACAATGAATTCGTTGATCCCGTGCACGAGGGCGTGCCGGATACGGTCTCCGACCGCGGCCTCGCGCCAAGACAGGTCGCGTTCCTTGCCCTTGCCGCCGCCCTGCCCGCGATACTGTTCGGCCGCCTCGAGCAGGCGGTCCGTGGAATCGTCGCGGCGATTGAGGATGACGTCCTCGACCAGCTCGCGCAGCTCGGCATCGATATCGTCGTAGATGTCGAGCTGGCCGGCATTGACGATCCCCATATCCATCCCCGCCTTGATGGCGTGATAGAGGAAGACCGAGTGCATGGCCCGGCGGACCGGCTCATTGCCCCGGAAGGAAAAGGAGATGTTCGACAGGCCGCCGGAGACGTGACAGCCGGGCAGGTTCTCGCGGATGCGCTTGGTCGCCTCGATGAAATCGACCGCGTAATTATTGTGCTCCTCGATCCCCGTCGCGACAGCGAAGATATTGGGATCGAAAATGATGTCCTCGGGCGGAAATCCGATCTCGTCGACGAGGATCTTGTAGGCCCGCTCGCAGATCTCGAACTTGCGGTCGGCGGTATCGGCCTGCCCGGTCTCGTCGAAGGCCATGACCACGACGGCGGCGCCATAGGCCAGGCATTTCCCGGCGTGTTCGCGGAACTGGTCCTCGCCCTCTTTCAGGCTGATCGAGTTGACGATGGCCTTGCCCTGCACATTCTGCAGACCGGCCTCGATCACCTCCCATTTGGAACTGTCGATCATCACCGGCACACGGGCCACATCGGGCTCGCCGGCAATCATGCGCAGGAAGACGGTCATGGCCTCGACGCTGTCGAGCAGACCCTCGTCCATATTGACGTCGATCACCTGGGCACCGTTCTCGACCTGCTGGCGGGCGACGGACACGGCCTCTGCGTAGTCCCCTTCCGTGATCAGCTTGCGGAAGCGGGCGGAGCCAGTGACATTCGTCCTCTCGCCGACATTGACGAAGGTGGGTACAGCAACAGCCATGGAATAATTGCCCTCAGGCGGAAAGTTCGAAGGGTTCGAGGCCGGACAGGCGCATGGCCCGCTCGCGCCTGGCCGGGCGGCGCGGCTTGGCGCCCTTCACGGCCTCGGCGATGGCCCGGATATGCTCAGGCGTGGTGCCGCAGCACCCGCCCAGAATATTGACCAGGCCCGACTGCGCCCACTCGCCGACGAAGCCGGACGTCTCGTCCGGGGTCTCGTCATACTCGCCCATATCATTGGGCAAGCCGGCATTGGGATAGGTGATGATGCGGGTATCCGCGACCCGGGCGATCTCGGCGATATAGGGCCGCATCTCCTCGGCCCCCAGCGCACAGTTCAGCCCGACGGCCCAGGGACGGGCATGGCGCACGGAATACCAGAAGGCCTCGGCCGTCTGCCCGGACAGGGTGCGGCCGGAGCGGTCGGTGATCGTGCCGGAAATCATGATCGGACGGTCAATACCGGTTTCGGCCTTCAGATCGAGCAGCGCCTTGATGGCGGCCTTGGCGTTGAGCGTGTCGAACACGGTCTCGATCAGGAAGAAATCGACATGTTCGGCCATGGCCGCGGCCTGTTCGTGATAGGCCTTGCGAATGGTTTCGAAGTCGATGTCACGGAAGCCGGGATCGTTCACGTCGGGCGAGATCGAGAGTGTCTTGTTGGTCGGCCCGATGGCCCCAGCCACACCGCGCGGCGTTCCGGTTTCCGCCTCGATCTCGTCGGCGGCCTCGCGGGCCAGACGCGCGCCTTCGCGCGCAATCTCGGGCGCCAGCTCCTGCATGCCGTAATCGGCCTGGGCAATGGAGGTGGCCGAGAAGGTATTGGTCTCGACGATATCCGAGCCAGCCTTGAAATAGGCCTTGTGGATCGTCTTCACCGCCTCGGGCGTGGTCAGGTTGAGGATGTCGTTATTGCCCTTGATCGCCGACGGCCAGTCGGCAAAGCGCTCGCCGCGATACCCCTCTTCATCCAGCTTGAGATCCTGGATCTGGGTCCCCATCGCACCGTCGAGGATCAGGACACGCTCGCGCCCCAGCGCTGCAAGCGCTTCAACCCGTTCGCCTGATGTCATCACGCAACCCCCACCGGTTCACGCTGCTCGGCCTTCACGCCAAGCAGCTGGCAGGTGGAGAGCGCCAGCTCCGCCCGGTTGAGCGTGTAGAAGTGGAAATTGTCGACACCGCCAGCCTGCAGCTTGCTGCACAGCTTGGCCGCGACATGCGCGGTGACCAGCTTGCGCGTGCCGGCATCGTCGTCCAGCCCGTCATAGGCCTCGTGCAGCCAGACCGGCAGGCTGGCACCGCACAGCCCCGCCATCCGCTTGAGGCCATTGAAATTCGCCTGCAACATGATGCCCGGCACGATCGGGATGGTGATGCCGGCGCGCTCCGCCCGCTCGCGGAAGCGGAAATACACGTCCGGCTCGAAGAAGAACTGCGTGATGGCGCGCGTCGCCCCATTGTCGATCTTCTGCTTGAGCAGGTCGATGTCATAGTCGAAGTCGCGGCTCTCCGGATGTTTTTCCGGATAGCAGCCGACGGAAATTTCGAAATCGCCGATCTTGCGGATCCCGCCCGCCAGCTCGGCGGCGTTGGCATAACCGCCCGGGTGCGGCGTGTAGGCCTCGCCGATACCGTCCGGCGGATCACCGCGCAGGGCGACGATGTGACGGATACCGGCCGACCAGTAGTCGCGGATCACGTCATCGATCTCGCCCCGTGTGGCCGAAACACAGGTCAGGTGCGCAGCGGGACGTATATCCGTCTCGCGCACGATGCGTCGTACGGTACGGTGGGTCCGGTCGCGGGTCGAGCCGCCGGCGCCATAGGTCACCGACACGAAGTTCGGCGACAGGGGCTCAAGCCGGGAAATCGACTCCCAGAGCGTCTCTTCCATCGCCTCGGTCTTGGGCGGGAAGAATTCGAAGGACACGTTCAGTCCGTTCCGGGGCTGTATCGTACTGCCATCCGCACTCATGGGTCACCTTCAGCTGGCCCTGCCGGCGCGCGGCCGGTGTTTCAGGGCATGTCGAATTCGCTTGCGCCAACCTATAGCGCAATAACATGACGACATAAAGATATCTTTATGTGAGATGGATTGAAAGGGGGTGGCTGCAGCCGGACCGGTGGGCATGTTTTCACCAAGAGACTTGCATCCGGTGCGCGTATCTGTTCTACCCCACGCGATATAAAGCGATCTTTATATGAGGATGTGCGCAGTGAGCAGACCTTCTTATATCTTTACCTCCGAGAGCGTTTCCGAGGGCCATCCGGACAAGGTGTGCGACCGTGTCTCCGACACGATCGTCGACCTTTTCCTGTCCAAGGACCCCGAGGCGCGTGTTGCGTGCGAGACCCTGGCCACGACGAACCAGATCATCCTGGCGGGCGAAGTCCGCTGCGCGGCGGAGATCGACAATGACGAAATCGAGCAGGCCGCCCGCGAGGCAATCCGCGATATCGGCTATGAGCAGGAAGGCTTCCACTGGAAGCACGCCAACTTCCAGAATTTCCTGCACGAACAGTCCGCCCACATCGCGCAGGGCGTGGACGCCGGCGACGACAAGGATGAGGGCGCAGGCGATCAGGGCATCATGTTCGGCTATGCCTCGGACGAGACGCCGGAGCTGATGCCGGCACCGATCCTGTATTCCCACAAGATCCTCAAGCGGATGGCCGAGCTGCGCAAAAGCGGCGAACGGCCGGAGTTCGAACCGGACGCCAAGTCCCAGGTGACGATGCGCTATGAGAACGGCATTCCCGCCGGGATCACGTCCGTCGTCGTCTCGACCCAGCACCAGGCCAATCTCAACCAGGCACAGGTGCGCGAACTGGTCCGTCCGGTCGTCGAGGAAGTCCTGCCCGATGGCTGGCTGCCGCCGGAGGACGAGTTCTACGTCAACCCGACCGGCACCTTCGTGATCGGTGGTCCCGACGGCGATGCCGGCCTCACCGGCCGCAAGATCATCGTCGACACCTATGGCGGTGCTGCCCCGCACGGCGGCGGCGCCTTTTCGGGCAAGGACCCGACGAAGGTCGACCGCTCGGCCGCCTATGCCTGCCGCTACCTGGCCAAGAATGTCGTGGCCGCCGACCTGGCCAAGCGCTGCACCATCCAGGTGTCCTATGCGATCGGGGTCTCGAAGCCGCTTTCGCTCTATGTCGACTGCCATGGCACCGGCCAGGTCGACGAGGTGAAGCTGGAAAACACGCTGCGTCAGCTGGTGGACCTGTCGCCCCGCGGCATCCGCACCCATCTGAAGCTGAACCGGCCGATCTATGCCCGCACCGCGGCCTACGGCCATTTCGGCCGCAAGCCGGCCGAGGATGGCGGCTTCTCCTGGGAGAAGACCGACCTGGTGGACGCGCTGCGCGGGCTCGCCTAGACGACGCCAAACCGATAAGACGGGGCCGGCCGCAGCCATGCGCCGGCCCCGGTATTTCCGGCGCCCACCCGGCGCCCCGTCAGAAACCCGAAACACGAAGAGGACCTGAAGGTCATGACTGCTGTTGCGGATAAAACCCAGTTCGCCGCCGACCACCCCCACGTCATCAAGGACATCTCCCTGGCCAAATGGGGCCGGACCGAGATCGAGATGGCCGAGATCGAGATGCCGGGCCTGATGTCCCTGCGCGAGGAGTTCGGCAAGGCCCAGCCCCTGAAGGGTGCGCGTATCGCCGGCTCCCTGCACATGACGATCCAGACCGCGGTTCTCATCGAGACCCTGGTCGCGCTGGGCGCCGAGGTCCGCTGGGCCTCGTGCAATATCTTCTCCACCCAGGACCATGCCGCGGCGGCGATCGCCGAGCAGAAAATCCCGGTCTTCGCCTACAAGGGCGAGACGTTGGAAGAGTACTGGGACTATGCCGACGCCATCTTCCATTGGCCGAACGGCGAAACCGCCAACATGATCCTGGACGATGGCGGCGATGCCACCATGTACCTGATCCTGGGCGAGAAAGCCGAAGCCGATCATTCGCTGCTGGATCACCCGAAGTCCGAGGAAGAGACCGCGCTCTTCGCCCAGATCCGCAAACGCTTCGAAGCCACGCCGGGCTGGTTCACCAAGGCCAAGAACGCCATCCAGGGGGTCTCCGAGGAGACCACGACGGGCGTGATGCGTCTCTATCAGATGGCCAAGCGCGGCGAGCTTCCCTTCCCGGCCATCAACGTCAATGACAGCGTGACCAAGTCGAAATTCGACAACCGCTATGGCTGCCGCGAAAGCCTCGTGGACGCTATCCGCCGCGGTACCGACGTGATGATGGCCGGCAAGAAGGCCGTCGTCTGCGGCTATGGCGATGTCGGCAAGGGCTCGGCCGAGTCGCTGCGCGGCGCCGGCGCCCGCGTCTATGTCACCGAGATCGATCCGATCTGCGCCCTGCAGGCCTGCATGGACGGTTTCGAGGTCGTACGTCTGGACGATGTCACCGCCGATATGGACATCTTTGTTACCGCGACGGGCAACAAGGACATCATCACGGTCGACCACATGCGCGCCATGAAGGACATGGCGATCGTCTGCAATATCGGCCACTTCGACAACGAGATTCAGGTGGAGAGCCTGAAGAACTTCCAGTGGACCAATGTGAAGCCGCAGGTCGACCTCGTACAGTTCCCCGACGGCAACCGCATCATCCTGCTGTCGGAAGGCCGCCTGGTGAATCTGGGCAATGCGACCGGCCACCCGTCCTTCGTGATGTCGTCCTCCTTCACCAACCAGACGCTCGCCCAGATCGAACTCTGGACGAAGGGCGAGGAATACAAGAACGAGGTCTATATCCTGCCCAAACACCTGGACGAGAAGGTTGCCCGCCTGCACCTCGACAAGCTGGGCGCCAAGCTCACCGAACTGTCCAGCGACCAGGCCGACTATATCGGCGTGCCGCAGGCCGGTCCGTTCAAGGCGGAACACTACCGCTACTAGGCGAACGCCGGATTTCGAGAAGATGTGGAACGCCCTGCCTTTCCGGCGGGGCGTTTCCTTTTGGGCTCAGGCGAAGGCCTGCCAGCCTTCGTCGGTGACCAGCGCATCGAGCCGCTCGTCATGATCCTCGCAAGGCAGGCGGTCGACGCATTGTTCGGGATAGGCCAGGCCAACCACGCGCACCTCGCCGGCTTTGCGCAGCCGGGCCAGCGTTCGATCATAATAGCCCGCGCCGAAGCCCAGGCGCACACCCCGGCGATCCACACCGACCAGCGGAACGAGAACCAGATCCGGCACAGCTTCAGGCGCCCGGTCGGTCGGCTCCTGCACGCCGAAGCCCCGGGCTTCCAGCGTGTCGCCAGGCCGCCAGCACCGGAAGACCAGCGGCCTGTCGCGACCTTGCATGACCGGCAGACAGAGCTGCGCGCCAAGCGCGGAGAACGACTGCATCAGGGGACCCGGGTCGATCTCGTGCGGCAGCGGATGATACCCCGCCACGACCATGCCGGCCTGCGGCCGCCAGTTGGGAGCGAAATGATCGACCAGCCTCGCTCCCGCATCCGGCCGTGCGGCCGATGCGGCAATACGGTCGGCGATCAGGCGGCGTCTCAGAACGGCTTTTGCGTCAATCGTTTCAGTCATGATCCTGGCGGACAGCGGGTGTGACGGCTCCACTTGCGCCGGTGGTGCGTGTGTATCCCCACGGACCCGACAATTCAGGTGGGCGCCGCGTGAAAGGGACCACGGTCCCGAACAGAGGCAGCTCCCTCGTGGAGATGTACGGTCAGCGGGATAAACGCTCCTATCGCACGCAGCAGATAACCGTCACGGTTTCTATGTGGCGTTTTCCGGCGTCAGTCTCAAGCGCGCGCATCTGCGAGGTGTGCAGCAGCGGCATCGCTCTCCTCGCCCGGACCGGCCGGCGGCTCGCCCTCCAGATCGGTGGCAAAGGCCTCCAAACGCTCAGCTACATCGATCAGACAGCTCACCATGCGCTGGCGTTCTTCTGCCTGCAGGCTCGCCGCACCGTGACGTTCGTGGCGCAGACGCTCGATATGGTTTTCCAGCGCCTCGGTCCGCCGCTCGGTCTCCTTCTGCTCGTCGATGAGCATCAAAGCCGCCATCAGCAAAAGCCGGACATCGCCGATCTGGCCGACCTGTTCGACAATTCCGCCGACGCGTTCGTCAAGCTGTCCGGCAAGCTCGCGCAGATAGGCTTCCTGGCCGTCCTCGCAGCCGATGGTGAATTCGCGGCCATTGAGCGTCACGGTGACCTTGGACATGCCGCCTACTCCTCACCCGCCAGACCACGCAAGTCCTCGATCGCCCGGTCGAGCGCATCGGACGCTTCCTGGGCGGCCTGATGCAGCGCGGCCTCGCGACCGCGCGCCTCGTCCAGAGCTTGGGCCAGCCGTGCCCGGTCATCATCAGCATTGCGGGCCTGGTCGGCCGCCGTCTCGGCCCGCTCGACGCGCGCCCGCATACGGCCGGCCACACGCTCGACGCGCGTCATCGCGCCGTCCAGCCGGGCCACGGCCTCCTTGAGCGGATCTGAGGGCAATTCCAGACGCACGTTCATACGTCCAGAATCGGCTGCGTCGGTGAAAAGTTCAAGTGACCTCTCAAGTTTTCCGCCGGACACACTGGCGTTCGTGGCAGATGTCATCATCAAAACGCGGCCATTTTGAGTCCGTTGCATACCATGCACGGGCGAGACGGCGCGATTGACCTTCAGCGCATCAAGGGCCAAACAGTCGCACCGGTAACGCGATCACGGGATGCGCGATGTTCTCCTTGCCCGACTGGGCCTTTTACCCGATCGCCGCCCTCGTCACGGGCGGCATGGTCGCCGGCGCCCTCGCCTTCGGCGACTCCACCAAGCGAACGCCGGAACAGATCCAGGCGGAGGGCCTGGTCTATGAAGGCGACACGCTGAATGCGATCGGCACGGGCAACGGGCTGGAAGCGACCTTCCTGACCGAGGGGCAGACCGCCTTCGTGCGCATCGCGGCATCGCGTGGCCCGCTGGATGGCATGCAATCGGCCGGCGCATTTTTCGCGCTGGCTCCCAATGAGCTGGAAGCCTTGCAGGGCCACCGCCTCCGCCTGACTTTCCGCGTACGCGCCGCCGGTGACCAGCCGGCGGAGGGCGTACGCTTCAACGTCTTCCTGCCGGGCATCGGCCAGGACGGATGGGAACGCCATGCCGTCGGTGAAGACTATCAGAACATCACTTTTGACGTATCGCCGCCCACCTGTGTCTGGGATCACGGCTATATCGGCATCTGGCCCGACTGGGATTTCGAGCGCAACACGATCGATCTGCAGCGCGCGGAGCTGATCGCGCTCGAGGAAATCGAGTGCTGAAGCCCGGTCAGCGCTGAACCGGCCGGATATCCGGCTCGCGGGTCAGAAGCGCGCGGGAATTCCAGCACATCATCCGCGCAAAAACTGACGGCTTTACCGTACGCGCCGCCTGAAGCCCGCGGCGCTCGCGCATGAGCCGCGGCCAGTCGGCCAGGGCGTCCCGGACGGCCCGGCCATAAAGCCCGAACTGGCCCTGCCGCGCCGACGCCCCCCAAAGGGCGAGGTTGGCGATAATGTGAAACGGTGCCAGCACCGGAAACAGCCAGCCCGGCATGTCGCGGGCAAACACCCAGATCCGGTTGCGCACGCCGTGATAGGTGGCAAATTCCGACCGCCGCCCCGACGAGGCATAGCCCATATGATCGACGGCCGCGTCACGCAGCTGGACTGCCCGGTGACCGAACAGGCGGGCGCGGAAGGCGAGATCGACATCCTCATTGTAGCAGAAGAAGCTCTCGTCGAAGCCGTTCAGGGCCTCGAAGACGTCGCGCCGGACCATGGCGGCCGCGCCGCAGGGCCCGAACACCTCGCCCTCCTCCGGCAGAAGGGAGATGGGCCGCATATAGGCCGCCCGATAGGCCAGCCCGGCCGCGTGATAGACATCGCCGGCCCCGTCCAGCAGGTCCGGCCGTTCGGCGCTGTACTGGGTCGAACCGAACAGGGCGATATCCGGATAACGCTCGATCGCAGCTGCCAGCTGCTCGATCCAGTCAGGCCGCGCGAAGGCATCCGGATTGAGAAAGACCACCCAGCGCCCCGAGCTTTTCTCGACCAGCCGGTTATTGCCGGCAGCAAAGCCCAGATTGGTGTCGGACTCGATAAAGGTCACCCAGTCCGGCAGGTCTGAAGCCGTCACCCGCTCGCCGTCGGGCGACCCGTTCTCGAGCACCAGCACCTCGCCCGGACGCACAGTCTGGGCCTCAAGCGCGGCGAGGCAGCGCCCGATCGTCTCATGGCTGCGATAGGCGACGATATGTACAGAAATGTCCGGCGCCTGTGGCACACCCTGCTCCAGTCCTGATCCGGCCCGCGCCGGCATCCCTGCATACAGGCTTGGCGCGGCAGGGCAATTCCCCTATGCCCCCGGGGTCACTTCTTTACGCCGTTTCTCACCAGGTTATGCCGACGATGTCCCTGCCCGCCGACCGCAATGCGCTTGCCTTCGAATTCGCCCGCATCTGCAGCCTTGCGGCGGTGAAGGTGATGGAGGTCTACAACAGCGATTTCGACACGCGCGGCAAAGCCGACCGCTCGCCGGTCACCGATGCGGACGAGCTCGCCGAAGCCATTATCCTGGAAGAGTTGGCAAAGTGCGTGCCGGATGTGCCGGTACTTGCCGAGGAAAGCTTCAGCGCCGGCCTGCGTCCGGATACGGGCCGCGCCTTCATCCTGGTCGACCCCGTCGACGGCACCAAGGAATTCATCAACAAGAACGGCGAGTTCACCATCAATATCGCGCTGATCGAGGACCGCACTCCGACCGCGGGCTGCGTCTATGCGCCCGCGCGCGAGCGCATTTTCGTCGGCGGCGAGACCGCCTGGGCCGGCGCGCTCAAGCCTGGCCAACCGGTCAGCCGCGACACGCTCGAACCGATCACCACGCGCCAGGCGCCCGAAAACGGCCGGACGGCCGTGATGAGCCGCTCCCACGCCGACGAGAAGACCGTCGCCTTTGCCGACAGTGTCGGCGTCACCGAAAAGGTCTCGGCTGGGTCCTCGCTGAAATTCTGCCTCGTGGCGGAAGGTTCGGCCGATGTCTATCCGCGTTTCGGACCGACCTGCGAATGGGATACCGGCGCCGGCCACGCCGTGCTGAAAGCAGCCGGAGGCGATGTCCTGACGCCGGACGGTGAACCCTTCCTCTACGGCAAGTCGGACACCGATTATCTCAACGGCGCCTTTGTCGCCTGGGGCCGGCTGGACTCTTTGACGCAGGGCTGATCGCGGTTACCCCATTTTTACGCTCACGGCGCACAAGATCGGACCCAGACCGGAACACCCGGAAGTCCACTCAGCAGCCAGGGGCGTCTTCACCGTGACCCTTTCGATCAAAGGCCGTTTCGTCGTGATGGTGGTCACCGCAGGTGCCATCATGATGGGCGGCACTGCCTTCGCCTTCTATGCCTTCCGCCAGGCCATGCTCGGTCAGCTCGGCTCGCCCGAAGCCGCCCAGACCTTCGTCTCCGGTGATATCGCCGCGCATATCGACGGGCTGATTGCCGACCAGATGCTGGTGATCGGCCTGACCTGTGCGCCGGTCGGCCTGGCATTCCTGGGACTGGCCGTCTGGCTCGCCCTGGGCGTGGCACGCCCCCTGGGACGTTTGCAGACGGGACTGGACAGGCTGCGTACTGGCGATCTCGACATCGAAATCAATGGGGCCGACCGCGGCGACGAGATCGGCGCCATTGCCCGCTCGGTGATTGAATTCCGCGCCAATCTGGCTGATCGCGCCCGTGAAGAGGCCGAGCGGCAATATGCCCAGCAGACGGAGATCGCCCGCGAACGCGAGGCCCTGATGCGTCAGGTTGCCGAGGATTTCGAGCGCTCGGTCCTTAGCGTCGTCAACACGCTGACCGATGCTGCCGGTACGGTCGGACGGCATTCCGGCGACCTGCAGACGGCCGTGGAACAGTCGCTGGCCTCCCTGCAGGAGGTGCGCACCGCGTCCGGCGAGTCGCGCACCCAGGTGGAAACGGTCTCCCGCTCGGCGGATGCGCTGTCCCTGTCGGTTGCCGACATCAACACCAATGCCGGCCAGGCCGCCGAGATCGCCGCGACGGCGGTTGCGGAGGCCCGCAAGACCGACGAGATCGTCGGCCGGCTGTCCGAGACGGGCCGCACGATCGGCGAGATTGTCGAACTGATCAGCCAGATCGCCAGCCAGACCAATCTTCTCGCCCTCAACGCCACCATCGAGGCCGCTCGCGCAGGCGAAGCCGGCAAGGGCTTCGCCGTCGTGGCCAGCGAAGTGAAGGCCCTTGCCGAGCAGACCACGAAAGCTACCGAAGACATCACGGCTCAGGTGGCCTCGGTGCAGGACGTCGCCCGTCAATCGGAGACCGCGATCCGCAATATCGCCGCGACAATCGACCGCATCAGCGCCCTGTCCGGAACGATCCGCCAGGCCGTCGAGGATCAGTCCAGCGCTACCCATCAGATCGATGACAGCGCCCGGATCGCCAGCACCAGTTCGGAACGGGTTGCGGAGAATGTCGCCCGGCTGGACACGGCGATGACGTCGAGCCGGAATGCAACGGCAGGGATGCAGCGCGCCTCGAGCGACCTCACCTCGGCCTCCGGCGAGCTGCACGTCCAGGTCACCCAGTTCCTAGAGAGCATCCGGGCGGCCTAGGTCAGTTCCGCCTATTGCTCGCGCAGGAAGACTTTCGAGACGGCGCGATAGCCCCGCCCCTCGAAGAAGCTGTGGGCGCTATCATTGGCAATGCCGCTTTCCAGCATGATCCGGTCGGCATTGTTTTCGCGGCAGAGCGTCTCGGCAGCCTCGAGCAGCCGGGATCCCAGCCCATGGCCCCGCCCGTCTTCGCCGACCAGCAAGTCCTCGATCGTCGCGATCCGGGTGCCGGCAGCACTTTCGAGCGCAACCGCGCACAATCCTGCGATCGAATCGCCCCGCCGCGCGGCAAGCACAAACCCGCCGCCTTCCAGGCACGCCGAGAAATCCTTCGCCAGCACGACATCCAGATCCTCCGCCCAGCGCTTTCCGTCCGGACTGCGGCCGGACAGGATTTCCCCGTGCGAGATATAGGCTGGCATCGGCCGCAACTGTGCGGCCGCCCAGGCGGCGGCCCCTGCAATTCCGGCGGGTTCGAGCGGGCGGATATCGATATCAGGCATTGTCGAGCCACTTTCTGACCGTGCGGCATTTCATCTGCTTCGCCGCAGCCTCGAAAAAGTATTTCCGGCGCTCTTCGAAGGGAATGGAGAGGTCCGGAACGGTACGGAAATAGGTGTCGAATATACCCCGCATGTCCGGTGAATAGTGCAGCCGGTAGTCAGGCCAGTTGCGCCGGAACCAGCCCATCTCCGACACTTCGAGAAACCAGGACACCCAGGTCCCGAAAATCATCGGATCGAGATTACCCCGGCTGCGCAGCCGCACGGCAATCTCGAACAGGTTCAGGATCTGGAGGAAGTAATTGTTGGCGACGACGGTCTCCTCGTCGTCCAGATCGACCGGCTTGTCCTCGGGCTCGTTGAAGATCCGGGCCAGAACCGCACGATGTTCCGCTTCGAAGCGGAAGATGTTCAGCGCCTCGGTCTCCAGATTGATATAGGTCGAACGCCGGGTCTCCCGCGCATTCCACATCACGCCGATGATCAGCGCGGCAAATGCCGCGATGTCCAGCGTCCCGAGTATCGGTGGCAACCAGTCCGGCATGATCCCTCCCCCGTCTGCGATCTGCAGAATATCCGCCCGCTGCATGCTGGACACATCTTTCCTCAGCCCGCCCACGGCCAATTTGCATGACTATCCTGCAAGGCCATGCGCGAGAAAATCCGTGACCTTTCTGCGCCCTCCGGTTATGCGGGCGGCCACAGACAGGACACCGACATGCTCGAACTCTTCACCTCCGCCCTGGTCACCTTTTTCGTGGCCATCGACCCGCCCGGCGTGGCGCCGATCTTTGCGGCGCTGACCGATGGCGCGCCGAAATCGCATCGCCGCTCGATGGCGATCCGCTCGGTGGTGATTGCCTCCGGTGTGCTCCTGGGCTTTGCCCTGGGCGGGGCCTGGCTGTTGAACGCCATGCACATCTCGCTGGACGCTTTCCGCGCAGCCGGCGGTGTCCTGCTGTTCCTGATGGCGCTGGAAATGATCTTCGAGAAGCGCACCGAGCGCCGCGAGGAGCGCGCCGAGGAAATCATCGGCGAGCACGACACGCACCCGGAGAAATGGGACGACATCTCCGTCTTCCCGATGGCCATCCCGATGCTGGCCGGCCCCGGCGCCATCGCCACCATGATGCTGTTCATGTCCGACGCCACCAGCCTGAGCGAGCAGGGTATCGTTCTGGCGGCAGTCGCGATCATCCTGGTCTTCTGCCTGGTCGTTTTCCTGATGATCGGCCCGGTGATGAAGCTGATCGGCGAGTCGATGGCCGCCATGATCACCCGTATCCTCGGCGTCATCCTCGCTGCGCTGGCCGCGCAATTCATCTTCGACGGCATCAAGGGCGCCCTGATGGGCGGCTGACCGCCCTCATCCCGCGTACCCGCTTGCACCACAATGCCGAAGCGACTATTTCCGAAAGCCTGATTTTCGGAGACTTTATGTCCATCAGCCAAGAGGCCCGGTAGGGCCCGGTCACGGACGACCGGGCCTGATCGATCAACGCTGCCGCATGCGTGAGCTGCGGCCGGCGTTTTCGTGTGCCTTTTTCAAGCTGACATCACCATGGACATATCCAAGCCCGAGCAGCGGGTCCTGCACCTGCTCGCCCAGGGCGGCCGTATCGATTTCGAGAAGGACGAACGCGGCCGCATCATCGACATCACCACCGTCACGCGCGACGGATGGGCCTGGAACGGCTGTTCCCTTGCCCTCTTCGCCAAGCTGCGGCGCCGGCGCTATATCGCGTCCCACTGCAGCGGCCCCTACCGGATCACCCGGCTGGGCCTGAAACGCGTCCGGTCTCAACCCGACAACCGGTAGCAAACCGCCGCCGGCGTCCTCGCGGCGCCGGCGGCGGAAACCGATCGTTAGCCAACATCTGCCATGATGAAGCCCTGAAGGACCGCTACCGGTCTCTTGAGGGGGGACTGGAGGAGTAGATGGCATTCCGCCTGATCGTGCTGCTCACGGCAGCCGCCCTGTCATCGGCCGGCTTCACCGCCGCCGCCTGGAGCCTGACCCGCGGCCAGACCGACCAGGCGATCGCGTTCGGCTGGCCGGCCATAGCAGTCGCCATCACCGTTGCCATCCTTGTTCCCATGGGCAAGCGCCCCGGCTCGTCCGGCTAAAGCATTTTCAGCAAAAGTGGAGACCGGTTTTGCGGTCCGAAAATGCGACCACAGAAAGCTAGACCTTCGGCGAAAAGAACGGCGCATAGAGGTCCTGACGGCGATCGCGGAAGAAGCCCCAGGCCGCGCGGTGACGCTGCAGGAAGTCCAGGTCATAGGTCGCTGAGACCACGCCGGTCTCGTTCCGGCCCAGCTCTTCCAGCTTCTCGCCGGTATGGTCCGTCACGAAGGACGAGCCATAGAAGACCTGGCCATCCTCATTGCCGATCCGGTTGGCGGCGATCACGGGAATGACGTTCGAGACAGCATGCCCCTGCATCGCCCGCTGCCAGCGGATGGCGGTGTCGAGGCTGTCATCATGCGGCTCCGAACCGATTGCGGTCGGATAGAGCAACACTTCAGCGCCCAGCATCGTCATGCAGCGGGCCGCTTCCGGGAACCACTGGTCCCAGCAGATACCGACGCCGATCTTGCCGGCCTTCGTGTCCCAGACCTTGAAACCGGTATCGCCGGGGCGGAAGTAGAACTTCTCCATATAGCCGGGCCCATCGGGAATATGGCTCTTGCGGTAGATACCCAGCGCCTTGCCGTCGGTATCCAGCATGACCAGCGAATTGTAGTAGTGCGGCCCGTCGCGCTCGTAGATCGAGACGGGGATGACCACGCCGAGTTCCGCGGCAAGCGGCGCCAGCGCCGTCACGCAGGGGTGTTCCATCGCCGGCCAGGCCGTCGCGAAGAAGCGCTCGTCTTGCACCTTGCAGAAATAGGGTCCCTGGAAGAGTTCCGGCGGCAGCACGACCTGGGCGCCGCGGCCGGCAGCCTCGCGCACGAGTTCTTTCACGGTCGCGATATTGGCGTCCATGTCCTCGCCGAATGCCGCCTGCAGGGCAGCCACCGAAATCGTACGGGCCATCCCGTCAGTCCTCCATAACCTCTTCGATCCAGTCGCCCGGCCCGTCGCCGGTGCGCAGATCCATCACGGTCGGCCACAGCCACCAGGCCGGCCGGTTATCCGAATTCCACAGCGCCACAAAGGCAAAGCCGGTCTCCGGCTCGAGCACGATCTGGGCCCCATAGCCCGACAGATAGCCCGAATGCAGCACCAGCGTGCGCTCGCCCCATTCATAGATGCGCCAGCCCAGCCCATAGGCCGTCGTATCGACCCGGTCGCGCAAGCGGCCCAGCCGGCGCGTCTCGCGCAGCGTGTCGGTCAGCGGGCTGTGGATACGCACACGCACGGCCTCGTCCAGCCCGGGCGCCGTGCCCAGCTGTACCTGCGCCCAGGCGATCAGATCGTTCAGCGACAGGTTGAGACCGGAAGCCGACGGGATGGAATCATAGGGTGTACGCGGATTGCCCGGCGTATTCGCCGTGCGCCGCCAGCCGCTGTGCGGCCGCGCCCAGGAGGGCGACGCCTCGAGCGCCGCCGTTCCGACCGAAGCGGCTGGCAGCCCCAGAGGCTCGATCAGGTATTCGCGCAGAGCCGTGTTGAAATCGGTCCCGGTGGCGTCCTCCACCACGCTTTCAAGCGCGGAGAAGGCGACGTTCTGGTAGGTGTAGCAATCGCCGACCGGGCACAGGAGATCGACCCCGGCAAGGCGCATGCGAATGCGATCCGGCGCCTGTCCGGCTTCCAGGTCCAGATCATAGGCATTGGGCGGCAGGCCGGTGCGATGGCTGGCAATTTCCTCCAGCGTCGGCTGGCGGTCGCCGCGCAGCTGCAGGACATCGACCGGGACCGGCGCGCTCATGTCGACCAAGCCCTGCGCCTCGAGCACGCCCAGCAAGGTGCCGGTGAAGGTCTTCGAAACCGAGGCGGCGCGGAACATCGTCTCTGCGGTCACGGTCTCGCCGGAGCCGGCAGCTGTTTCGCCATGGGTATAGATGAAGACCGGTTCGCCATGCTCGATCACGGCCGCCACAAGGCCGACCACGCGCTGGTCTCCCGCGGCCTCATCCAGTCTTTCGCGCAGGACGCCGAGATAAGGATAGTCTTCCCGTTCGGTCGGGCTGGCGCTGTCATGGCCGGCGGCGGCCGGCATTGCAGAAGCGAGCACAAGGCCCAGGGCAGTCAGTACGCTTCGCATCAATCCTCACACTCCGGGCTGATGGCATGTGACACAATGGAAAGCCCCTCCACCGGAAAGTATGGCACGCGCTGACGATCCGACAACGGTGTGATGCGGAAACAGCGGGCGCAGCGCTGCAACGGCCGCGGCGGCACTGGCCGTGCCATAGGTCGGCACGACCACATTGCGCGGTCCGATCACCCAGTTCATGTGGCTGGCGGGCACGATCTCCCCATCGCCCGGATCCACCCGCCCCGGCGACGGGATGGTGTAGACTTTCAGCCGCCGGCCCTTGGCGTCGGTCATGCGCGAGAGCTGCCGCGCAATCGATGACAGCACCGCCGTCTGCGGATCGTCCTCGCCCGACGGCGCCTGGCAGATCACGACGCCCGGCCGGGCAAAACGGACGATATTGTCGATATGTCCGTCAGTGTGGTCGGCGACCAGACCCTCATCGATCCACAACACCTTGCGCACGCCGAAGGCCTGCTTGAGCACGTCCTCGACCTGCGCTTCGGTGAGGCCGGGATTGCGGTTCGGATTGAGCAGGCATTGCCGCGTCGTGATCAGCGTGCCGTCACCGTCGAACTCCAGCGCACCGCCCTCGGCAACCAGATCGACATGACGCTCGGGCGCGTCCGCAATGCGGGCGATCGCGCCCCCCACCGTGTCGTCGCCGGGCAGGTCGTACTTGCCGCCCCAGCCATTGAAGCGGAGGCGGATGGCGACGTCCTTGCCGTGATCCCTGACGAAGACGGGGCCGGTATCGCGCGCCCAGACATCCCCGAAAGCCTCGCGCACGACGCTCGCGCGACGGCCCATCGCCTGACGGGCGGAAGCTTCCGCCTGGGCCGTCGCCGCGAGCACGACCAGATCCAGCGTTTCGCCGCGGACGGACGGCTCGGCCAGCGCGTTGAGAAAGTCGCCGAACTCGGCCTGGGCCGGTTCGAGATCCTCTTCCCACAAATCGGCCGCGGACGGCCAGCAGGTGAATATCCGCCGGACCGGGGCGGTCTCGTGCGGCAGGGTGAGAGCGGGGGTGAAAGGCAGGGTCGTCATGGGCCGCGGCTCTATCATGACGCGGCCCGCCGCGCGAGACACAAAACGAAGAAGGGCGGCCACAAGGGCCGCCCTTCCACAAGTCCGGTTATCCGGTAAGTCTGGCTTAGAATTCGTAGCGCAGACCGACGCGGATGCGATAGACCGAGCTCGTCAGGTTGTCGCTGGTCTCATCGCGCGAAGTATAGTTTTCGAAACGGTACACGCAGGCACCCGCGCTGGCGCAGGTCGTACGCACATCGTCGCCGGTGAGTGCCGTTGCACCGTCGACACCGTTTGTCGCGACATCAGACGCCTCGACCATCGATGCCCGCACAGTCGCCAGCTGACCGTTGGACGGACCGGAAGTCTGCGTGCCCCATTCATCGTTGAGCAGGTTCGGGAAGTTCTGAACGTCGATGACGAGCTTCAGACGGTTTTCACCAACAAAACGCTCAGCACCCCAGATACCCGGCAGCTCCTGCTGGATCCGCAGGTCCCATTGCTGGTTCCAACCGGATTGCTGACCGAAGGCTTCCTGGATGCGTCCCCGGGCAAGGCCCTGGGAGTCCACCATCTGGTTGAAGCCATCCAGATCGAAGCCCGACCCGTAGACGACAAGCGGGTCGTTCGCAGTCGGCACATACAGCGGGCTGTTGGAGTACGGATCTTCAAGCGAGCCGGACCGGCCGAACAGGTGGTAGTTGCGATCCTCGACGAACGAATAGTGGAAGCCAGAACCGGACCGGATGTCACCAAACACGTCGAAGCGGGTTTCCAGATTGCCGAAGATCTCGTTCTCGTAAGAGAGGTTGACCGTGAAGCGATCTTCCACCTGGAAGATCGAGGGACGCGGGCTCGGGTTGTTCGGGTCCACGTCGGCAATGCCGCGCCAGTTCGACACACCACGCGAGGAGGTGCCCTCGGTCACGGCGGTGACATCCTGATAGGCATAGCCAACCTGGAAGCCGAGGCCGTTCTCATAGTCCTTGCCCAAGGAGACCGAGAAGACGTGGCTTTCACCGCCGTCGAAGTTGGTCAACATGGTCAGGCCGGTGGAGTAGCCCAGGTCTTCAAGGTCGGCGTAGATCGGACGACCGTCCGGAGCCACACCCACGGGGAGAGAACTCGCCAGACCGATCTGCGTCATATTCTGCCAGCCGAAGGTCTGATCGGAATTGGTGTACAGATACTGGAAGGTCGCACGATAATCGCGGCCCAGATCGAACAGGTCGGAGAAGACCAGGTCGAATTCGTGATCGACACGGATCGACGCTTTCCAGTCCGACGGCAGTTCAAAGTTCGGGTCGATCATATCGACGCGGCCCGGCGTTCCCGCAGCAACGGCGTCCTGCAGGCTTTGCGGAACATCGAGGCTGGTCAGGTTCGAGAAGTTGCCGGAAGCGAACACCACCGGCTGTTGGAACGCGTTCGAAATCCAAACCCAGGGATTGCCGCCCGAGAAGCGACCGAAGCCACCACTGACAGTGGTGCGGTCCAGAGCGTCCCAGCGGAAACCAATCCGCGGCAGGAAGATATCGACGCCGTCGAGATTGGCCGTCGAGGTGATCCCGTAGTCGGCTTCGATCAGCGGATCCGCCGTCGGCGCGTCGTCCATGGAGAAGCGCTCATAACGGAAGCCGTAATTGATCGAGAACACGTCGTTGATCTGCCAGTTGTCCTGAGCGAACAGGACGTAGCGGTCAGAGGTGAAGCTCGTCGCGCCCGCGGCCGTGTCGTTCGACGGAATGTTCTGGTACTGGATGTTCGGCGAGTTCGACTGAATGTCGGCCACAGAGAAGTAACGGAAGCGGCCGCTCGAGTCCGAAATGAACAGATTGCGGAGTTCGAACGACTCGTACTCGCCGCCGAAGGTAAAGACGTGATCGCCCCAGACGTAGTCTGCAGAAGCAAAAAGCTGCAGGCGGCTGTCGTCATACTCGTTGGCGTGACGGAAGCGATCGCAGCCACCGACGAAGGTGAAGTCGCGATTCGCGTCGCCGAAATTCAGGAGACCGTCGAGCGGCGTGCCGGCAACGTCGGCCGCACTGAGCGAGAATTCGAGTTGCGGCGTGTCCGTACCTGCACGGCAGTCCTGACCGCGCATGTAGTCCTTGAAGTTCGCGCGCAGCGTCGTCGACAGGTTCGGCGTCCAATCCGAGAAGAGCTGAACGGTATAGGCCGTCAGTTCGGTCGGCGTGTCGTACCAGGCCGTGCTGAAATTGTTCGATGAGACGTTGGACGTGCCGCCTTCTTCGGTCTGCTGGTAGGTGAAGGACAGGCGATGGTCGTCATTGATGTTCCAGTCGAGCTTGGCGAGATAGCGCTCGGACAGGACCGGCGTCGCGACCGTCAGCGGGCGATCGCCCATATCGTAACCGGTCGCCGTTTGTACCATGTCCGCCAGAGCGGTGAAGAAAGCCGGATCGACACCGTTCTGCGCATCCGAAACGGTAAAGTTGGACGAGCTGCCGGATTCGAACTTGTCGTAGGAGACGAAGAAGAACAGACGGTCTTCGATGATCGGGCCGCCGAGGGTGACGCCGTATTCCTCTTCAGTGAAGGGAGGTTGATCGACAAAGGCACCGTTAGACGCGTTGCCGATGAAGTCTTCGTCCTGACGGTAATAGAAGGCAGATCCGTCGAACTCGTTCGTGCCCGAACGTGTGACCACGTTGACCAGACCGCCGACAAAGTTCCCCACCGTCACCGAGTAATCGGAGGCAGCTACCGACGCGGATTCGATCGCATCGAGGTTGATCGGGGAGCGCGCAGTGGCATAGGTCGAGCTTCCCAGGCCGAAATCGTCCTGCTGCAGCGAACCATCGATGGCAAGGCCGTTAAAACGCGGGTTGGAACCGGCAACGGAAAGGCTGCCACCGCCGCCGACAATCGCCAGCGGATCACGGGCGAGCGTGCGCAGCACGTCCCGGGAGGTCGCAGGCTGATTGGCAATGTCGCTGGCCGAATAGGAAGAACCAACGCCGTTGTTCAGATCGAGCGTATTGACCGCCAGACCGGTGACAACGATGACGTCGGTGGTCGTCGGATTGAGGGCGATCGAGAGCGGCGCTTGCGAACCGGGACGCAGGTAAAGATCGCTGAGGGCTTCACCCTCAAAGCTCGGAGCCGACACGGTAATCGTGTACGGGCCACCAACGCGAAGACCGGATTGGAAGAAAGCACCCGTCGAACCCGTGGTGGTGGTAGAGGCGGTTCCCGACTGTGCGTGGACGATCGTCACCGTCGCACCGGAAACCGGCGCACCGTCGGCGTCAACGACCGTACCGCGCAGAGACGCCGCGGTCTCCTGCGCATAAACGGCAGCCGGAGCGGCGGCCAGCAGGGCGAAAGTCGCCGCGCTATAGGAAAGCTTTTTCATAAATGACATGGAGCATGTCCCCCAATGGATGATCAGATGGGGGCACGGCCCCCGGGTACGAAGCACGCGCCTCGTACGCCGGGCGTGAAAACTTTCCAAGACGTATATGAGAAGCTTTTGTGACACCCCGGCGGGTTAACCCTGACGACGGATCCGTCGCTGCAGCGCAGCAATCGCAAAATATGTGTGTGCAGCCGCACAAAACCTCAAAATCCGGGATGTCAGCCCCTCTGACGGCCGGAATTTTCTCCACGGCCCCCCTTTACCGCCCCGTGCGAAAAGCGCATAGGCTGCGGCGAAAATGTTACACTTTTCAGCAGCGGAAACGGGACGTCCGAATGACTGATTCCACCTTCGCCGAATCTTCACGGACGAATCCCTGGCGACAGGCAACGATCGGGCTGATTGTCGGCGTCGCGCTGATACGCCTTGTGGCACTGGCGATCTCACCGGTTGCGCTCTACGCAGACGAGACCCAGTACTGGATCTGGTCCCGCGAATTCGACTGGGGCTATTTCTCCAAACCGCCGATGATCGCCTGGCTGATCGCCGCCTCGACCGGCCTTCTCGGTGACAGCGACTTCGCCGTCCGCCTGCCGGCGCCCCTGCTGCATTCGGCAACGGCGGCCTTCCTCTTCGCAAGCGCACAACATCTGGGAAATGCCCGGACCGGCTTCTGGGCGGCGGCTGTCTATCTTACCCTGCCCTCGATCTGGCTGTCCGGCGTCGTCATCTCGACCGATGCGCTTTTGCTCTGCGCCTGGTCGGCCGGCCTCTACGCCCTGCTGCGCCTGCGTGATGACGGGGGCTGGGCGTCCGCGGCGGGTCTGGGCCTCGCTATCGGCCTCGGCTCTCTCTCCAAATACGCGATGATCTATTTCGTCGTCGGCACGACCATCGGCATCGTGATCGACGAACCGCTGCGCCGGGCGCTGCTGAGCCTGAAAGGTGCCGTTGCCGCACTCATCGCGCTCGTCTGCCTGGCCCCCAATCTCGCCTGGAACGCAGCGAACGACTTCGCCACCGTCACGCACACGGCGGCCAACGCAAACTGGGGCGGCGACCTGTTCCACCCTGCCGAAATGGCCGAATTCCTCGTCGAGCAGATCGCTGTCTTTGGGCCGTTCCTGTTCCCGGTCCTGATCGGCCTGCTGATCGCCGGCGCGCTGAAACTCCGCAACATCGCGCCCGAACGCCGCCTGCTCGCCGCCTTCATCGTTCCCGCTATTCTTGCCGTCTCAATCCAGGCCTTCATCAGCCGTGCCCACGCCAACTGGGCGGCCGGTGCCTATGTCGCCGCGACACTCCTGGTCACACTCTTCCTTCTGAACGGGCCCGGCTGGCGCCGCTGGGTGCTGATCGGCTCGATTGCCGTGCACAGCATCCTGGGCATCTCCTTTGCCGTGATGGCCGCCAGCCCGGCGTTGGTGGAGATGGCCGGCCTCGACAACGCCACCAAGCGAATCCGCGCCTGGCCGGAAACGGCTGCCGCCATCACCGAAGCCGCCGCCGCGGACGACTATGCCTTCATCGTCTTCGACGACCGCAATGTCTTCCACCAGACCCAGCGCTATGCGCCCTCGCTGCAGGCGGAGATGCGCATGTGGCTGCGCTATTCCGGTCCCGTGAACCACGCCGAGGATATCTGGCCGCTGCCGGAGACAATCGACGGCCCGGTGCTGATCGTGTCCCACCGCCCGCTGGAAGTACCCCGCCTGCGCGAGGATTTCCGGACGTTCGAACCCGTCGGCGAACTGGCGATTCCACTCGATGGCGGCCGCACGCGAGACTTCACCCTCTGGCGGGCCGAGGGGCATGTCCGTGTCGAGCGCGACGCTGCGTATGAAGACCGCTGGCAGGCCATCGACGCCGAAGCGGGCGTCGTGCGCGGGTATTCCAACGACGACGGCTAGCCGCGCAGCTCTTCCAGCCCCAGCGCCAAAGTGAGATTCTGCATCGCCTGGGTGGCCGCCCCCTTGAGGAGATTGTCCAGCGCGCTGACGATGACGACGCGCCGGCCGCTCTCCTCCACCGCGAACCCACCGACCACCGCGCCGGGATTGCCGGCGCCGTCGCGCACTTCCGGTATGCGCTCGACGACCTCGATCAGGGGTTCGTCGGCATAGGCATCACGAAAACGTCCGATCAGCGTGTCGCGATCCATCGGCTCGGCCAGCTCGACATGCACCGTCGCCACGATGCCGCGGAAGAATTGCGCGACATGCGGCGTGAAGCGGACACTCTCACCGAGATGCCGGCTCATCTCGCCCTCGTGGATATGCCCCATCAGGGCATAGGGCATCAGATTGTCGGCCAGCGCATCCGGATCATTCTTGCGCGATGGCGTCGTGCCGGCGCCGGAATAACCCGACACGCCGAACACATGCGCCGAACCGGCCAGACGGCCGCGCAGCGGCGCGATCGCCAGCTGGCCAGCGGTGGCATAGCACCCCGGATTGGCAATGCGCCGTGCCCGGCGGATCGCCTCGCGACCGTGGATTTCCGGCAGGCCGTAGACCCAGTTGTCGTCAAACCGGTAGTCGGCAGACAGGTCGACGATCACGGTCCCGGCGGGAATAGCCGACACGAACGGCGCCGAGGCCCCGTTCGGCAGCGCCAGGATCACGGCATCGACGGGCCGCGCGGCGACATCCTCCGGCGACAGCGCCTCGAATGCGAGATCGCCGCCGATTTCCGGCGCCATGTCGGCCACGGGCTTGCCGGCGAACTCGCGCGAACTGGCATAGGCCAGGACCATGTCGTCGCGGCCGCCGATCAGGCGCAGCAATTCCCGGCCGGTATGCCCGCGTGCACCGATCAGTCCGATCCGGGCGGTCATTTCGGCGCCTCGAGCGTGGGCGGCAGGGAAAACGCCTTTTGCACCACAGCGTCGATACCGGTCAGGCTGACATCCTCACCGCGCCAGAACACGGTCCACTCGTCATGGCGTACCGCGCCGTCGCATTCGTCAAAGTAGAAGCCGTTTACCGGATTGCTGGTCCGCGACCGCCAGATCAGGCGCGGCGCATACTCGACCAGCCGGTGCCAGACCGCCCGGCCCAGCCCCTCACCGCGCGCATCGTCGAGCACGGCGAACTTGTCCAGATAGATCCAGTCGTCCAGGCGGGTCGTGATGGCCGCGGCGCGATAGCTGTCGGTCACGAAGGCCTGGTCGATCACAAGACTGTCCCAGTAACCCGCGATCGGCGGACGGCCGAACGCCTTGGTCACCAGCGTGTCTAGCTTGGCCAGATCGAGTGCGTCCTTCGAGGCGGCCGCCTTGATGCGCTCGCCGCGGCGGATCAGCGTTCCCGCACCGGCATGGGTGAAAAGCTCGCGGGCCAGCTCGGCCGGGCGCGTGATCGACACCGAGGATGACAGCGGCAAGTCGTCAAGCAGGCGCTTGATCTCCTCCAGCTTCAACCGCATGCCGCCATTGACCCAGTCGGCTTCCATCAGCTCGGCGAAGTCGGTCGCCAGGTTGATGGAGGACAGGATATCGCCGCCCTCGTCGAGCAGCCCGCCCGTCCCCGTGAGGAAGACGACCTTGTAGGGCTGCAGCGCATGTACCAGGGCACGCACCGCGGTATCGGCATTGACGTTGACGAGACACCCGTCAGCCGTCTCCCCCAGACAGGCCAGGATCGAGGCCTGTCCGGCCCGGGCCGCCGCGGCCACCAGGTCCAGCCGGACCCGGCTTGGCTCGCCGACCCGCCCGAGGGTCTTCTCGTCGACCAGTTCGGCCTCGAACACACCGCGCGGGATTGCCGCTGCCCGCCCGCCGGCGGCACGGATCGCATCCACCAGGGCGAGGTTGGCTTCAGTCAGCGTGTCGCGGATGATCGGGATGGCCGGTTCACGCGTGACGCGCAGGCCATTGATCCGTTCAGTGGGGATCCCCGCCGCGTCCAGCGCCGCATCCAGCTGCGGCCCGCCGCCATGCACCACGACCGGCGTCAGGCCAACGGTCTGCAGGAAGGCGAGCGCCGAGGCGAGCCCGTCCAGATCGTCCTGGATGACCGCACCGCCGACCTTGATGACGGCAAAGCGTTCCTGGTCGACGCCGGAGAAGCGGTGCAGGTATTCGCGGATCTCCTTGCCGTCGCGCATGTGCGACAGCAATTGCACGATGGTCTGGCGAACCGGCGGCTGGGCCGCGTCCTTGCCGCTCATTCCGCCCCCCCTTGCAGGGCGAGGGCTTCCATGACGGCCTTCTGGACGTGCAGCCGGTTTTCCGCCTCGTCGATCCCCATGAAGGCATCGCTGTCGACCACGGCATCGGCGATCTTCACATTGCGGCGCATCGGCAGGCAGTGTGAAACAACGGCATTATTGGTCAGCGCCATCTTTTCCGGCGTGATCATGAAATCGGCACCCTTCGCCCGGAACGGCGCTTCCTCGCCCCAATTGCCGTAGAAGGGCAGCGCGCCCCAGCTCTTGGCATAGACGACATCGGCACCGGTATAGGCCGCCTCGACATCGGTGGTCAGCGTTACCGACCCGCCGCCTTCAGCCGTGAAGCGTTCCGCAGCCGACATGTAGCGCTCGTCGAGACGGTAGACCTCATCCGGCACCAGGATGCGGACATTCGCGCCGAATTTCGATGCGATCAGCAGCGAGGAATTGGCCACGGCCGTATTCAGCGGTTTCGGATGCGGCACCCAGGTCAAAAGATAATTCTTGCCCGCCACCGGACCGGAGCGCTCCTGCAGGGCCAGCATGTGGGCCAGTTCCTGACAGGGGTGGACGATGGTCTCCATATTGATGACCGGCACCGTCGCATGTTTCGCGAAAGCGGAGATCATCGGGTCCTCGCGCTCGGCCTGCCAGTCCTTGAATTCGGGGAAGCAGCGGATGGCGATCAGGTCGACATAGCGCGACAGAACGCGCGCGGCCTCGCGCACATGCTCTTCCTCGGCACCGTCCATGATGGCCCCGTCGCCGAACTCCATCGGCCAGGTCGCGCCCTTGGCGTCGAGTACGATGGCATGGCCGCCCAGCTGGTGCGCGCCGATGTCGAAACTCGATCGTGTTCGCAGCGAGGGATTGAAGAAGACCAGCGCAATCGACTTGCCCTCCAGCGATCGGCTTTTCACGCCCGACTTGAAGGCGGCTGCTCGGTCGAGCAGGCCCTGAAGTTCGTTGCGGGACCAATCTTCGGTGGACAGGAAATGGCGCATGGGATCCTCGTGCGAGCCCGTAAAAGACAATCCCCCGGCCATAAGACCGGGGGGTGGCATTGTCCATAGGTTCTCAAGGCACAATACAGGCCCGGCGCGCCATGTTGCAGTGGCGCCCGGCCTGCATAATACGCCTAGGCCGCGGACTCAATTGCGCGCATCCAGATCCTTGCTGAAGCGAGAGCGATTGCGGCGAGGAAGTTGGCGGCATGCTTGTCGAAGCGCGTTGCGATCCGCCTGAACTGCTTGAGTTTGCAGAAGAAACGTTCGAC
>NZ_JBDWAS010000058.1:0-68635 GCF_039978735.1 Maricaulis sp.
GGCGGGCAGAGCGATCTGCGCGCCGATGGCCGCTTCGGCGCCGGCGCAGTCTTCGCCAATGGCGCCATGCTCGGCCTGGAAGTCAGCCTCGCCGGCATCGGTGACGGAGACTTCGAGGCCAATTCGGCGCGGATCAATCTCCGCGTCCCGTTGAGCCTCGGGCGGTAGTTTCGAGCGGCGAACAAAAAAGGAGCGGGCCCGGCCGGGTCCGCTCCTTGTTGTTTTCGGGATCGTTTCCCGCCGGCGTCAGCGCAGGTCGAACCGGTCGAGGTCCATCACCTTGGTCCAGGCCGCCACGAAGTCCTTCACGAACTTTTCCTGCGCGTCGTTCTGGGCATAGACCTCGGCATAGGCCCGCAGGACCGAATTGGAGCCGAACACCAGGTCGAGCCGGGTCGCGGTCCACTTCGTCTGGCCGGTCTTGCGGTCACGGATCTCATAGATCCCGTCGCCTGCCGGCTTCCAGGCATTTGCCATATCGGTGAGGTTGACGAAGAAGTCGGTCGTCAGGGCGCCTTCGCGGTCGGTGAAGACACCATGCTTGGTGCCGCCGTGATTGGTGCCGAGCACCCGCATCCCGCCGACCAGTACCGTCATCTCCGGCGCCGTCAGTGTCATCAGCTGGGTCCGGTCGAGCATCAGCTCTTCCGGGCTGACCGCATAGTCCTTCTTCAGCCAGTTGCGGTAGCCGTCATGAATGGGTTCGAGAACGTCGAAGCTGTCGGCGTCGGTCATCTCGTCGGTGGCGTCGCCGCGGCCCGGTGAGAAGGGCACGGTGATGTCGACGCCTGCGGCGGCTGCCGCACGCTCGACACCGACATTGCCGCCCAGCACGATGACATCGGCCAGGCTGGCCCCGTATTCCTTCGCGATGGGTTCGAGAACGCCCAGCACCCTGGCGAGACGCTGCGGCTCATTGCCCTCCCAGTCCTTCTGGGGCGCCAGACGGATACGGGCTCCGTTTGCGCCGCCGCGCATGTCCGACCCGCGATAGGTGCGGGCGCTGTCCCAGGCGGTGGCGACAAGCTCTGATGTCGTGAGGCCGCTCGCAGCGATCTTCGACTTGATAGCCCCGATATCGTAATTCGCCGGGCCGGCCGGAACCGGGTCCTGCCAGATCAGGTCTTCGGCCGGCACGTCCGGGCCGACATAGCGGGCCTTGGGACCCATGTCGCGGTGCGTCAGCTTGAACCAGGCCCGGGCGAAGGCGTCGCGGAAATAGGCCGGATCGGCCATGAATTTCTCGCAGATGGCCCGGTAGGCCGGATCCATCTTCATCGCCATGTCGGCATCGGTCATCATGGGGTTGTGACGGATGGACGGGTCGGTCGCATCGACCGGCTTGTCCTCTTCCTTGATGTCGACCGGTTCCCACTGCCAGGCACCGGCAGGGCTCTTCTTGAGCTCCCACTCATAGCCGAACAGCAAGTCGAAATAGCCCATGTCGAATGTGGTCGGATGGGTGGTCCAGGCGCCTTCCAGGCCCGAGGTGACCGCATTGGCCGCCTTGCCGCCCATATTGGGATTGCTCCAGCCGAAACCCTGCTCCTCGACACCGGCCGATTCCGGATCGGGGCCAAGCGCACCGGCATCGCCATTGCCATGCGTCTTGCCGACGGTGTGGCCACCGGCGGTGAGTGCGGCGGTTTCCTCGTCATCCATCGCCATGCGGGCAAAGGTCTCGCGCACCTGTGACGCGGTCTTCAGCGGGTCCGGCTGACCGTTGACGCCTTCCGGATTGACGTAGATCAGGCCCATCTGCACGGCGGCCAGCGGGTTTTCCATCGTCGACGGATCGTCGACATTGTCGTAGCGGCCATCGCTCGGGGCGAGCCATTCCTTCTCGGCGCCCCAATAGGTGTCCTTCTCCGGGTGCCAGATGTCTTCCCGCCCGAAGGCGAAGCCGAATGTCTTCAGTCCCATGGATTCATAGGCGATATTGCCGGCCAGGATGATCAGGTCGGCCCAGGAAACGGCATTGCCGTACTTCTTCTTGATCGGCCAGAGCAGGCGGCGTGCCTTGTCGAGACTGACATTGTCGGGCCAGGAGTTCAGCGGGGCGAAACGCTGATTGCCGGTGCCGCCGCCGCCGCGGCCGTCAGCCAGCCGGTAGGAGCCGGCTGCGTGCCAGGCCATGCGGATCATCAGGCCGCCATAGTGACCCCAGTCGGCCGGCCACCAGTCCTGGCTGTCGGTCATGAGGTCGGTGACGTCCTTCTTGAGGGCCTCGACGTCCAGGGTTTTCAGGGCTTCGCGATAGTTGAAGGCCTTGCCCAGCGGGTTCGTCTTGGTGTCGTGCTGGTGAAGAATGTCGAGGTTCAGCGCGTTGGGCCACCAATCCATCACCGATGCGCGGCCAGATGTCATTCCTCCGTGCATCACCGGGCATTTGCCGAGTGATTGCGTATCATTGCCGTCCATGATGTCTCCGATCATGTCTTTTGTGCGTGGATGTAGATTTACTCATCAATACTGCGGGAAGGATGACGGGAGGAGTTCTATGAATCAAATCGATTTTATCAGGCGATCCCATAGATTGTTTCACTGTCATGGCCGCTCGCGACCTTGTGACAGTCATTTGCGCCTGCTGCGGCGTCCGGGTTTGCCCGGCCACTTGTGCCCGCGGCAAAACAGGCCCACTTCGACGGTGATCAAGCAAGGGAGCGTGTGAATGGGTGCGATTCCGGATCAGGTCGGTTTTGCCGTCATGACCGTGTCCGATACGCGCGATGCAGCTACGGACAAGACAGGCCCCTGGTTGCGCGCGGCCATCTCGGCCGACGGTCACCGCGTTGTGGATCACGCCATTGTCCCGGATGATGTTCCGGCGATCCGCAAACAGCTGGGCGCCTGGATCGCCAATCCCGACATTCACGCCGTAATCGCCACAGGCGGAACCGGTCTGACCGGGCGTGACGTCACGCCGGAGGCCTTTCGCGGTGTCTATGACAAGGAGATGGACGGGTTTGCCGCGGTCTTTCACCAGGTCAGCTATGCCTCGGTTGGCGTGTCGACGATACAATCGCGGGCAACGGCCGGCATCGCCGGTGGCACCTACCTGTTTGCCGTGCCGGGCTCGAGCGGCGGCTGCCGGGACGCCTGGGAGAAGGTGCTGAGGATCGAATTCGACCGCACGCACCGGCCCTGCAATCTGGTCGAGCTCATCCCCCGCCTGACGGAGCGCTGAGATGAGCGACTCCGCCATGCTGACCGTCGATGCAGCCCTGGATGCGATGCTGTCCGCGCTGTCGCCGCTGGCTCCGGTGAGGCGACCGCTCGCGGACTGCGGGGGCGCTTTCCTGGCCGAGCCGCTGGTCGCGCAATGGACACAGCCGCCTTTCGCCGCGTCAGCCATGGACGGTTATGCCGTCCGCTCGGCCGATCTTGCGGCAGGATCCGAAGCGCTGCGCCTGGTTGGCGAGGCGGCGGCCGGGCATGCCTTTGGCCGGCCGGTCGGGCCGGGCGAGGCGGTGCGGATTTCCACCGGAGCGCCGGTGCCGGACGGTGCCGATCAGGTGGTGATGCAGGAAAAGGCCTCGCGTGCGGGCGATACCGTCCGGCTCGACGATACGGTGCGCCCGATGGCGAATATCCGGCCGGCGGGTACGGACTTCTCCCGCGGAGATCGTCTTATAGAGGCCGAGCGACGCCTGTCGCCGGAGGCTGTCGCACTTGCGGCCGCGGCGCGTGTTGCAACCCTTCATATTCACCCGCGACCCCGCGTGGCGATCCTGGCGACGGGTGACGAGCTGGTCGAACCCGGTGCACCCGCCGGGCCTTCGCAGATCGTCAACTCGGTCGCGCCCGGGCTCGTGGAACTGGTCCGTATCTGGGGTGGGGAACCGGTCTATCTGGGCATCGCCCAAGACCGGCCCGAAGCGGTCCGTGACGCGCTTCGACGCGGGCGCGACTGCGACCTGACGGTGACGGTCGGCGGGGCGTCGGTTGGCGGGCATGATCATCTGCGCGCGGTCTTCCAGGCCGATGGTGGCCACTTCGTATTCGAGCGGATTGCGGCCCGGCCGGGCAAGCCGACCTGGTTCGGCACAATCGCAGAGCATCCGGTGCTCGGCTTGCCGGGCAATCCGGTTTCGGCCCTGGTCATGGCGCGCCTCTTTCTCCGGCCGGCGCTGGCGCGGCTGGGCGGCGGTGCAGCGGCTGCCGTCTTCGTAGAGGCTCCCCTGGCCGTGACGCTCGAAGCGAATGATTGGCGGGAAAGCTATCTGCGCGCAACGCGCGATGAAGCCGGCCGCGTTGCGCCGCTGCCCAACCAGGACTCCTCGGCACTCTCCGCGCTCGTACAGGCCGACTGCCTGATCCGGCGGCCGGCCGGTGCCCCCGCGCTAGCAGCTGGCGAGCGGGTCGAGATACTTGTCCTTTCCGATCGCGCCTGAACGCGCCTCTGTCGCTTTTGTAATACCCGGCAGGCCTTGTCAAAGTCTGGCCATTTCGCTATTTACATTAACGTCAATGTAAATAGCGACGCGAGAGAGACACCCATGGCATCCAATTCCGGAACTCCCAGCGATCTGGTCATCCAGCGGCGCGACATGCGATTTGGCCGCGATACGCCCAATCCGCGCTGGTGGCACGGGGGGGACCCGGGACGTACGGCCTTCTTCAATGCGCTGTCCTCGACCTTCCCGCTTGGCGAGAAGTTCTTCATGCAGTCGATCAAGCGCTATCGCGATCGCACCGAAGAGCCGCTGCGCAGCCAGATCGACGACTTCATGTACCAGGAATCCATGCATTCGCGGGAGCATGCCGTCTTCAACCGGCAGGCCGAGGATGCCGGTTATGACATCCGGCCGCTGGAAGAGCGCACGCGGGTCACGGTGAGCTGGGCCAAGTCGCGACCGCACCAGATTCAGTTGGCCGCGACGTGCGCGCTCGAGCACTTCACGGCCGTGCTGGCCCATGGCGTGCTGGCCGACCCGAAATATCTCGACGGGGTCAGCCCGGAGGCGCTGCGTCTGTGGCGCTGGCATGCAATCGAGGAGATCGAGCACAAGGCTGTGGCCTTCGATACCTGGAACAGCGTGACCCGCAACCTGCCCGGCATTCGCCGCTGGGCCCGGCGCTGTGTCGTGATGGCGACGGCGACCGTCCGGTTCCACTGGGTTATCTTTCGCAACACCGCCGATCTGCTCAAACAGGACGGGCTGAACAATTTTGGAACCTGGATGCGTCTGCTCGGTTTCCTGTATGGTCGTCCCGGTCCGATGCGGGTGCTGGTACAGGGTGCGTTCGGATATATGCGCCCCGGCTTTCACCCCTGGCACACGGACGATCGCGAACTGGTCGAAGGCGCCCTGGAGTCGCTGAACATGTTCACGGAGCAGGAGAGTCCCGCATGATGTCCGGATACCTGCCTTTGCTGGCCGGTCTGCTGATCGCTACGCCGGCCGCCCATGCTGACAGCATGCCGGACATCACCGGCGTCTGGGCGACCGGCTCGGAGGGTGGCAAGGTGGAAATCTATCGCTGCGACGACGCGCTGTGCGGCCGGATCGTCGATGCCGATGCGCTGCGGGAAAATCCCGACCAGCTGGATGTGCGCAACTCGGACCGCAGCTTGCGCGACCGGCGTCTGGACGGGCTCGTCGTGCTGCAGGACTTCTCCGGTGGACCACGCGAGTGGGAAGGCGGTCCGGTCTATGACCCCCAGTCCGGCGACGGTGCCCGCAATGGAGAGCTGCGCCTGCGCGAAGACGGAAGTCTGGAAGTGAAGGGGTGTGTTGCCTTCTTCTGCCGGACCCGGGTCTGGACGCGGGCTGACTGAGGGTCAGCCCGTACCTTTCGGGCGCTCCAGGAAGGCCGGCAGCAAGTCGGCCATGATCCGGCGGCTGGCCTTGTCATCCTGGCCGAGAATGTCCCGCAGCGGCAGACCGATAAGGGCATCGCCGAAGGCGGTCAGCGCAATGAAGAGAACCGCTGCCTTGATCCGCTCGCGGGGCAGCTGCGGATCGTGTCCGGCCATCTCGTCGACTGCATCGACTACGCCCAGTACAGCCTGCCGGACTGGCTCGAGCCGGGATGTGTCACCGGTCATCACGATCCAGGACGCAAGCCGGCCTGCACCGCCTTCGCCGAAGGCGTCGAATACGGCATCGACCAGTTCGCGGGGCGCGCTCTCGTCCGTGCGAAGCCGGGCGACGGCTGCATCGAGCGCATCGCGCAGATCGTCCACCATCGACCCCATCAGGGCCGCCTGCAGGTCGGAAGCCGATCCGAAGTGGTGGATCAGGTTGGCGTGGGTCACGCCGATCTTCTTGGCCACAGCCGACAGTGTGACGGCATCCGGTCCGGCCTGGAGCAGCAGGGAGCGCGCCGCGGCGAGGGCTTCGCTTCGTGCCTCGTCCGGCGTTCGCCGCCGGCGTTTCTGAACGGTCTTTTCTTTTGGCATGTTGGTTGGTTACTTCGATGTAGATAGCGGCTGTCTCCTAGACTGAACACCGGGTTAACACAAGCGGCGAGGGCCCGAAGCCTTGCCAGGAAGGCCTGCGCGCAGCGGAACCTTTTCGCGAGACGCGGCCTTGAGCACGCAGTGATGGAAAAAATCTTACTGACATTGATATCAATAGTATTGACACTGTCGTGAATAACTGCACCGATATGCGCTCGAGGGCAGAGCCGCCGCTGTCAGCGAGGAAAAGAACCGGCGGATCGCCGTGCCCCCTGCCAAGGCCGCCTCAAGAGTGGCTGCCGGGGATCGGCAAGAGGGAGGAAGATAAATGCGAGCTATCGCAACCGGGCGCGCCTGTCTGAAGGCTGGCGTATCGACTGCTGTTCTTGTTCTGGCGGGGGGTGCTGCCTTCGCGCAGTCCGCGGACGAGACGGAAACCGAGAATGAGCGCCGCTTTTCCGGCGACGTCATCACCGTAACGGCGCAGAAGCGCGAGGAAGTGATCCAGGATGTGCCGATTGCGGTGTCGGCCTTCACGGCCGAGGATCTCAACCTGCGCGGCATCGAGGGCGGGTCGGAACTGCTTCGGGCCATCCCGAACGTCGCCTTTTCGAAGAACAACTTCTCGATGTTCAACTTCTCGATCCGCGGGATCGGGACCAAGGCGATCTCCGCGGCCAGCGATCCGGCCGTCGCGATCAGCTTCAACAATGTGCCTCTGATCCGGAACCGGCTGTTCGAGCAGGAGTATTTCGACGTACAGCGCGTCGAGGTGCTGCGCGGGCCGCAAGGCACGCTCTACGGCCGCAATGCGACCGGCGGTGTGGTCAACATGCTCCCCAACCTGCCGGAAACCGGCGTGTTCGACGGATCGATCGAGGCCGAGGTCGGTGGGTATGACAGCCGCCGCCTGCGTGGATACATAAACATTCCGGTCGGCGACACGTTCGCCCTGCGAGTGGCCGGGGCCTCCACCCAGCGCGAGGGTTTCGACTACAACAGCTTCACGGACCGGCATGTGAATGACCGCGACCTGTGGTCCACGCGGGTCTCCGCCCTTTGGGAACCGACCGAACGCTTCAGCGCCAGCCTGATCTGGGAACATTTCGAGGAAGACGACAACCGTTCGCGCACCGGCAAGCAATTGTGCACGACGGATCCGGGGCCGACCCAGGTGGGCAGCACGACGGTACCGACTTTCGTCGCCGGGACGATCGATTCCGGTGATCTTCTGCAAAACCAGCTGAGCCAGGGCTGCCTGCCGAGCTCCCTGTTCGAGGACGCAGCCTTCGATGCGCCCAATGGCGGATCCCTGACCATCGTTCGGGCCGGCAGCATGCTGCTCTATCAGGGACTCTCGTCCGACGGCACGCGCCTCGACATTCCCACCTTCGGTACGGATCCGTATGCAGGAGCGACCGTTTCCCGCGACCTGCGGGAGATCCATGCTGCGATCGACCCGCGTTTCCGGGCCGAGAACGACGTCTTTCAGCTCAATCTGGCGTTCGAACTGACCGATGATCTGACGCTGTACTCGCAGACAGCCTATGCCAAAGACGACTACTGGGCGACGCAGGATTACGGACGTTTCCTGTCCGATCCCATTTTCCCGGACACCAGCCTGCGGGTGGACAATAGTGGCAACCCCGCGCCGTCGCCTCTGTCGCCGGGTGGCATCTATACCGACCCGCAACTCGGCGCGTCGTCCCGTATGCTGTCGGCCGATCTGAGTCGTTCGGACAATTCGCAATGGTATCAGGAAGTGCGGCTGCAATCCGACTTCGAAGGGAGCTTCAATTTCAGCCTGGGTGCGAATTATCTGGAGTTCGAGTCGCAGGATGACTACTTCGTTTTCAACAATCTTTTCACGGCGTTGTCTGAATACTACTATAATCAGGACGGGGGAATTGGCTCGACGAGCCCCTGCGACGAGAACTACAAGGCCGGATCTGATCCGAGCGCCACGGAATGCGTTTATGTCGACCCGACGCCGATAGACAATCTGGCTGGCGACGGACATAACTATTTCCGCAGCCGGAATGTTGTGGAGACCCGTTCCTGGGCCGTCTTCGGCGAGGGGTATTGGGAACTCAGCCCCGAACTGCGTCTGACGCTCGGCCTTCGCTATACGGACGACCAGAAGACTGCGACCCCCTATCCCAGCCAGCTTCTGCTGGGTGCGCAGTCGGATGGCGGTCCGGGTCCGTCTTCCGGCGGGTATTCCCGCCGCGGTTATCAGGCCGACCCCGATGTCGAACTGGGCTGGGAGGCCCTGACCGGCCGGGCCGTGATCGACTGGATGCCGGATTTGTCCTTTACCGAGGATACGCTTGTCTATGCGTCGTTCTCGCGTGGCTATAAGGGCGGCGGCACAAATCCGCCGCGGGCCGAGATCAACCCTGAAGTGATCCAGTATCAGCCGCTCGAAGGCACGTTCGAGCCGGAATATGTCAACGCCTTCGAAGTCGGCACCAAAAATACCTTCGCCAACGGGCGCGGCATGCTGAATCTGACGGGTTTCTGGTACGATTATGAAGACTACCAGGTGTCGCAGATCGTCGACCGCATCTCGCTCAACGAAAATTTCGACGCCCGGATCTGGGGGCTGGAGCTGGAGGCGATGTACCGTCCGACGCCCGACTTCCAGATCGACGGAAATCTCGGTTACCTCAACACCCGCATCGCCGATGGCGAAGGGTCCATCGATGTCATGAACCGGACGGCGGGAAATGATGGCTGGACCGTGATCCGGCCCTGGGTGCAGGTCCCGTCGAACTGCATTGCGCCGACCGAGCATGTCGAGACCATACTTCAAAGGGCGCCGATCTTCGGAGTGGTGACCTCCAACGCCCTCTCCGCGCTCTGCGGTGGTGCGGCGCGGTTCGGCGCCTTCGATCCGGACTTCAATACCACTCTGCCTTACTGGCTGTTCTATGGATTCGAGTACAATCCGCTGGAAGATGCCCCCAACGGCGGGCGTGGTTTCGAGACCGATCTGAGCGGCAATGAACTGCCCAATGCGCCCAACTGGACGCTGAATGTCGGGGCCCAGTACACCTTCCATCTCGGTGAATGGGAGCTGACCCCGCGGGCCGACTACTACTGGCAGGGCGAAAGCTATTTCCGGGTCTACAACACCGAATACGACCAGCTGGAGTCCTGGGAGAACCTCAACGTCTCGGTGACCCTGATGCGGCCGCGCGATGGTTTCGTCATCGAGGGCTATATCAAGAACGTGTTCGACGATGCGCCGATCGTCGACGCCTTCACCAACAGCGACGATACGGGTCTTTCGACCAATGTGTTCACGCTCGATCCCCAGATCTGGGGTGTCAGCGTACGGGCAGCCTTTTAGCCGTCAGGCGAGGGGCGGGCACCTCGGGTGCCCGCCCTGCACCGTGTCCGGCCGGGCTTCCTTCAAACGGTGCCAGGCCTGATTCCGCCAGGCGGTCCGCGACGAAAGCGGGAGAGGGACGCTCCTGCGGCCTTGCGGCGGCCATGCAAGATCAGCGGACCAATTCCGGGGCCCGCAGACAGTTAGCCGATAGGGGGGCGAGCCTGCCGCGAGGCAAGGGCTCGCGTAGTGGTGATGCCCGGATCCACCGGATCCGGCGTGTGGGCCAGTGCTGTTCCGGCCGCCATCTGCGGTGCGGATCGTCACTTCCTTCGGAGGCATCTCCGTGGGGCAAGTATCTATATACAAATTTACTTAAGTATTTGTTTTCAAATAATAATTTGACTCCAGGGTGCTGTGCGTGCATGCTACCCAAAGTTTCGCAACGGGCAGATGAAGGCTAGCCGGACGGATGCATTCGTCCTGTGTCATCAGCGGCTGAGGTCGCGAACTTCATCTGCATGAATTGCTCCGGAGCGTGTGTCCGGAGCTGGCCGTATCGCTCGTGCCGTGAGGTGCGTGCGATCGTGAGAGGCAGGTCTGCCTCTCCTCCTGCACCTCGTGCCGGGCGCGCCCCTCTGCGCCCGGCGCCTTTCCCGGGCCCGGAAGGCGCGGTGCCGGATCTGTTCAAGCGTTCAGTGAAATCAATCGTCAGACGGGCCCGCGCTGACCGCGTCTCAAATGGAGGAAATACAATGAAAATCAAGACCACGCTCATGGCCGCCGTATTCGGCATGGCCGTCACCGCCGCCCCGGCTCTGGCTGCCTGGCCGCCGAACACCAACCAGACGATTTCCGGCACGCTCAGCCTGGAGCAGAGCATCCAGATCGACTGTGTTGTCACCGTCAATCTGAGCATTGACGGATCCGGCGACCCGACGATTACCGGCCGCAGCTTTGCGCCGGGCAGTTTCCTGTGCGGCGGCGTGGTTTCGCCGTCTGGTACCTGGACGGCCGCTTGGGGCCCCGGAGCCAATGAAGTGACGCTCTCGATCGGCGCGTCCTCTGTCCTTGGCTCCTGCTTCGATACGGTGGTGGCCGATTTCGACCACACCACCAATACGCTCACCTTCAACAATGTGACCGTGTCGGGAACGCCGAGCGATTGCTACGTTGACGGCTCCCTGAGCTGAGTTCGGTCTCCACTTTCTGGTGGAACACGACGGGAGTCGGGCACGTATCGCGTGCCCGGCTCCTTCGTCGTTCATGCTCGGGCTTGAAGTGGAGCACAGTGGAGGTAGCATCTGTGCTGGAGGACACGGTTTGCTGGCGTTGACAGGTGTCACGAAAACTTATGGCGACGGCGCAGGTCGTGTGACCGCGCTCGACGATGTGTCGCTCCATGTGGAAGCCGGTGGTTTTGTGGCCGTGTGCGGACCGTCCGGGTCCGGCAAGAGTACTTTGCTCAACATCATCGGCTTGCTGGACAAGCCGGATGCCGGGGATGTGTCGCTCGGTGGCGAGCGGGTCGTGCTTGCCGGCCGGGCAGAGGCGGCCCGACTGCGCAACCGGCTCATCGGCTTCGTCTTCCAGTCCTTCCAGCTTCTGCCCCGCCTGACAGCCTGGGAGAACGTGGCCTTGCCGCTGTTCCATCGCGGCGTCGGGCGGGACGAGCGCCGGGTAAAGGCACTCGCTGCGCTCGACAAGGTCGGTTTGTCGGACCGGGCCACGCATCGACCGGAGGCCCTGTCCGGCGGCCAGCGCCAGCGCGTTGCGCTGGCCCGCGCGCTGGTCGGCGAGCCCGCGCTGATGCTGGCAGACGAGCCGACCGGCAGCCTGGACAGCGTCAGTGCCGGCGCCGCGCTCGATCTCCTGCGCGATGTGAATGTGCGTCTGGGCGTCACCATCGTCATGGTCACGCATGACCGTGAAGCAGCAGCCCGCTGCGACCGCACGATCAATATCCGGGACGGCCGGGTGGCCGGGGAGGCGGCATGAGGGCGGGTCCGCCACCGGCAGCGCTTGCCCTGGAAGCACTGACCAATCTGAGGGGGCAGGGTGCGCGCTCATTGCTGGCGCTACTGGGCATTGTGATCGGTGCCGCAGCGATCGTGGCGCTGACCAATCTCGGACATGTCGCTCAGGCCGAGACGCTGAAGCGGTTCGAGCAGATGGGGGTCGATATGCTGGTTCTGCGCGGTATTCCGGCCGGCGAAGGCCCGGTCCGTCTCGATCGGGAAACGATCGAGCGGCTCCCTGCAAGCGATCCCGACGTGATTGAAGCCACACCGTTGGCTGTCGGGCGGGACGGGGTCCGGCCGTTGAACAGGAGGCAGGCGGCGGAAGAAGACGCCATGATCGTCGCTGTTACCCCGGCCATCTTCCAGGTTGCCGGGCTGGGCATTGCGCGCGGCCGCGCGCTGGGTCCGTTCGATGCCTGTGTCCCTGTCGCCGTTGCCGGATCAGTCGTCGCGCGCGATCTGACGGCCGGCCAGGCCCACCTCGAACCGGGCGAACGGCTCAGCCTGGCGGGTTATGTCTTCACGCTGGTCGGCGTGCTTGAACCGGCGCCGCTGGAGGCGCTCAGCCCGGTCGACTATGACCGGTCGATCCTGATCCCGCTCTCCTGCGCCCGGCGCGCCCTGGCCGCCGGGGACCCCACCGTGGCACTCGTCAGGTTGCAGCCCGAAGCCGATCCAGACCGGACAGGGCCGCGTCTCGCGGCGGCGCTGGGCAATGCGACCGCGACGGTGACCGTGCGCAGCGCGCGCGAGATGATCGCGGCCATGAAGCGCCAAACGGGTCTCATTGCACGTTTGCTGGCGGGGATCGGAGGGATATCGCTGGTTGTCGGCGGGATTGGCGTGCTGAATGTCATGCTGATGAGTGTGATGGAACGCCGCCGCGAGATCGGTCTGCGGGCGGCGCTTGGCGCCACTCCAGCCGATATACGCTCCCTGTTCGCGATCGAGGCCGCGATCCTGTCGCTTGGCGGAGGGATGCTGGGGGCGGCATTGGGTATGAGCGTTACCGTATTGTTTTCCTTTCTGTCCGGCTGGGACTATGCGGCGGCGTGGTGGATACCCATGCTCGGCCCTGCCGTGGCGGTTCTCGTCGGCGGTGCCTTTGGTCTTTATCCCGCCTTCGCTGCTGCCCGGGTCGATCCGATCGAGGCCTTGCGTGCGGAATAGTCCTGCCCTTCTCCTTGCGGTGGCCGCCCTGGCGGTGCACTGGGCTCCGGCGGAGGCCCGGCAACGGTTACCTCAACCGGACCCGCTCGCCGGTGTGCCGTCACCGCCGGACAATCCCGTTCCGGGCGGACAGGTGATCGAGATCACGCTCGACGAGGCTGTCGCGCTGGGGCTCCGCCGGAACCGGACTGTCCAGGCTGCCCATCTGCAGCGCGCGGCCGAACGGTTCGATCTCTATGTCGCCGAGCGGGCCTTTGCGCCGCGCGGTGAATTGCGTGCGGAAGTCGTTCGCCGGGTCTCCGGCGGTGTCACCCGGTCCGAGGCATCGGTCTCGCCGGGGATAGGCCTTGTGACGCCGCTGGGCACGCAGATCGATTTTACCTGGCAGCTCACCGAACGGCTCGGCGGTGCCGGTGGCGGTCTGTCCCAATCGGCGACCGTGAGTGTCAGCCAGCCACTGGTCCGCGGTGCTGGGCCCGAGGTCAATCTTGCTCCGGTCCGGATCGCGCGGCTGCAGGAGCGGATCAACCGTCTCCGGCTGGAGGGCACGGTTTCGGATACGATTACCGCGATCGTCTTTGCCTATCGCGCCTTGATGCAGGCGCAGGAACAGGTACGGCTGGCCGACATATCGCTGGAACGTGCACGGGCCCTGCTGGAGACCAATCGCCGCCTCGTCGAGGCAGGCCGGATGGCGGCGGCCGACATCGTGCAGACCGAGTCAGCTGTCGCGGCCCAGGATGTTGCCCGCCTGCAGGCCGAGCAGAACCTCAACAGTGCCCAGCTAGCGTTGACACGTCTTCTTGCGCTCGACCCGCGAACCAACATCCAGGCCGCTGGCCCTGTCGATGCAGAATATGTCGCCGTCGACACTGTTCGCGCGGTACAGCTGGCCCTGGACAATCGTGTGGATGTGCTGGCGCAGGACATTGCCGTCCAGCAGGCCCGTCAATCCCTTGTGCTTGCACGTGATCGCCGGCGCTGGGATGTCTCCCTGTTCGGTGCTGTTACGCAGCGGGGCGCCGAACAGGGGCTGGCGGAAATCTATGAGGACGAGACGGATGTAACGGCTGGCGTGCGCGTGGAGATTCCCTTGGGTGATGTGTCAGCCGAACAGGGCGTGGTGCGCGCCCGCACCAGCCTCGATCTGGCGGAACTGCGATCGGCGGATCTGGCCCAGGCCGTCGAGGTTCAGGTGCGCGACGCGGTGCAGCAGGTCGAGGCGCGATGGCGTCAGGTGGAGACGGCACGCCGGGCGCGGGACCTCGCTGAACGCGCCCTGGAACTGGAGCAGGAAAAGCTGCAGGCCGGCCGGACCTCGAATTTCGAGATTCTCTCGCTCCAGGCAGGGCTTCGCACGGCCGACATCCAGGCGCTCGCAGCCGAGATCGCCTACCTCAACGCGCTGACCGCGCTGGACCAGCAAATCGGGAGTACGCTTGAAACATGGCGCATCACGCTCGAACCCTGATTGCCGCTGCGGCGCTGCTCATGCTGTCCCCCGGGTGCGGTCCGGGAGCAGGTGCACCTGTGACCGGTGCGACGCAAAGCCTGGTCCTGGAACCCCGTCCCGTCGAGATTGTGCTGGGTTTCACCGGCCGCATCAGTCCCGGCGACCGTGCGGATCTGCTCGCACCCTATGAAGGCGTGATCGAGACCCTTCACGTGCATGTGGGCGACCGGGTCGCTGCGGGGGATGCGCTCGTCACGCTCAATCCGGCAGACCTGCAGCGCGAACGCGCGCAGGCCGAGGCGGCGCTTCTCCGCGCCGAGGCCGACGCCGCCGAGCTGGAGGATTGGGAGAACGGTCCGGAAATGTCCCGGGCTCGTCGTGATGTGGCGGGCGCCCGGGCAGACCTGTCGGATCTTGAGCGGCGTCTCGAGGAAACCGCGGCCTTGCTGGAGCGTGGACTGGTCCCCCGCGGGGAGTATGACGGGCTGGTGCAGCAGCGCCGCGATCTGGTCATGCAGCTGGACCAGGCGCTTGAACAGCTGGATGCGACCCGTGAGCGAGGTACCGGAAGCCAGCGCCGGATTGCGTTGCTCGAGCGCGATCTGGCGCGAGAGCGTCTTGAGCGGATCGAGGTCGAGCTGGCCAATTCAACCCTTCGTGCGCCGGTCGCCGGTCTCGTGGTGCGGCCCCCCGATGCCGATGGTGAGCTGGGCGAGCCGCTACGCGCCGGCAGCCGTGTCAGCCGCGGCCGGCCATTGCTGATTATTGCGCGTCCGGATGCGCTTGATGCGAGTTTCAGGCTCGACGAGGGCGATGTGACAGCGCTCCTTCCCGGTGCTCCTGTGCGGGTTACAGGGCCGGGCTTTCCGGGGGTGGAGCTGACCGGTACGCTCACGGCCGTCGCCGGTCAGGCGGAGGCCTCGGCCGCGGGGCAGCTGGCCGAGTTCACGGCTACGGCCCGTCTGGATCCCCTGCCGGAGCCAGCCGCTGAGTCGGTAAGGATCGGCATGACGGCCGACATCGATGTTGTGGTGTTTGCCGATGATGCGGCTCTCCTGGTCCCGGCACAGGCAGTCGAGGGCTCGCCGGGGGATGCCTGGGTTCATGTCAGGGACGCGCCCGGCGCGCCGCCGCGCCGCGTACAGGTGGAGATCCGGGCAACCGGTCCTGCCGGTGTCGTAGTGGGGGAGGGCGTTGCTGCGGGCGACACGGTCGTCTGGCAGAACTGAACTGGCGCCGGCGAGGCGCGGCTACACCCGTTCGACCACCATGGCGCTGCCGACGCCCGAACCGCCGTGCACCACAACCAATCCAAGACTGCCCCCTTGGCGCTCCATACCGTCAACAAGCGTGCCCAGCAGGATGGCACCTGAGGCCCCCATCGGGTGCCCCATCGCCAGGTGTCCGCCATCGGGATTGACCCTGTCGGGATCGGGTGCGTATTCGCGCTCGAAGCGGACCGGCGTGGCGGCGAAGGCCTCCATGAACTCGATCCGGTCGAAATCGCCGATCGCGAGCCCGGTCTGCGCGAGAACACTGTCCATCGCGGCGAAGCCGGCGGTGAGTTGCAGCACGGGATCGGCGGTGGCTTCGGCAAAGCCGCGAATCCGCGCGCGCGGGGCGAGGCCGGCGGCCTCGCCAGCCGCCCGTGACCCGATCAGCACCAGTCCGGCGCCGTCGCAGGTCGGCGGGCAGTTGGCCACGGAATGCACGTGCCGGATCGCGTCGAGTTCCGGCCGCGCCGCGAGCATGATGGCGTCGAATCCTTTTGCGCCCATTCCGGCGAAGGCCGGTTCCATCGCGGCGAGGCTTTCTGCCGTTGTGTCGGGGCGGATGCCTTCATCATGGGCGAGGGCGACCGATCCGTCCGCGCGGACGATCGGCACAACGCCCCCCAGATCGCCGCGCGCCCAGGCGGCTGCTGCGCGCTGGTGCGAGCGCAGCGTCACGGCGTCGAGGTCCGCCTTGTCATAGCCGTTCATCGTGGCCATCAGGTCGGCGGACAGGACCACCGGCACATAGCGCAGGCGGGCGGCGGTTTCCGGGTCGTCATAATAGAAAGCGTGGTCGCCCATGAAGGGCACGCGCGACATCATCTCGACACCGCCGGCAATGCGCAGCCGGTCGTCGCCAAGCGCGAGGGCGTCGCTGGCAGACAGGCCGACGGCGGTGAGGCCGGAAACGCAGAAATTGTTGAGTGAAAGCGCCCGCATCTCCGGCGGCAGATTGGCGTGTAGCCGGCTGACCAGCGCGATATGTCCGCCCTGGGCGCCGATCTGGCCGACACAGCCCAGCGTCAGCCCGGCCGCCCGACCGATCGTGTCTTCGCCGGTGCGGGTCCTGAGCGCATCGATCAGCTGGCTGACCAGTTCCTGCGGTGTGAATTCGGCAAGGCCTCCGGTGGCCTTCGACTTGCCGCGCGGCGTCCGCACCGCGTCGTAAACATAGACTTCCATGCCCGATCAGACCCCGATCACCAGACTGACACTGGCGGTCGTCGATCCGCCGACATTATAGGTCGCCGCTGTGCGGGCGCCCTCGACCTGGCAGTCCCCCGCCCGGCCCGAGGTCTGGCGGGCTGCATCCAGTGCCATGCGCACGCCGGTCGCGCCGACGGGATGGCCAAGGCCGATCAGACCGCCCGACGGGTTGAAGGGAAGCTTGCCGCCGGGCGCGATGACGCCGTCCTCGACCGGTTTCCAGGCCTCGCCCGGAGCGGACAGGCCGAAATGCTCGATCGCCATGTATTCGGTGACCGAGAAACAGTCATGGGTTTCAACAAGGTCGAGATCGTCGGGCCCCGACAGGCCTGCCCGGGCGTAGGCATCGGTGATCGCCTTGCGCACCCAGGGGAAGATATAGCCGTCGGTGCCGGCGCTCTCCGCCAGCTTTGACTCAAGCAGAAGCGGCGCCGTGGTGTGGCCCCAGCCTTTCAGTCGCGGAATGTCTTCCAGATCGAGGCCGCGGGCGTCGGCATACTCCCGGGCCACCTCTTCTGAGGCGAGGAAGATCACGGCCGCACCGTCGGTGACCTGGCCGCAATCGCTCTTGCGCATCCAGCCCTCGATCACCGGATTGGCTTCATCGTCCTGGGCAAAGCTGCGCTCGGTAAACTCCCAGTTCCGCGTCTGGGCGTTCGGATTGCGGCGGCCGTTGGCGAAGTTGATCTTCGAGATCTCCGCGAGGTGTTCCGGGTTCAGCCCGTAGCGGCGGTCGTACTCAGCAGCGAGATTGGAGAACATGGCCGGCCAGAGGTAGCGGGCGCCGATGGCCTCGCGTCCGGCCCAGGCCGCGGCGCCAAGATTCTCCGCTGCGGTCTGGCCGGGCACATTGCGCATCATCTCGACGCCGATGACGCCAGCCAGTCCATAGCGGCCGGCCTCGATATCCGCCATGGCCGCCAGGATCGCCATGGAGCCGGAAGCGCAGGCGGCTTCGTGCCGGCTGGTGGGCAGGCCGGCGAAGGCGGGATTGGCGTGGACGGCCATGCCGCCCAGCAGACCCTGGCCGCAGAAGAGTTCCGCCGCGAAATTGCCGACATGGAGCACTTCGACATCGCCGGCATCGATCCGCGCATCCTCGAGCGCGGCCTCGGTCGTCTCGGCGATCATGTCGAACAGGCCCTTGTTCTCGCGCGTCCAGTTGCGCGCGAAATCGCTCTGGGCGCCGCCGAGAATGAAGACGGGCGGGGCGCTGGTCCGGGCGGTCGATCGATAGGTCATGGCGTCCCCTTTTCGGTGTTCTGCGGCTCTGGGCACTCCGGCCGTCAGGCGATGATGGTCTGGTCGGGCAATCTGACAATGAATTAACTTGCGTAGTCAAACCCACTTTATCGATGCTATGGTCGTGGAGCAAGTGGAGAGCTGCGGGCACGGTGCTTGTGGTCTGTGCAAGTCAGTTTGCGGTCGCGATAAAGCCCAGACTGTGTGGCCTGTTGCAGCATCTGTGCAGGGCCATCCGGGGTTTGAATTCGCAAGTCCGTTCCGGGGCGCGGGACGTTCAGCGTGCACGGTCAGACAGCCGATTTTCTGGTTTCAGTGCGCAAGTGCACAAATGCCGAATAATGGCGGCAAGTCCCTTATATATCGCGATTTATCGCCCGGTTCGAAGAATCCGTACTAACTTGCATTGACGAACCTAGCTCGCTGCGTGTAGCGTTCCTTCCGGTGTGACCCTCAAACCAATAGCGCTGGCAAGGCAGCTTCGGGTGCACCGAAGGGGAGGAATACCGTGAATAAGTTCAAACAAATGACGGCACTGGCTCTGATACTCGGCATGACCGGGACAGCCGGTGCTCATGCCCAGAATGCCGAGCCGGAAGAGACCGGATCGGGCCCGCAGCTCGACGTGATCGAGATCACGGCGCAACGCCGTGCGGCAAGCGTCCAGGATTCCGCCATCGCTGTTTCGGCGATCAGCGGGGAAAACCTCGAAAAAGACCGGATCCTCAGCTTCGAGGATCTGGCAGGCAGCGTGACATCGCTGTCCTTCACCGCACTGTCGCCGCTGGACCAGGAATTCAACGTCCGCGGCATCACCAATACCCGTCTCGACTCACCGTCGGCAGACCAGTCGATCGGCATCTTCCTGGACGATGTCTATGTGGGCCGGTCGGGGTTGTTCAATGCCGACATGTACGACATTGAACGGGTCGAGGTCGTGCGCGGCCCCCAGGGCGTGCTTCTGGGACGCAATGTGGTCGGCGGTGCCATCAGCATCGTGACCGCCAGCCCGGAATTCGAGACCAGCGGTGCGCTGTCGGTGTCCCTGGGCAATTACAATGAAACGCTCGTGCGGGGCCATGTGACCGGTCCGATCAACGAGGTGCTTGCAGGCCGGATTTCCTTCTCGTCCCGCGATCGGGGCGGCTTCAATCACGACCTGCTGCATGACCGCGAGCTGGACGATCTGCGCTCCTTGCAGGCCCGGGCTCAGCTGCTGTTCCAGCCGATTGACGGAAATGTGTCGGCTCGCCTGGTCATCGACTATATGGACGACGAGTCGAACGGCTTCCATTCCGTGGCAATCGACGGCCCCGATCCAGCGACGCAGGGCCCGTGGAGCGCCATGCGCGAGCTGATCGGTACCGCCCGCGGCCGGCCGCTCGATATCCGCGAGAGCTTCCCGGAACACCCGATCTATGCGGGTGACACGGTGGAGTCCCCGCAGGCGCTGCGGCGTGAAGCCTGGGGTGTCTCGCTCGACATCGACCGGGATATCGGCGACTTCGCCACCCTGACCAGCATCACCGGCTATCGCCAGGGTCACGCCTACAATCTCTATGACCAGACCGGCATGGGGCCGAACAGCGGCTATGGCATTGTTTCGCCGCTTCTGTTCCGCTTTCCGGTCAATGAGCGCGAAGAGATCAGCCAGTTCACCCAGGAATTCCGGCTTGTCTCCGATCTTGGCGACAGCAATTTCGACTGGATCGTCGGCGCCTACTACCAGCACGACGAAGTCGAGAAGTTCGACCGGTTCTGGGCGGAAGTTCCCTTCCCGGCGCTGGCAACCCTGTCCGGTGAATCGCACTGGGACAACTTCGCGGAAACCACCTCTGCTGCCGTCTTCGGTCAGCTGGGCTACCAGTTCACCGAGAACTTCCGGGTCGTGGCGGGTATCCGCTACACGCGGGATGAAAAGTCCGGCACCGTGTTCGCGCGGGCTGTGGAAGGTGGCGACGCCTTCAACCCGACCGACCAGGTGGCCCTGACGCCGCTCGCCGGCACCTATGTGGAAGGCGATACCTTCTCGGCGAACTACGGCATGGAATGGGAAGAAGTGACGCCGCAGGTGACGGCGGAATACGAGCCCAATGACAATGCCCTGTTCTATCTGACCTGGTCGCGCGGCTATAAGGGCGGCGGGTTCGAAGACGACCCGGCCAACCCGGCGGCCGCCCAGGCCGGCTATGATCCGGAGACGGTCGAGAATATCGAGTTCGGCGCCAAGCTGGACTTCTTCGACCGGCGGGCCCGGCTCAACGTTGCTGCCTTCATGATGGATTATCAGGACCTGCAGGTGACGCAGACCGATGATGGTTGCCTGTGCAACATCACCGACAATGCGGCCGATGCCGAGATCATGGGTATCGAGGCCGAGTTCCAGTTTGCCGCCACCGACCGCCTGATGATGTGGGCGGGCGCCACGGTGCTGGAAACCGAATATGTCGACTTCGTCGACAGCAACGGTCTCGACACGTCCGGCAACACGCTTCAGCGCACGCCGGAGACCCAGTTCAATGTCGGTGCCGAGCTGACGCTCGATGTCGGCACCTGGCGGGACGCGCTCTCCATCCGTGGCAATTACAGCTATCAGGGCGAGATGTTCTGGGCACCGGACAACGCCCAGACGGAAGACGCATACGGCCTGCTCGATGGGCGTGTCACCCTGACGCCGCCGGATCGGGACTGGACCGTCTCGGTGTGGGGCAAGAATCTGACCGACGAGATCTATCGCACCAATATCATCGCCTTCTTCGGCGATGAGGTGTCCCGCCTGGGCGCGCCGCGCACTTACGGGATCGAGCTCTCGACGACCTTCTAGACATGCAAAAGCCCCGGCGCCATGGCGCCGGGGCTGCACTCCCGCCTGAGCCGGCCGTCAATGACGGGCCGGCTCTCTTTTTTGGGCGTCTCAGGTCTTCGGGGCCATCCGGTCGGCCATCGACTTGGCGAGACCGTAGGGGTCGCGGGCCAGATGCGCGCGCACGGCGATGGAATGCGGATCGGTGTCGTGCTCGGCGACGGCGTTTGCGATGGCCCAGAGACCGGCCTTGCCGATATCGCGCGGCTGGGACTTCTTCACCTTCACATGCGCGGCCATCCGGGTGTCGACCGAGCCGACGATCAGGGCCGTCACGCCGACGCCCAGCGGCGCCAATTCGGCGCGCAGGCAGTCCGATGCTGCTCGGGCTGCAAACTTGGACGGGCTGTAGCCGCCCATGTCCGGAACGGCGACGATACCGCCGGCCGACAGCACGTTGATGATGCCGCCGCCCCCGTTCGCGGCGATAACCGGCGCGAAGGCCCGGCTCATCGACAGGACGCCGAAATAATTGACTTCCATCTCGCGCCGGGCCGCATCGGGGTCGTCAGTGCCATAGAGGCGCTGCATCTCGAACGCGCCGGCATTGTTGACCACAAGCGTGACGTCCCGCGCCTTTTGCGCGGCGGCCGCGACCTGCTCGGGCCGGGTCACGTCCAGCTCGACGGGTACAATCCGCGACGGATCCGTTTTTGCGACGTCTTCAGCATCGGCCAGCTTGCGCGCGCCGACATAGACGCGTGCCGCGCCATGGTCGAGCAGCTCTTCGACAAAGCCGAGGCCGATGCCGCGGTTGCCGCCGGTAACGATCGCTGTGCAGCCTTCGATCTTCATGTCAGCTCCAGTCCTGGCTGTAGAGAATGTCGTCGGGTTTCTTGGCGCCGCGCACGAGAGCCGCCGGATCCGGCGCGATCGCACCGCGGCCCCAGCTCTCATGCAGCGGCATTTCGTGGTTCCACTCCCAGGCGAGGCGGCGATGGGCGATTGCCCAGCGGCCGTCGCGGCGCTCGAAGCGGTCGATCACGCGCGCCATGGTGAGGCTGTCGAACGGATCGTCGACGCCGGTATCGCGGCGGGAGAAGGTCATGATGTAGCACTCGGTCAGGGCGCGATCGCCGTCCAGCTCGATCATGATGTTGGTAACGGCGTGGGTCATGCGCGGCGCTTTGGGCAGGACCTTGCGCATCGTGGCCACATACTCCGAAGCCGGGCCCTTGAACGTGCCGCCATGGTCCTCGATGGCGTCGTCGTGATAGGCGGCCGCAATCAGATCGGCATCGCCCCTATCAGCGCCGCGGCAATAGCTGACAAGGACCTCGTAGATCGCCTGTTTGTCGAGGAGCGCGCGGAGCTCGCTCATCATCGCAGCGTCGGCATTTGCGGGAGTGTCGGTCATGTCGGATTCCTCGTCTGGCTGGCCGGCGCAAGCGCGGCCGGTCGCGCGGTCAGCGCGGCTGTGAAATCGGGCAAGGGTGTGCCTGCGGCGCTGCGATCGGCGGAGCCGCGGTCGAAATAGTCGCGCCAGCCGGTGATCAGATCGCCGTCAAATTCGAGAATGCCCATATAGGGAACGACCGCGTGATGACCGTCTGCCGTGTCGAACTCATCGACGCCTTCAACGAACAGGGCGTCCTCGGTCTCGGCGATCCTGAAGATGCGCCAGCGCGGATTGCGAACCTTCGCCTTGTAGGCCTCCAGGAATTCCCGGGCTCCGGTCTTGCCGTGCTTTGGGGGCAGCGAGATCGCGGAATAGTGCCAGACCAGGTCATCACTGAGATGGGCCAGCACGGCGTCGATATCCTGATCGCGACACCAGACATTGATGATGGACTGGAGAATCTCGGTCTTGCGGCTCATTTACGGCCTCCTCCGGCAGCGCCCGGTGCCTGCCAGGCCAGGGTGAGTGGTGTCTGTGAAACGCCGGGTTCTGCGTCAACCGCGTGGCGAAGCGTGTTGAGGACGGCACCGGCAACGCCGAGCATTTCCGGCGTGGTGCGTTCGGTCCAGCCGTCCGGCGGTTCCAGGCCGAAGCTCAGCGCAACACTGGGCGTGCCCTCGACCCGGATCGACCACAGGCCCGGCTCGGCCTCGGCCGGGTCCGGCGGCTCCATGGTCCAGGACACACCGAGTTCGACGCGCACGGCGTCATCGGCCTCCGCCTGCCACAGCCAGTCAATGCGGGCCGCACGTCCAGGTTCGATCCGCCCCGCGGCGATTTCGAGGGCTTCGCGGGCCGGCCGCAGGCTGTGTCCCTTGACGACGCGGTCAGCGGTCCAGCCCAGCCGTTCTGCTACACAGGCGGTCACTTCCTCGAACAGGGCGTTCATCATGCCGGCGGGTGCCCAGTCCGGGGAATTGGGGTCGACGGTGTCGACCTCGGCGCCGAAGCCGATCACGTCGAAGACGTATTCCGGGCTCTTGACGGCGCGGCAGTCGACAATCTCGTGAATGGAGACGCGTTTGACATCGCTGCAGACACCGGTTGCCAGGACAGCCAGTTTTTCCGCGGCAAAACCGGGATTGAGACCGGCGCCCATGAAGGTGGCATTGCCGTCCCGTCCCGCCGCTTCGAACGCGTCCCGGCGGGCCTTGGGCCAATAGTCGGGATTGGTGCCGCCATTGATGCTGACGACATTCTTGCCGGAACGCAGCAGGCGCTGGATGTCTTCGTCATGGCGCTCGAAAGGTGGATCCAGCCGGGCGGCATGGATCACCACATCGGCGTCCAGTTTCAGGATGTCCTCGATATCGCGGGTTGCCGCGACGCCCACCGGGGCCCGGCGCGCGATATCGCCCGCATCGCGGCCGGCCTTGCGCTCGCCATAGACATAAAGTCCGACAAGTTCGGTCTGGGGGCTGTCGATCACCGCCTGCAGGCAGGTCCGTCCCATGGCGCCCGTCGCCCACTGGATCACGCGAAGGGTCATGTGCCGGTCTCCGAATTGTGGCGCGCCATGGTCTTGTAGAGGTCGGCGAAGGCCGGTTCCGCACCGGGGAAACCGCGTGCGGTTTCCAGGCCGGACTGGGTCTCGGCAAAGGCGTCGAACGCGTCGAGCGCCTGTGGCATCGGCCCGCCTTCGGTCTCGACGATCCTGACCTTGCGCAGCCAGCCAGCCCCGCCAAGCCAGATCTCGCCCGTGCGGGTGAGGGCCGGCGAGACCAGCCAGGCCGCTGCGGGGGCGATATGCTCGGGCAGAAGCCGCGGGTCGATCTCGTCCGGCCGGCTCACATCCGCCGTCATCTGGGTGGCCGCATAGGGGCACAGCACGTTCACAAGAATGCCCGGCTTGCGCCATTCGTCGGCCAGGGTCAGCGCGAAGGCATTCATGGCGCCCTTGGAGGCGGCATAGGCCGCCCGGCCGCGCACGCCATAGAGCCCGGCCGAGGACGAGATCATCAGCACGCGCGCAGCAGACGACGCCTCGAGGGCCGGTTGGCATGCGGCGAGGATGTCAGCCGTGGCAAAGAGGTTGGTGTCCATCACAGCGCGGATCGTCGCCGGACCCTCGGGCGAGAACCTGGCGGCCGGTCCGGTGATGCCCGCATTGCAGACGATGATGTCCAGCTGCCCGAACGCATCGAGCGCCGCCTTGGCGAGGCGTTCGCCGGCCTGGGGATCGGTGATGTCGGAGTGTTCGGCGACGGCCTCGCCGCCGGCATCGCGGATCTCCGCTGCGACGGCTGCGGCTTCGTCGGCGCGGCCCGGCTTGAGGCGGTTGTTGACGACGATGCGGGCGCCCTGGCGGGCGAGCTCGCGGGCGAATGCCGCCCCCAGCCCCTTGCCGGCGCCGGTGACGATTGCGACCCGGCCTTCCAGCGGCCGTTGGGAGGGATTTGAAGCTTGCATAAACAAACTATAAAACGATGGTTTTATAGTGCAAGCCAGTTTCGGCGCGGCGACCGATTTTGGTCAGGCGCTGCCGGTGATGTCCGGGGCGCGGCCCGGGCCCTCGGCGATCTCGAAAGTCACCTCTTCCGGCGCCACAGGCTCGCGGCAGTGCGAGCAGACGACGACCGGGGTCAGTTCATGGCCGCAGGGCTTGTGCGTCAGCAGCAGCGGCGGGCCCTCCGGAGAGACGTAATAGGTGTCGCCCCATTGCAGCAGCATCAGCAGGATCGGGTAGTAGTCGATCGCCTTTTCCGTCAGCCGGTACTCATAGCGGTTGGGCCGCGTGGAATAGGGGTGCATCTCCAGCATGCCGATCTGGCAGAGCCAGTTGAGGCGCTCGGACAGGATATTGGTGGCGATCGCGGTGTCTTCGCAGATTTCGTCGAACTTGCGCAGGCCGGTGAAGATCGACCGCAGGACCAGGCTTGCCCAGCGGTCGCCGGTGATCTGGGCGACATGGTCCAGCAGGATGGAGGCGGCCTCGCGGTTCGTCGCCGTGTCGCGGTGGCGGCGCCGGCGCGAATAGGTCGGTGTCATCCAGCCCAGGCCCGGGCCTTCACTCCAGGCCATCTCGCGCGCATGGATCTCGCCGCCGCAATCGCCGCACGCGGGTACGGGCTCGAACTCGTGGCCGCAGCCTGTGTGGCGCAGGGTGATCGAGATCTTGCCCTCGCTGGGGCCCCAACGGCGCTCCCAGCGCAGCATCATCAGTGCGGTCCAGTAAAGCCCGCGGCCCTTCTCGGTCAGCCGGTACTCGAACCGTTTGGGCGAGGTGCTGTAGGGGGTCTTTTCCAGTACGCCGGCCGCCATGAGGCGCTTCAGGCGGTCGGACAGGAGCGGCTTGAGCAGGCCGGTCCGGTTGCGCAGCTCCTCGAACCGGCGCGCGCCGAGCCAGTTTGCTTCCAGGATCAGCAGGATCGAGGTGTCGCCGACGACTTCGAGGGCGCGCCAGATCGAGCAGGTACGAATGAATTTGCGGTCGGACATGTCGTGAGGCGCGATGGGTTCCTGTTGATCTGATGCGGAGCCCGAATCCGCGCTCCGCTTGCGCAGTGATACCTGTTAAGCGCCATGGCCCGTCATCGCAAGGCTGCCGGCCGGTCTGCGACAATCAGACCGGCCGCACAGGCCTCAGACGTCGACCTCCCGCCGGGCATAGCCGGCCGACAGGAAGAAGAGGCCGGTGGCAATCGCAAAGCCGATTGGCGACACGATCGCGATGGCGTAACGCACCCCCTCGTCGAACGGGAAGAAGGTGTCGCCCACCAGCGCGGTGGCGGTCGGTCCGGCGCCCAGCCCGACCAGGTTCACCACGAAGAGGTAGATCGCCGACAGGGTGGCCCGCATCCGGTTGGGTGTGAGCTGCTGAAGCGCGCTCGCGGCGGCGCCGATGGGCACGGCTGCTGCCGAGAAGAAGACCACGAAGGCAACGGCCGACAGCGCGGGCGATCCGGCGAGCGGGAAGATCACGGCAAACACGGTCCCCGCAAGGCCCGCAAAGCCGCAGAAGGCAAGGCGCCCCGCTGCCGTCCCGCCGCCGAAACGGTCTGTCGCCCAGCCGCCGCCCACCAGGCCGATCAGTCCGCCGATGATCAGCGCGCCGCCGGCGAGGTGGCCGGCTGACGCCAGGTCCATGCCGTGCACGCGGATCAGGAAGACCGGGAACCAGGAGACCGCGGCGAACACGGCGAAATTGACCATGCCGACCGCGAAGCACAGGCCCAGAACGGCACCCGCGCGTTTGCGGATAAAGCTCATCACCTCGCGCATCGGCACCGCTTCGCGCACAGTCCCGGCGGCGACGCCGTGACGGGGCGGCTCGGGCAGGATCATGAACAGGCCCGCAATCAGCAGGCCGGGCATCCCGACGATGATGAAGGTTGCCTGCCAGGCGCTGAGTTCGCCGAACAGGGGCAGGGAAATCGACCCCGCATTGGCAACCATCTCGATCACGACGGCGCCGATCAGGAAGGCCAGGCCCGCGCCGACGGCCGACCCCAGACCGTAAACGCCCATGGCAAGGCCGAGGCGTTTCTGCGGAAAGGAATCCGAGATGATCGAATAGGCGGCCGGCGACAGGGTCGCTTCGCCGACGCCCACGCCCATGCGTGCCAGGAAGAGCTGCCAGTAGTGTACGGCCAGACCGCAGGACGCGGTCATCACGCTCCACAGCGCCACACCGGCAGCAACGATGGGCAGGCGCGTCGAGCGGTCGATCAGCCGGCCCAGCGGCAGGCCCATCACGGTGTAGAAGATCGCAAAGGCGAAACCCTGCAGCAGGCTGACCTGCGTGTCCGTCAGGTCGAGGTCGGCCTTGAGGGGCTCGACCAGAAGACCGATGATCATCCGGTCGATGAAGGAGAAGATGTAGGCGATGAAGAGAACGGCCACCATCGCCCAGGCCACGGCCGGCGCGGGGTAACCGTCCTCGCTGGCGGCGGCCCCGCCCGGGCCGCCGGCCGTTGCGTCACTCACCGGGCTTCTGCGTCGAAGTCGGTGTGAATGCCCATGGCTTCGAGAAGCTCGGCGCGGTCATAATATTCCCGCCACTCCTGGATGGAGCCGTCATCATTGATCTCGATGACGCCGACCACCGGTACGGCGCCCGCATGACCGTTATAGACGAACTCGTCGACCCGCTCGATGAAGACGACGTCGCCGACCTGGCCGATATTCCGGACATTCAGCGTGATCTCCTCGATGCCGGCGCCGATATGGCCGATGCGGGCTGCGAGGGCTTCATGGCCCACGATCGGGTCGACCATCATCGAATGCAGCGAACCGTCCTCGGCAAACATCGAGACGACGCGGTCCCAGTCCTGCGTGTTCCAGGCATCGACCATGTCCAGAACGACCTGGACCTTCGGATTGTCAGAGGTCTGCTGCGTGCCGGTGTCGGCAAGCGCGGCCCCGGCAGGCATAGCTACGCTCAGCGCGAGAGCGACGACAAGATTACGCATGAATTCCTCCCATAGGTTTTATTGTGCAAGTCATAAGAGCGGGAGAAATCCGGTGCGTCAAGCAGAACCGGATTCGCCAGCCAGCAGAGGCTCGACCCAGGCCGGCACAGGCTCGCCTGCGCGCGCCGCAGCAATCGCGGCGCTGTCGACATAATCCCGCCAGCGCCAGATGCGGCCGTCGCGGAACTCGAAAACGCCGGCATAGGGGGTGCGGATGCGCACGCCCTCGGCATTCACATAATCATCGACGCCCTCGACCATCAGCAGGTCGCCGGTTTCGCTGTGCCGGGTGATCGACCAGGCGATCTCCGTCTGACCAGCACCGAATTTTTCGAGAAAGCGGCGGATGGCGTCGCGGCCCTCCAGCGGGCGGGAGCCGACATGATAGTGGTAGACAACATCCTCGCAGACAGCGTCCAGCACGGTTTCGATGTCGCCGCGCTTCCAGGCTTCGATGATGCGATGAACGGTGTCGATATGCGCCATTGCGCCGCCCTTCGGTGAGTTGCGAGCGCAGCCTAGTCATTTCAGGTAACGTAATGCAAGTCATATCGCGTGGCGGGTTTTCGGGTTGGTCCGTTCATCGATTGACAGTCCCGCGAAGAGCGCTCTAACGTGACATGAATTGCATAATAATACCTGGATGTCGTCATGCCCGCAGACTACCGCGCCGTGGAATTCCCGCCGGTTGACCTTGAAATAGACCGCCGTCCCGACGGGACGATCGTGATGACGCCGCGCGAGCCGCTCGATGTCAGGGATGCTTCCGTCCCGGCGGGTCTGGCGCGTCAGGCGCGGCTGCAGCCGGACAAGGTGCATCTGGCGGCCCGCCCGGCACGGGGCGAGCCCTGGGTGACGGCGAGCTTTGCCGAGGTGAAGGCGCGGGCAGACGCGCTGACCCGCTTCCTGCTCGACCGGGGCGTCGACCCGGCCAGACCGCTGGTGATCGTTTCGGGCAATTCGATCGACCACGCCGTTGTGCGCTATGGCGCGATGGGGGCAGGTGTGCCGGTGTGTCCGGTCAGTGCGAATTATGCCCTGCTGGGCGCAGCCGGCGGGTTCGAGCGCCTGCGCCACGTGATGGACATGGTCAATCCGGGCTTCGTTTTCGCGGAAACGGCGGCTTATGCCCCCGCAGTCGACGCGACGGCGCCGGCCGATGCGGTGGTGTTGAGCCGGGCCCCCGACGCTTTCAGGACGCCAGCAAGCGATCTGGCCGACGTGCTGTCCGCACCGGCCGGAGACGACATCGAAGACCGGATCGCTGCGCTCGATCCCGATGCGCCGGCGGCCTACATGCTGACGTCCGGCTCGACCGGAAAGCCCAAGGCCGTGATCCACACCCAGCGCATGATCACCTCCAATCTCTATCAGGGATGGCAGGTGCTCGGCCGCGCTGCCGGCTGGGACGATGTGCTGCTGGAATGGCTGCCCTGGAGCCATGTCTCCGGCGCCTTTTCCTCGATGGCCGCGGCGATCTTCGGCGGTACTTTCTACATCGACAACGGCAAGCCCTTGCCCGGTCTGTTCGACGAGACGATCGAGAATCTGCGCGAAGTTCCACTGACCTACTTCACCAATGTGCCCGCTGGCTATGCGATGCTCACCGAGGCGCTGGAGAAGGATGAGGCGCTGCGCAAGACCTTCTTCGAGAAGCTGCGTCTGATGCTCTATGGCGGAGCGGGTCTGCCGCAGCCCGTCTATGATCGCCTGCAGGCGATCGCCGAGGCGGAGACCGGAAATCGCGTCTTCATGACGACCGGATACGGCGCCACCGAGACCACATCGGGCTGTATGTCGATCTATTTCCATTCGGAAAAAGTCGGGATCGGTCTGCCGATGCCGGGGCTTCAGGTAAAGCTTGTCCCGCTGGACGAGACCCGTTTCGAACTGCGCATGAAGGGACCGATGGTGACGCCGGGCTATCTCGGCCGGCCGGACCTGGAAAGCCAGATCCGCGACGAGGACGGCTTCTACAGGATCGGCGACACAGCCCGCTTTCACGATCCGGCCGACCCCGCCCAGGGCCTCGCCTTTGCCGGCCGGCTGGCCGAGGAATTCAAGCTCGATACCGGTACATTTGTCAGCGGCGGCGAGCTGCGGGCCGAACTGGTGCGCGTCGGCGCGCCGCTGATCACAGATCTCGTGCTGTGCGGTGAAAACCGGTCCTACCTGTCCGCCCTGATCTGGCCCAACGCCGGGGCGCTGGCAGCCGAAGCCGGACTGCCGGACATGCCACCCGCCGACCTGGTACGCGATCCGCGCGCCCTGGCCGCTATCGAAGCGCGCCTTGCGGCACACAATGCGGCGTGCTCCGGGTCGAGCGAACGCATTCGCCGGTTTGCCCTGCTGTCAGACCCGCCGAATGCCGAACGCCACGAAGTATCTGACAAGGGAACGATCAATCAGGAGGCGGCCCGGCGTCATCGCGCCGCCGATGTGGAGCGTCTCTATGCCGACACGCCCGACGCGGGCGTGGTGGAAATCGCACGCTGACGACCTGCCTGACCAACGGAGCAAGACATGCCTGAATTTGTGTTTGTGATCGGCGTCAACTTCGCCGTCCTGATCGGTACCATGCTGGCCCTCTGGCTGATCAGCGTTGCCATTGGCGATGTCAGCTTCATCGACTCCTTCTGGGCGGCGGGCTTTGTGCTCGTGGCCTTTGTGACCCATTTCCTCACCCCTGACGGCGACGCCCAGCGCAAGCTCCTGCTGCTGGCGATCACGACGGTGTGGGGGCTGCGCCTGGCCGGCTACCTGCTCTGGCGCTGGCGCAAGGAAGGGCCGGACAAGCGCTATGTCGCTCTGCTCGGCAAGGCCAAGGGCAATCCGCACATGACCAGTCTGACGAAGGTCTTCCTGCTGCAGGGTGTCCTCTTGTGGATCGTCTCGCTGCCGGTGCAGCTGGGCCAGGTGCCGGCGCAGCCGGCCGGCGTCAGCTGGCTGGCCTGGGCAGGCGCCGCGCTGGCGATCATAGGCATCTTCTTCGAGACCGTCGGCGACTGGCAGATGGCGCGGTTCAAGGGCAATCCGGACAATGCCGGCAAGGTCATGGACCAGGGCCTGTGGCGCTATACGCGGCATCCCAACTATTTCGGCGATGCCTGTGTCTGGTGGGGCCTGTTCCTGATCGCGGCGGAGACGACGCTGGGCCTGTTCGCGATCGTCGGCCCGATGCTGCTCACCTTCCTGCTCGTCCAGTGGAGCGGTGCCGCCCTCCTGGAGCGCCGTCTCAAGCGGTCGCGGCCCGAATACGAGGCCTATATCCGCCGCACCAGTTCCTTCATTCCGATGCCGCCGCGCCGCGATAGCGGCGAAACGGCCTGATCACAGGAGTCCCCGATGTCTGTTGTGAAGCTCGGCACGGTCCCGCACCGCGATCCCGATCCGAACCATCCCTATACGTCCGGTGCCTGGACGCCGGTGTTCGACGAGTATGACGCCGACGATCTCGAAGTGATCGGCGAGATCCCGAAGGATATCGACGGGATCTACGTCCGGAACAGCGAGAATCCGGCTTTCGGTTCGATCGGTCTTTATCACCCGTTCGACGGCGATGGCATGATCCACACCATGTCCTTCCGCGACGGCAAGGCGAGTTACAAGAACCGCTTTGTGCGGACCAAGGGGCTGATGGCCGAGATCGAGGCGGGCAAGCCGCTCTGGGCCGGCATTGCCGAGGATCCGCGCCTGTCGACCCGGCCGGGCTGGGGCGCGCATGGCGGCATCAAGGACTCATCCTCGACCGATGTCGTCGTGCATGCCGGCAAGATCCTGTCGACCTTCTATCAATGCGGGGAGGGCTATCGGCTCGACCCCTACACGATGGAACAGTTCGGGACGGAAGGCTGGGTGCCGCTCGACGGTATCTCGGCACACCCCAAGCTGGACGAGAACACGGGCGAGCTGCTCTTCTTCAACTACTCCACCCACGCGCCCTACATGCATTACGGCGTCGTCGGGCCGGACAACAAGCTCAAGCACTACATCCCGATCCCCGTGCCGGGCCCGCGCCTGCCGCACGACATGGCCTTCACAAAAAACTATTCGATCATCGCGGATCTGCCGCTGTTCTGGGATGCCGATATTCTGGCCAAGGGGCGCCATGCCGCGCGCTTCCACCGCGACATCCCGACCCGCTTCGCCATCGTGCCGCGCTACGGCCAGCCGGAAGACATCCGCTGGTTCGAGGCCGATCCGACCTATGTGCTGCACTGGATGAATGCCTGGGAAGAGGGCGACGAGATCGTGCTCGACGGCTATTTCCAGGAAGACCCGGCGCCCAAACCGCTTGAGGCGCCCGGCGGCGATCCGCGCCTCGGCCAGCTGATGGCCTATCTGGACGAGAACTCCTTCAAGCCGAAGCTGCATCGCTGGCGCTTCAACCTGAAGACCGGCGCGGTCAGCGAAAGCCATCTCGACGACCGGCTGCTTGAATTCGGAAGTTTCAACCAGACGTATGGTGGCGAGAAGTCGCGCTATCTCTACTCCACCTTCACCAAGCCGGGCTGGTTCCTGTTCGAGGGTCTCGTGAAGCACGACTTCGAGACCGGCAAGAGCGAGACGCTCAACTTCGGTGAGGGCCGGTTCGGCAGCGAGGCGCCGTTTGCGCCGCGCGTCGGCGCCAGGTCGGAGGATGATGGCTACATCGTCTCCTTCATCACGGACATGGTCGAAAACCGCTCGGAATGCGTCCTGATCGACGCGCAGAACATTGCCGACGGTCCGGTGTGCCGGATCATCCTGCCCCACCGGATTTCCAGCGGCACGCACGCAAGCTGGGCCGACGGCCCGACCGTGCGTGCAGCCCAGTCAGCAGCCTGAACGGAGATTGGACATGAGCTATCCGCCGAACACGCTTGAGACCCTGATCGCCAAACAGGACATACAGGACGTCCTCGCGCGCTATGCCCGGGGTGTGGACCGGGCCGACGCCGACCTGCTCCTGTCCTGCTATCACGCTGATGCGATCGAGGAGCATGGCAGCACCTACAAGGGTCCCGCGCACGAATACGTGCTGGGCGCGGTCGAGCGTCTGGCAAAGCTGAGCCATCCGATGGCGCACTATGTCAGCAATGTCCACGTCGAGTTCTCCGACGATGGCGAGACGGCCTGGGTCGAGAGCTATGTGCTCACCTTCGCGCGCTTCGACGACAAGTCGGGCCAGGCGCATGACACGCTGACCGGCGGCCGGCTGGCCGACCGTTTCGAGCGCCGCGGCGGGATCTGGCGGATCGCTCACCGCAAGATGGCCTTCGACTGGAACCGCGACGCCCCGGCCAACGAGACCTGGTGCCTGGGCCTGTTCAATCCCGACGACCCCAAAATGGTCATGGGCAAGCGCGGCAAGGAAGACCTGTCCTACAGCCGGTTCTAGCGGCCGGAGCCTCGCAGTAGGCGCTTTACTGACCAGAACAACTGCCAGGCGCGCAGGATGCCGGCATAGACCCAGCTGTCATATGACCGGGCATACACGTGCGCGTAGATCGGATTGACGTCGCGGCCGCGTTTGTGCGGGTAGATGCCGAAATACGGGTTTCTTTCGCGAAAATTGAAGTTCATGCGATGCGGCTCAACGCCGGAGCGCCACAGGGCGTAGGGGAGGCTGACCTGGTCTCTCAAGCGATAGGCTGCAAAGCAAGCGTTCCAGCATTCCATCGCCGTATCGAGTTCGATCACCTTGTGATTTTTCAAAAGAACTCCGGTCTCGAACAGCCCAACATGATCATCGAAACCGCTTTCCAGATACGCCTGATATTCCTGTCTCAGCCTTTCAGCGCCTTCAGCCTTCTTGTTCTGAATGCAGCTTTCGACCTCTTCGGCGACGTTCTTGCGCAAGGGGTGCGGGAATGTCCCAACTGCTTTACCGGCCGCCAGAAAGGACCTGAAGAGCGCTCGTGTCGAACCGAGAACCCTGATATTACCATCGACGTAGATAGAAGCGTCGTAGCCTGGCAGAATCCGCTGTATCAAAGCGCGGTGATAGAGGTTTGCGGCCTTTGGCGTCGCAAACGCTCCAGCGTCGACTGCGCGAGTGGTCCAGCCATGGACCTGCATGTCGGGGTCGTCGGTTATGATGACGTAGTCAATCTCCGGATCCGCTTCTACGGGCGGGTAGACGCGGTCGTAATCTCCGAAGACTGCGGTGTAGACGAGCAGGCGCATGAGCTAGCGGCCTGCGATAATCCGGCCAGCCCGCCGTGCACCTCGCGCCATGACACTCGTCGCGACATCGGGCCAGTAAGCCGGCATTCCGGGGGGGGGCACATTGTCCGCGAGCGCCCGGCTCCAGGCAATCTGGGCGCGATAGTGCTTGGGCTTCATCAGGGCGGGCCGCAGGACTGACGCCAATCGGGTCTGGAAGGTCTTGTCCTTGCGTTGCAATCCGTTATTGCCTTCGTACTCGCCCCGGTGACACACAGCGGCGCGTGGATTGAATTGGTAGAGGAGCTTGAGGTGCCGGGCGCGGGCAAAGAACTCCTGGCCAATGAACCCGTACATCTTCAGCCGCTCGCTGAAGAGGCCGGCTGATATCCAGTCTTGGCGGCGCATGCAGAGGTTGTTTTCGATCATGTACGCGTTCGGCCAGTCGCGATGCAGGGTCTCGAAGTCGAGCGGGGTGCAGGGCGGCAGTTTGGCCAGTTCCTGCATCTTCCAGACCATGCGCGTTTCGCGCGGATCGGACGGGTGGCGCGGGCCGCCTGTCATGACGCCGTCAGCGACGCAGGCCTTGTGCTCCGCAACGAAATCCGGTTCGGGAAAGCTGTCGTCATCGAGGATGACAACGGCTTCGCCGTCGGCGGCAAGGATGCCCCGATTGCGCGCCACGGCGAGGCCATAGTCGCGGCATTCGGTGTCAATCCACTTCAGGTCGAAAGGTGTCCGGCTTCCGGCAAGCATGTCGGCTGTGCCATCCGTCGATCCGTCAATCGCGACGATCAGCTGGAAATCCGGATCAGACTGCTGTTCCAGCTCGGCGATCAGCTGCGCGACGAGATCCTTGCGATTGTAGGTCGTTACAACGATCGAAAGGGAAGGCATCTTGGTCAGACCTTTTCGGCAGCGCTGCAAAAGGCCTGCTCGTGCGCTCGCCATGAGCGTCCTGATTTGTATACAAAGGTGGAGGCTCGGTCCGGGCGCAGAGCCTTTGCTACAGCGTCTGATCGACCTCTGATGCTCGACACAACAACGCCCCAATCAATGCGCCCGGAACCCACTGGTCTTGATTGCATATCAGGGAAAGACGGACAAGCCGCATCAGGCCCCACGGACCTGCGTTTCGTTCCGGATTTCGCGGCTTAACGGTGTCCCTACCCCCCAAACACGACCGGCGAGAGCCAGAGCGCGGCCATGGCCAGGACGGCGATGGCGACGATGTTCAGAAGGAAGCCGGCCCGGGCCATGTGCGGGATCGAGACAAGGCCCGAGCTGAACACGATGGCATTCGGCGGTGTCGCCACCGGCAGCATGAAGGCACAGCTGGCCGCCAGCGTGACCGGGATGACAAAGACCAGCGGATCCTGACCGGTTTCCACCGCAATCGCGGCGATGACCGGCAGGAAGGTCGCGGTGGTCGCGAGATTGCTGGTCAGTTCGGTCAGGAAGATCACGAGCGCTGTCGCGACGATCACCAGCAGGGCGAGGTTCAGCGCGCCGAGCGGCGCCAGTTGTTCACCCAGCCAGAGCGCGAGGCCCGAACTGGCGACGGCCGAGGCCAGCGCCAGGCCGCCGCCGAACAGGATCAGCACGCCCCAGGGCAGCTTGCCCATGTCCTCCCAGACCATGAGCGCCTTTCCGTCCTTGCCGGAGGGAATGAGGAAGGCGCCGACTGCAGCGATCATGGCAACGCCGGTGTCCGAGATCGAACCGATCACCGGCACGCCCGACAGGAAGCCCCGTCCGACCCAGCCGATCACCAGAAAGGCGAACAGCATGGCCGTGCGCACCTCGGCCGTGCTCATCGGGCCGAGGGCTGTGCGCATATGGCCGATATGCTTCATGGCGTCTGCGGAGGCGGTGAAGCTGACCGGGAAGATGATGCGGGTGAGCGTCAGCCAGGCGATCGGGAGCAGCACGGCGCTCACCGGAACGCCCACCAGCATCCAGCGCGCGAAGTCGACCTCGACGCCATAGCTGTCTGACATGAAGCCGACCATGAATGCGTTAGGCGGGGTGCCGACGAGGGTGGCGACACCGCCCAGCGTGGCCCCGTAGGCGAGTCCGAGCAGGAGTGCGATCGAGAAATTGCTCCGCTGGCGAACGTCCAGATCCGGCATGGTCTCGCCGATCACCGTGACCACGGAAACTGCGATGGGCAGCAGCATCAGCGTCGTCGACGTGTTGGAGATCCACATGCTGACGATCGCCGCTGCTAGCATGAAACCGCCGACCAGTGCGCGTGCATTCGTGCCCACCATGCGGAAGACGCCGAGCGCGATGCGCCGGTGCAGGCCACACCGCTCAATGGCCAGGGCCACGACGAAGCCGCCAAAGAAAAGATAGATGATCGGATGGGCGTAGGGTGACGAGATCTCGCCGATCGTCGAAACGCCGAGGACGGGAAACAGGACCAGCGGCAGGAAGGCCGTGATCGCGACCGGAATCGCCTCAGTTGCCCACCAGATCGCCATCCAGGCGCCGATTGCGGCGACGAACACGCCTTCGTTCGACAGGCCTTCCGGGCGCAGAAAGAGACCGATCAGGATTGCAGCCAGCGGGCCGGCGGCCAGTCCGATGCGCTGATAGAGGGCGGGCGCGTCGTCATGCGTCGCGTCAGTCATGTCAGTCTCCGTTCGTGGCAAGCTGGCAGGCGGCTGTATTGTAGACCGGTTCGGACACCAGATAGCGGACGGCGGCGGGCGCCATCCGGGTGTTGTCGTGGGCTACGCCGGGCACGGTCGCGACCGCCCATCCGTGTTCCAGTCCGGCATCGGCAGCCAATCGATCCACCAGGGCGGCAGTATTCAGGCCGCGCTCGAACCGGTGTGCGCCCTGGGCCCGGGCCTCGGGGGTCTGGCGCAGATTGGATGCATTCGGATCATTGTCGGCCTCGCCCAGAAGCAGGGTGACCGGCAGGGCGGCAATATCGCCCGGATCGAGCGGCGTGCGCGGCGCGCCGGCAAACCCGTACGGCCATTCGGCCGACATGTCCGGCCAGGTGTACCAGCCGGCATTGGCGACCACTGCGGCTTCGACGTGCGTATCCGGTGTCAGCATCAGGAAACGATGGACGAATTGCGCGCCGGCAGAATGTCCGAATATCGAATACCCGTTGCGTGTCGAACCCAGTCCGGCACGCATGGTTGCGAACAGGGGCTCGATGGCGTCGAAGGCTGAGACCGCATCGGTGCCGCGAAGCGGTTCGCCCAGATTATATCCGGAAGATCTTGGAAAGCCGTCCTGGTCGAAACCGGGGGCGATGATTGCCAGTCCGCAGGCGTCGGCCAGGTCGATCCAGGCGTCTCGATAATCGTCGGGATTGCGGTTCACACCGTGCATCACGAAGATGATGGGGGCGTCGGCGGGGAGGTTTTCGGGCCGGTAGGTTTCGACGCTGAGATCGGGCCCGCCCCATCCGGAATAGACCAGCGAGGCGCGACCCGTGGGGATGGCAAAGCTCGAGTCCGTGCCTTGTGCAGCAGCGATGCCTGTCATCGCGGACAGGGCGGCGAGCGTGGCAATGTGGGAGAAGCGCATGATAGACGGTCCGGATTCGGGCCGGGAGGGCAGGCTGGATGTATGGCGTGCTAGATCGCCCGGTTGCTGAGCATGCGGGCGAACTGGTCACACTTCGAGCGTGCCCTTGAATTCATGCTGCCCTCCCCGCATTTTGTGTTTCGATGACAGTGACGGCGAAGTTCCGACGGTGTCAATAAAAAACGTACACGTCGTTCAAATTGCCTTCCCTCGGGCTTGTCAACAATGCCGGGCTGGGGTTGTATGGGGAGGAGCAAGACGGGCGCGCGACTCTTCGGAACGTCGCAAATGCCCGCGGGGTCGGTCTTTTCCGGTTCCGTACTCAAAGGAAAGAGGCACGATCTATGAGCGTACTCCGTCCCGACTTCCCCGACCATTCTTCGCCGTTTTCGCGCGAACAGGAGCGACAGCGCAAGGAGGCGGCCATCCTGTCGGCGGCGGCGCGGCGCTTTGACGCCGAAGGTGTCCATGCGACGCGGCTCGAGGACATCGCCGGGGATCTGGGGCTGACGAAGACCGGGATCAGCTATTATTTCGCGTCCAAGGAAGACCTGGCCGGCGAAGTTTACCGTGCAGCGGCGCGGGCCCTGGCCGAGGCGGTCGAGATTGCGCGTACGGCAGACGGTGCCGCCGCCCAGCTGCGCAAGCTGTTCGAGGTTTTCGCCGATCACATGCGGGCCGTGTCGGAAGGCCGGCGGCATAATCTCGCGGCGATGAATGATCTCGATGCGCTGGGGGACGAACTCCACGCGAGCATCGCGGCGGAGCTGTCGCGCTGCGTCTCGGACGTCAATAACATGATCGCCAGCTGGGTCCGGGAAAGCGGGGCGCCACTCGGACGGCCTGAACCGGCGACCTTCCTTGTTTTCGAGCTGCTCGACTGGATGGGGTCCTGGCCGCGGCGCAAGCGCGACTGGAATATCGACACGGCGGCAGACACACTCCTCGAGATCCTCGCCGGCGGTCTCAAGGCGGGCGGCGACTGGCAGCCGGCCGCCCTTCAGCCTGGATCGCCCGATGTCGGCGTGCCGCAGGTCTTTGACCGCGAAGCCCGCAACCGCATGAAGCGGGAAGCCTTCCTCAAGGCTGGCACGCGCTTCTTCAACAAGAAGGGCTTCGGCGGTGTTGCCCTGTCGGAAGTGGCCGCCTCGCTCGGGGTCACCCGCGGCGCGTTCTACTATCACATCCCCGACAAGGAGCAGCTGCTGGAGCAATGTCTCGAACGGTCCTTCACGGCTGTCGAGCAGGCGCTGGACCGGGCTGAGGGCGGCGGCCGTTCCGGGCTCGGTGTGATCGAGCATGCCATTCGCGACCTGATTTATCAGCAGGCCAGCGGTGTCACACCGTTGCTGCGGCCCTCGCTGGCCGCAGCCCTGCCGGAAGCGCGCCAGCGCCGGCATGCGGCCAGGCTGCGCAATATCGCCCGGCGCTTCGGCGACGCGCTGGAGCATGCCGTCGAGGCCGGTGAGGCGCGGCCGGTGGATATCCAGGCGGCCGAGCGCATCCTGACACACGCTGTCTTCCTGAATGGCGGCTACACGATTGCCGCCGCGAACAGTTTCACCGACTGGCGGATATCCGAAGATCCGCTCACCGCGACCATCGACTATGTCTACATCCTGATGCGTGGTCTGGGAGCCGGGCAGTGAGCCGACTGCGGCAGGCGGTTTGCGCCGCGGTCATCCTGTGCGCGGGGCTGGCTCCCGGCGCTGCAGGCGCACAGTCTGAGAGTATCGAGGACGTCTTCTCGGATGCGCGGCTGAATGCCTATGTGCTGGAGATCGAGGCTGCCCTGGCGCGCGCCCAGGCGGCCGAAGGCGTGATCCCGCAATCGGCGGCTGACGCGATCACGGCGGCAGCCCGGCCGGAAGCGGTTCCGGCAGATGCGCTGGCGGCGGAATATGCGATCGTCCGCCACCGCATGGTTGCCTTCCTCAACGTGTTTTCGCGCTCGCTCGACGCTGACGCGGCCAACTATCTCCACTATGGCGCGACCACGGTCGACATCTATGACACGGCGGCGATCCTGCAGGTGCGGCAGTCGATCCTGCTTCTGATCGAGGACTTGCGGGCGATCGAGCTGCAGCTGATCGATCTTGCCGAGACGCACCGTGACACGCCGATGATCGGCCGCACGCTGGGCCAGCATGCCCTGCCGATCACGTTTGGCAAGAAAGTGTCCGGCTGGATCGGCGAGAACCGCCGTCATATCGAGCGCCTTGCCGACCTGCTCGACCGGGTCGAACGGTCAGCCATCATGAAGGGCGCGGTCGGCAGCTATGTCGGTCTGGGCGACCGGGCCCAGGCGGTCGAGCGCCGGTTCGGTGAGGAACTGGGTCTGTCGGAACCCTATGCCGATGACTGGCACGCCTCGCGCGACGTGTTTGCCGAATATGCCGTCACCCTGGGTCTGCTCGCGCGCTTTTACGGTCGGGTCGGGCAGGAGGTCTTCCTGTTGCAGATGACCGATATCGCGGAGGTTATCGAACAGCGCAGCAGCACGGCGGTCGGATCGAGCACGATGCCGCACAAGAATAATCCGTCCCTGTCCGAGGCGCTGATCCACTATTCCCGGACCATTCCGGCGCTGTCGGACATCGTCGCGGACGACATGATCAATTTCTTCGAGCGCGACAACACTTCGCGGCCCAATGACGCCATCGGCGAGCTGTCGATCGAAGCCGAGGACATGCTGTCCGCGGCCAACCGGCTTGTGGGGCGATTGCATGTCGACGCCGAAGCGATGCGCCGCAATCTGGATCGCTCCGGCGGCTGGATACTGTCGCAGCGTTTCGTGTTCGCGCTGGCGCCGCATATCGGCCGGACCGAAGCGGAGGAACTGATCCGCGATCTCGCCGCCGAGGCGCATGAAAACGGTGCCGGGCTTCGTGAGGCGGCGATGGAAAATGCCGTTATCCGCGAAGCGCTTGGCGAGGCGGAAGTCGAGGCCCTGCTGGATCCGGAAACCTATATCGGCCTGGCCGGAGAGCAGGTCGATGCCGTGATCGCCGCAGCGCGTGCGGCGCGCGAGACGGACCCGTCCGCCGACTGACAGACTCCACCGCATTCGATATGAGACACTCGACGCTCCGGATCGGGTACCTTGCGCCTGCATCGGCTCTGGTAGAGCATGCCGGACTGTCCTGGGACAGGGCGCCAGAGGGGGCGGCCGGCTGCGGGGAAGCGTAAGAATGGTGGCGGCCGTCAGTGATGCCGTAAATGTGGAAGAGTTGTACCGCGTGCACGGGCGGCGCGTGCGCTGGATCGTGTGGCGCATTGTCGGCAATGCCCAGGATGCGGACGACATCACCCACGCCGCGTTCGAGCGCCTGCTCGAGGTTGATGGCGATACCGGACCGGTGCGGAATGAGGGCGCGTTCGTCACGACGATCGCGACCAATCTTGCGCGAAACCATCTGCGGCACTGCAATACGGTGCGGCGCCATTCTGCCGCAGTAGCGCATCATTACAGTGACGTTATTGCCCCATTCGCACCGCCTGCGGACACCATAACGGATGAAGAACGTGACATGGCCCGGCGCGCGGCCCTGTCCGAAGCCATCGGGCAGCTGCCGCCGAAATGCCGGCACGCCTTCGTGCTTTGCAAGCTGAAGGGGATGACCTATCAGCAGGCCGCAGAGCGGATGGGTATTTCGATCCACATGGTCAAGAAACACGTTCAGCGCGGCATGGCGCGTCTGGCCGAGCATCTGCACGGGATGCCGGACGGGAACGGGGATACAGCAAGGGCGGCGAACGATGCCGGCTGATCGCGATATGAACATCTTCGACACCGCCTCTGTCTGGGCCGAGCGTCTTATGGCCGACGGTGCGCTGGACGCAGCCGTCGAAGCCGAGCTGGAAGCCTGGTTGCAGGCCGATCCGCAGCACCAGGCGGCACTCAATGCCTGTCTCGAGCTCGAGGGCATGATCGATGCCGCGCACGGCAGCGACTGGGCCGACGGTCTGATCGCCGCCACCGAGGCGGAACTGACGGCGGACGAGGCGCCCGGCCGTCCGGCCTGGATCGTGCCGGCCGTGATCGGCATGGCGGCGATGCTCGCCCTGGCGATTGCCTTGCCTGTGTGGACAGGCATGCTGGGCGGGGATCGGCCGACTGACATTGACGGAGCTGTGCAGGTCGCGGCTCTGGAAACCTATTCCACGGCGCGGGGTGACCGGCAGGAGATCGCCCTGCCGGACGGGTCGGTGATGACGCTGAACACCGGTTCCCGGGTCACGACGGCTTTTGCCACCGATGAGCGCCGGGTCGTGCTGGAAGCGGGGGAGGCCCTGTTCGAGGTTTCGCACGATCCCTCGCGGCCCTTCATCGTCGAGGCGGGCGGACACGAAGTCCGGGCCGTGGGCACCGCGTTCAACGTCTATTCCCGCGATGACGGGCGTACGGTTGTGACGGTGGTCGAGGGTCTGGTGCAGACGCGGATCGAGAGCGGTCCGGCATCGGCGGCCCTGCTGCGCGCCGGTGACCAGGTCGAGCTTGTGCCGGGTGAGCCGGCGCCCGAACCGGCGCGGGTCGATGTCGTCGCTGCGACCGCGTGGCGTCAGGGGCGGCTTGTGTTCGACGGGCGACGCCTGAGCGAGGTGGTCAGTGAATTCCGCCGCTACAACGATCTCGACATTGCCTTCGCCGACGGGCAGCTGGGCGAATTGCAGATCTCAGGCTCCTTCGACCCGTCCGACAGCGAGGCGTTCCTGGCGGCCCTGTCGGCGACCGAGTCGCTGCGCATCGAGCGGGTTGGCGACGGTATCCGGATCCACGCGTCCGAGGGAAATATACAACCCTGACTGGCCCGCACGTGCATCTTCCGGCAGCAATGCGACATTTCGGTAACAGCGATGTCACATGGCTTCTGGCAAGTTGTCACATGAGGGGGATCGGGCGTCCCCGTATCGAGGTGCGGGGATGCGCGTCAGCGGCAGGACATCAGTCAGGATGAAAGGCGTCCGGGCAGCCCTCCTCGGTGCGCTGCTCCCGGTGATGATGCCGCACGTCCCGGCTGTGTCCCAGGAGACGCAAACCGCCGCGCCGGACGCTTTCAGCTTCGACATTCCGGCCGGACCGCTGGGGCCCGCGCTGTCGCGCTTTGCCCTGGTGACGAGCCATCAATTGCTGGCGGAATCGCATCTGGTCGCCGGTGTGCAGACCCGGGGTGCCGAGGGGCAGTATTCCGCCGAGGAAGGGCTCGAACGGCTACTCGCCGGAACCGGGCTGGAGTTCAGCACCGTCGATGCCCGGACCCATGTGCTCGGGCGGCGCTCCGGCAATCCGTCCGCGGGTGTGTCTACGGATGCGCGGCCCGGCATTGTCCGCCTGTCCGGGCACCCGGTGAGTGACGATCCGGCCGGAACGCCCGCGGCGTCCGCTTATATCGATCCGCAGGAAGTGATCCTGGTCACCGGGTCGCGCTTCGAGCGGGCCGGGCGGGCGGCGGTGCTGCCGGTGCAGGTGATCGGCCGCACGGCGCTGGAAACCTCGGGCGCTATCGAGATCGGCGAGATGATCGCCAGCCAGTCGCCGGCGACGCTGGAGTTCTCCAACGCCTCCACGCATCTCAGCGCCCAGAATGCCGGCCTGTCCTCGATCGGGCTGCGCGGTCTGGGCACGACGCGCACGCTGGTCCTGATCGACGGGCGGCGCACGGTGGCAAACAGCGGCAATGCCAGCCGCTTCGGCTCGGACACCATCCCGGCGGAGTTTGTCGAGCGGGTGGAAATCTCCACCGGCGGCGCGTCTGCGGTCTATGGCTCGGATGCGATTGCGGGCGTGGTCAATTTCGTCCTGATCGACAGTCTGGAAGGCGGCCGCCTGCTCGCCCAGGCCGGCATGACCCAGGACGGCGGCGGTCAGTATCACGTGCTCAGCGCTACGCAGGGCTGGCGGTTCGGTGATGGCCGGGGGCGCCTCCTGTTCAACGTCACCCGTGACCACATGCGCCGTATCGGTGCCGAGGACCGCGACTGGGCGCAGGTTCCGGTCAGCCTGGCGGGCGATGGCGAGACGCTGGAAGCGGACCTGTCGAGCTATACGCCGGGCGGACGCTTCATCGGCTATGACTTCTGGTATGACGAGGCCGGGCTGCAGACGGATTTCGATATCGCTGTCGATGGCTATGACACCCGCTCCTTCGCCACGATCTCGGTGCCGCGCGAGCGGGACCTGTTCGCGCTGAAACTCGACTATGATTTCGATGGCGGCGTGTCGGCCTATTTTACGGGCCTGTTCTCGCACAGCGAGAGCCTGTCCTCGCGGGAAGCCCAGACCGCCTATTACAATGAGCGCTTCGGGCTCGACAATGAGCGGATCGGCATGATTCCGGTGGACCATCCGCTGGTGCCCGAACCGATCCGCCAGGCCGCGCTGGACGGGGGATTGTCCGGCATCACCTGGCGCCGGCGTTTCAGCGAGCTGGGCGAGGAATACCGCCGGAACGACCGGACGACACAGCGCTTCTGGGCCGGGCTGCAGGGCGAGGCGGGTATCTGGAGCTGGGACATCGCCCTGGGCCACGGCCGCTACGACCAGGATCAGCTGCGCAGCGGCGAGGTGAATTACGCCCGCATCCGAAACGCTCTGGACATTGAGGCCGATCCGGCGAGTCCCGGCAATTATCGCTGTGTCAGCGCCGCTGCGCGCGCCGCCGGGTGTGCGCCTCTGGACATGTTCGGCGTGAATGCGATCTCGGCAGAGGCGGCCGACTATATCCGCGCCACCGACCGGCTGGAGGTCGAGGTCGAGCAATGGACGCTGGGCGGGTCGGCGTTGGGCGATGTCGCGCTGCCGGACGGGCGTGTGATCTCGCTGGCCTGGGGGGCGGAACACCGTGTCGACAGCCAGCGCACGCGCGGCGATGCGGCGGCGCTGAACCGCGAGACCGGCTATGTCGGCGTTCCCGATCTGGATGCGGTTGGCCATGCGAGCGAAGTCTTCGCAGAGGCCCTGGTGCCGGTTGTCCCGGACCGTTTCGACGTAACCGCAGCCGTGCGCCTGGCCCATTATGATATCGACCGGGTCGGCCTTGTCGGCAGCTATCGCCTCGGCGGTGTGTGGTCGCCCAGTGATGCGCTGGCTTTCCGCGGACAGGTCTCCCGTGCCCAGCGTGCGCCCAGCCTGACCGAGCTCTATTCCGGGCCGCGCGGCGACTATGACACCGTCAGCGACCCCTGCCACGGCGTGACCGGCGCGAGTTCCGGCCGGATCGCCGAAAACTGCCGCTCCGAGCCGGGTATTGCCCGGGCGATCGCCGAGGACGGCATCTACGAGCAGACGATCACCAGCGTCTATGCGCCCAATTCGGGCAATCCGGATCTCGAGGAAGAGCGCTCGGATGCCGTCACGCTGGGGCTGGTCTACACACCGGTGCGGGCCGAAGGGCTCAGCCTGTCCGTCGATCTCTACGACATCCGGGTGTCCGGTGCGATCTCGTCCCTGTCCAGCCGGGCGCTGCTGTCGGAATGTTATGGCGCGCCGGTCGCGATATCCGCCAACCGGTATTGCGCCGACATCCAGCGCGGCGAGACGGGCCAGCTGCTGGAGATGCAGAACCGCGTCGCCAATCTCAACGAGATCCGGTCTGCCGGAGCCGACGTGACGCTGGACTATGCCTGGCAGGTGTCGCCCGCCTCGATCTGGGCCGGTGACTGGGATTTGCGGATTCTCTACGCCTATACCGACCGTCTCGAGCAGGTGTTTGAAGGCTCGGACGGCGATGTCAGCCGATCGGTCTGGGACGGCGAGGTTGGCGCGCCGCACCATCGCTGGACAGCGCGCCTGGGCGTGACGCGCGGGCCCTGGCTGGTGCAGTGGCGGGTGCGCTATGAGGGGGCGGCAATCGACGGGCATGACCGCGCCGCAAAGGCCAATGCCGGGGATATGCTCTTCCTCGAAATCGATCCGTGGATGCAGCACGACCTGCATGTGCGCTATCTCGCCGGCGCTGATGGCCGGCTGCAGATTTTCGGCGGCATCAACAATGTCTTCCACGATTACGGCCCCTTCCTGCCAAGTGGCACGGAAAGCGGCGGCCGGCGCAATTTCAGTCCGGGCTATGATGCAGCCGGGCGGCGCGTCTATGCCGGTATCCGGGCGCGCTGGTAGGCCGCCGCCATCTTTTTCTCAAAATTTGTGACAACCCGGGTACCCGATGCGGTCCCTTGCGTGTCTCCCCTCTACCAACACTACGCGCAGTCGAGGGGACGGTGCGAAAAACAAGGGGATTTCCGATGAGTTTGGGTAATCGAACCGCATGGACCACGGGCCGGGCCATGCTGATGGGCGGTGTGTCCGCTGCCGCCATGCTGCTCGGCGGCGCCGCTGTCGCGCAGGACGCTTCCGCCGATCCGCAAGCGTCCAGCGAAGACACGATCGTGGTCACCGGCTCGCGCATCCGCCGGACCAACGCCACCACGGCAATCCCGACACAAATCTTCACGACGGACGATATCGACGAGTCCGGCACGGTCGATGTCGGTGAAATCCTGGTCGATATCCCGGGCGTCGATTCCAGCCTGTCGCCGGAAAGCACCGATCTGAGCATCCAGAATTCGGGCCTCTCGACGATCAATCTGCGGGGCCTGGGCTCCGAGCGGACGCTGGTCCTGATCGATGGCCGCCGCGCCGTGTCGAACTCGGGCAATGGCGAACGCGTCAGCCTGCAGACCATTCCGGCCGGCTTTGTCGACAGTATCGAAGTCACCACCGGCGGCGCCTCGGCGATCTACGGTTCCGACGCCATTGCCGGCGTGGCCAACATCATCCTCGAGCGCAACATGGAAGGCGTCGAGGTCGACGCCCGCTATGGCTGGGCGGATGCGAGCGGCGAACGGGAAACCACGCTCGAACTGACCATGGGCCGCAATTTCGACAATGACCGCGGCAATATCATGGTGGCACTGAGCTACGACCATGAGACTGCGGTCTATGCCGACGAGACGCGTCCGGACTCGCTGCGCACCGACGACTGGTCGGGAAATGGCGAGTACAATGACTACTCGCTGACCTCCTACCTGCCGGGCGGCCGTTTCGAGAGCGACGATGCCTGGAATGTCGATGGCGTCTGGTACAATGACAAATCGCTGGCGCCGAACGATGGCCGCGATCCGGCCATCGGCTTCGAAACCGAACTGGATGGCTGGAACTACCGCCCCGGCCGGACCCTGTCCCCGGAAGTCACGGCCTACACCGCCGCCGCCCGTGGCCGTTACGAGCTGACGCCGCGGATCGAGGTGTTTGCGGATCTGCTCTGGTCGCGCGTGGACAGCCTTTATGAGGGCTCCTACGAGTCCGCGATCTATTCGACGGATATCGGCCCGATCGGCAATACGTTCGATATCGGCCAGATCGCGAGCGACCATCCCTTCATCCCGGCGGCCGTCGAAGAGACGCGCTCCGGTTCGGTGAGCTGGTATCGCCGCTTTGTCGAAGTGGGCCAGGAAACCCGTGACAACGAGCGCGAGACGATGCGCTTTGCCACCGGTCTGACGGGCGAGCTGGGTGAAACCTGGCAGTGGAACGCCTTTGCCACCTATGGCCGGTTCGAGCAGAACCAGATCCAGGGCAACAACCTGAATTACCTCAACATCCACTACGCGCTGGATGTCGAGTCCGATGGCGCCGGCGGCTATCAATGCGCCGATGCCGGTGCCCGTGCGGATGGCTGTATCCCGCTGAACATTTTCGGTGAGGGCTCGATCACGCCGGAAATGGCCGACTACATCCGTATCGACGGTCACGTGCAGCAGATCCGCGAGCAGACCGTGATCGGCGGCTCGATGAATGGCGAGCTCTTCGAGGCCCCCGCCGGTGCGGTGTCCGCCGCCTTCGGTGTGGAATGGCGTGAAGAAACCCAGGACACGAATGTCGACGCCATCATTCTGGAAGAGACCACCAGCCTGTCGGTGATCCCGGAAATCGAAGCCAGCTTCGACGTCGTGGAAGCGTTTGCCGAAGTCGAGATCCCGGTTCTGGAAAATGTCACGGCACAGCTTGCCGCGCGGGTGGCCGACTACTCCACGATCGGCACGATCTCGTCCTACAATGTGGGCGGCTACTGGGAACCGACCGACACGCTGCGTTTCCGCACGCAGTATTCGCGCTCGCAACGCGCACCTACGATCACCGAATTCTACTCGGCACCGCGTCAGGACGCCGACGATCTGCGCGATCCGTGTGATGGCCTGAGGCCGGACGGTTCGGGCGTCACCGCCCCGCCGGGTACCGGCTTCGATCCGGCCGTGATCGCCGCCAACTGTCTCAGCAATCCGGGCATTCAGGCCTTTTTCGCCGATCCCAACAATGCCGGACAGCCGTTCGAGTTCGACGGTTCGGTCAATGCGCCGAACGCGGGCAACAACACGCTGACCGAGGAAACCGCCGACACCTTCACCATCGGTGCGGTGTGGGCGCCGTCCTTTGCCGAAGATCTCGTCTTGATCGTGGACTACTACAATATCAAGGTCGAAGACGCGATCGGCTCGGTCTCGACCCAGACCACGGTCGACCTTTGCTATGGCTCGCCGAACTTCCCGAACAACCGTTTCTGCGATGTCGTCACGCGCGACACGTCGAACGGCCGGGTGATCGAGGTGATCAACCGCGAGGAGAACCTCAACGAGCTGCTGTCCGAAGGCATCGACGTGTCGGTGCTGTGGGACTTTGAAGTGCAGTCCGTGCCGGGCGAGTTTGGCCTCGACCTGCGCTATTCGCGCTCGCTGGCTGACGAGTACGAGTTCATCGGTGAGGCCGGTACGCCGGTGCGCGAGGACTCCAACGGCTCCATGTACGACCCGACCCACGAAGCCCGGGCACGCCTGTCCTGGAGCCGCGGCGACTTCTACGCCAGCTATACGCTGAAGTATGAGTCCGGCGGCATTGACGATCTCGATGTGGATCCGAGCGATCCGTATTACTTCGAGGCCGACGACCGCTTCGTGTCGAACATCTATGCCCGCTACCGCTTCGGCGACGACTACCGCACCACGGTCTATGCCGGCATCAACAATCTGTTCGACGATTACGGCACCTTCCTGCCGAGCAACTTCAACTCGGGCAGCACGTCCAACCTGAAGGGGCCGCAGAACGATCCGATCGGACGCCAGTTCTACGTCGGCCTCCGCTCCCGCTTCTAAGTCTCCTCCTCCGAGACGATTGGGTCCGGCACTCTGTCCTGTCTTTATGGCAGGGCGGGGTGCCGGGCACTTTTCCAACGCTTTGACTGGACGGCGCCGGCAAGGCGTCGCGAGGATAACATGTTCCGCCAATTCGCTTCTTCCGCCGTGGCCGCGATGCTGGCCGCGAGCGCATCCCTGCATCCTGCCTTCGCCGAAGACCCGCTGCCTGCAACGCTCGCAGCCCGGCCGGACATCCCGGTAGCCGACCGGTATATGACACCGGTCGAGATGGTGGCGCTTCGCAGTATCGGCGAGGTCTCGCTGGCCGATGACGGCCGGCGCGCCATCGTCACGCTGACCCATGCCGACTGGGTCGAGGACGAACGGGCCGACCGGTACTGGGTGCTTGATATCGCCTCCGGCGAGCTGGCCTATCTGTCCGGCTTCGACGAGGCTGATACGGTGGCCTTCTCGCCCGACGGCCGGATGCTGGCGGCGGACCAGCCGCCGGAGGGTCGCAAGGAGGACGAGGTCTTCCTGGCCAATGCCGATGGCAGCGATCTGCGCCGGCTGACCCGGCATCCCACCGCTGTGCAGAGCATGTCCTGGTCGCCGGACGGGCAGTTCATCTACTACCTGGCGACCGACGATCTCAGTGACGAGCAGCGCGACCGGCGTGACCGGGTCGAGCTGATCGAGCCCTATTTCGAGACCACGCGGCACCGTCATCTCTGGCGGGTCGATGTGGACAGCGGCGCACGCCAGCGCATGACGCAGGGCGACTGGTCGGTGCGCAGCTATGATGTGGCTGCCAGCGGCGCCGTGCTGATCCGGATCGCGCCGGCCGCCGATCTGGACTCCGCCTATGACAGCGAGCTGTGGATCAGCGAGACGCCCGAGCCGGGCGGCCAGTTCCGCCGCATCACCGCCAACAACTGGATGGAAAGCAATGCCCGCCTGTCGCCCGATGGCCGGCGGATTGCCTACAAGGCGCGCGTCAGCGGCGCCGGGCTGGACTATGTGCAGAACAATCTCATCGTCATCGATCTGGAGACCAATGAAAGCCGGATCCTGACCGATGGTGCCGATTTCGAAGTGGACGGCATGGCCTGGCTGCCCGATGGCGAGAGCCTGGTCATGGCGGTGCAGGCCGGCGTGCGCTCCGGCCTGGTGCGGATCGATGCAGAAAGCGGCGAGGTGACGGCGCTGTCGCTGCACGATCGCCACCTGGCCGACTGGTCGCTGGATGCGGCGGGCAATGCCGTCGCCCTGTTCGAGACGCCGACGACGAATGGCGATCTCTGGCGGATCACGGCCGACGGTACGGAAACCCGCCTGACGACGATCGGTGCGGCCACCGTCGCGCCCTATCACCTGCCCGAACAGCAGCTGATCCGCTGGCCCAGCCATGACGGCCAGGTGATCGAAGGTTTCTACTTCCCGCCGCTCGTCCACACCGGTGACGGTCCGCCGCCCCTGGTGGTGCAGGCCCATGGCGGGCCGCGCTCGGCAGACGAGTTCGGCATGTGGAAATGGGGCCGCTATGTGCCGGTGATGACGGCGCAGGGCTATGGCGTGCTGTGGGTGAATTATCGCGGCGGTACCGGTTATGGCGATGCCTTCATGCAGGCCATGCACGGCACCTATTTCGCCCATGCCGACCGCGATGTGATGAGCGGGGTCGATTATCTGGTCGAGACCGGCCGCGCCGATCCGGAGCAGCTGATCATGTCGGGCTGGAGCGCCGGCGGTCACATGACCAACCGGCTGATCACCACGACCGACCGTTTCCGAGCGGCCTCGTCCGGGGCCGGGGCTGTCGACTGGGCAGTGCACCATCTCACCAGCGACACCCGCCAGGCCCGCCGTCTGCTGTTCGGCGCCGATGCCTGGGCCGAGGGGGCGCTGGAAACCGTGTTCCAGCCGCAATCCCTGCTGCGGGATCTCTACCGCGTGACCACGCCGACCCTGATCTTTGCCGGCGAGGATGACGAGCGGGTGCACCCGTCACAATCCATCATGCTCTACCAGGCGCTGCGCAATCTGGGTGTCGAGACGCGGCTCTACCTGGCGCCGGGCGAGGGGCATTCCTTCTCGGACCTGTCTCACCGCCTGTTCCGCATCAATGCCGAACTGGACTGGTATGCCCGGCATCTGGGGCGGGAAGCCTATGAGTGGCAGCCTCTGCCCGTCGATCCCGATGACGAGGATGACGGTGCGTAACTACCGCGTGCCGATCTGGCGCGGGGTGAAGGTGGGGGCCGGCAGGTTGACGGCTCCCGCCGCCTTTGCGGCATCGAGGAAGGCCACCAGTTCCGGCACCGGCAGCGGCTTGGACAGGCCGAAGCCCTGTGCCCAGTCACAGCCCAGCAGTTTCACGATCGCCAGGCCTGCATCGTCCTCGACGCCTTCGGCGACGAGATCGAGACCCAGATTGTGGGCGAGGTCGACGGTCGACTTCACCACCATGCGGTCGCGTTCCGACGTCGCCACATGCTGCACGAAGGCCCGGTCCAGCTTCAGTTCGCGCGCCGGCAGCGTGCGCAGATAGGCCAGCGAGGACAGGCCCGAACCATAATCGTCGATCGACAGGCGCACGCCCGCCTCATTGATGCGGTTCAGGTTGGCGATGGCCAGTTCCGGATCGTCCATCACGGCGGTTTCCGTGATCTCGAACGTGATCCGGCCGGCGGCGGTCTTGATCAGATCGAGGGCGATATTGACGAAATCCGTATCGCAGACGAGTGCGCCGGAAATATTGGTCGCAACGCAGATATCGTGACCAGCTTCGGCGAAGCGGCGCTGGTCGTCGATCACCCGCTGGATGGCCCATTCGGTGAGCGCGCGGATATGCCCCATCTCCTCGGCCTGATGGATAAAGGCCGCCGGCGGAATGAAGCCCTGCTGCGGATCGAACCAGCGGCACAGCGCTTCGGCGGACTGGTAGCGGCCGGTGCGCAGGTTGAGCTTGGGCTGGTAGTGCATGCTCATATCGCCCGACCGGGTCGCCTGGAGCATGCGGGTCATCAAGGTCAGATTGCGCGACGGATCGCCGTACTGGCCAGCGTCGAACAGGGCGGCGGCCTCGCGGTGCTGCTGCGCCTGGTGAACGGCGATCGTGGCGTGGCGGATGCACAATTCCGGATCGTCGCCAATCCCGACACCGCCGCGGACCGAGACATCGATATCCAGATCCGCAATCCGGACGGGCTCGGCGAGCCGTTCCACACAGGCCCGGGCCAGCGCCAGGGCGTCGTCGGCCGTGCGGCAGGTCGCCAGAATGCCCAGCATGCCGGGCGAGATGCTGTAGACCGTGTCGACCGGCTCGATCTCGCGCAGGCGGGCGGCCATGCGGGCCTGGATCTCGGCGAATTTGGTGAAGCCCAGAACGCTTTCCAGATGCTTGCGGCGATTGAGCTGCAGGGCGATGACATTCGGCGGCACGTCCGAACGCACGGCCCGCTCTTCAAGGCTGCGCTCAAGCGCGGCGCGTGACGGCAGGCCGGTCTGGGAATCCTCGTACAGCGTGCGGGCCAGGATCCGCGCACGCTCCTTGGCCGAGCGCTGGCGCACGACGGCGACGATCAGCAGCATCAGCACCAGGGCCAAGGCCGCGGTCGCGACGATCACGCGCTGGCTGGCACGCGAGCTTTGCAGGGCGAGCTCGCGCTGCAGGCCCTCGATCCGCAGCCGGTCGATCTCCATTTCCTGGATGGCGAAGTCGAACTGGGCGTTGATCAGCGCCGTATTGGCCGAGGTGGCAAACTCCGCGCGGTCGTCGTCGAGGCGCTTGAAGGCACGCAGGTGTGCCATGGCGTGACGCCAGTCGCCTTCGGACTCGTACAGCTGGGCCGCCATCTCGTGATAGGTGATGTAGGCCTGCGTGGTCGTTGTCAGGTCGCGTCCTTCGAAGACGCGTTCCATGTGCTGGATGGCGGTCGAGATATCGCCGCGGGCATAGGCAATCTGGGAGCGCACGCCCCAGAAGAAGCGCGTCCATTCCAGGTCCGGCATGTCGCTGACACGCTCGAAGGCCAGGTCGATACTGGCAGTGGCATCGTCATAATGACCGGCCTCGGCCTGCATGATCGCCAGGTTTTCGAGAATCCGGGCCTCCAGCGACGCGCTCTCCATGTCGCGCGCGAGGGTCAGCGCCGCCTCGAAGGCCAGTTCCGCCTCGTCATAGCGTTCCAGCTGGGTCAGCGCATTGGCGATATTATTGTTGGCCGACAGGCCGAGCGCCGGGTCCTGATAGCGTTCAAGCGCATGACGGAAATACTCGACCGCGCGCTCATACTGGCGGGCATCGGTGTAGAGCGAGGCAATGCCCTGCAGGGTGATGGATTCGCTGCGCGGCTCGCCGATATCGCGATAGATGTCATAGGCATTCTGGTAGTTTTCCAGCGCCTCGCCATGGCCGCCGAGCATCTTGTTGATGCGGCCGAGCGCGGTGAGGATATCTGCGTGAAGCTTGCTGTTCGGCGGATTTTCGCCCAGCGCCTCGAGCGCGCGTCTGGCGACGGGCAGGGCGTCCTCGAACCGCGCCAGGCGCAGAAGGGCTTCGGCCTGGAGCCACCAGACGGTTGCCTGGGCCGTGGCCGGATCGGTGAAATCGGTGATGGTGGGGATCAGGGCTTCGGCCGTGCGGGCGCGCTCAAGCGCTTCCTGCGGCGAGGCCATCATGACCGCCTGGGCCGATTCAACGGCCTGACGATAGCTGCTTGCGGGCGGGGCATCGTCCGTGCGGACATGACCGGACGCAGGTTCGCACACTGCACCGAGCAGCAGACACACGCCTGCAATCGCCAGGATTAGCCGCTGCATTGACTCACTTGCCTCCCCAACTCGGCAGGTCCACCGCGCCGGAAGTTAGGGCATGCAAGTTAATATAAACCAAAACCCCTTCGCGATTGCGAAAGGGCCTTGATTCATCTTGCAAATCACGTCCGCCGGTGGGCGGAAATGATGTTTAGAAGCGCATGCGGAAGCTGGCGCCGGCGGCCAGGTCGTTCCGGGCCCGGTCGAAGGCATTGCCGGCGACCTGCTGGCGGGCGAACAGGCTGGCTTCGCCCATAATGCCGGGCAGCGGCGTGGAATAGAGGAACTCGGTATAGAGCGGACGCTCGCCACCCAGTTCCCACACCTGGCTGTCAAAGCCCAGCGCCCCGGTCTCCCGGTCGGTCACGCGGGCTGCCGTGTAACGCAGGGAGCCCGTCTCCACATGCAGCGGCTGCATCAGGCTGACGCGGATGGCGTCGGCTTCACCGGCGATGCCGGAATACTGGATGCTCATTTGCGCCGCGGTCGAGACGATATTGTCGTCGAGATCCAGCAGGCCGCTGTCGAACGCGGTCTGACGGGTCACGGCGGCCGTGGTCGAGGCGCTCAGCCGCAGGCGCGGCGTGAGTTCGGTGTCCACGCCCATGGAGAAGGCGCTGGTATCGGCACCGCCGGAGAAGTCCAGCGGACCGGTGCCCTGGGCCCCCAGAAGGCCGGTGGTTTCATGCAGCTGGGTCACTGCACCATGCAGCGTCGTCGTGTCCGACAGGCGGTGTTCAATCGCCACGTTCAGCGCCATTGCCTGATAGGCGGCCAGACCGTCATGCAGCGGCCGCTCCTCGCCCGTGCCGGGGATCAGATAGGTCCGCTCTTCGTGATTCATGGTCGAGCCGACTGTCAGGCGCGTCCGTTCGGAGAGCTGGAAGCCGCTGGCGGCAAAGACGCCGCCCGATGCGAAGCCGAGGACAGGGTTCACGCCGCCGGTCTCCGGACGGTGATCCGAGAACAGGCCGAACCCGTCATTCCCCGTCAGGGCGAGCGCCCCTTCACCGACACCCAGCATGACATCGCGGCCCGTGCTGCGGTCGGCAAAGCGCAGGCCTGTCTGGAAGCCCAGCTCGCGCGACAGGCCGCGGCCCTGCAGATCGGTGGCGCCGGCAAAGGCGGTGACTTCCAGATTGCCGCGGCGCAGGACCGGGCGGTCCATCAGGCCGGCATCGGTGAAGCTGGCACCCGAGCTGCCGGTGGTGCGTTCGTAGATATAGGTCTCGGCATAGATGCTGGAGACATTGTCGGACAGGCTGGAACCGGCCGTCAGCGCGTCCACCGAGATTTCGAAATCGCGGAAAGTGTCGTTGACGTTCTCGAACAGCACGACGGTGTCGCTGGAGCCGTAGCGGAAGCGCAGGCGGCCGCCATCGATCATCACGTCGCTGGCCGAAACCTGGCGGCCGCGGCGGTCGACGACGTAGAGATCGCCGGCATCGATGGGCGCCATGGCGCCGGCCACGTTCAGAAGGCCGTGGCCGTAGACAGCGTCGACACCCTCATCGCCCAGATCGGTGGCAGATTGCAGCAGGACATCGGCCAGGTCGGCGCCTTCCAGCCAGCCCCAATGCCCCTTGACCAGCGCGGCGGCGCCGGAAACGAGCGGTGCGGCGAAGGACGTGCCGGACACGCGGACCACACCGCCATCGCTATCATCGACCAGGATCAGCTCGCCCGGAGCGACCAGGAAACGGTCCATCAGGCGATGGCCGGGCTGGCAGCTGCCGCGCACCGTCAGGCACGCATCGCCCGGACGGTTGGAGAAGCTGGAGATATGGCCGCCCGGATCGACAGAGCCAACAATCAGGAGGTTCTCGACGGTGTTGACGCCGGTCCAGTCCACATCGACCGTCTGGGCAGCGCCGTCATTGCCGGCGGCCAGGACGAAAAGCGTGTCGTCGCCGAACAGGCGCACGAAGGGGCTGGTGAAGATACGCTCCCATTCCGGCGCCAGCGTCCAGCCGGACACGCCCATCGACAGGTTCACGATGTCCGTCTGCATCAGGGCGAGATAGCTCATCCCCAGTTCGACCGTGCCCCAGTCGGTGGTCTGGGTGTCGTCATAGGGGTCGAAGGAGATGAGGTCGGCATTCTGGGCCACACCCATCACGCCGCTGCCGTCGAGCGGTGCGTTGATCAGGCTGCGCACAGCGGCGCCGTGATGGAAGTCACGCGAGCCGAAATCGCCTTGGCTGAGCTGGAAATAGCCGTCGCCCGACCGCGTGGAGAAGTCCATCAGGCCGATGCGGACGCGATCGCCGCCGCCATACATCTGCGAGAGCGCCGGGTACCAGTTGGTCGCCGCCATCCAGTGATCGACATGGTCGATACCGGTATAGGACATCAGATTGTCGTAGAAGGTCAGGAAAAACTCGGACCGGTCGGCGGCATCCATGCTCGCCAGAGAGGCCGGATTGGCCGGATCGATGCCGAAATCGTCGAGCAGCGCGTTGAGGAAAGCCTCGTTCATCGACTTTCCGGTCGCGCTCTGGATGGCCTCGCCGAAGACGTTTTCCGCCTCGTCGAAGATCAGGTTGAGACCGTCGGCGATCGGCTGGTAGTCGCCGGTTTCCGGGTCGATCTGGTCCCAGCCGAGATTCATCACACCCCAGACACCGCCGGCGGTCTCCCAGAACGGATTGATGTCCCCGCCGAACGGGTTGATGTCCCCGCCGAAGGGATTGATGTCGCCACCCACGGTCGAGAGATCGCCCCAGAACGGATTGATGTCGCCACCGAAGGGGTTGATGTCGCCACCGAAGGGGTTGATGTCGCCGCCAAAGGGATTGATGTCCCCACCGAACGGATTGATGTCACCGCCAAAGGGATTGATGTCGCCCCAATAGGGTTCGACATTGCCCCAGAACGGGCTGACGAAACCGTAGAACGGGCTCTGGGACGCCTGGAACGGATTGATGTCGCCACCGAAGGGGTTGATGTCCCCGCCGAACGGATTGATGTCGCCACCGAAGGGGTTGATGTCCCCGCCGAACGGATTGATGTCGCCGCCAAAGGGATTGATGTCCCCGCCGAACGGATTGATGTCGCCGCCAAAGGGATTGATGTCCCCGCCGAACGGATTGATGTCACCACCAAAGGGGTTGATGTCACCACCAAAGGGATTGATGTCCCCGCCGAAGGGATTGATGTCCCCGCCAAAGGGATTGATGTCGCCGCCCATGGCCCGGACGGGCCCCTGGCCGGTGGCTTCCTGCGCCAGAACGCCCTGGCTGAAGATTGCGGAAGACACGACGAGCGCGGTTGCAGCCGCACCGCTCAACAACTGACGTTTCATGGACATCCCGTTCGCTTGGCCCGTTAAGAGAATATTAACAGAGCTTTCAGTGGCTCGGCTAGGGGCGAGGCGCAATTTATGCTCGATATTTTATACATCGGGCCCGACAGCGTGTGCGGCCCCGGCGCGAGGCGAAACTCTGCGGCGTCCGGGCGCACACCCTGCCTGCCGCATCGTGTTATAGAGAGCCGGTGAAGGGTGGATGGAGCCCATGCAGGACACGCAGGGCCAGAGCGGTCGAGACCGGGACACGGCGTGTTTTCGCACGCGCGGCCTGACGAAAGTCTATGGCAGCGGTGCGTCTGCTGTGCATGCCCTGCGTGGCGTCGATCTGGACATTCCCGAGGGCGATCTGGTGGTCCTGCTGGGGCCGTCCGGTTCGGGAAAGTCCACGCTGCTCAACATACTGGGCGGTCTGGACCGGCCGACCGGCGGTGAATTCCTGTTCCGGGGTGAGAATCTCACTCAGGCCTCGACCCGGGCGCTGACCCTCTACCGGCGCCGGCATGTCGGCTTCGTCTTCCAGTTCTACAATCTGATGCCCTCGCTGACGGCGCGGGAAAATGTCGAGCTGGTGACCGAGATCGCGCAGAACGGTCTGTCCGCCGGCGAGGCGCTCGAGCTGGTCGGTCTGGAAAAGCGTGCCGATCATTTTCCCGCCGAACTGTCCGGCGGCGAGCAGCAGCGGGTCGCGATCGCGCGGGCCATCGCCAAGCGGCCCGAGGTCATGCTGTGCGACGAACCGACCGGCGCGCTCGACAGTGCGACCGGTATCCGCGTGCTGCAGGCGCTCAAGACCGTCAACGAGACGCTGGGCGCGACGACGATCATCATCACCCACAATGCCGGCGTCGCGGACATGGCGCATCGCGTCATCACCTTTTCCGACGGGCAGGTCGGCAATGTCCGCGTCAACACCGAACGCGCCAATCCGGAGGATCTGGCATGGTAGGCGGCGGTCGGTTCGACATGGCGCGCCTGGTGCCGCGCAAGCTCGACCGAAAACTCCTGCGTGACCTCTGGGCGACCAAGATGCAGGCCATCGCGATCGCCTTTGTCGTGGCTGCCGGTATCGCGGTTCATGTCGTGGCGGCCGGCATGCTCGATTCGCTGCAGGAAACCCGGCGTGCGTATTACGACCGCTACCGGTTTGCCGATGTCTGGGCGCCGGTGGTGCGGGCGCCCGACCGGCTCCTCGCCGGTATCCGCGACATTCCCGGCGTGGCCGCTGCCGAAACGCGGGTGACATCGCATGTCCTGTTCGACATTCCCGGCATGGACGCGCCCGCCAGCGGCCAGGCGATTTCCCTGCCGGACAACGGCCGCCCCGCCGTCAATCACATCCATCTGACCGAAGGCCGTCTGCCCCGCCGCGGCCAGCGCGACGAGGCCGTTCTGCTGGACGCCTTTGCCCGGGCCCACGGCATTGCGGTCGGGGACACCGTCGCCCTGACGCTGCATGGCGGACGGGAGGAGTTGCGGATAGTCGGGATCGCGCTTTCGCCGGAGCATGTCTATGCGGTGGCGCCGGGGCAGCTTGTGCCGGATGCACGGCTGTTCGGCGTTGTCTGGATGGGGCGCGAGGCCCTGGCCCAGGCCGTCGACCGCGACGGCGCTTTTACCGAGGCCGTTGTGACGCTGGAGCCGGGCTATCCGGAGGCCGCGGTGACCGGCGCCCTGGACCGGCTGCTGGCGCCCTATGGCGCACCGGGTGCCTACGGCCGGGAGCAGCAGATCTCCGACGCCTTCATCTCCAGCGAGATCACACAGCTGTCGACCATGGCGCGCGTGCTGCCGCCGATCTTTCTCGCCGTTGCCGCCTTTCTGGTGAATGTCGTCCTCACCCGGCTCGTGGCGATGGAGCGGACCGAGATCGGCCTGCTCAAGGCGTTCGGCTATCACGATGGCGACGTGGTCTGGCACTATGTGAAGTTCGCTGGTGCCATCGGGGTGCTGGGCCTGGCGATCGGGCTCGGCCTGGGCACCTGGCTCGGCCGGCAGATGGCGGTGCTCTACACCGAATACTACCACTTTCCCTTCCTGATCTTCCGTCTCGAGGCGGGGGTCTATCTGTCGGCCTGTCTCGTGACGGCCCTCGCCGTGGGCGGCGGTGGCGCCCTGGCCGCCTGGCGGGCCGCCCGGCTCGATCCGGCCGTGGCGATGCGCGCGCCGCCGCCGCCCGACTATTCCAAGTCCATCGGCGCCGGCCTGACGCGCTGGCGGATGCTCGACCGCCAGACCCGGATGGTGTTCCGCCAGATCCTGCGCTGGCCGGGCCGTTCCGCTTTCACCCTGGTCGGCGTGTCCGTGTCCGGCGGGCTTTTGATCGGCACGCTCTTCTTCCTCGACAGTGTCGACGTGATGATCGACGTCTATTTCAACAGCGCCAACCGGCAGGACGTCTCCGTGTCCTTTGTCGAGCCGCGCTCCTGGGAGGCCTTTCATTCGCTGCGCCGCATGCCGGGCGTGATCGAGGCCGAGCCCGTGCGGCAGGTCGCGGTGCGGCTGCGGCATGGCGCCGCCGAGGAGCGCACGGCGCTGTCCGGTGTGCCGCGCGGGGCGCGCCTGTCGCGCATGGTCGATCTGGACAATCGCAGCGTCGAGGCGCCGCCGGGGGCCCTGGTCATGTCGCAGGACCTGGCCGACAAGCTGTCCATTGCCGCCGGCGATCTTATCGAGGTCGAGGTCACCGAAGGGCGCCGTCCGGTTTTCGAACTGCCGGTCTCGGCCGTCACCACGACCCTGGTCGGTTCCGGACTGCAGATGGAGATCGGCGACCTGAACCGCCTGCTGGGCGAGGGGCGGGTGCTGTCGGGGGCGTCGCTGCGGGTCGACGCCCATGAAACCCGTGCGCTCTATGCCCGGCTCAAGGATACGCCGGGCATTGCCGGCGTCTCGCTGCAGAGCGAGGCCGAGGAGCGCTTCGTGGAGCTGCTGGACCAGAGCCTGGGCACCTCGATCGTCATCTATACCGGGTTTGCGGCCCTGATCGCGATCGGCGTGGTCTACAACAGTGTGCGCATCTCGTTTTCCGAACGCGAGCATGAACTCGCCGTGCTGCGCGTCCTCGGTTTCACGCGCGGCGAGGTCGCCTATGTGCTGCTCGGCGAGATCGCCATCCTGACGCTGCTGGCCCTGCCGGTCGGCGCACTCATGGGAACCGGGCTGGCCTGGGGCTTCTCCCAGGCGATGAGTTCGGACCTGTTCCGCCTGCCCTTCGTGATCAGCCCGCGCACTTATGGCTATGCGGCCGGTGTCGTGCTGGTGATCGCGATATCGTCCGCCCTCATGATCCGCTCCCGGCTGGACAAGCTGGACATGGTCGCCGTGCTCAAGTCCGGCGAATAGGAGATCATTCGCATGAAACTCAGCTTCCGAACCGTGTTCTGGGGACTGGCCGCACTGATCGTCGTCATCCTTCTGGTGCTGGCCTTCCGCCCTCGGCCATTGCCGGTCGATATGGGCGAGGTCATGAGCGGGCCCATGTCGGTCACGGTGAGCGATGAGGGGCGGACGCGGATCCGCGATGTCTATGCCGTCGCCGCCCCGGTCGGCGGCCGCCTGCTGCGGGTGGCAGCCGAAGCCGGCGATGCCGTTGCGGCCGGCGATGTGGTGGCCCGTCTCCTGCCCAGCGAGCCGGCTTTCCTGGATGCCCGCACAGAAGCCGAGGCGCGCGCTGCCGTCGATCTCGCCGAGGCCGGCCTCGCCGCATCCCGCGCCGATGCCGAGAGCACCGCCGCCACGCTGGAGCTCGCACGGTCGGAACATGCGCGTATCCGCTCGCTGTTCGACAGCGGGATCGCCTCCCAGGCGCAACTCGATCGCCTGGCCAGCGAGCTGCGCGCGGCCCGGGCGGCGGACAACCGGGCGCGGGCCTCGGTCAATATGCGGCAGGCGGAGGTGGAAGCCGCGCGTGTCCGGCTGCTCGAGCCGGATGGCGCGCCGGGCGGCAATGGCAGCGTGCTGGACATCCGGGCGCCGATCGGCGGTGTCGTGCTGCGGGTGCTGCAGGAAAGTGAAACGCCGCTCGCGCCGGGCGCCGTCGTGATGGAAATCGGCGATCCGGCGGACCTGGAGGTCGTGGCAGAATTCCTCTCCACCGAAGCCGTGCAGGTTGAAGCGGGCGCCGCCGCCCGGATCACCGGCTGGGGTGCTGGAAACGACCCGCTTTCAGCGCGCGTGCGCCGGATCGAGCCCTATGGCTTCCTGAAGGTCTCGGCGCTGGGGGTCGAGGAGCAGCGGGTCAATGTGATCCTCGATTTCGACGCGCCGGCCGACAGCTGGCGGCGGCTGGGCCATGGTTACCGGGTCGAGGCGGCGATCACCGTGTGGGAGACCGGCGAAGCGGTTCAGGTGCCCGTCGCGGCCCTGTTCCGCGAGGATGGCAGCTGGGCCGTCTACCGGGTCGAGGACGGCCGGGCGCGTCTGACCCCGGTCGAGATCGGCCACGACAATGGCGAGACTGCGGAGATCCTGTCCGGGATCGAACCGGGGCGCCGCATCATCCTCTATCCCGGTGCAGGCCTGTCCGACGGCGTTCGCGTGGCGCTGCGCGATCCGGAATAAAAGGAACGGCGGCCCGAAAGACCGGGCCGCCGCACAGGGATGTGCCGGCTGGTTGGGGCCTAGAAGTTGACTGTCACACCCACCGTGTAGACCCGGCCCAGCACGTCATAGAGGCTGGGGAAGGTGTTGCCGGAGTTGAACGAGGTCGTCCCCGTCGAGTTGCCGATGACCGGCGGATCCTCGTCGAAGATGTTGGTGACCGTCGCGTTGAAACGGACATTGTCGTTCAGCCGGTAGGACCCGGCGAGATCGAAATAATCGTAGGCTTCGATCGAACGGAAGGCCGGGAACAGGTTTGCGGCCTCCCCCGTCTGCGCATCCATGCCGGACAGGTGACGCCACAGGTAGGACAGTTCCACATCGTCGAAGCGCCAGGTGGTGCGCTGGACGATACGCAGCTGCGGCACCGGATCGCAGGTCGTGCCGTAATACCCGTTGCAGTCGACCACCGCCGAGAAGGGCGCCGATTGCAGCTCGTTGGTCATGTAGTAGTTGGCGTTGACGTTGATATCGAGATTGCCCCAGTTGCCCAGGTCGTAACCCGTATTGGCACTGATCTCGATGCCCTCGGCCCGGCGGAAGGTCAGGTTGGTGTTGTAGCCGGGAAGGCCGGCACCGGACGTCGCCAGCGACCCGTTGATCCGCACGATCCCGGCACAGCCGGCCGGATCGGCCAGGACGTAGCACGCATCCATCGCTTCCTGTCCCGAGAACGTCCCGATGAAGTCGTCGATCTGGATATCGTAATAGTCGATCGAGATCAGCGGGTCGGTGACGCGGGGCAGGTTGAGGCTGGGCGACCAAACCAGGCCCAGCGTCAGGGTTTCCGCCGTTTCCGGTCCGGGCAGTGCGTTCGGCTGGGTGCCGCCGAACTGGTTGACCTGGCCGGACACGATGTCGCCGACGACACCGACCAGCGCCGGCGGCACGCCGGTCGCTTCGCACAATGCGCGCAGATTGGCGTCGATCGGGTTTGGATTGCCCGCCGAGCAGGGGTCGAACGTCGCGTTGGACAGGCCTGTGGTGATCGGGCTGAACAGCTCACTGATGTTCGGGGCACGGTTGGCCTGCTGCAGCATGGCCCGCAGACGCAGGCTTTCGACCGGAGACCAGTTGATACCGGCCTTCCAGGTCGCTGACTGGCCGGAGATGGAATAGTCCGAAAGGCGATAGCCCAGCTCTACATTGAGGTCTTCGAACAGGGGCCGCCCCTCGGCCAGCGGGATGAACATCTCGCCGAAGGCCTCGTAGACGTCATAGGAACCGGAGACCGGCAGCACATTGCCGCCGGCGCCGCCCTGACAGCTGGTCGGCGGGGTTTGCAGGCAGTTGTCGGGCAAGGTCGAAGCCGTTTCCTGGCGATACTCGATCCCGAACGCCGCATCGACCGGATTGTCTGCCCAGGGCATCTGCCAGCCGGACACCGGTCCGCTCATCGAGGCGGACAGGATGTCCTGTGTCGTCTTTTCCTGCAGCAATGCCGTCACCGAGGCATAGCCCGCCATGGCGTCGGTGATGATCCCGAAACCGCCGGAGAACAGATCGAGCGGCACACAGGTCGACGGGCCGACCTGTCCGTTCGGCGTGATACAGGTGGTCGCGTCGACCGTATTCAGCGCCGTCGCGATATTGGTCACATTCGTGTAGCCGGCGCGGACCCGGGTCCGGTCGGATTCGCCGTGCTGGTAGGACAGATCATAGGCCCAGTCGCCCCACAGATCACCGCGCAGGCCGGCAACGATGTGGAACTGGTTGGCATCGAATGCTTCCGAGCGTGTGCCCAGTTCCAGCGTGCGGCGGCGGATCGGCACCGAGATGGAGTCGTTGAGGTCGAAAAGACCGTTGGAATTGTTGTCGATCGCACCGGTTGTCGGATCAAACACGCCGACGCCCGCATTCGTCGCGAAGCTGTTGACCTGGTCCAGGATCGACTGGCGGGCAGCGGCCGACAGGAAGGGGTTCATCAGTGGAAGGGTGAACACATTGCCGAACACGCCGGAGGGCGCGATCTGCTGGGTCACGTTCGTCGCGGTGAAATTGCCGCGGCCGTAGAGCTCGAAATGCCGGTTGATCTCGTAGCGGCCGACAAAATCGAGATTAAACCGCTCCTGCGGTGTCTGATAGTAGTTGAACGGGTTGAAATTGAAGCGGGAACAGCGCGGTCCCAGCGTTCCGTCATTGCGGAATTGCAGGGTCTGTCCCGGCAGGTCCAGCGCGGTCGGAATGGCGGTGGTGGAGCCGGAGGCCGTGTCGTCGACCCCGTTCGGTGACTGGCAGTCGGCCTCTTCGGGCAGCAACGGGGCGCCGCCCAGACCGGAGCCATTGGTCGACGAGACGCCGACAAGCCCGAACGGGCGATCGCCGAACTGCACGCCCATTCGCTGGGTATAGCCCAGGCTGGCCATCACATTGCCACGGCCATTGTCGAGATTGGTGCCCAGAAGGACGGAAAGATTGTGCTGCTCGCCGTCCGACTGTTCCGATGCGCGGCCCTCATAGCTCAGTTCCACGCCTTCGAAATCATTCTTCAGGATGAAGTTGATCGCGCCGGACATGGCATCGGAGCCGTAGACAGCAGACGCCCCGCCGGTGACCACATCGACCCGTTCGAGCATGTTCACGGGAATGGTCTGGGTATCGACGGTGCCGGTCAGCGAGAACGGCGTCAGGCGCTTGCCGTCGACCAGAACCAGGCTGCGATTGGTCCCGAGGCCACGCAGGTTGATCGATGCGGCGCCAGAGGTGCCATTGTTGACGTTCTGGCCATCGCCGGGGATGGTCGATGGAAGGTTGCGGAATATCCGCTCGATATTCGCCTCTTGCTGGAACTCCAGCTCGACTTCGCTGACTGATGTCACCGGGCTGCTGGAGACCACGTTGGGCGACTGGATACGCGTGCCGGTGACCACGACAATATCATTGCCGGACTCCGGCTCGTCCTGCGCCAGTGCAGGTGCGCCGGCGGCGGCAAGGCTCAGCGCAACGCCGCCGAGCAGCGCTGTGCGCAGTCTCGGCATGTATCTGTAATGTCCGCTCATTTTTCCCTCGTAGGCATGGATTGAGACAGGCGCATTCGCGCCCCGACGCGCGGTCCCCCCGCTCGTCTCCATCCACGCTGTCATGGGGGCGTGTGACACTTCGCCAGCAAAGCGTCGATCATCGCGGAAAACGCGACCAGCGGTCTTGGTCGCGGCGAAAAGTCCGGAATTCTTCGGTGAACGGTCCGAAAAGCACGACCAGCGACGTTGACGGGCGTTTCCAGTGCGGCCGCGGTCCTGCATATACTGGCGCGATGCAGAGGGATATCGAGACCGCGTTTGTTTCAGCCGCGCACCGGGAAGCACCGAGTACGGCGCTGGGATTGCGCGGATTGCTCATCTTTACGGGCATCTTCTGGGGCTGTTTCAGCCTCGTGACGCTGGCCTATGGCTGGGACGCCTTTGGCGGGTCGGTCGCGACGGCGTGGCGGCCATTGCTGAGCGATGCGGTGGGCGCCGGCCTGTCGATCGGCATGGCGCTGGCCTTGTCCGAGGTGCGCCGCTGGGGGCCGGCCGCGCGCCTTGGCCTCGCGGCGGCCCTCGCCCTGGTGGGCGTGGCGATCTATTCGGCTGTGGTGCTGGTGCTTGTCGGGCCGCTTATGCCGCCCCCCGAAACGCCGGACAGCGGCACTGAACGCATGTTGCGCATCATGCTGGTGCATTACTGGGTGTTCGCGGCCTATGGCGGTTTCTACCTGCTGCTCGACCAGGGGCGCGCCGCACCCGGCGGGGTGTCGGAGGAGGATGATGCACAGGAATGGCTGCGTGCGCGGCTGTTCGGGCGAACCGAGGTCTGGGACGGGCTGAACGCCCGCTGGTTCTGGACGTTCCAGGGTGTGTTCTGGACCGCCATGGTCGTGTTCTCGACGGCCAATCTGATCAATGGCGGCGACAGCATCAGCACGGCCTGGCGTGTCGTTCTTGCCGAGGGGATCGGCATGACCGCCTCGTCCCTGGCGCACTTCGTCGTTCTCAAACCGACCCGGCTCTGGCCGCTCTACCGGCGCGCCGCCCTGGCGCTGGGGGTCGCGATCATTCTGACGATGATCTACGTCTGCGCCATCTGGTTCGCCTATTTCCAGGTGCTTCCGGGCGAGCCGCCGATGCGGAATGGCGAACCTGTCGACACCGGTCTGCCGCTATTGCTCTATCTGGCGCCGCGCTGGATGTTCCTGAACTTCCCGGTCTTTGTCGGATGGATCGGTTTCTATCTGGCGCTTGATGCCGCAAGGCGGCTGCGCTCGCAGGAGCGTCAGCTCTACAACTCGATCATGCTGGCCCAGGAATCGCAGCTGAAAATGCTGCGCTTCCAGCTCAACCCGCATTTCCTGTTCAACACGCTCAATGCGATTTCCTCGCTCTTGCTCGATACCCGGGCCAACGAAGCGGACAAGATGCTCACGCAATTGTCCAAATTCCTGCGCTTTACCCTGGATGCTGCGCCCGATGACCGGGTTCCGCTGCGCCGGGAGATTGATGCTCAGCGCCTGTATCTGGAGATCGAGCAAACGCGCTTTGCCGACCGTCTGGAAATCGCGGTCGATATCGATCCTGTGGTGGAGGATGCGCTGGTGCCAACCATGATCCTGCAGCCATTGCTGGAGAATGCCGTCAAATACGCGGTGTCCCAGACAACCCGTGCGGTCCGCGTGACTGTCGAGGCAAAGGCACTATCGGACGATATCCTGGAGCTTCGGGTGACGGATACAGGGTCGGGCGGGGTCTCCACGCGCGCCTACAGCGGCGGAGGCGTGGGCCTGGGCAATATCCGCGCCCGTCTGGCCGTGTTGTACGGCGACACCGGACGACTGGAAGCCGGGCCGCAGCCGGAGGGCGGGTTTGCAGCGGTGATCACGATGCCGCTGGAGCGATCGAGAGCGCCGAAAATCACCGAACGAGAGGAGGAGAGCGATGCGCGTACTTCTGGTCGATGACGAACCGCTGGCCCTGCGCCGGCTGGAAATCCTGCTGTCGCGGCGGCCCTGGGTCGATGTGGTTGCGGCCGTCCGGGACGGTCACAGCGCGGCGAAGGCCGCGCAGGAACTCAATCCGGATGTTGTCTTCCTCGATATCCAGATGCCGCAGCTCGACGGGTTCGAGATCGCGTCCATCCTGTCGCAGACCGTGCAGCCGGAGATCATCTTCGTGACTGCCTATGAGGCCCACGCCGTGAAGGCATTCGAGGCCGCGGCCATCGACTATCTGCTCAAGCCTGTCGAGATGGAGCGGCTGGACGAGGCCCTCGGGCGGGCCCGCACGCAACTGGCCAGCCGCGATGCGACGGCACGGGCGGACGAGCTGGAAGCGCTGGTCCACACGCTGCGCGGACATGACGGGGAGGGGCATCCGGATCTGTGGATCCGCGACCGCAATGGCCGCATGCGTCTGGAAAAGAACCGCATCGACTGGATCGAGGCCGAGGGCGATTATGTGCGCATCCACGCTGGCGCCCGGTCCTGGCTGATGCGGGCGACCATGACGGCGATGGAAAAAAATCTCGACGATCACCAGTTCGCACGGGTGCACCGGTCGGCGATCGTCAATCTGCGCCGGGTCGCCCGGACCGCCGCGACGCCGACGGGCAGCAAGACGTTGCGCCTGAACGATGGCACTGAAATACGGGTCGGCCGGGCATTCGAAGGGCGTGTGAACACCCTTCTGGCCCGGCCGATCTCCTAGCGTAGCGGTCGCCTAGCGTTGCGGTTCGTCGTCCACGTCTTCGGTGGCTTCGTCGACGTTCTCGCCGGCTTCCTCGAACGCGTCGGTATCTTCACCCGTCACGTCCTCGATGGCGGAATCGACGTCCTCACCGGCGTTTTCGGCCGGCCCGTCGGAACAGGCAGCCAGAATGCCGGCGGCGGACAGCAGAACAAGCCAATGACTCGATTTCATACCCAACTCTCCTTCTGATTGGTCCACTAAACCAACGCGCGCAATGCGAAGGCGTTCCATCCGTCATCACTCAGGTGCCGGGTGGCGTGTCAGAGCGTCTGTCCGTCGTCGATCGTGATGGCGGTTCCGGTCATGAAGCGCGAGCCGTCGCCGGCCAGCATCATGAAGGTCGCATCGAGGGATGAGGCGTCCATCAGGCGGCGGCGCGGGAAGCCCTGGATCTGGCGTTGTCCGCCTTCCGAGGCAAACCAGTCCGAATTGATCTCGGTCTCGATATAGCCCGGGCAGATCGCATTCACGCCGATGCGGTATTTTGACCATTCGCGCGCGAGATTCTTGGTCATCGCCACGACGGCCGCCTTGGAGGCACAATAGACGGACAGGCCGGGCAGGGTCGCGAAGGCGGCCATGGAGGCGATATTAATGATCCGCGCCTCTTCGCGTTCGGCAACGCCGCTGTTGATCATGCGGCTGGCAGCCTCGCGCGCGCCATAGAAGACGCCGCGCACATTGACGTCGAACGTATTGTCGAAGCGCTCCACCGGCATGGTCAGGGCGGCACCGTCGCCGCCGACGCCGGCATTGTTCACCATGATCGAGATCGGACCGAGCGCATCCTGGGCCTTGTCGAGCGCCGGACCGATGGCCTCGGCATCGACGACGTCGAGAGGCAGCGCGATGGCCTTGCCGCCCTTTTCCTTGATGGCTTCGACTTCGCTGGCGAGGCGATCCTCGCGGCGGGCCATCAGGGCAACCGAGGCACCGGCATCGCTGAGAAGATGCGCAAAGCGGCGGCCGAGGCCGCTCGATGCGCCGGTGACAACGGCCACGCGTCCGGTCAGTGAACTCATGGGAGGCTCCTGCTTTTCCTTATCAACCTTGTGAGCGATACCGGCTGCCGCCGCGCAAATCCAGCATGCGGTATCGCTGTCATGACGATTTCTGCGAAATTTCGCATCCGGCGATGGATCGAAGTCGAGACCGGTGCGTTGATGAAGTGCACGGGCCACGAGATCCCCCCGGTTCAGGCCCGTAGCACCGGTCAACAATGGAGAGACCTAGATGAAAAAGACTGTTCTGATCGCTTCCGTCGCTGCCCTTGGTCTGGCCGCTCCGGTTTTTGCCCAGGATACCACCTTTGCTGATGCCGACACGGACATGAGCGGTGGTCTGAGCCTCGCCGAAGTCCAGGCCATTGCGCCGGACGTGACCTCCGAAGGCTTTGATGCCTATGACGCCGACGCCGATGGCGAGCTCAATGAAGACGAGTTCGACACCTGGAAGATGGCGAACCCGGAAGAGAGCAGCGAAGATGCGTCGGCCGACGAGGACGACACGGAAACCGAGACCGAGCCGTACAACGGCTGATCCGGTTACCCGGTACGTTGCGAAACGCCCGCCTCGAAAGAGGC
>NZ_JBDWAS010000059.1:0-20944 GCF_039978735.1 Maricaulis sp.
CCCTCTTCATCAGATGCGCCTGGGATCTACTGATAGTCGCCGCGGGGGCGGTCGATCAGGCCGCCGAAGAAGATGGCGTTCAGGAACATCTTCTCGGAACCGCGGAAGGTGGCGCGGAAGTTGGGATTGTCGGCGAACAGGATCACCGAGCCGCGGCCCAGCCGGCGGGCGACGACGGCCGGCGTGCCGGCGATCTCGTCGAGACGCCGCTGCGAGGCATAGCCCGACAGCAGCGGGTCTTCCGGATATTCCACCACGACGGCAAACGGATCGTCCTCCGGACGCGCCAGGGTCAGCGTGGTGTTGCGGTGAAGCGGGACGAAGCGGTCGGTATAGCCAAAGCCGATCGGATGGCTGGTATCCAGATCGCCGGCAAAGATCGCACCGCCGATGACATGTTCCGCATCGTCCACCGGCATGGCGGAATAATTGCGGCGGGCCAGCGGCTCGTCGCTGCCGTTCTCATCCTCCTCATCCTCGACGTCGAAGAAGGTGCGCTCGGCCATGCGGGCGGCCTGGCGGGTGGCGATGATCACGCCGCCATCCTCGCGCACCCATTGCTCGACCCGTTCGCGGGCGCTGGAGGGCAGGCTGGTATTGCCGCCGCCGACGATCACCATGTGGGTATAGCGCGACCAGTCGAGGCCGGAGAGGTCGTTCTTGCGGCGCAGGGTCACCGGAATATGCATGCGGTGATCCAGCTGGTGCCAGACCTCGCCGGCATCATAGGTGGCCAGGCCATCCTCGATCAGGACCAGGACTTCGGGGCGTTCCACGGCACGGAAGCCGCTGCTGTCGCCGATATCAGGCGTGCCCGAGGCGGTGGAGCCGGAGGTCACGGCATAGACGGCCACACCGTCCTCGGCCGCGATATCGCGGACCATGGCGTGGATCGCGTCGCGATCCGTGTCCTGGCCGACCAGCGGCACGAAGACACTGCCCGGACCGAAATCGATCCGGCCCTCGCTGGTCGAGATGGTCGCCGGTTCGGTGGCGACGCGCACGCGGATGTCGGCGTCCAGCAGGCGGTAGAGCGCCCGCGGGGCGTAGTAGTCCGACCAGCGCAGGACATAGCCGTAGGAGGAGACCGGCGGGGCCGGCTGCACGACGGGTTCGGCGGTCACTTCATCGCCGAGGATGGCAGCGTTGAAGCTGCGGCCGACGGCGGCATAGTCCAGATCATAGGCCAGCGGCAGGGTCCAGCCGGACACATCGTAGAAGATGTTTTCCTCGAACTCGGTGACCCGGTCGAACATCGAGCGGATCATCGTGTATTGCGGCTGGGCCAGTTCGACGACATACGCCTCGCCGGCGCGCCAGGTCCGGCCGTCGACGGTGACGTCGCGGGCCAGCGCGTTGACGCGGATATCGTGACGTTCCAAGAGGTCGACAAACAGCCCCGCCCGCACCGGATCGCCCTCGGCCGAGAAGACAAAGGCCCGGTCGGCATCATTGCGGCCGGCCTGCAGGGAGTTGGCAAAAAACTCGCGCTGATAGTCCGCGATCTCGCGATGCTGGGCGAGGGCACCGGAGACGGTCGTCAGCGAGGTGCGGAAATGGGTGCGCACATTGTCGGCATGGCTGACTAGGCCCCGATCGCTCTCGATCAGGCCGCCGCGGGCCGCGCCGATCTCGAACAGGATGCCCAGTGAGCCATTGACCTGCGGATAGGTCGAGCCCTTGCCGACATAGAAATTGTCGAAGCCTTCCTCGGAGGTGTAGAGGCGCGCCTCGCTGTCCAGGAAGGCGATGTGATGCTGGGCGATGCCCTGGGTCAGTTCGCGCGCCTGTTCCGGGATCAGCGGGTTGCGGCGGCGTGGCTCACCGGGGTGGAAGTAGAAGGTGCTCTCGGTGCCCATCTCGTGGAAATCGGCCGACACCATCGGCTTCCAGCGGTGCCACTGGGTCAGCCAGGCCTGGCTTTCCGGCTGGGTCTGCAGCAGCCATTGGCGGTTGAGGTCGAACCAGTAGTGATTGGTCCGCGCCGAGGTCCACAGATTATGCTGTTCGTGATCGGGATCGGTGACCGGCACGGTCGCGCCATAGGTCTCGACATGGTTCACCCGGCGCGAATGGCCGTCCGGATTGAAGATGGCGGTGATCAGGATGACGCTCTCGCGCAGGTCCGCCTCGACTTCCAGGCCTTCGGCAGCCGCATAATGGTAGAGCGTCGGGATCGCTGCATCCATGCCGGCCGATTCGGCACCGTGGACGCCGTAATTGAGCCAGATCACCGCCGGCGCGTCCGGATCGGCTTCGGCGCCGGGCGCGAGGCTGGCGAGATGGGCCTCGCGGATCTCCTCGATCCGGGCGTGGTTCTCCGGCGAGGTCACCGTGAAGAACAGGATCGGCCGGCCCTCGTGGGAATAGCCGATCGTCTCGACCGTGATCCGGTCGGAGGTTTCGGCAAGCTGTGTCAGGTAGGCGACCATCTGGTCGTGGCGGACCGGGCGGTCACCGACGCCAAAGCCGAGCACATCTTCGGGCGCCGGAACGCTCTCGTCATACGGCGTCGCGTCCAGCTGGTAGAATTCGATCGGTTCAGCCTGGGCAGACGCGGCGGTAAGTGCCGCCAATGCGCCGGCCAGAGCGGTCAGTCGAGCCATGATATCCCCTCATCATCGTGTTTGAGAGGAAAGCTAGCGCTCCGGCCGCACAACGCCAATGCCCATGACAGCAGTTGCTCGGAGCGACCGGGGAGGGACGAGAGCGTGATCCGGTGAAGTGGAAACCGGTCACCGGTTCGATCACGCGACCGCTCTAGAGATCCAGCTCGGATTCGTCGACGAAGGCGGCATTGTCCTGGATGAATTTGAAGCGGGCTTCCGGCTTCTTGCCCATCAGGGTTTCCACCAGCGCTTCCAGGGTCGGCAGCTCGTCGGCATCGATCACCACCCGGGCCAGCGTGCGCTTGTCCGGATCCATGGTGGTTTCCTTGAGCTGGGACGGTGTCATCTCGCCCAGACCCTTGAAGCGGCCGATCTCGACCTTGGCGTTCGGCTTGAACTCGTCGGCCATGATCTGGTCGCGATGCGCATCGTCGCGGGCATAGAGGGTGCGGCTGCCCTGTGTCATCCGGTAGAGCGGCGGCTGGGCCAGGAAAAGCCGTCCGGAATGAATGAGTTCCGGCATGGAACGGTAGAAGAAGGTGATCAGGAGGGCCGCGATATGGGCGCCGTCGACATCGGCGTCGGTCATGATCACAACGCGCTCATAGCGCAGATCGTCCAGCTGGAAGCGGCTGCCCGTCTGACAGCCCAGCGCCTGCAGGAGATCGGAGATTTCCTGGTTGGCGGCGATCTTGTCGGCGGTGGCCGAGGCGACGTTCAGGATCTTGCCGCGCAGGGGCAGGATGGCCTGGGTCTGGCGCGAGCGGGCCTGTTTGGCAGAGCCGCCGGCCGAGTCGCCCTCGACGATGAAGAGCTCGGTACCGTCAGCACCGGAACGCGAACAATCGGCCAGCTTGCCCGGCAGGCGCAGGCGGCGTGAGGCGGTCTGGCGCTTGACGTTCTTTTCCTTGCGGCGGCGCATCCGGTCGTCGGCGCGCTCGATGACAAACTCGACGAGTTTCGCCGCTTCCTTGGGCGAACCGGCCAGCCAGTGATCGAACTGGTCGCGCACGGCCGTCTCGACCAGCTTGGCCGCCTCGGGCGTCGCCAGGCGCTCCTTGGTCTGGCCCTGGAATTCCGGATCACCGATGAAGACGGAAACCAGCGCACCGGCCCCGCCCAGCACGTCTTCCGGCGTGATGTTCGCCGCTTTCTTGGCGTGGGTGTGTTCGGCATAGGCGCGTACACCCTTGGTCAGTGCCGCGCGCAGGCCCTGTTCGTGCGTGCCGCCCTGGGGCGTAGGCACGGTGTTGCAGTAGGACTGGCAGAAACCGTCGGCCTCGCTGCCATAGCCATTGCCCGACCAGGTGACAGCCCATTCCACGCCGCCGGCACCATCCTCGCGCTCGACCTTGCCGGAGAAGGTCTCCGTCGTGATCAGCGCGCTCTTGGCCGCCATCTCGGTCATCCGGTCGGCCAGGCCGCCCGGGAAGCACAGGATGTCGTCGGCCGGTGTTTCCGTGCCCTCGACGAGTAAGGGCGCGCAGCGCCACTGGATCTTCACGCCGCGGCGCAGGAAGGCCTTGGAGCGGGCCATGGCATAGACGCGCGCCGGCTTGACCCGCATCTTGTCGCCGAAAATCTCCGGATCGGGCCGGAAGCGGATCTTGGTGCCGCGGCGATTGGGGGCGGGGCCGACCTTCTCGATCGGGCCCAGCGGCAGGCCGCGCGAATAGGACTGGCGCCACAGCGTCTTCTCGCGGGCGACCTCTATCTCCATCGCTTCCGACAGGGCGTTGACCACGGAGATACCCACGCCGTGCAGACCGCCGGAGGTCTTGTAGGCGCTGTCGGAGAACTTGCCGCCGGCGTGCAGCACGGTCAGCACGACTTCCAGCGCGGACTTGTCGGGATATTTCGGGTGCGGATCGACGGGGATGCCGCGGCCATTATCGGTCACGGTGATGAAACCGTCCTCGTCGACCACGACCTCGATCCGGTCGGCCCAGCCCGCCACGGCCTCGTCCATCGAGTTGTCGAGGATTTCCGCGAACAGATGGTGGAAGGCGCGTTCATCGGTGCCGCCGATATACATGCCCGGCCGGCGGCGCACGGCCTCCAGACCTTCAAGAACCTCGATATGGGCGGCCGAATATCCCGGCGCCGGCGCTTTTTCCGGTGTCGGGGCGGGGGCCCCGCCGAACAGGTCGTGGTGCGAGTTCTGCGAAGACATGGGCCCAGCATGCACCAGGCGCAGCGATTCGGGTATTTTTCAGAGCAGCCAGAACCGGCCGCGCGACAGGCGGCGTTCGCAGCGATCGATCTGGGCCTGATAGCTGGCGGCATCGCGCGCCACGCTGTTGGCCGCATTCATCAGCCAGCCCTTGGAGCGGTAGGTGCCGCGATTATAGCCGCCATGACCCTCGTGATAGGTCAGGTAGAGCTCGCGTGCCTGGTGCGGCTGGACGCCGGACAGCTGGCGGCTCTTGGACGAATACCAGCCGATAAAATCCACAGCATCCTCGAAATCGTCGCGATCGGCGCCGCGGCGGCCCGTGTCGCGGCGATACCAGTCCCAGGTGCCGTCGAGCGCCTGGGCATAGCCATAGGCGCTGGACGGGCGGCTGGTCGGGATGATGCCGAGCAGACGGTTGCGGGCCGGGCGGGCATGGGCGTTGAAGCTGGACTCGCGGCGCAGGATCGCCATCTGCACGCCCGGCGGTATGCCCCAGCGCTGTTCTGTGCGCTGCAGGGCGCGCCACCAGGCGCGATTGTCCTCCAGGATCAGGCAGGCATCGGTGACCTGGTCCGGCGGACGGTGTCCGCAGGCGGAAAGGCCCACGAGGGCGCACAAAAGAAGAAGGCTCGCACGCATCATGCGCGCGAGCCTCGCTCATTGTGGTTAACCGGCGGTTGCCGGAAGACGTTTCTGGGATCAGAAGACCATGCGCATCACGAGACGGGCCGTGTGACGGATGAAGTCGTCACGCACATCGGCGTCGTAGTCGAGCGAGAAGGTCGAATAACCCGAACCGGCGCTGACACCGAAGCCGAACAGCAGGCCGGAGCCCGGCAGCTGTTGCGAGCGCAGGATGAAGGTGTCGTCGTAATCGGCGAAGCGCGCTTCGGTTTCCAGAATGTCGTTGGAAAACTCGCTGCGATAGCCCAGACGCACCACCGGCGACCACCAGCGGCTGGAATTCTCGTACAGCGCGCCCATCGTCAGCACGGCCGAGCCGGAGAAGCTCGTCGAGTCCCGGTCGGCGATTGACAGGTCGACGCCGATGCCGCCGCCGGTCTCGGTATAGCCTTCCTCGAAGAGGTGCAGGTAATCGACCGAGAGCGCCGGGCGGGCATAATAGCGGCCGCCGAACTCGAAATCGCGCGAGACACGGGCCGAGCCGGTGATGTGATAGCCGGTCCACTCGGCCGACGGGCTGGCGTCGAACTCGCCGATCACGACGCGGCGATTGTGTTCGAAACTGTCGAAGCCTGCGCCGCCATAGATGTCGAAATTGACACCGGACATGCGCGACCCGGCATAGACGCCGAGCTGACCGGTCAGAGCAGTCATCGGGTCGTCGACACCCTCGACTTCCGACACTTCGCTGGCCGCACCGACGAAATTCACGCCGACGGCGTAGAAGGGACCCACGGGGCGGTCGAAACCGACGGCGACGCCGAGACCCTGGCCGCGATAACCCGGACCGAAGGCCGTGCCGGCGCGGTCGGCGAAATAGCCGAATTCCTGCACCCAGAGCCCGCCTGTGTCTTCCGGGCTGCGGCGCACGGCTTCCAGCCGGTTGGCCAGTGCGCCGATCGCGCTATCATTGCTTGCCATCGCAAACTGGATGGCGCTGGCAGCGTATTCCGGCAGCAGCTGGTCGTAGGCGTCGAAGAAGGCGTTCTGGTTTGTCAGCGACGCAATCGCCGCGCCCAGCGCGCCGTTCTCGGCCCAGCTCTCGAAGGCGCTGGCATAGGCGGCAGCCTGATTGGCGTTCATGCCCAGCGCGTCCGCGTCCTTACGCTCAAGTGTGAGGACGATGACATTATCGTCGTCAGCGGACCGCTCCAGGCTGGTATTGTAGAGATAGGGCGAGGGGGAGTCGTTCAGCGTCGCCAGGTCTTCCTCGATGGTCAGCGATCCGGCCCGGACGAGTTCGAACGTGCCGCCGCCGCCGATCAGGTTGGACAGCGATACCGACAGACGCGAACCGGTCTCGAAGGTGATGTTTCCGGACGAGACGATGCGGCGGACGTCATTGTTTTCAGCATCCACCTGCAGCATCAGGACCGAGCCGTCGCCGAAGCGCGCGTCGGAAATCTCCAGATCGCCGCTTTCCACGAGTTCCAGCGTCGCGAAATCGAGTGCGATGGAGAGATTGCCGTCGGAGTCCGATATCGCGCTGGTGATGTATGGCAGCGCCGCCCAGATTTCCTCGTCGGTCATCGGGTCGACAATGCCTTCCTCGATAAGGCGCAGGATTTCGGCGTGGACCGTCGAACCGTCGACGACCAGCGCATCCTGACCGTCACCGAAGGAAATCGCGCCATTGATGCGTCCGGCCTCGACCGTCAGCGTATCGTCGCCCGTGCCGAACAGGACATCGCCGATCATGTAGATGCGATAGTCCAGCACAGTCGGTTCAGCGGTGTTGTCGTCCCCGTCGTCCGGTATGGGCTGCCAGTGCTGGCGAAAGGCTACACCGGTCGTATTGCTGGACACGTCCAGCGCGACGGTTTGGTAGTCGGGGTTGTCATCGGGTTCGACAAGATCACCGTTCTCGTCGAGGTAATTGATGCGCGGCGTGTGATTGGCGGCAATGCGCCCTGTATTCTCGATCGTCCGAAGCGTGCCGGAACGGTCGATAATGGCGTAGCCGCTGCCGCCGCCGCCGCCGGTTGCGATAATCTGGCCGGAGTTGACGAGCTCTTCAAGCACGGCATCGTCTTCGATGACGATTGCAAATGCGCTGCCGAACGCTGTTGCGTCAGCCGTGTTTTGCGATGTCGCGCTGATCGTTCCCTGATTGGTGAAAATCGGGAGAAGTGCGCCATCGTCCAGATGCACAGAGACCGTCGTCGCAGCGATCGTGTCGGAATAGGAAATTGTGCTGAATGTGCCGGTATTCAGGAAGCCATGGGTAAGCTCAGCGGTAAAATAGGAGCCATTTCCGTCATCCGCGCCACCGATCCACAAGCCCGTAGATGATGTGTCATTGAGATCCGAGGTTGCCGAGACCGTGCCGCGGTTTACGAAGGAATAGCCGAGCGGGGTCTCCGGCAGGCTCTCATCCTCGTCTTCGGTGCTGTCATCATCCTCGACAGCCGGCTGAATGGCCTCTCCGATAGTGAGGTTGTCTGCGGAGGCAAAAATCTTCAGGGCGGGCGCTTCACCACGCATTGAAATCGTGGCGGTTCGCGAAACGCGATTATCCTCTGTCGGTGCGTCGATCAGAATCCCGTTCGCAATGCTGGACTGGATCAGAATGGCGGGGCCTGCCTGGAAACGGTCGTCATCGTCCAGCGTCGCCAGATATTCGTCATTATTGGTGTAGGCAGCAAACCGGTACCCGGTGGTCACCACAGACCCATTGAGATAGAAGCCGCCGCCGATATCGCCGCCAATCGAAATCGCGGTCGTGTCTTCACCGCGTGCAGTGACGCTGCCTGCGAGCGCCAGATCGCCGGATACACTGTCCTGGATGTCCACTGCGACAGACCGGTCGCCGATTATGGATACGGGCCCTTCCAGGCGAATCTCGCCGTCTATGCTCGTCAGGACGCGCAGGCCAGCCGAGTCATTGCCACGCACAATGATGGAGCCCGTGGCGTCCATGTAGATGTCGCCGACGAACGCGCCGTCGCCATCGACCAGAACGCCGATCCGGTTGCCGCCGATCGCCGACGGTCCGTCGAGATCGCTGAACCCGGCGTCCTCGTCTTCGCCATTGTCGACCGGGTCGCTTTCGGACTCTACCGTGATCGGACCGCTGATCGTCAGATTGCCCGTATTGCCGCCGACGACGTGCACGCCGATCCCGCCATCATCGTCGCTGACCACATTGATCGCGCCGTCAACGGTGACGTCATTGCTGCTGTCCAGCGTGACGGCCGTGCCCGGCGTGGAAAGCGTCACCCGGCCGCTCGACGTAATCACGATATTGTCGGCACCGCCGCCGGAGCCGGCTGTGGATGTCGCGATCGGCGTCGTGATCTCTTCGCTGATCTGGCGATCGGCGAGGGCGGACGGGGCGGCGACGGTCAGCGTGGCGATAGCGCTGGCAAACATGAGACGGCGACGCATGCGAACTCCTGACGAGACTTCCCGAGACAAGCACAGGGCGAATGGAAAGCGATTTGTAGCGAATGGATTGCGCCGCGTCGACCTCGCCGGACGCCGGGATGCAGACAGAAAAACGGCCGGGCGATAACCCGGCCGTTTTCAGTTCTCTTTCAACTGCGCGGCGCAAGGCCTAGCAGGAGTAGTACATGTCGAACTCGACCGGGTGCGGATGCATCTCGTAACGCAGCACTTCTTCCATCTTCAGGTCGATATAGGCGTCGATCTGGTCGTCATCCATCACGCCGCCCTTCTTGAGGAAGGCACGGTCGGCGTCGAGCGATTCGAGGGCTTCACGCAGCGAGCGGCAGACGGTCGGGATGTCCTTGAGCTCTTCCGGCGGCAGGTCGTAGAGGTCCTTGTCCATCGGATCGCCCGGATGGATCTTGTTCTCGATACCGTCCAGACCGGCCATCAGCAGGGCGGCAAAGGTTAGGTACGGATTGCCGGCCGGATCCGGGAAACGGGTTTCCAGGCGCTTGGCTTTCGGCGAGGAGACCCACGGAATACGGATCGATGCGGAGCGGTTGCGGGCCGAATAGGCCAGCAGGACCGGCGCTTCGAAGCCCGGCACCAGACGCTTGTAGGAGTTCGTCGAGGCGTTGGCGAAGGCGTTGATCGCGCGGGCGTGCTTGATGATGCCGCCGATATAGTGGAGGCAGGTCTCCGACAGGTCGGCATAGCGGTCGCCGGCGAACAGCGGATTGCCGTCCTTCCAGATCGACTGGTGCACGTGCATGCCGGTGCCGTTGTCGTTCCAGATCGGCTTGGGCATGAAGGTCGCGGTCTTGCCATAGGCATGGGCGACCATGTGCACGGTGTACTTATACAGCTGCATGCGGTCGGCCATCGTCGTCATCGACGAGAACTTCATGCCCAGCTCGTGCTGCGACGGCGCCACCTCGTGGTGATGCTTTTCCGGCTCGCAGCCCAGTTCCTCGAGAACCGCCAGCATCTCGGTGCGCATGTCCTGGCCGCTATCGATCGGGTTGACCGGGAAATAGCCGCCCTTGGGACCCGGACGGTGCCCCATGTTTCCGCCTTCGAAGTCGCCGCCGGAATTCCAGGGGCCTTCCTCGCTGTCGACCCTGTAGCCGGTTTCTTCCTGGGAGGTTTTCCAGCGTACATCGTCGAACACGAAGAATTCGGCTTCCGGGCCGAAATAGGCGGTGTCGCCGATGCCGCTTGCCTTCAGGAAGGCTTCGGCCTTCTTGGCGGTCGTGCGCGGGTCGCGATTATAGCTCTCGCCCGTGCCCGGCTCGAGAATGTCGCACAAAAGGACCAGGGTCGGCTGCTGATAGAACGGGTCCATGTGCGCCATCGAGGTGTCCGGCTTGAGCACCATGTCGGACTCGTTGATGGCCTTCCAGCCGGCGATCGAGGAACCGTCGAACATCACGCCGTCCTCGAAGAAGTCCTCATTGACCTGGGACCGGTCGAAGGTGACGTGCTGCAGCTTGCCGCGCGGATCGGTGAAGCGAAGATCGACGTATTTGATGTCTTCGTCTTTGAGTTTCTTCAGGATTTCGTCTGACATGACGGGGCTCCGGATAGTGGGGTCGCTGGGAAAGGGGTGAGGTGATCAGAGCGCGTCGCGGCCGGTCTCGCCGGTCCGGATGCGGATGACGCTTTCGATCGGGCTGACAAAGATCTTGCCGTCGCCGATCCGGCCCGTCTGGGCCGCATTCTGGATCGCCTCGATCGCCGCATCGACGCGGTCGGCGGGCAGAACGAGTTCGATCTTGATCTTGGGCAGGAAGTCGACGACGTACTCGGCGCCGCGATAGAGTTCCGTATGCCCTTTTTGCCGGCCAAACCCCTTGGCCTCGATAACGGTCAGGCCCTGGACGCCGATTTCCTGCAGCGCCTCCTTCACGTCGTCGAGCTTGAAAGGTTTGATGATGGCTTCGATTTTCTTCATCACGGACTCCATGATCTTGTCGCGACGCTAGAGACGGGCAGAAAGCTGACAAGCTTCAATCCGTTCCCGCGATCAGCCAAACCGGGAAATGCCTCACAATCGGGCACGCATGCCACACAATGGAGCGACCATGCACGATGACATCCTGAACACCAAGGACTGTGGTGTCTGCGATCGCCATGCGGCGGAAAACGGCGTGTCCGGTGAAAGCCTTATGGCACGGGCCGGTGCGGCCGTGGCGCAGGCGATTCGTGAGCGCTGGGCGCCGCGTGAAACGGTGGTGCTGTGCGGTCCGGGCAATAATGGCGGTGATGGTTTCATCTGCGCCGCAGCCCTGCGCGAGGCGGGCTGGCCGGTGCGCGTCTGCCTGATGGGCGGGCAGGACAAGCTCAAGGGTGACGCAGCCTGGGCGGCGGGTGTCTGGCACGAGACGCCGGAACGGGCCGCGCCGGCCGTTTTCGACCGGGCAGACCTCATCGTGGATGCTCTTTTCGGCGCCGGTCTCAACCGTCCGCCCGAAGGCGAGGCGGCCGAACTGATTTCAGCGATCGCGCACCGGAATGTCCCTGTGGTCGCCATCGACCTGCCGTCCGGCGTGTCCGGCGACCGGGCGCAGGCTGACGGCGCTGTCGCGGCGGCGGGGCTGACCGTCACCTTCCACCGGCGCAAGCCCGCCCATATTCTCGAACCCGCGGCCAGCCTGTGCGGCGAGATCGTGCTGACCGATATCGGTATCCCCGCCAGCTGGCGGGACGCCGTCCAGCCATGCGCCCGGGAAAACGGGCCGCAGCTCTGGTTCGCCGGCCTGCCGGCCGCCCGCACCGGCGATCACAAGCATGCCCGCGGCCGGCTGGCCGTCTTCTCCGGCGGGGCGTCCTCGACCGGGGCCGCGCGCCTGGCGGCGCGGGCCGGGCTGCGCGCCGGGGCCGGCCTCGTCACCCTGGCCAGCCCGCCCTCTGCCCTGATGGTCAATGCTTCGGCCTCGACGGCCGTGATGGTGCGGCGCTGGGCCGATCCGGCCGCGACCGACGCCTTGCTTGAGGATTTGCGCGCCGATGCCGCTGTGCTGGGACCGGCCATGGGCGTGGGCGAGGGCACGCGTGAAGCGGTTGTCTCCGCTGCGCGGACAGACGCGGCCCTCGTTCTGGACGCCGATGCCCTGACCAGTTTCGAGGCGGCGCCGGAGGAATTGTTCGCCGTGCTGCGGCCCGGCGATGTGCTGACGCCTCACCCGGGCGAGTTCCGGCGGCTGTTTCCCGATATCGCCGCGCGGGAGGATATGAACCGGATCGAAGCGGCCGCGATGGCAGCCGGGCGGGCCGGATGCTGTGTGCTTCTGAAAGGGCCGGACACGGTGATCGCGGCGCCGGGGCATCTGCCCGTGGTCAACCGCCATGCCTCGCCGGCCCTGGCGACCGCAGGCAGCGGCGATGTTCTGGCCGGGCTGATCGGCGGTCTGGCCGCGCAGGGTGTCGGCGGATTTGACGCCGCCTGTGCCGCCGCCTGGCTGCATGGCGATTGCGGTCTGAGACTGGGAACAGGCCTGATCGCGGAAGACCTGGCGGAAATCCTGCCGGAACGGCTCGGGACGCTGCACCGCACCATGCAGCGGCAGCGTGCGCTGGGCCATCTCATCGCGCATAAGAGCTAGGCGTCGCCGGGGCTTGGCTCCGGCCGCGGCCCGGTTCATGTTCGCCCTTCATCTTCCACCGACGAGTCTTCACACCATGGCTTCCGAATCCACCGTCCGTCCCGACCAGCAGCTCGATGCCGATGCCCTGGACTTCCACATGAATCCTGTGCCGGGCAAGCTGGGGGTGGCGCCGACCAAGCCGATGGCGACCCAGCGCGATCTGGCGCTGGCCTATTCGCCGGGTGTGGCGGCACCGGTCCGGGCGATCGCGGCGGATCCGGAAACGGTCTACGACTACACGTCCAAGGGCAATATGGTCGCCGTCGTCTCGAACGGCACGGCGATCCTGGGCCTGGGCAATCTTGGCGCGGCCGCCTCGAAACCGGTGATGGAAGGCAAGGCGGTGCTGTTCAAGCGCTTTGCCGATATCGACGCCGTGGATGTCGAGGTCGACTATACCGATCCCGACCAGTTCATCGAATGCGTGCGGGGGTTCGGCAATACGTTCGGCGGCATCAATCTGGAAGATATCAAGGCGCCGGAATGCTTCGAGATCGAGCGGCGCCTGCGCGCGGCACTGGATATCCCGGTCTTCCATGACGACCAGCACGGCACCGCCATTATCGCCGCTGCGGGCCTGATCAATGCGTGCGACCTGACCGGCAAGAAGTTTGAGGATCTCAAGGTCGTGCTGTGCGGGGCCGGTGCGGCCGGCCTCTCGGTGCTCGAACTGATCGAGTCCATGGGCGTGCAGTCGCAGAACACCACCGTCGTGGATATCGATGGCGTCGTCTACAAGGGCCGCCCCGGCGGTCACGAGCGGCTGATGAAGCACGCCGTGGAGACCGGCAAGCGCACGCTGGCGGAAGCGGCCGAAGGCGCCGATGTCCTGCTGGGCCTGTCTGCGGCCGGCGTGTTTACCAAGGAGATCGTCGCCTCCCTGGCGCCGGATCCGATCATCTTCGCGATGGCCAATCCGACACCCGAGATCACGCCGGAAGAGGTCAAGCAGGTGCGCGATGACGTGATCATCGCCACCGGCCGGTCGGACTATCCCAACCAGGTCAATAACGTCTTGGGCTTTCCCTATATCTTCCGCGGTGCGCTGGATGTGCGCGCGCGCACGATCAATGAAGAGATGAAGATCGCGGCGGCCAAGGCGCTGGCCGCGCTGGCGCGCGAGGATGTGCCGGACGAGGTGGCCAAGGCCTACAAGGTCGACCGCCTGCAATACGGGCGCGACTACATCATCCCGACACCGTTCGATCCGCGTCTCATCGCCTGGGTGCCGCCCTTCGTGGCCCAGGCCGCGATCGATACGGGTGTCGCCCGCCGTCCGATCGAGCATGCCGACACCTACAAGCAGGTGCTGGCGCGCCGTCTCGATCCGACCGCCGCGCTGCAGCAGCGCATCTCCGCCTCGATCCGGGCCGAGCAGAAAACCATCGTCTTCGCCGAAGGCGAGGAGCCGGCCGTGATCCGCGCTGCCCACGCTTTCCAGACCCAGGGTCTGGGCAAGGCGATCCTGGTGGCGCGCGAGAATGTCGTGGCCGAGAACATGAAGGAGCTGGGCATTCCGGCCGGCTCGCTGGAAGTGTGCAATGCCCGCCTGTCCGAGCACAATTCGGAATATGCCGATTATCTCTACGAGCGCCTGCAGCGTCAGGGTTATCTGCGCCGCGACGTTCAGCGCCGGGTCAATAACGACCGCAATGTCTTTTCCGCCTGCATGCTGAAAATGGGTCATGCCGACGGCATGGTCACCGGCGTCACGCGCCACTCGAACGTGGTGATGAATGATGTCGAACTGGTGCTCGATCCGGTCGCCGGCAGCCGCACGGTCGGTGTGACGGCGGCGGTGACCCGCGGCCGGACACTGATTGTCGGCGATGTCTCGGTGACGGAGTTTCCCGATGCCGAAGCCCTGGCCGAGATCGCCATCGCCACGGCCAATGCCGCCAAACGCCTGGGCCTGACGCCGCATCTCGCCTTCCTGTCCTATTCCTCCTTCGGCAATCCGCCGGGCGAGCGCTCGACCAAGATCCAGCATGCGGTCAGCCTGCTGGACGAACAGGGTGTCGACTTTGAGTATGAAGGCGAGATGGCGGCCGATGTCGCGCTCGATCCCGACCACCACCAGCTCTATCCCTTCTCGCGCCTGACCCAGCCGGCCAATGTGCTGATCATGCCGGCCGTACACTCGGCCTCCATCGCCGTGCGCCTGCTCAAGGCGGCCGGCGGGGCGACGGTGATCGGTCCGATGCTGGTCGGTCTGGAAAAGCCGGTCCAGATCGCGCGTCTGGGCGCCTCGGTCAGCGATATCGTCAACCTCGCCGGCATCGCCGCCTACGACCTGAACCAGCCGGCCGCCGCGGCCAAATAGGCATCCGGCCTGAGCTTTGCTCAGCCCGCGATGCCGCCCGTGGTGAATTGCCAGGCGAGATAGGTGGTATAGGCGGCCAGCATGGCGATGCCGACACCGCGGCCGATCCGTTTTGTCGCCACCAGCAGCAGCACGACCAGTACGGACACGCCCAGCATCAGGGGCACGTCGAGGACGCGGAATTGCGGTCCGACCGGGATCGGCGTCACCAGGGCGGTGATGCCCAGTATGGCGAGGATGTTGAAAATGTTCGAGCCGATCACATTGCCCAGCACCACATCGGAATGACGCTTCCAGGCGGCCACGATCGAGGTCGCCAGCTCGGGCAGGGACGTGCCGATCGCCACCAGGGTCAGCCCGATCACCGCATCCGACACGCCGAAGGTCCGCGCGATCGAGACGGCGCCGCGCACCAGCAGGTCGGCGCCCAGCATCAGGGCGAGAATCCCGCCGATCACGAAGGCCGCCGCGATCCAGACCGACTGTGTCGCAACGCCTTCGAACTCTTCGGTCTCGTGCTCGTGCTGGCGCGAGGGACGGCCGCGCCGCTCCAGCCAGTAGGAGACAGCCAGATAGGCCAGGAGTGCCGCGAAAAGACCCGCGCCCTCGATCAGGCCGATGACATTGCCGAAAGTCAGTCCGAACAGGGCCAGCGCGGCGACACTCATCACCACCGCATCGCGCATCGCTGTGCGCTGCCAGCCGGCGATGGGGGTGATCACGGCAGCGACGCCGAGGATCAGGAGCACATTGGCGATATTCGAGCCGACGACATTGCCCAGCGCGATGTCCGGTGCGCCGCCCAGCGCCGCATTCACCGATACGAGGAGTTCGGGCGTCGAGGTGCCGAAGGCGACCACGGTCAGGCCGATCAGGAGTTTGGACAGGCCCAGCTTTTCGGCGACGGCGACACTGCCGCGGACCAGGCCTTCCCCGCCCATGAAGAGCAGGACGAAGCCAGCGACGATGAAACCGGTATCCTGGAGCATCGGGAGCATCCCTGTCAGCGGGGCGGGGGAATCCGGGGCGGGCCGGACACCCGGTTTCTTCGCATGACGGGCCGGACAGGCAAGGGGGATTGCGCTGTGCCCGCCCGGCAGAAGGGAGGGATTGGCGGCGTTTCCAATCCCCCTTGACGCGTGGCAGGCCGGGCTCGCAGCGCCGGGCCTCAACGCTCATCGCGATGTTTTCACACCAATTTGACCGCCACGGGCTGCAGACAGGGGCGGGACTTCCTATCTATGCTCGGCGGCGAACAGGAGGGGTACGCCATGGCCGGACGGTCTGCACACGACATGACGCAAGGTCCGGTCTTCGGGCATGTCGTCCGGATGATGATGCCGATGAGTTTCGGCATTCTCGCCATGATGCTGGTCGGCATTGTCGATACCTACTGGGTCGGCACGCTGGGTACGGCCCAGCAGGCGGCCGTGCAGATGAGCTTTCCCGTCACCATGCTGGTGATGAGCGTGTCGATCGGTCTGGGCGCCGGTGCCGTCTCGGCCGTCTCGCGGGCGGCGGGGCGCAAGGACGGATCCTCCATTTCGCGCATTTCCACCGATGCCATGACGCTGGCGCTGCTGCTGGTCGGCGGGGTGTCGCTGATCGGCATGCTGACCGTCGAGGACATTTTCCGGGCGCTGGGCGCCAGCGACACCATGCTGCCGCACGTGGTCGACTATATGCGGGTCTGGTTCGGCGGCATCGTGCTGATCGTCGGCCCGATGGTGGCCGGCAATATCCTGCGCGCGCTGGGCAATGCGGTAATCCCCTCGGTGATGATGATGGCCGCCGCGGCGATCAATCTCGTGCTCGACCCGATCTTCATCCTCGACGATGTCTTCGGTCTCTTCCCCGGCCTGGGCTGGGGCGTGTCCGGCGCGGCGCTGGCGACCGTCGCGGCGAATGCCTGCACCTTCCTGATGGTGCTCTGGTATCTGGTCTTCCGCGAGAAACTGCTCGACTTCAAATGGGAAGATTTCGGCGAGGTCTGGCATCACTGGTCCGACATTGCCCGCGTCGGCATCCCGGCCTGTATCTCCAACATCTTCAATCCCGTCGCGATGACCGTCGCCATGTCGGGCCTGGCCATGGCGCGTTTCGGCGATGCCGCGGTCGGCGGTCTGGGCGTGGCGGGACGTCTGGAAGCCTTCGCCATCGTGCCGCTGTTCGCCCTGTCGGCCTGTATCGGTGCGGTGACCGGCCAGAATGGCGGCGCCGAACGGACCGACCGTGTGCGCGAAGCCTTCCGCACCTCCTTCCTCTTTGCCCTGGCCTGGGGTCTGGGCGTGGCGGCGGTGCTGTGGATCTTCGCCGATGTGCTGGCCGCGATCTTCCTGCCGTCCGAAGCCGGGCAGGCGGCCGCGGTGACCTATTGGCGCATCGCCTCGCTGACCATTGCCGGTTACGGCATCACGATTGCCGGCAGTGCCGGTTTCAACGGTCTGGGCCGGCCCAGCTATGGCATGATGATCACGGCCGGCCGGGCGCTGGGCCTGATGGTGCCCTTCGTCCTGCTCGGAAGCTTCCTCGTCAACGCACCGGTCGGCGTGATCGGCGGCATCGCCGCGGCGAATGTCCTGTCCGGCCTTGCGACAGCCCTCTTCGTGATGACCCGCGCCCCGATGACCGCCAAGCACGGCAAGGCGCGCAAGCGCAAACCGGCAGAGGCAGGCGCTGTGACAGAGGATGCCGCCCCGGCCGGATCCGATTGACACTCTGTCAGCCCGGGCAGATCATCACGGCATGACGAACCGTATCTACCAGCGCGGCCTGAGCCGCCACGATTGGGGCCTGCTGCTCGCAAGCCACTAGCCCCGGACCCTGCCGGTAATGGCCGGGCGCCGGGGATCGATACCGTTCCGTCTTCCAGTTGAATTTCACCGCAGACCGCCGGCGAAGCGCCGCAGCGGATGCGATCGCCTTTCGAGAAATGACATGTCACACCAACCTGCCATCTACATCACTGCTGCCGATTATGACTGCCTGTCCGACATCGTGCCCCATCACGAGATTGCCGGAACCGGCTCTGCGCTTCTGAGCCACGAGCTCGACCGCGCCAATGTCGTCGGCGCCGCTTCGCGCCGGCGCTTCGTGCGTCTCGGCTCGACGCTGACCTATGAGGACGAGAAGACTGGCCGCCAGCGCGAGGTACGCCTCGTCCTGCCGCGCGAAGCGGATATCGACCGGGGCCTGGTCTCGGTCCTTTCGCCGGTCGGCGCCGCGCTGATCGGCCTGCCGGTCGGACCGGTCTTCCGGTGGCAGGACCGGGAAGGCCGCACGCACGGCGTGCGGGTTCTGGCCATCGCCTGACGGCGCAGCCCCGCGCTACCGCCTTACCAGCACTCCGCCCAGTTCCGGCTTGCCGCTCAGCGAGGGATGGGGCCAGGCGGTGAAGGCGTTGTCGTCCGGCCATGCCCAGCGTTCGGCGGGAAACAGCGCATGCATCGCCTCGAGCGAACAGCCATAGGGCGGTCCGCCGCGCTCGGCCTTCTGCATGAAGAGGGCGAGCAGGCGGGCGCCGGGCTTCAGCCAGGCGTGGACCGCACGCTCATAGTCCGCGCGCAGGCGGGGCGGGATGGCGCACAGGAAGGTCTGCTCATAGACCAGATCGGCCGGCGTTTCGGGGCGCCATTGCGTCAGGTCGGCCTCGACCAGGCTGGCGTCCAGCCCGGCGGCGTCCAACTGCTCGCGCTGCCAGGCGAGGGCGGTCGGGGCGACATCGCCGGCGGTGACGTGCAGACCGGCTTGGGCAAAGGCCACGACTTCGGGCGCCCGGCCGCAGCCGGGCACGATCACGCTGAGACCCGGCGCCAGCACACCCTCGGCGAGCCAGTGCGAAGCCGCCGGATGCAGCTGGCGGCGCTCCCACGGCGTATCGCCGTCGCGGAAACGCGTCTCCCAGTCGAAAGGGGTGCGGTCTTCGGAAATCCCTGACATGCCGCGATATAGAACCGCCGCAGCCCGCCCGGCAATGGCCGCTTGCCTAGCCGCGCCGCCCCGTGCCAAGAGATCGCCACCAGACGTGCGGATGTGGCGGAACTGGTAGACGCGCTGGATTTAGGTTCCAGTGCCGCAAGGCGTGGAGGTTCGAGTCCTCTCATCCGCACCATTCGGAACCGGTCTGCCGGAGGCAGAAAAATCGATCCAGTGAATCGATTTTAGGCGGAGAATGCCCCGGCAGGGGCCTTCGCCCTGCGGGCTTCGGGTGGCGAGCCACCCGCAGCGCGTACCCGGGGCGAAGCGGTGCCCCGCCGAAGCCTTGGCGAAGGAGGGCTGTCGAGGGCAGGCAAGCCTCCAATCTATCCTTGAGCGTCGGCTGTCTCGCCGAAGCCTTGGCGGAGGCGGACTGCTGCCCTCACGCGCCACACCCGCCCGATCCTCCAGCCCCCGCATGCGAACAGGCTGCATTCGCCTCATCTGCACCCGTCAACCGCTGCCCGGCGTTGCACAGCGCGAATCCCCGTGACATAACGCGCGCTCGATTTTGCACGCGCATGTCTGCGCACCCTTACTTAGAACACCAAGGCCAACCCATGAACGTCACCGAGAAATCTTCCGAAGGCTTGAGCCGCACTTTCGAGATCGTCTTCCCGGCCGACGATCTGCAAGCTCGCCTCGCAGCGAAGATCGAAGAGATCCGTCCGGAAGTCCGCCTGAAGGGCTTCCGCCCGGGCAAGGTTCCCACGAGCCACATCCGCAAGATGTTCGGCGAGTCGATCATGGGCGATCTGCTGAACGAGCTGGTCCCGCAGACCACGCAGAAGACGCTCGACGAGAAGAATATCCGCCCGGCCACCCAGCCGGACATCAAGGTCACCAGCGAGGCGCAGGACGTGCTCGCCGGCAAGGCCGACTTCTCCTTCGAGATCTCGCTGGAAGTGATGCCGGAATTCGAACCGGCCGACCCGTCCAAGCTGAAGGTCGCGCGCCCGGTCGCCGAGGTCGATGAGGCCGAGGTCGACGAGGCGCTGCAGAAGCTGGCCGAGGAAAACCGCGAATTCTCCGCCAAGAAGGGCGGCAAGAACGCCAAGGCGGAAGAGGGCGATGTCGTCGTCATCGACTTCGTCGGCAAGCTGGATGGCGAGCCCTTCGAGGGCGGTTCCGCCGAAGATGCCCGCGTGGCCATCGGCGACGGTGCCTTCATTCCGGGCTTCGAGGAACAGCTGGTCGGTGCCAAGCCGGGCGAAGAGCGCGTTCTGAAAGTGACCTTCCCGGCGCAGTACCAGGCCGCCCATCTGGCCGGCAAGGACGCCGAGTTCGACGTCACCGTGAAGTCGGTGGAAGCACCGGGTGAAGCCAAGGTCGACGATGAACTGGCCAAGCGCCTGGGTCTCGACGGTCTGGACGGCCTGAAGGACGCGCTGAAGAAGCGCTTCGCCCAGGAGCACGCCCAGCAGTCGCGCATGAAGGTGAAGCGGGCCCTGCTCGACCAGCTCGATGCCGCGCACAGCTTCGATCTGCCGCCGCAGATGGTGGATGCCGAGTTCGACAATATCTGGCGCGAAGTCCAGCACGCCATCGAGCACGACCACCTCGAGGAAGAAGACAAGGGCAAGTCGGAAGACGAGCTGAAGGCCGAGTATCGTGGCATTGCCGAGCGCCGTGTGCGCCTGGGCCTGGTGCTCGCCGAGATCGGCCGCCGCAACAATGTCGACGTGACCCAGGAAGAACTCTCCCGCGCGATCAACCAGGAAGCCGTGCGCTATCCGGGTCAGGAGCGCCAGGTTGTCGAGTTCTACCAGAAGAACCCGCAGGCGATCGCCCAGCTGCGCGCGCCGATCTATGAGGAAAAGGTCGTCGACTACATCCTCGAGCTCGCCGACGTCTCCGAGGTGACCGTGTCCAAGGACGCGCTCTACGCCGAGGAAGACGAAGCGCCGGCTCCGGCCAAGAAGAAGGCTGCGCCGAAGAAGAAGGCCGCTGCCAAAAAGGACGACGACAAGCCGGCCGCGAAGAAGGCTCCGGCCAAGAAAGCGGCAGCCAAGGACGGCGACAAGGCCGAGGCCAAGAAGCCGGCGGCCAAGAAAGCCGCACCGAAGAAAAAGGCTGCGGCCAAGAAGGACGCCTGATCACCGGGCTCTTTCGCACACGATCAGCGCCGGGGTCCCCGGGC